>JBJKVP010000003.1:0-385773 GCA_045562535.1 Dehalococcoidia bacterium | reverse complement strand
CTAAGGCAACAATAGATAATCCAAAGAGAAACACTACAATATTTGACCTTTATGAAAACGTTAGTGGAGTAGACTATTAAAACGCTAGATTTACATGGAGAACGACATGCGGATGTTTCGTTATTAGTAGAAGATTGGGTATTAAGAAACAGTTTTCCAAAAGATATGCCACTCAAGATTATATGTGGTAATTCAAATACGATGATTAGTTTAGTGGAAGCAGTTTTAGACAAGCACGATATTACCTCAAGACAGTGGCAGTATGGTGTTATTATGATTGATTCAATCTAGTATTTTAAATCAATACATATCAAGATCATAAAAACAGACATTAATCTGGGGCGCGGGGATGAAAAAAGAACTGTCTCAATGGTTAAAATTCCTATCACTACCAGTTATTTTTATTGGAATACCTTGGGGTCTATTTAGTCTGACTGGAAGTTTGTTCGCTACAGTAACCGCTTTATTATGGATTCTCTATATTTTCTGGCGTCGCCCTTATAGCCGAAAGTAGGTACGATCCCAAATCTTCATAAACACACTAAGGACAAAGTTTTCTGTTTTGCTGGGTGATGGATAGTCATGGTAGGCTGTCTCTGGTAAAAGTAATTTGTACTGACTAAGGTTTCCGCAATGAATCGTATACAAATGGAAGGCTACACAATTGAAACTACTCGGAGTACTCGTAGGTCTGGTGATTTTGGTCGCAGGTTGTAGTGGGGATAATGAGAGCGCATCGGAATCGGGTTCCATGGAGCAAACAACCACTTCGACGGCAGAATCAGCCAAAACGAATGAGGGACCAGCTACTTCGACCTCAGAATCATCCAAAACGAATGAGGGCCCATCTACTTCGAAACCCACCGCTTCAGGCCCTGTAGAACTGTCTGCAGATTGTTTATTTGATGAGTCAGTACCAAAGATCTCGTGTAAAGCTATTGGTACCACCCAAGGCTCCGAACTACGATGGGAATCTAATGTTTCAGGGTGGGTCACAGGAAGTGTTTATGAATTTGAATTAAAGGAACACTATCAACTCGTTCCTGAAGCAAGAATTACCTTAGAGGAATGTGTATCTTCCGGGTGTGAAGAAATTGTAGTTATTATTGATACTTCTGCAATTGTTGGTAACAAACCAATAGATAGTCCACCAAGCAATAATAATCGTCCTAGCATTAATGCGGATTCTGACCCAGCTGACATCGTAAGAAATCGATGGCATGGCGAATGTTTTGGTGAAGGTAACTCAATGATGCCGATATCACCAATTGCGCCTGAGGATCTCGATTTCGTAAAACCCTTGGGTGCACTTTCTGGGGTGCATATAACACCTGTTAGCCACCAATATTATTATCCGAAGCAAAATGTGATTGCTGATGTTAAGTCACCCATTGATGGAACTATTATTTATCTAACGAATAGAGGTACTGCAAACGCTGCAAATAGTTTTGGGGGTGCAACAGGTCAAAGTTACGAAGTTCAATATGTTATTGAATATTCATGTGATTTTTATTTGATATTGGATCACGTAATAGGTGTTCCTGAAAAATTTCAAACCGAGCTAGGAGATAGTTGGGATAAAAGGGTACGAATACCTGTCAAAACTGGTGAACTACTCGGAAAACACACTGATGGAGCAAAAGTTGATTTTTCGGTGATTGATTTAACTCGTAATGTAGTCCCAGGTTTGGTAAATATAAAAGCATATTATGGTGGTTCAGATGGTCAAGCAGGTGAGCCGTTTAAACTTTTCGAAAGAGATTCTTTTGAATATTATGAAGAACCATTACGTTCTGCAATGGAAGCTAAAAGTCTTCGAACTATGTCACCACGAGGGGGAATTTTTGGTTATGATGTCAAAGATACGTTACAAGGCAATTGGTACATAGATGGAACCTCATATTCTGGTTCAGACGAGAACAGCAAAGATGCTTTCGGTAATTATTTCAAAACTCATGTGGCATTAGTACCAAATCATCTTGACGAATCGATGCTAAGAGTTGGCATTGGTGATGATTTTAGCGATAAAGAAATGGGAGTAATTTACGGTGTTGCACTTCCTGCACCTTCATTCGATTCGGTCACCACAGAATCTGGTCTCGTAATGTATGAATTGCGTGAACTCACTCCTTGTGATGGAAGTGGTCACACTGCCACAGGACGATCTAAAAATGAATGGTGTAATAAGGATTTTGCAAGTGGGACAGCTTTATTACAATTAATCGATACTGGAACGATGAAGTTAGAAGTGTTTTTCGACACACCTATTACTTCTGATCTAGCCTTTACTAATAAAGCGCGTATATATTCACGTTAAATCAAATTAATTGGTGTCTAAAGTTTCTGTCAGTTTTGTAAAAAAACCGACTCTCTCCATCTGCTTCACGCTATGAACATGAGCTTTTTCCAACCCCTCACTGGCCACAATAACAGCTAAAGCCTGTGCTCTCGAAACTGCTACATTCAAGCGGTTAATATCAAACACAAAGTCTAATCCGCGGCTTGATTCAGCTACATCACTAGCAGTCATTGAAATAATAACGACTGGTGCTTCTTGCCCTTGGATTCCATCAATAGTGCTAACGTTAAAGTCACCTTTTAGCTTTTCTTTAAGTAGATTAACTTGCATATTGTATGGCGCAATAATCAAGATATCATTATCTGTAATAGGTGATATGTTGCCTTCTTTATCCGTAAATGTGCCTGTTTTTAGTTCATTAATTAGCTGCTGAACCACAATAACTTCTTCTTCACTGCTTTGTGTATTGCCTGCGTGCTGCACAGGAATAGATAAAACTCCATTCGGCTTTGTTATATGCGTAGCTTGATTAATATCGATTGATTGATTTGTATTATCCTTGTCCGCGTGCAATTTTCCTTCGTACACAATCTCTGATAACGGCTGGCAGACATCTGGGTGCATTCGAAAGGAACGCTCTAAGAACACGCCTTGATCATCCGGAATAACAGCAGCACCTTTCAACATAAACTCTAATGCTGATTCTCCAGATTTACCAGGGTGAGAGGCCTGTATTGGTTGTGCAAGCTGCATTTGGTCACCCATTAAAACAATGTTTTTAGCAGCACCTGCTCCAACGACTAAGTTGGCAAGAGCAACTTGACTGGCTTCATCAACAAATAAATAATCAACAGGCTCTTCGTTGTCACTTTGTGATTTAGCAAAGCCCCAAACGGTTGCGCCAATCACATCAAAAGAGCCATAAGGTTCATTTTGTTTAAAACTCATTGTTGGACGGTACAAGAAATTTGGAGGCCAACCCAAGTCCAGTTCCTCCCAGTCTTTTAGCGATCCGTAATTGCCTACTTTCACTAAACGTGAATCGGGTAATAGCTCTGGTAGATCTTCAAGTAAATTCATAATGGCCGCATGGCTGTTGGACATAATACCGATACGTTGGCCATTTTTAACCAATGCGGCAATCACATTTTTTGCTGTATAGGTTTTACCTGAACCTGGTGGTCCTTGAATACATAAACACGTATTATCCATTGCTTCAATCGTAGCAATCATAGCTTGTATATATTCATTAGCATCAGGATAATGCGCTCGTGAAACAGGCAAAGGTGATACTAACGTGGCAAACTCAGGATTGTCTTGATTAAGAATGGTAGCGGTTGCACCCGACAACAGACCTTTCTCAAAATAATTTTCAGTGATTTCACATAGCTTGTTTTCTAATGTGCTCGTATTATAGAAAGGGTCGTTACCAAATAAAGTGAGTGGGGATTGTTCCAGCGCAACTTCATCAGCTACTTTAATTTTAAAACTGATTTCACCTTTAGGCTTATCATCTTGGGTGAAAATAACATCACTGACTTGAACATCGGTACCTTGAATAGTGGCGTTCTCTATTTTATCGGTTCTTATTGATTGATCTGGGTTGTATGTCCCCTTACATAAATACACAGCTTGGTCGTGGTTCGTTTCTGTAACAGTAATATCAAAGATTACCGTGTCATCATCAAACAGCTGCTCGTCATCTTTTTCTAAACGATCATAGTATGCCCAACTATTTGTCTGACGCTCTCTAACATGAAAATGTAGTAAGTTGGTTAATAACTCTGCAATGGGATCTTTGTTTAATTTCTCTTCAGTTTGAAAGCGTTCAACTAATGCTTGTTGCCGGCCAAATAGAAGCTCACGCGCAACTTGATACCTAACTTGTACATCCGTTTTCTCTTCCGTAGATTTTACTTCTTCAACCGGTGAATAACTGATACCAAATTCTTGCTGTTGCTCACGTAACCAGTCCGCCAGTTGAAGTGTCGATTCACAGTCATCAATATTGTAATTACGGATCTTTTCCAAGCTTTCCCATACTGTCCAATTAAAATTATCTGAATCAGCCAACCAGCTTTTATAACCATTTTCTTGCTTTTCCCAATTTATAGCGCCGCCCGCTTCACGCCAATTCTCATAGGCAATTATAGATTCATCACCACTAGCCACATCTGTTGTACGTATACCCCGATAAAGGTGTTCAACATTTTTAATCGAGTAGCTAGGTTCACCAATAAGAAGTCCATTCTTAACAACTTTAAATAAATCAATAAAAACGCCATTTTCTAATAACTCGCTTACTTCGTCTAAGCGAGTTTGATTACGAGTAGATAATTTACGAATAGCCGCTATTTCATAATTAGCATAGTGATATACATGCATGGTCTTATCTTGCTGCCATCGCTGGTACGTCCAGTCAATGAAGCCTTCTAAGGCAAGTTGTTCTTGTTTTTGATCATGCGCCCACCAATCTTTGAATGCGTACTCTTTACCTTGAGCAGCTTTGGGATTGTGATAACTGACGCCCCACAGATATTCAAGCCCATTGTCCCCGAATGGATTACCTTCGATATCGAAGAACATATCGAGGTCTGACGGTTCAGGCAAAGATGACAAACCTTTGCGATTATCATTCTCGATCACTTTGAAATACGGCTTATCTTGGCCTCTCGATCGTAGTTGAATATCAGCTTGTGCTTTGATTTTTGCGAGGCTTTCCGGTGATATGCCTTCTATTTCTGTATCGTTAATCTTTGCTAACTGAGTTAATGTAGTGACACCGTGTTTATGTAAATGTTGAATTTGTTTTTTACGAATATTAGCGACTAAGGCAAGGCTATCTAATTGATCCAACAGCTGTTGGGCATAATTTCCCCATGCACCGAAATTTGTTTCCAATGATAGATCCGGCATCGTATCTTCAGTGCCGGTAAAATTTTCTTGTACTTGAAGAAATTGCTGTTTAAGATTTTGAAAATAGCTATAGTAGGCCGCAATACGAAAACGGTCTTTTGTTTTATCGCCCAAGACAACAACCGTTTCCTCCGGTACTTTCCCTTGGATTTTCTCCAACATCCAGCTATAGCAGCATAATTGCACTAGAAAGTAAGGGCGTGTCGTTTTAGCGAGCTTGGTATCCCAGGCTTCATAATGATATGCGCCCAGTTTTGATTTACCTTCACGACGCACTAAAAAATCAGCCTTTCCACGAAAGTGATCTCGTTCAAGATAAGCCTGAAAGATTACCTTATAGCCTGCTTCCATGGCCGTGATGGTCGCTTCCAGCATAGCAGTGGGGCTACCTTCTTCTATTTCAGCAACATTTTCCGCCCCATACTCTTCTCTTAGATACTTGAGAAACAAATCTTCGTGCTCTTTACCTTTATCAGATAGGAATTTATCCATTTCATCGTGATCTTTTTCAATTCCCTTAAGACGTTCAGGATCGTGTATCGAGAGACGGGCCATCCATGAGGCAAAAGGCGACCCCATATAAACGTTTAAATCAGATGGAGCGAAACTAATCGTACCATCATAATTCTTTCTCATAATTTACCCTTCATAATCTCTGCTCTAGTTTTAAATAGATTCATAGCTGGATTCGATCTTTATTCGATGATAGGGGACATTAAGTGCCAGGTGGTGTTCTTTTGATAATTGTTCCCTAATTGGAGTAATTTCGATTCCTCGAATGGCTTCCCAATTATTTGAAACCCGATAGGCATATTATTTTGATCAAAGCCACAAGGGATGCTTATTGCGGGTAATCCTAGTGCGTTAAATGGAAAAAGATTTTTAGTTCTTGCCACAGAGGCTTCAATCTTTGATTCTCCAACTGTTACTTCTAATTGCCCGATTTTTGCTGCTGTATAGGGCACAGTCGGACAGATAAGCACATCGAACGGTTCGAACATTTGCATGAAACTCGTTTTCAGATGATCTCTGATTCTTTGAGCATTGATATAATCTGGTCCTGAGACTGTCAGACCAGGGAGAATCCGATCCAGTATTTTTTGTCCGTAGTCGGTTTGTTTGGTTTCCAGCCATTGCTTATGGTACGCGGCAGCTTCTGCTGGCAGCACAGTGTTCATTAAGATAGGGAACAGGTGGGCAGAATCGAAAGTGACATTTTGAGCTTTACTGCCTAAGCCCGTTAATACATCAATAGCTTTTTCTACTGCGTCATTAACCGAAGGTTCAATCGGATCCCAGAAGTAATCTTTTAAAATGCCAATCTTTAGATTTGACATTGGGGTATCAATATTTTTAGTGTAGTCTTCAACTTTATTTCTAGAAGAATAAGAATCCTTTGGGTCATACCCGGCAATTGCTTGCAGCATTATCGCGGAATCTTTAACCGTTCGAGTAAAAGGCCCAACATGGTCAAGGCTCCAAGCCAACGGAACAACTCCTGAGTTGCTTACTCTCCCGTAGGAGGGTTTTAAGCCTACTATTCCACAGAAATGAGCAGGGTTTCTCACGGATGCTGCGGTATCTGTCCCTAGAGATCCAAAAACCATCCTTGATGCTACAGCCACAGCAGACCCTCCGCTTGATCCACCGGGAGATCTAGATATGTCCCAAGGGTTATGGGTAATTCCATAATGATCGTTTTCGGTGGTTCCCCCGAAAGCGAATTCATCCATATTACATTTCCCTATTATGATAGCTCCAGCAGCTTTCAACTTAGATACGGCAGATGCATCTTGTTCTGGAACCCAATTCGAAAGTATCTTTGATCCAGCTGTACTTGGGATATTTTTAGTGGCGAATAAATCTTTGACGGCTACCGGAATACCATGTAACGAACCAAGGTTCGTTCCATTGGCTCTAGCGGCATCTGCCTCTTTGGCTGCTTCTATAGATTCCTCGTTTAATACTTTTATAAAGGCATTTAATTTTGGCTCAAGTCTTTCTATGTTATCTAGTACGGCTTCGGTTAAGTCGAGGGAAGAAATCGATCCATCCTGAATTAACTCCGATATCTGCTCTATTGAAAGATTTAAAAGATCATCTTGCATGGTTTACTCGCTATCATCTGTATTCTGATTGGTTGGCGTAATAGAAGCACTAATATTTATTGGGCCAGTTAAGCCAAAATTAAACTGATCAATTTGTGACAAGAGTTGTGCGTATACTTTTTGCCTAGTCGCAAGATTCGTCATAGATTCACGAGAAATGACTATGCCTGCATATGACATAATGTTTGCTAGATCTTGTTCAGTTAACTGCTTGCGTGTATTCATCCCTGCTCTACCTCCAAAAAATAATAAATTAATATTTCCCCGTTCAATAATTAAGAAGTCTTTGAATTTTCAATTAACCCCATTATTTTGTCCACTACAGCATTTAATGATAAATCCTCAGTGTTAATCAGTCTGGTTCCAGAGGATAGCCTTAATGGAGATATCTCTCTTTCCGTATCTCTCCTGTCTCGGTTATCTATCGCTTTTTTAACTTCTGATATAGAAAGATTGGGGTTAGTTGCCATTTGCTCAGTTAGTCGTCTTTTTGCTCTCACAGACGAGGAAGCATCTAAAAAAAATCTAAAAGGAGCATCGGGTATGACGATGCTAGTGATGTCTCTTCCCACCATAACGATTTTTCCATTTGTATTTGCAGCTATTTTTCTTTGCTGTTCAACCATTAAGGTTCGGATCTCGGAAGATTCTGCGGCGATAGAAGCGCTATTAGCTACCTTTGGTGATCTTATATGAGCGGTTATATTTTCTCCATTTAGTATGACTTTTTCGTCACTTATATCAATATTTGCTTTATAAGCTATTTCGGATAGGTATTTTGAATCACTCGATTCAATATCGTGGTGGATCATTAAATATCCTATTGCTCGATACATTAATCCTGTATCTGCAAAAACCCAATTCAATCGGTTTGCTAAAGTTCTTCCGACGCTTGATTTTCCAGAAGCAACTGGTCCGTCTAGCGCCAAAGGGCCTATTATGTCTGGCATTTTGCTATACCTATACAATCCTGGTTAAGTTTCTACTAATATTCTATATTACTTATAATTCCAGGATACTTTTTTTTGATGCTATACTAATTCTAATATGGCTTGGTTCGATTATCTAATTATTGTTTTAGTCGGGATTCCCATGGTGTTGGGATTAAAAATCGGGCTCGTTCGTGTTACTGCCAATATTTTTGGAATAATCGGAGGTATATTTCTTGCTTTACGTTTTTCCGACCAGTTTATTGGCCCTATAGATACCTTCATTAATGATCAACAAATCTCGGCTGCAATTTCATTCTTTTCTGTAATAGTTTTCACAATATTTGCCTCTTGGGCAGCGGCATCTTTTCTTAAAAAAGTACTTTCCTTGTTGTTACTTGGTTGGGTTGACCGAGTAGGAGGAGCATTATTTGGTGCGGTATTAGGATCATTCATTGTCGGAACGATAATATTCGTTATGGAGATTTCCTCATTACCTGGGGCTGCCGATGCCTTGTCGGATTCTCGCCTGAAATCTATATTTGAGTTTACAATTGAATTTATTGAAGAGTTTAGGACTACGGGAATCCCTCTTTGAGGCATATAATCACCAGTGAATGGAAGGATAGTTGTAGGGACTGGGGAAATAAGAATGAATTTAGAGTCAGATGTTCTTGTATTGAATGGTAATTTCCTGCCTTTGAATGTTACAAAAGTTCGCCGTTCGATAGTTCTAATTATTAATGGTAAGGCTGAATTAATCGAACCGAAGGATAAAATTATCCATACTTCTTCAGATTCATTTGAGATGCCATCGATCATAAGGCTCTTCGCTTATATCAAGCCGTTCAATAGGGTGATTAAGATGACAAGAAGTGAGTTATTTACAAGAGATCAGCAGCGATGCCAATATTGTGGATTGGTGACGCAGGACTTGACTTTAGATCACGTGTTGCCCAGATCCCGAGGGGGGCGGTATATTTGGGAGAACATTGTGTCAGCATGCATTAAGTGTAATCATAAGAAAGCGGGAAGAACTCCAAAGGAAGCATCTATGCAATTATTAACGAAACCATCATCTCCACCACATGATCCTTATTATCCATTTTATAGATTCTTAAAAGACAATGAAGAATGGAATCAATTCGTTCCAGTGAAAAAGGTTATCTAGTGTCTAATAGCCAATCAGAGGATGAGAAACAACCCTCCAATAACATCAATGAGGATTCACTTTCTAAAGATATATCTGCGTCTCTAGCCGGATCGCTTGGGAATCTTAGAAAATTATTAGAAGAACGTACTTCCGGCCGCGATAATTTTATAGAAACTCGTATTTTGCAAGCACGGAGAGATCTTAGTGAATCAAAAACTAGAGTAGCAAGTCTTACTAGAATACGAGAACTAATTTTTGGATTACAGGACGGGTTAATAAGCACGGTAGTCTTAGTCTCGTCAGTGTATGGAGCAACCAACGATAACGGGTTAACCATTATTGCCGGCCTCGCAGGTGCACTAGGAGGAACTGTGTCGATGTCTGCGGGGAGCTTTCTATCCTCTCGAGCGGAAAAGGAAGTACTAGAGTCGCAAATTAATATTGAATTAACTGAATTTATGGATGACCCTAATAAGAAAATAGAGCAACTAATATCAACGCTGATGACAGATGGTTTAACCGAGGAAGAAGCCGTTGCTATAACAGAGACCATGGCGAAAAATGAAGATGTCCTGTTACGAACTGTTATTGAAAAGGAGTTAGGATTATCTTTGGACATGGTTAACGTACCTTGGAAAGATGCGTTGGTAATGGGGGTATCTTTTTTGCTAGGAACTGCAGTTCCCATCGTACCCTATTTAATAATCGAAGGATCTACGGTAGTAGCTATATCTATTACGGCAACTGGTCTCGGGCTTTTCGCGATGGGGGTAGGTAAAACAAAACTTACAAAACGGAACCCTATAATGTCCGGAATTGATATGTTAAGTATAGGTATTCTTGCTGCAATAGCAGGCTATTTTTTCCTTGGAACGTTCCATGATCGAATATTGCCAGTCATAATGGGGGGGTAAATATGAATTTATGCTCTCGTAATTATTCCAACTGACGCTATAATATCCTAGGTTGAAGTTTTATAATAAGCTCACCTGGACATAAATATTATCGGAGGATCGTAGATGACCTATATTATCGCGGAGCCATGTATTGACTTAAAAGATGCGTCTTGTGTCGATGTTTGCCCTGTGGACTGTATTCACACGACAGATGAAGATAATATGTATTTTATTCATCCTGATGAGTGTATTGACTGCGCTGCATGTGAACCAGTTTGCCCAGTGACTGCTATATTTGAAGAAAGCGAACTGCCTGAAGAATGGAGCGAGTATACCAAGATGAATGCAGATTGGTTTGAAAATCAATAATTATCTCCACCTGTATTCTTCTTAGGTTCGAAAATTAATAAAAAATTCAGAGTTTCCTTTCGCACCAGTTATAACCGATCTTCTTATACCAAAGATCCTTAAACCATGATCTCTTCCCCAAGAGGAAACATATTGCAATGTTTTGGCGTGTACCATAGGGTCAATGATTATTCCTCCCTTAGGAACCTCTTCTTTTTTCGCTTCAAATTGAGGTTTGACCAATACAAATATATCGCAATTGTTTTTCATGAGAGGAATAACATTAGGCAGAATTTTTGTTACAGAAATGAAAGAGACATCTATGACAGCTATGTCCACTAATTCTTCTAATGGGATCTCGTGGTGGGCATTGTTTTTATCTAAAACAATTACATTTTCCATTTCTCTTAATTTCCAGGCAAGTTGTCCGTAACCCACATCTACGGCGTACACTTTTTTCGCACCCGATTGTATAAGGCAGTCGGTGAACCCCCCAGTTGAAGCACCGATATCTACCGCTACTTTATCTTTAACTTCTGCTTTAATATCTTTCAGCAATCCTTCTAATTTATATCCGCCTCTGCTCACGTATTTCTCGTGTTCTGTTACAGATATTATTGAATTAACATTTGTAAGAGCATTCGTATGGGTAATTGTTTGCCCGTTAGCTTGAATCATACCTCTTGCAATAGCAAATCTTGCCTTTTCAACATCATCAAAAAGGCCACTATCAACTAGTAATTTATCTAAGCGTGCCCTACGGTTTTTATTTTTGTTGGTACTCATATTATTTTGATACCATCTTCTGTCGAGTAGCGTATAGTTTATTTAGGAACTATTTCAATTGTCCATGAATCTTCTGACACTTCAGAAATAAGAGGCGTATCTTATGCTTTATTTATTCCGGTTGTTACGAACAAAACAATGGATAAAAAATGGTCTTTTGTTTTTCCCACTCCTTTTGAATATTGAGGAATACTTTTCGTTAACTAGAGACTACCACTATATCAAAGAAGTAGGACTTGTCTGTATTGGATTTATGATATTCAATTTCGCTTCAAGTGCAGCATACATAGTTAATGACTTATTGGATATCGTGCGAGATAAGTTTCATCCTACAAAGAAATTGCGGCCGTTAGCAAGAGGGATAGTGGAGCCAATTTGGGCTGTGGGGTTTGCTATATTCTTAATCATAGGATCTATTATTTCCGCTTATTTATTAGATGAGATATTTGCTTTAATTATAGGATCTTATTTTGTCATCTCTTGTATATATTCTGCTGTAGCCAAGCACGTTTTCCTTTTAGACATCGTTTCGGTTGCCTCAGGGTATGTCCTAAGATTATTGGCGGGGAGTGTGATAATTGGATTTAATAGTGGGAACGCAATTTTGTTATCCATATTTTTGATTGCTATTTATGTATCTTTATCTAAGAGGCGTGCGGAGATCATTCTTTTGGGATCAAGAGCCGTTGCACATCGGCCCATTTTAACAAGGTATTCTATAAAATTTATTGATATATGCATGCTAATTTTGGTGCCAGCGATTGTTTTAACGTATAGGTCATATTTATTTAGTTATCAGGTTTACAATCTATATGCTATTTTAGCGTTTGCCATTTTTATTATGGGGATACTAAGGTACCTATATTTGACATATAATTCTAGTTTAGTGGGATCTCCTGAGGATGTTTTTATTAGAGATAAAATTCTTATTGGACTCTTAGTTTCTTGGCTTATCTTTTCTTCGGTAAATCCAATTTCCAATGTAATTGTGGAGGGTACCTAGAAATGGCAAAACGCAGAAAAAACAAAACTAGCAGAAAGAAATCAAACAGGAAAAACAATCGGAAAAGAGCGCCGGGAACTTCAATTTTTACTAAAGTATTTGCAGTTGTTTTGGGGGCTTTATTTTTCTTTTTGGGGGCTGCTGTTTCGTATATACTGATTGGACCCATACTGATAAATAGCTGGGATAACAATGACTACGGTGTTTTTGTCGGAAGTTTTCTAATAATAGCTCTGGCTATTGCAGGGGTGAGGGCATCTCGTTTTGGATTAATGAAAAGTCTTCCGTTTCATCTTATAGGGGTTTTAGCGTTTTTCTTCTTGGGTCGGTACATACCGTTTTTTGAGTCGTTGCAAATATTAGGTGGTGTGATTTATCTGGGGGTGTGGGTTTGGGCTTATCTTATAGATACAATTATCACATCCTTTACTAAACGAACCCAAGAAACTTCCTAATCAGTGGACTTCTTGGTTGAGCAACCCGTAATCGGTGTGTAATATTTTGTTATATAGGAGATTTTAGTTTGTTGAAACCTGGCTATAAAATAGAAGTTAGTACGGAGAGGGAACAACATCGTATGATTCCTCAAAAATGGGTACGGCACTTGGTAGAAGGAACGTTGAATGCTGAAAAAGTTGAACTACGTTCCAAAGTGGAAGTTTTGCTAGCAGGAGATGATACTGTAAGAGCATTAAACGAGCAGTATCGCGCTCAAGATTCTGTTACTGACGTACTTTCTTTTCCCGCATCACAAAATGATAACGACTTTCCTAACTTTTCAGTTTCTCCAAACGATATAGGGCAAATAATATTATCTGTACCTCAGGCGAAGAGGCAGGCAGATGAATTTAGTATTGATATAAAGCAAGAAGCCGCTCATTTAATTGTTCATGGGCTTCTTCATTTACTTGATTATGATCATCAAAGTGCCAATGATGAGGATTTAATGCATCTAAGAGAGAATGCGATTCTGTCTGAACTAGCAGGTTTCCAACCACATTCTTTAGAAGAGGTGACCCATGGTTCAGAATGATGTTTTTTATAGAAAATGGCGACCTCAGTCTCTGAATGATCTTGTAGGACAAGATCATGTGGTTTCAACTTTAAAAGCCTCGCTGGAACAAGGTCGCGTAGCGCATGCATATCTTTTTGTAGGTCCACGCGGTACCGGTAAGACGAGCACTGCAAGAATTCTAGCTAAAGCCATAAATTGCGAAAATAATGATGGGAAAGGAGAACCTTGTAACCGATGTAGCATATGTACCCAAATCGGAGAAGGATCCTTTATAGATCTACACGAAATTGATGCTGCAAGTCATAGAGGGGTCGAGGATATGCGTGACTTGATATCTAAGCTCCCAACTATGCCAAATGTTGCCAGGAAAAAAGTATATGTTATTGACGAGGTTCACGGCCTTACAAATTATGCCGAAGAGGCCCTTCTTAAAACTTTAGAGGAACCTCCTCAGCATGTTGTTTTTGTTTTGGCTACAACAGAAGAAGGAAGTGTTCGCTCAACTATAGCTTCAAGATGCCAAAAATTGCATTTCAGAAAAATTGGTCAAACCGATGCGATTTCTAGACTTTCTTTCATAGCTTCACAAGAGAATCTTAAAGTGGACCATGATACCTTGGGAGTATTAGTGCGTGCGGCAGAGGGAAGCTTAAGAGATGCGTCAAATTTTCTGGAAAATCTGGTGTTAAATGCTGGTAATAGTCCAAGTTTAGAAGAAGCAGAAAATTTATTTGGGACATATTGGTCAGCAAGGGCATATTCACTTATGAACTTAAGTGCAGCAAGAGATTCTCTCCAAGATGTTCTACTAAAAATAGGTGAATTATATGCGCAAGGTGTAGACATGCGCCAGTTACAAAGAGAATTGATAGTAGAATCCCGGTCACTATTATTGATAAAGGCAGGAGTTGGTTCCACCTTAGGTTTGACACCCGATGATCTAGAATTGCGCCAAAAGTTATCAGGCGAATTTAATTTACAATATTTAAGTGAATTTTTGAGGCAATTAGTAGCTATAGACGTGAAGTCAGGAGCGAGCCCGTTACAACTTGAATTGATTTTTGTCGAGATGAATATCGGGAGAGAGACTTCTAGGAGCCCAGAAGTTGCTCCGGACCATAATAAATCTGAAAGTAAGGTTCCTCCAGTAGTTGAAGAAAAACTAGATAAAGGAACTGATAACGCGAGTAATCTTATAGTTACTGACCGCACCCCAATGGAAACACAGGTAGTGAAGCCCAAAAATGAAGACTTGGTGGATCATTTAGCAACTGCGGAAACCAATTATGAGCAAGTTGGTGTCCCGGAAACAAAAAACGAGACGGTATCACCAATAGAAGGGTCAGCAATTTCAATTGGTGACCTGCAGTCGAGATGGAAAGTTATCGTGGATCAGTTTAAAGGCGTTGGCGCTAATGGCAATATTGATGCATTTTTGCGAAGTGTATCTATTCCCATTGACATAGATGATGAAAAAATTGTTATAGGTTTCTACCATGATTTTCACAAACAAAAAATTGAAGACCCTAAGTACAAACCCTTAGTGGAGAAGAAATTATCTGAAATCTTGGGGCGGCACTATGTTCTTAAATGTGAAAAAATTGATCGAGAGAAGAGTGTAGGACATCTAGTCAAAGCAGCGATAGATATGGGAGCAGAAGTTGTTGATGAACAATCGATGAAGACTATATTGGAAGGAGAAGATGACCAAAGTGAATAAGAATATGATGCGACAAATGCAACAGATGCAGAATAAGTTGGAAAAAGCAAAAGAAGAACTTGAAACAATGACAGTTATAGGAACTGCCGGAGGCGGGGTAGTTAAAATCACTATGAATGGGCATCAGATGGTAACCCAAGTTGATATTTCCCCAGATGTTGTCGACGAAGATGATATGGAAACCTTGCAAGATGTTGTTATGGCTGCCATAAATGATGCTTCTAATAAGTCTCAAGAAATGGCCAGTAAGCATTTAAGTAGCGTAACCGGTGGACTAGGTATACCTGGTCTTTAAAGTATTGAATATGTCGCAAAATAATTTTTCTGTAAAATCGATTACGCGTTTAATCGAAGAGTTTAATAAGTTGCCTGGTATTGGGCCCAGAAGCGCCCAGAAACTCGCGTATCATTTAATTAGAAATAGCAAAGAGGATGCTAGAGCGCTTGCTGATTCTATTGTAGAAGTAGTGTCTAGTGTGGTCTTTTGTGAATATTGCCAGGATATTACCCAACAGTCCCCTTGCTCTATATGTGCCGACCCTGGGAGAGATAGCACGGTAATCTGCGTTGTCGAAGACCCACTTGATGTTTTAGCGATAGAACGGAGCAGTGCTTTTTCTGGCCGTTACCATGTTTTCCACGGTCTGCTTTCCCCAATGGATGGAATCGGCCCCGACAAACTGCGAATAAGAGAATTATTAGAGCGACTTAAACAAGGTGAGGTTAAAGAGGTACTTATAGCAACTAATCCTACGTTGGAAGGTGAGGCGACAGCTATGTATGTAAAAGGTTTAATTGCGCCACTTGGGGTCCTTGTAACTCGACTCGCTCGAGGACTGCCTTCTGGAACTGATTTGGAGTTCGCTGACTCTGTCACTTTGGCACGGGCCCTCGAAGGGCGCCAAGAATTTTAGTAGGATGGGTTTATAGGGTTAATAATTCATAACAGGAGTATCTATGTCTAACATACTGTATGAAAAAGATAGTACAGGCCAATATGCAATATTTAAATTGAACAGACCAGATAGATTGAATGCTTTGAACTCTAGAATGATGATCGAAATCACTGAGGCATTAACTGACTTTGAAAATGATAAGCAAATGAGGGTGGGTATAGTAACAGGGACAGGGAGAGCTTTTTCAGCGGGGGCGGATATGAGAGAAGCAGTGGAAAGAAGAGAAACTGTAGAGAAACTAGGTAAAGAAAACCGTTTGAGCCAAAAGGAAATCCAGGAAATTATTGAAAGAGATCACCCCGAAAAAAAGATTGAATTCGATCTTTTTTCTAAAAGTACAAAACCTTTTATAGCTGCGGTAAACGGTTTAGCTGTTGGTGGAGGAATGCATTGGGTAATGGATTGTGATATTAGGATTACATCCGAAAATGCGTACTTTTCATTACCTGAACCTAAAATAGGCATGCCAGCAAATTATGGTAGCCAATATCTTGCTGATCTTATACCTTTGGGAGAATCATTGTATTATCTTTTAACATCGGATCGTATGTCTTCGCAAAATGCTTTGCGTCTTGGTTTAGTGCACGAAATACTATCTTCAGAGGATTTAATTCCAAGAGCAATATCTATTGCTTCAATGATCGTTGAAGGTGCCCCTAAGGCCATTGAAGCGACCAAGAAGATGGTTTATTTTTCTCGGTCAGAAACGCGTTTAGCACGAGAGGAATATGCTGCCCCAATTTTAGAAGACGTTCAGAAATCTAGTGATATCGAGGAAGGCAGACTAGCTTTTATAGAGAGAAGGAAACCAAAATGGTCTGGCTAGGCTAGATTGATGAGTTATTTTAGCAAAAATAGTTCCCCGTCCAATTTAACGCGATCATCTCATTATCGCGTTAAAGGGTTAGTGCTTAAACATAGAGATATGGGCGAATCAGATAGGTTGGTCACAGTTTTCACCAAGGAATATGGAAAATTAGTCGTTAGTGTACGTGGGGCCAGGAAAACGAAGACAAAGTTAGGCGGCCATACGGAGCCCCTAGTTTATGGGGATTATCTCATTATTAGAGGGAAAACCCTCGATTCAGTTATCCAAGGGCAAATACTGATACCTTTTCAAACAATAAAAAATGATCTCAAAAAAATGGCTGAGAGTATATATGTGGCTGATCTAGTGGACCATTTTCTACAGGATGCCGATCCTCAGCCTGGCATTCTTGATCTTACTTTATCAATCCTCAACGAGCTGGAAGCGGTAGATTCCAATGGGGACCTTATAATAAGAATCTTTGAAGTAAAATTGCTTGAAGAAACAGGGTTTAGTCCAGTCTTACAAAGTTGTGCTGATTGCGGTATGGAGATTAAACCTCTGAGAGGTCAGAAATACCCGTTTAGTGCGGCTTCTGGAGGGTTGTTGTGTTCTGAATGTAGTCTATCTCATAGCAACTGGCTTAGATCGATTACAGGAGATACATTGTTGTTAATGAATTATATACGCAGCACCGAGGTATCTAAATTAGTAGAATTAGTTATTGATGGCGACTGGTTGTCTGAATTAGAGAGTGTATCTAGATGGTATATTAGCTACATTGTCGATAAGCCAATTGAAGCACTAGTTTTTTTGGACCAAGTGCGCCATTCTTTGAAACAGTAAATATCAAGGTATTTATTCTAAAGCAGCTATTCTTTTAAGTAGATAGATTTGCAAAGGTATTAGACCAAAGAAAGTTACGAATCCGAATAATTGCATTTGCCCTATAGAAGGACCTGAGTTAGATATTGTCCCTTCCCCACCCGATATCGAACAGCTTATTGCTATAGTGATCAAACCAATCATTTGGGTAGTTCCTATGATTAATCTAAGGAGTTTAAAAGATCTTCTAACCCACAATTGTTTCCTGGGATTATTGAGTATCCCTTCAACTATGTTTAATGTACTACTGCTGTTACATTGCGCGCAGTCAAATAATGGTTTATCTACGGGGGAGCCGCATGTCCCGCATTTTTTTAATGAGCGATCTCGTTCGTTAAGTTGAGCATCGCACGTTCTGCAGTTGATGGTTGATTCAACACCGCAATTTGAGCAGGTCCAGATTTTCAATTGGTTGTTCATGCTTTGCAATCGGCTTTAATCTTTAGGTTTAGCACTAATGTATGTCTCTGTAGATAAGGTTTTGGCAACAATCTTGCCTGTTTCTTCTTGAATGACAGTACCTTCTGCGATGGATACCGTTCTACCCTTGTTGATAATTTTTGCCTCTGATCTCAAAGTTCCAGCTGTACCGGGGCGAATAAAATTTATTTTCATCTCTATTGTTGCGTGGTACTCGTATTCATCCAATAAACTGTCCAATGCGTGATGAATAGTGTAGTCAAGCAACGACATTATGACTCCTCCGGCCACTCTAGGATTTTCCTCAGCATGGGTTAAATGAGGTAAAACAGGCATTCGTACTACAGCTTCTCCGGCTGCTTTCTCAACGAGTTCTGCATTCATCCATTCTGGCAGGCGCGGTAAAGAACTATTTTGCTTTTTATTATCCATTATTGATCTCCTATCTTTATGATTATATTACTTTAGGTCAAATGATGATCAATGGTTTTAGTTTTTAATATAGATCAATTGTGCTAATATAATAAGAACATGAGTTCGGTAATATATTTGTGCAATGGTGAACTAGAATCCATGAGGAGTATAAAATGGCAAATTTGCGTCAAAGGCAGCAAGACATCTTAGAATTCATAGGAGAATTCCTAGATGGCAAAGGTTATCCTCCTAGTGTTAGAGATATTCAGGAAGGATGCTCCATTAGTTCTACAAGTGTAGTCGATTATAATCTAGAGGCTCTGAGCAAGATGGGGTATCTCAAGCGGTCTAAGGAAATTTCTAGAGGGATTGAGTTAATTGGCCACCGCTCTAATGGTGCCCGAATTCCTTTACTTGGTTCCGTATCTGCAGGGCAGCCTTTACCTGTCTTTCCTCAAGATCAAACCACCTTAGAAGATAATTCTATTGAAGTAGATCCAAGTTTTGTGGATTCTCAAACTCCTGTATTTGCTTTGCACGTAAAAGGGGATTCAATGATAGATGCTCTTATTAAAGACGGAGACTATGTTGTTATTAGGTCTCAAGAGCATGCAGAAACGGGTGATATGGTTGCTGCTTGGTTAATCCAAGAGGAAGAGACAACTTTGAAAAGGTTTTTCCCTGAAGGGGACAAGGTTAGGCTGCAACCTGAAAACTCATCCATGAGTCCAATTTTTGTGGATGCACAAAATGTACAGATAAAAGGAAGAGTAGTAGGTGTATTGCGAAAGTATAAATAAGTATTCTAAGGAACTTTTGCTCCAGAACACTTATTTATTTATATAAGAGTCGAAATAAGGTTTGTTAATCCGCGGAAGGAACTCTTCTTTGTCCTTGCAGTTCCATATCGTTATCACAGCAAACCAAAGTACCATCTGTAGCTTTGGTTGCTAGAGCTTGAGTGCCACACGAGGCGCATTCGTAACGTTTTCCGAGTTCAATTGCCATTTGTTAATCTCCCCTTATATTATTTCACGGTCATTGATTGGTCGTGACATTGGAGTTCACCATCGCCCGCTTTGGTAACTACTACCTCAGCTTCGCATGTACCACAGCTGTATCTTTTTCCCATTTGGTTTGCCATCGCTAGTCATATCCTCCGTACGTAGGGTTATATTTAAATATATTAGTGAGATAATTATAGAAATCGTAGTATAAGGCGTCAACCGAACAATCCACTTTAGAGGCGGATTTGATGTTGCTTGTAAGTATGTTTGTTTGAGAAATGAATTAGTAAGGTGTTAAATGTGGGAACTTTGTATGTCGTAGCCACCCCGATAGGTAATCTGGAGGATTTTTCTTACCGAGGTGTTCGAATCTTGTCAGAGGTAGCACTTATTCTGTGCGAGGATACAAGAAAAACTAGTATCTTGCTGAATCGGTACGAAATAAAAACCAAAACCATGAGTTACTTAGAATGGAATCATTCCAAGCGGATTGATCGTATTTTGCTGGAACTTGAATCTAATGATGTAGCTATTGTTTCAGAAGCTGGAACCCCAGCTTTTCATGATCCTGGATCTGCTCTTGTAGAAGCTGTAGTTCAATCTGGAAATGTTGTGACGCCTGTCCCTGGGCCTAATGCTGTAGCATCTATTGTTTCGGTAGCTGGAGTTCCAGCAGATAAATTTATATTCCTCGGGTTTTTACCTAGAAAAAAAAATGAAAGACGTAAAATGTTTACAGAAATACTGGAGAACCGGAGCCCTATTATATTTTATGAGTCACCTCACCGAATTGTAGATAGTTTGAATATTATTCAGGAGATTCTTGGCGATAGAAAGCTTGTTATTGGCAGAGAAATGACAAAATTCTATGAGGAGATTTATAGAGGTTTGGTGTCCGATGCCATCGCACACTTTACTAAACCTAGGGGCGAGTTCACTGTGCTTATTGAAGGAAATAAATAAACGTAAAATTGAATAGTTTTCGGCTTTACATTTTTCTTTCTATAACGAATTGAGCTATGTCTTGTAGTGAATCACGAGCTGGTCCTTTCGGGGATGTTTCGATAGCTTGGATCCCTTTTTTTGCATAGCTTTCAGCGATTATGTACGCTTTTTCAATTGCTCCGTGGTTTCTTACTTTTGAAAGAATATTTTCGATGGTGGATGCTTTTGCTTCTGGAGATAAATATTTGAGTTGACGTATTTCGTCTTCCTCTTCCGGTTTCGAATCCAAATAGAGTAATATCGGAAGAGTTAGTATCCCTTGTCTAAGGTCTTGCCCCAGAGGTTTACCTAAGTCACTCCCCTCAATGTCAACGTCTAAAATATCATCGATAATTTGAAAAGCCGTTCCGATATTGGTGCCATATTGTTTCAGATTATCTATTTGATTCTGTGAAGCTTTACCTAGAATTGCTCCACATTCTGCTGATGTAGCAAACAATGATGCAGTTTTTCTCTCAATACGTCCCCAGTAGCCTGAAAGCCCAGCTGACGGTTCAAAAGATTGGTCAATCTCTCTAAGTTCTCCATCGGCAAGTAACCTTAATGTTTTGGAAAAAATTTGAATGACTTTAACATTTTCGGTTAAACATACCGTCTCTGCAGCTGTTGCAAAAATATAATCACCTAAAAGGATTGCTACATTATCACCGTAAGTCGCATTGATCGTCGCAGTATTTCTCCGCAAAGTTGCCTTGTCTACGGTGTCGTCGTGAACTAATGAGGCAGTATGTAATAGTTCTGTTGCCACCGCCATCGGTACATGTAAATTCTCTGAATAGTCGAACATTTTACCTGCGAGTAAAGTAATGGCTGGGCGTGTTCTTTTCCCGCCGCTATTCAATACGGTTTCAAGTAATTGATTAACCCAAAGGTCGTTAGAATACCCCGACCTTTTAAATGCTAATTCAACTTCTTCTAGTTCTTTTTGAACTGGATCCAAAAAAGAAAATTGACCATTCAAATTATATTTCTCCCAAGTTTTTCCGTTTATTAATTATCTTTGTTCATCCGTTGTGTTTCATCCGATATGACTTGTTCTTCATCAAGTTTCTTGAAAAGGGGCTTGGGTTTAGGAAGTTTATCTCCTGCTACTGGGTTTTTAATTTCCCATCCATTTGATTCGAGCAAGTCTGTTCCCCCCAGGTAGCTATGTAGATTCTGTGAGCTTTCTGGTAAAAATGGGTAAAAGAGTGTTTTGAGCGCTGAAATGATAGTTAGCATTGTAAACATTGTTTCCGCAGCATGGTTTCTGTCTTCTTTGATTGCTTTCCAGGGTTCTCGTTCGTCAAGAAATTTGTTTCCTTGCTGGCATAAATCCATCGCTGTTCTTAGGCTGGCTCTGAAATCGCAGGAACTTAAATATTGACCAGATGTTAATAACGCTTTATTTGCTTCCTCTATTAATTTGTTGCTGGACTCTTTTACTTTGACCTCTGGTACTACGCCGTCAAAATTGTTTTGAAGAAACGTTAGCGTACGATGCACTAGATTTCCGTACGTTCCCACTAACTCATTATTGTTTCTTCTCACGAAGTCTTTCCAAGTGAATTCAGAATCAGATGTTTCAGGCATAGTAGCGGATAGCACGTATCGTAATGGATCTGCTTCATAACGAGATAGGTAATCTGTTACCCAAACGGCCCAATTTCTGCTGGTGGAAAATTGCCCGGATTCTAGGTTTAGGAATTCGTTGGAAGGAACGTTATGTGGAAGAGGCAATTCCTCTTCATAGCCCATCAACATTGCGGGCCAGATTATTGTATGGAAAGGGATGTTATCTTTACCTATAAAATAGTAACTTTTAGAATCTTTATTCCACCAATTCTTCCATTTATCGGGTTCTTTAGCAATTTCTGTTGCCCATTCGATTGAGGCAGATAAATAGCCTATTACCGCTTCAAACCAAACATAGATTCGGCGATCTTCCCAACCATCGACAGGTACCTTAATCCCCCAAGAAAGATCTCTTGTAATTGCTCTATCTTTTAAACCTTGTTCTAATAATCCAGCTGTTTGGTTCAGGACGTTTGGTCTCCAGAATTCCTTATCTTTTAGCCATGCCTTAAGATCATTTTCAAATTTTGATAACCGAAACATAAAGTGGGAACGTTCGCGGAATTCCGGTACAGAACCGTCTGTTGTAGATCTTGGGTTAATTAAATCCTGTGGATCGAGCGTTCTACCACATTCTTCGCATTGATCTCCTCTTGCATTTTCCGACTCGCAATTTGGACAGGTTCCTACAATGTAGCGGTCAGGAAGGTATCGTTTTTCTTTGACGCTGTAAGGAAGGCTTGCTGTAGCTTCGTACAGTAAGTCGTTGTTCAAAAACTTTGTAAAGAAACGTTGGGAAATTTCGTGATGGTTTTCAGTATCGGTAGTTGTAAATAAATCCCACGATATATTTAAACCCTTCCAAGATTCTTGGAAATCTTTATGGTAACGTGAAAATATTTTTTCGGGTGTGGTATTTTCGGCATCTGCTCTTATTGTGATCGGAGTGCCATGGCTGTCACTACCAGATACCATAAGAACTTTGTTACCGATTATTCGATTATATCTAGCAAAAATGTCAGCGGGTAAATAGGCTCCTGCAATGTGCCCGAGATGTAATGGCCCGTTTGCGTACGGCCAAGCTACCGCGACTAGTATGTGTTCAGTCATATTATTATTACCATTCTATCTTAAGTTGTTACTATGTTTTGTTAAAAATACCTTGTATTCTAGTAGTATCACTTACCAGTGATTACAGATATATTATATTAAAGTGAAATGCAAATGACTCCCCAAACCCGATCCTATAAATATTTTATCCCAATAGTTCGAGGTTTGGTTAAACTATTTTTTCGAATTTCAGTTAAAGGAGTTGAGAATATACCTGCGGATGGCCGTATCTTAGTTGTATCTAATCACATGGATAATATAGACCCTGCAGTTCTTACAGCAGTTTATCCTAGACAAATCGTTTTTCTGGCAAAAAAAGAAATTCTTGAACATGCCCCAAGGTGGGTAGAAGCTGGGTTTAACGCCTACGGAACTATTTTTATAGATAGAGGGAAAGTAGCAAAAAGTTCTTTAGATAGTGCGCTCCAATACCTGAATACTGGTTTCGCTATAGGTATTTTCCCGGAAGGAACACGCAGCCTAAAGGGTGCTCTGCTAAGTGGACAACCTGGAGCAGCGTTTTTGGCTATTGAATCAAACACGATAGTGCAACCCGTTGCAATTATAGGATCGAATAAATATAAAATTAATCTAGCGTCTCTATTTAAAAGGCACCCACTGACTGTTATTTTTGGCAGTCCAATTATGATTGGGGAAAGAAATTTAGAACCTAAAGATTTAACAGAAGAAATTATGAATTCAATAGCTAAATTATTGCCTGAGTCTATGCAAGGCGTTTATTATGAGCCAGATTAGTTTGGCATTTGCTAAAACTACTGGTGCTTTATATTTCAAATAGGCCTTGAATAGCACTCTAATATCCCTACATAGGGCTATTTGAATGGTATAATCCTTTTGCTGGCCTGGGGGCTAATATACTTTTCGATCCACTTGTAGTGGTCGTTAAGAAACGGAGGAGTGTGGATGGCTAAGAAGTCGGATACGACTAGAAGCACGGAAAACGAATCCCAAAACGATTTTGATAAACAAAATTCGGAAATTCTTTGGTTTAAAGACTTATATGCCAAAGATATAGATATAGCTGGGGGAAAAGGTGCGAATCTAGGTGAAATGACCCAGAATGGGGCTCCGGTTCCTCCAGGGTTCGTAATTACCGTATCCACATACAGAAAATTCTTAACTGACTCGAATTTGGAAGATAGAATTAAGGCGCTACTTACTGATTTGGATGTAAATGATTCTAAATCGCTGATGACTAAAGCGGGTGAAATTCAGAATTTGATCGTGTCAGCCCCGTTATCTAAAGATGTTGAAATAAAAATTGCCGAAGCATATAAATCTATGGGGGAAGGCCTAGTAGCTGTAAGATCTTCAGCTACTGCTGAAGATTTGCCTGATGCTTCCTTTGCAGGCCAACAAAGTACGTATCTTAATGTAGATGGAATTGCACAAGTTATTGATGCCGTCAAAGGTTGTTGGGCTAGTCTTTTTGAGGCTCGAGCTATTTTTTATAGAGAAGAGCAAAATTTTGATCAGCTTTCAGTTGGAATAGCTGTGCCGGTTCAACGGATGGTCCAGTCGGAAATCTCTGGAGTGATGTTTACGGCGGAACCCACAACCAGTGATAGAGGGAAAGTATTGGTAGAAGCCATATATGGACTTGGAGAAGGAATTGTTTCCGGTGAAATAACACCTGATACCTACATGATTGATAAAGCGTCATTAAGTGTTACAAATCGTCAACATGTTCCTCAAACCTGGATGCTTGTGCGCAACGTAGATTCTACTAACCGTGATGATTTAAATAAAAGAGTGGAAATTTCAGACGGGCAGGCGAATTTAAATAAATTAGATGATAGTCAAATCCAATCCATAGTGAAACTGGGGCTTGATCTTGAGGAAGCCTATAAGAACCCACAGGATATTGAATGGGCATACCAAGGGGGAGAATTTTATATAATTCAGACACGGCCGATAACTACTTTAACTGAAAATAATGGTAGGACCGCAGGCTTAGAAGTTGACGAGGACGAGTACCCACTCCTTTTGTCGGGTGCTCCAGCAAGTCCTGGAGCGGCTTCCGGTCGTGTAGTGATTATTGAGAATGCTGATATAGGCAATCTAGACCGTATTCATCAAGGAGATGTTCTAGTTACGGAAATGACTACTCCTGATTTTGTTCCTGCAATGAAGAGAGCTTCTGCAATAGTAACTGATCAAGGAGGGCGTACTGCACACGCAGCGATTATATCTAGAGAGTTAGGAATTCCCTGTGTAGTTGGGACGGGGATAGCTACCGAGCAACTGGCCAGTGGCGAAATAGTAACAGTCGATGGCGCGTCGGGAAGAGTTTACAAAGGAGCAGTTCCAGATGCTTCTGCTCAGGTAGACGAATACTCAGATGCATCTAATTTGAAAACGAGAACTAATATTTATGTTAATTTAGCCGAGCCAGATCTTGCTGAAGTTGTTGCTGAGCGCAATGTAGATGGTATTGGTCTATTACGAGCTGAGTTTATTGTGGCCAGGATTGGAGAGCATCCGAGATTAATGCTTGAAGAAGGTCGAGGCTCGGAATTTACGGAGAAATTAGCCGAAGGGTTAACTTCTTTTGCATCAGCATTCGATCCCAGACCAGTTATTTACCGAGCAACAGATTTTAAAACTAATGAATATAGGAATCTTAGAGGTGGGGATAGATTTGAGCCTGAGGAAGAGAACCCGATGATCGGGTATCGTGGTGCAGCAAGATATATTAAAGAGCCTGACTTATTCGCTATAGAGATAGAGGCGGTCAAGCAGGTCAGGGAAAAATATAAGAACTTACAAGTTATGATTCCTTTTGTACGCACAGTCGATGAATTAGTCCATACAAAGTCGTTACTGGAGCAATATGGACTTAAAAGAGGCGAAGATGGGTTCAAACTATGGATGATGGCTGAAGTTCCGTCTAATGTCTTGCTTTTGGACAAGTTTATAGATGTTGGCATAGATGGGGTTTCTATAGGCTCTAATGATCTTACCCAATTGGTTCTTGGTGTTGACAGAGATAGCGCAACTTTGGTTCAAGATTTTGATGAGAGGAACGAAGCTGTGATGCATTCTTTGGAGCAAATAGTTACCACAGCAAAAAAAAGAGGAATTACTTGTTCTATATGTGGGCAAGCCCCAAGCTTTTTCCCAGATCTTACTGCTAAGTTAGTTGAATGGGGTATTACGTCAGTAAGTGTATCCCCTGATGTTATTAATAAAACACGTCAAATTGTTTTTGATTGTGAAAATAGTTAATTAATAGAAGGCAGAAAGTCTGGGCTACTTCCTTATCTAGGTGTTAACAATCCAATAATCATTGGAGAAGAAATTGGCATTATTATTTTACCAAATAGTTTCTAGGGATGCTTCTTTACAAACATTCTTGACGTTGCCAGTTATGCTGATTACTTTTAGCACTGCTTTGCTATGTGCGTTGTCTGTACATGAATTCGGGCATGCTTATATCGCATATAAATTAGGGGATAGAACGGCAAAAATCTCTGGCCGACTTTCACTGAATCCCATAAAACATTTAGATCCTGTTGGTAGCTTGATGTTTCTTTTTGTAGGTTTTGGTTGGGGTAAGCCTGTCCCGGTTGACATTGTTGCTCTAAACAACTCGTTTAGGCAGCTAGCATTTGTTTCTATTGCTGGCCCAGCTTCCAATTTCGTATTTGCGTTGTTGCTCGGGTTATCTGCACGTTTTTTCTCTGTACCGATATTGCCGTTCGGTTATGCTTTAGACCCTCAATTCATATATACCAACATTGCAAACCCGTTCGTATGGGTAGGATCCTTTTTGTCTTTTAGTATCATTTATAATATCGTTTTAGGTGTTTTTAACTTAATTCCGCTTGCTCCATTAGATGGTTCAAAAATTCTTATTGGGGTTTCACCAAAAAAGTTTTTGCCCAAAATTTTCGTACTCGAAAGGTACGGACCTTTTGTTTTAATGGCTTTAGTTGGACTTGATTTGTTCTTTGGAATAAGTACGATTTGGCGTATCGTATTTCCACCGGTATATTTATTTAGTCAATTAGTAATTGGGTATTCTCTTATATAAGAATGTTTGTGAGTAATAGAATTGAGGTCAGTTATGCATAAAATAGCGATAATAGGTTTGGGTCAAATTGGTGCTTCTATTGGATTAGGTCTTAGATCAAAACTAAAAGGAGTTGAAATCATTGGTCATGATATCGAACCTACAACAGCAGGCAAAGCAAGAAAAATTGGGGCCGTGGATAAAATTTCATATAGTTTGCCTAAATCCTTAGAGGAAGCTTCTGTTGTAATTATCTGTGTGCCCGTAGAAGCAGTTAAACAAGTTTTTGAGGAAATAGCTGAAAGTTTAGAAGAAGGTACTATTGTTACCGATACTTCTTCTACGAAAATTCAAGTTATGCAATGGGCTAAAGAAATACTGCCCGAAAACGTCGATTTTATTGGAGGCCATCCCATGGCAGGAGTCGAGACCCCTGGTATTGAAGGAGCTGAAGAAGGACTATTTGAGGGTGCAACTTATGGCGTATTCCCGACAGTTGATGTTCGACCTGAATCGATCGATGCTGTCGTTAGTTTAGTTAATATTCTGAATGCAGAACCACTTTTTATCGATCCTGTTGAGCACGATAGTTTAGTAGCGGGAGTAAGCCATCTCCCTATAGCGTTATCGATTAATCTTATTAATGTTACAACTCAGTCTCCAAGTTGGCGAGAAATGTCTCGGCTTGCTGCAGGTAGTTTTAGAGACGTCTCTCGTTTAGCTTCCGGGTCAGTTGATATGCATCATTCGATATTTTCAACTAATCGCGACTCGATTTTAAGATGGCTTGATAGTTTTGACATACAGTTAAAGGAGTTTCGAAAAGCGGTTGAAGACGGAGGAGACGATCTCAGGGATCTATTAGAGCAAGCTTATCAATCACGATCTGATTGGTTATCAGGAAAAGTTAAGAGTGATAACAGCATGGATAATGTTCCAACTGCAAGTGAAAACATGTTAGGTATGTTTGGTGGTGATAAACTCGCGCAGTTAAGCCGAAGATTTGATAAAGATTCGAAAGATGGACCGTCAGGGCGTTAGAGGAAATAATGGATCTATCTTTATTAAAGCCACAAAGTTTCAAAGGGGAAATTAAAGCTCCCGGGGATAAGTCAATTGCCCATAGAGCTTTGATTCTCAATTCTCTTGGTTCTGGGCAAGCTAGCATATCTAATTTCCCTCGAGCTCAGGACACAATTGCAACATTAAATGTGATGAAAACTTTAGGAATGGATATAGTTGAGAAAGGAACTGATTCTAGAGGAATTTCAAGCAATCTAATAATTAAGAGTAGAGGGATCAATTCATTTAAAAAACCATCCTCTCACTTGGATGCCCAAAATAGTGGGACTTTGATGCGTCTGCTTTTGGGTGTTCTTGCAGGTTCTTCTATATCGGCGGTCGTATCTGGAGACTCGTCTCTTAACAAGCGACCCATGGGCAGGATTGTACAACCTCTGAAGTTGATGGGGGCTAATATCGCAGCCGAAGCGGGAGATGAATTTCCACCAATAAACGTTATCGGTACTGAATTAACGGGTATTAATTATGATATGCCGATAGCAAGTGCTCAATTGAAATCAGCTCTCTTAATAGCAGGTTTAGTGGCTGACGGGAAAACACAAATTACTGAGCCAAATCTCTCTAGAGACCATACTGAAAATATGCTAACCGATATGGGGATTCATTTAGACAAGGAAAATATTTCAAACAGGATTATTATTTCCCCAGGTATCCCTAATATGATTGATGTAGAGATTCCTTCTGATTTTAGTTCTGCTGCACCATGGATTGTTGGCGGTCTTATACATAAAGATAGTGAGGTAGTTATAAAAGATGTTGGTATTAATGAAACTCGGACTGGGCTTTTAGACGTATTACAAGCAATGGGTGCTACGGTCTCTATTGAAAAGAAACCTGCCAATTCTAAGGAATTTGTAGCAGATATTATGGTGAGTTCAAGTGGTTTGAAAGGAATCGAAATACAAGGAGAAATTATACCTAGGTTAATTGATGAGATACCTCTTATTGCCGTAGCTGCTACTCAGGCAGAGGGGACTACTATAATTCGAGACGCTAGAGAATTACGTGTTAAAGAAAGTGATCGCATTAAGAATACCGTAATTGCATTGAATAGACTGGGGGCACGGGTTGAGGAGCAGGACGATGGCATGGTAATCTACGGTAAGGGGAATTTAAAGGGAGGTACCCTAGACTCATCAGGAGACCATCGGTTAGCAATCGCATGGGCTGTAGCTTCTTTAGTGAGTGATGGAGAAGTGGTGATCCAAAATTCAGAGGTGACCGAGGTTTCGTATCCGAATTTTTGGTCAGATTTCCTAGCGATTGCAGTAAAAAATTAGAAATTATTAAAAAAGGGGAGGCCTATTATGGTTTTAGGACCTGAGATACTTCATGTGGGGTTTGGTAATCATGTAGCGATGAACAGAGTGATCGCAATTGTAGCGCCAGGATCGGCTCCTACCAAACGTTTAATCCAAGAAGGTAGAGCCCGCAATGCTGTACTTGATATGACTAATGGTCGTAGAACGAAAGCAGTTTTGATCGTGGATAGCGGCCATATAGTTCTAGCGGCTATAAACCCGGAAACAGTTGCCGGCCGTCTTTCTTCTTTTAGGCAGAATGGCCAAGTACCTATTTCATCCAACTCTGAGACAGTGTTTGATTAAAGAAATGTCTTCTAGCCCACCTCTGGTCGTTATTACTGGCCCATCAGGTGTAGGCAAGGATACTATCCTAGATACTCTGACTAAAGAATTACCAAATTTATATGTTCCTATTACTGCTACTACGAGGAAGCCTAGACCTAACGAAATTCATGGCATTGATCAATTATTTTACGATAACAAAGAGTTTGATTTACTTATAGAGAATGATTCTTTAATTGAATGGGCTGAAGTTTATGGAGAGCGATACGGAGTTCCGAAATCTCAGGTAGATGACGCACGTTCATTGGGGAAAGATATTATTGTTCGGACAGATGTCCAGGGAGCTTTTAGTATAAGAAACTATGACTCGTCGTCAGTACTTATTTTCATATCTCCTCCTTCTTTGGATAGCCTAGAGGAGCGACTCAAATCTAGAGGAGGAAACAGCGTTGCACAAATACAAAGTAGACTTTCTTCTGCAAAAGGCGAAATCGAAAAAGCTGATCTATTTGACTATGTGATAGTAAACAAAACGGATAATCTAGATGAAACGGTTAGAGAACTCAAGGTCATCCTTGCTGCTTTGAGATTTTCTATTGATGGTAATAAGATTTAATTTTAGTCACGGGATCCATTTTTATCGAGGTATTTGGTTTATATGAAACTGATAGCGCATAGAGGGTATTCTTCGCATTTCCCTGAAAATACGATCGCGTCTTTTGATTATGCAATAAAGTCGGGGTTTAATTTTATAGAATTAGACGTGCATTTGACGGTGGATAACGTATTGATAGTAATACATGATCCAGACTTAGACAGAACCACCGATGGTGTTGGGCCAATAGATCAAACAACTTTAGAACAGGTAAAAAAACTTGATGCTGGCAGTTGGTTTGAAAGTGCAGCGTCAAATAAATTGGATCAAATACAGCGAGTTCCCACCCTAGAGGAGATTTTATTAAGATACTCAAACGAAGCACATATTTACATCGAAATTAAGTCTGATGAGAGTATTTTGCCATCAGCTCTTCGAGATTTATTGTTAGCAACTGAATGGATTGATAATGGAGTATTGTTAAATCCATCTAGTGTACCCGGAATATCGATATTATCCTTTGATCAAGCGCAACTCCTCAGATCTAAAAACAAATTGCCTGAGGTAAGCCATGGTTTGTTAGTAGGTGAAGCGACTGACGAAAATATAGAAACATGTAATGCGACGGGATTGGGCGGATTATTTCCTTACGTTCGCTCTGCGTCAAAGACTATTATTGATAAGGCGATTGATAACGGATTATATGTGGGTGTTTGGGGGATTGAAACCGCATCAGACTTAGAGAAGGCACAATCTTTGGGGGTCCATGGAGCTACTGTAAATGATCCTATTGAAGCTTCTCGCATATTGAATAATTTAGGATCCTAATTCAATAACGAAAGAAAATTTACATTTCATTACTATCCAGAAGAGCAGCTCTTTTGCCCGAATCTACGTCCACCCGACTGAGGATTAATGCCCCTACAGCTATTATAATCATTATCGATAGTATCGCTGATCTTGTGTCAACAGTACCAGATATAATCACGTACATTATTGGCCCTATGACTGAAGAAACTTTATTAGTGAACCCAAAAAATGAGAAGAACTCACCGCTTCTATTTTGGGGCGTCATATGTGCAAAAATACTTCTTGCAAGAGCTTGGCTTCCACCCATAATCAAGCCTATCAATGATCCTAGAAGTAAGAATTGAGAATTTATTGGTAAATTGAGTGGCTCCCATATATATTCCCTCATTAAACGTGGCAACCAATCTAGAGGACCTTTATCTAAATTTGCTTTATTGTTTATACCTAGGGAATTTAAACCATCATGTGGGCCTCCTAAAATCGAAGCGCTAAACCGAGAATATTCACTTTTTCCAACGGTTTCAATCAACGAAAGAGCTTCATTTTCTGATATTTTTGATCTATCAGGTAGCCAGTGTATTTCTAAATCCCACGCGTTGTCTTCCAATGAATCGGATAAATCTGGTCGAGATTCCAATGAATAATTTGTGTCAGATTGGGAATAATTAAGTTGGTAGTCATGCTCCGTGTGTGAGGAAGGTTTAAATGGTGCCATTCCGATTCCCAGGATAATAATTATGCACCATATGATCAATGAGGCCATCAATGCCTTTTTTGTTGAAGATTTATTTGCAAACAATGAAAACAATTGTGCTCCAGGAGCAGCTATAAACTGAACCAAAAGTATTGTGATCATATTAAATATTAAACTGACACCAAGGGTATCTGCGGCATAAGCTCCTGCAATGGAAAGAATTGTTTGGATACCATCATTAAATAATAAAAAAGCCAATAGATATAAAAGAACCGGTTTAAAGTGCGATATCCCTTGAAAAGTTTTTCGTAGTTCGATGATTGATAATTTAATTGCGCCGATAGGAGTTAGTTTATTTGATAATTCAGGTTTTGTTGGTTCTGGAAGAAATTTAAATGTCCATAAAGAGAAACCAAACCACCAGACACCTATTGAAACCAAACACGCTCTTGTCATTACATCTTCTACCGCGGTATCTTGAGAAGCCATAATAACTACTAAGTGTATAAGTAAAAGGAGACCCCCACCTATATATCCGAATGCGTAACCACGACTGCTAACGTCATCAAGAAGCTCTCTAGGAGCTAAGTGAGGTAAAAAAGAGTTATAAAAGACGAAACTTCCATTGAATCCTATGTTTGCCAAGATGAAGAAACCGAGTAACCAAGCCCAAGGGGAGTTTGTGTACACAGAAAAAAAAGTAAGGACAGTGAAAATCGATCCAGCGGCGCAGTATAAAATCAACAATTTTCTTTTTATCGCAAACTTATCAGCTAATATTCCGAGAGGGGGACTCGTGAAAGCTACTACTAAGGCTGAGATCGCTATCCCAATGCTCCACATACCACTACTAGAGAGAGTTAATCCTGCTATGGAGAACTGGCTTCCTAGAGAACGTTCGAAAAGAAATACGAAATAGACAGGGAATATCGCTACTGTACCACTTGTTGAGAACGCAGAATTTGCCCAGTCATACATCGACCAGGCATTAATTATTTTTCTTTGGTCTTTCCCAAGGTCTTTAATTTTTGTGAGCTTCAATGCTAATTCCTTTTTTATTATATATAAGTCCGCTATTTATAATTCTATCTTGCTCCTTGCTTTAGTTTCTATTGGTAATAGTAAACTGTAAATATATTCGTGCGCAGGCGTTGCTATTTTTGCTTTAGTTCCCAATCTTACTACCACTCCTACTTGGCTTTCCAGTTCAGATCGATTTCCGTCGATTATATCTCTTTGCATCGATGATGTTGCTTCGAATGGTGATTGCTCTGCATATTTTATGCTATCGTGAACGACGTTCTGATTTAATTGCACTCCGAGAGCTAGCCCGACTTCGTATATTTCTTCCATTAAATTTTGTAATAATTCTCTAGATTGTTTCAGTTGTAATATCTCCCCCAAGGGGGCTCTGGTTACTGATCCAACAGCCCCAACGGGCCCAACAAAAATCAGTTTTTCCCACATGGAAGCAGTTATATCAGGAGAAATAGTGCAGGCTAAATGCGAATTATTGAGTGCAATCTCTATTTCCCTCACTCGGGTTGTTTTCTCACCACTCAGTTCTCCTATTACGATCAACGGCTCTGAACCAAAATGATTTATATGCCCTGGTTCTGGTATTGAACTAAATATCCTGCACATTCCCCCTAGAACTTGTTTCGGATCGATTATAGAGCTAATTTGGCTGGGTGATTCAATACCATTTTGGAGAGGGAGTACCACCGTGTCTTTGCCTATTAGAGGCAACATAGATTTTGTAGCTTCGGCTACCATCCAAGATTTAACTGTCAATATTACATAGTCAACTGGGCCAATTTGAGAAGGAGTATCTGTCGCGTATAAAGATTTAATCTTAAAATTTCCATTTATACTGGTCACTTTCAATCCACTGGAATTGAGTGCCTTTAAATGGTTGCCTCTGGCAATCATGAAAATATCATGTTCTCCAGACTGGAGTAGTTTCCCACCAACATAAGATCCGACAGCGCCTGCTCCAAAAATTGCGATCCTCATGATCTCTCCTAGTAGCTTAGTTACAGAGTGTCAAATTGTCTGTCTCCGGCATCCCCTAATCCTGGAACGATATACCCGTTTTTATCAAGATGAGAATCAATACAGGCGATGAACATGTCAACATCTGGGTGGTCATCCTGTATCCGTTTAACGCCCTCAGGGGCCGCTAATAGCCCAATATACCTGATATTATTTACCCCCCAAGATTTTAAAATCGAGCAAACTGCTGACAAAGAACCCCCTGTAGCTAACATTGGATCTAGAATGATACAGGTGCCAGTTTGTTCCACATTTGGTTTTTTAACATAATATTCTATTGGTTCAAGGGTTTCTTCATTTCGTTTTACCCCAATGTGCCAGACTTTAGCTTTGGGGATAATTTTAAGCGCACTGTCTACCATCCCAAGGCCAGCCCTGAGTATAGGTACAATAGATATCGCACCATCTATTTTTGTGCCGCTGGTTTTTTGTAGAGGGGTTTCTATTTCGACGGTTAATGTGTTTAGATCTAATGTGGCCTCATATATTAACAGGGAAGTTAGTTCGGCAACTAAACTTCTAAACAATTCTGGGGATGTATTTATATCCCTCAGAGTCGATAATTTTTCACCTATGAGAGGGTGACTTGATATATGTATAGTATTGCTGTGTTTCAATGGTATTTCCTCCATATAAATCTTGAAGGTTAATTATTGATAGGAAGGTGGGAAACTTTATCAATAATTGCTGATAGCAATATAAATTGTTCAGCGCATAGCCATTCCTCCACCATCAATTTTCATAGTAACACCACTAATATGGGAAGCAGCATCGCTGCACAAGAATACTACCGCAAGGCCTATATCATTTGTGGTAGCAAGACGTTTTGCCGCGAAATCTTCGCTTAAAGTCGAGATAACCTCGTCAGGATTGTCTGGGTATTGCGCACGAAGACCTTCGGTATCTGTCAGTCCTGGTGCAACTGCGTTAACTCTAATGGTTGGTGCAAATTCAACAGCTAACGTTTGGGTTAGGTGCATAATTGCTGCTTTGTTTGCTCCATATACTGGTTGAGTTGTTGCAGGGTTAAAAGCAGTAGTTGATGCTAAATTAATGATTGATCCACCGCCTTCTTTTAGCATTATGTTAGCAGCAGCTTTGCAGCCTAAAAATGTTGTTCGGAAATTGTTTCGGGTTACTGCTTCATATCCTCTATCACTTATTTCCATGAAATGACCGTTAAAGCTGCCTCCAGCGTTGTTTACCATTATGTCGAGCTTCCCTCCAAATTGATCCAAAGTTTGGCTCATCAGGTTTTCAACTTCATCTAAATTTCTCAGATCTGCTGTTATAGGTAATACTTTAGTTCCTAGCTCTGCTATCTCTTCAGCAGCTGATTGCATGGCTTTGTCGTCATTTTCCCTATCTCCTAGAGATATTCCAGCGATAACTATGTCAGCCCCGGCTCTTGCTAAGGATTTGGCAATCCCCTTACCAATTCCTTGTGCTGCTCCCGTTACTATTGCTACTTTTCCGTCTAAATTAAACTCTGGCAATGTTGGCATATGGCACCTCTGAATATAAATGTTTAGTTTTAGTAATTATAGAACAAATATTATGGAGAAGGATTATAGTTCCCCAGATCTAATTGCGATAAAAACTCGGATAGAAATAATTTGTATCCATACAACACTTGAGAGAACAATTATTTTTTGGAATATCCCTATCCAGTTCCATAACCAATGTGAGTAGGGGAGCATGATTGTTATCGTAAATATTCCTCCTGCAACTAACATGATAATCACAGTTAATATTGATAATATGGGAAGCCATCTATTTTTTTCGTATCTTATGCTCGCTGCCGAAAATATTGATATTGCTGTGATCCCGCATATAAAGGACAAGCGTGACGAAACGTCATGGATCATACCGGATATTGATATACCGCCTGAGCTATGGGTGACGAAAATCCCTCCTCGATCGATATCATCGGGAATTAATCCGGTCATCAGAGAAAAAAAAGATACGAAGATCAGTAAAATACACACGGAATATGCTGATTTTTTTTGATTTCGTGATTGTAAAATGTGATAAATTGGCCAGCTAATGAAAAAATAACTGGCTCCATATATTGATATCGCGATCCTGGCAATCCATGAGTAATTTGATTCAATGGCTAGTCTACTGATTGTAGATCGCACATGATCATAACCTGGGTTTAAGATGGTGGATATAGTTATCAATGTTATAAATATTAAGGGTATAAAACCCGCAATAACAGACGACGCTTTAAACCATAAATGAACATTCTTCCTATTCATAAGGTTATTTCTCCATAGCTAATCAAGTTGGATTAAGTGTAAATAATTATAGTCTTCGAATAGATAAAAAGTTAATATGGTTAGCATAAATATTTAATTATTATATGTGAGGAAAGATGATGGTTAAAAATATCAGAAGAGTTGTTACCACTAATGATCAGAATGGAGAGTCGAAGGTTTGGATTGATGATGTCGCGTCTACAGCCAAAGTATCAAGGCCAGGTGTAACTGGCACCGTGGTTTGGACTACAGATACCATGCCTCCCGATATTACAGGATCTGAAGATTTAGGACTGAGAGATGTGTCTAGGCCTCCGGTTCACCAAGGAACTATATTTAGAGTGATTGAATTCGAGCCGGGGAACACTACCGACATGCACGTAACCGAAACTATTGATTATGCAATAGTCCTTAAAGGTGAAATCGATATGGAATTGGAACAAGGCCCTCCCGTTCATTTGGAGGAAGGGGATATTATTGTGCAGAGAGCAACATTGCACGATTGGGTCAACACTGGTGAAGAGACGTGTGTTATAGCTTTTATTTTAATTGATGCACATGAATAAGTGGTACCGATTTTCTTCATAAACCAATTAATCTATTTTTCTTTAGTCTAAATATTATGAATTTTAGTAATAATTTAAGCGTCTGTACTACTATAAATTTCATTACACTTTTTTTTATGCTTATAAGAAACAAATGTAAATCCCTTCTTAATTATATAGTGGTTCAAACTAGATAGGTTTAAATTTTACTAGGGTCCATTCATCGCTAATATCTTCAAATACAGCTTCTACTCTCATGTCGATTTCAACATCATTGGGATCTATACCTATTACATTGGATATCATTCTTGCTCCCTCGTCCAACTGGATTACCGCGTAAGTATACGGCGCATCTTCAGCAAATAGAGGGTCGTTAGGTTGGTACACTACTGTGTATGCATATACTCTTCCTTTACCTGTGACCTTTGCCCATTCTAGATCTGAGGACAGGCATACAGGGCATAGTTCTCTGGGATAAAAGAAAAAACCATCATGATTTTTACATCTAGGTATAACTAGCTCGTGTTTTCTTGTTGCATCCCAGAATGGTTTAGTGAAATCTCCACTAGTAGCACCAAAAGGTCCTCCCGGTATTGGAAATGGTTTTTTATAGGTGTCTTTCATAATCGCTGTCCTATTTATTATAACGTGTTCTCAGAACCGAGAACTAGGGTAGCCATGCTACTTACCGTGCCTCCTCAACCATTTACCATACACAGATCGTTCTTTGCAACTTGTCTGGGTCCGCCATCTCCCATTATTTGCCGTGCTGCTTCGATGACATGTCTGAAACCTCCGGAATCCATCGCTTGACCACCCGATAGTTGGCCCCCATCAGTGTTTATTGGAAACGAACCTTTGTAAGTTGTGTCTGTTTCTGCAAAAAATGGTCCTATCTCTCCTTTTGGAACAAACCCAGCATCTTCAAGGCAAACTGCCTCTAAAATTGTGTATCAATCATAAAATTCAGCGAATTCTATGTCTTGTGCTCCGTATCCAGACATATTTAATGCTATTGGCGCTGATCTAGATACGGCAGATAAAGTTAGACGTTCCCTCTGCCATGTGGTTAGTGGATCTGAAGCGATACCTGCTCCAAGGATATATACAGGCTTATTTGGGAATGATGTGGCTCTGTCAGCAGACGTAATGATGACTGCGGCACCTCCCGCACACGGCATTACAGATTCTAAGAGTCTGATCGGGTAGTTAATGTATCGAGAATCTAGAACGTCTTTTAATTCTATGGGCTGGCCGCTAAATACGGCGTTGGGGTTTTCGAGCGAATTGAATCTTTGATTTACAGCAATATTAGCTAGTTGCTCCTGAGTAGTACCGTACTCATGCATATGTCGGGTATACATTAATGCATATCCTGTATTTGCAGCCACCGCAGGCCCATAAGGATTTTCGAACTCTGTCCGCATTCCGGGCTCAGGAGCGCTTCCCCAAGCTGATCCTGCTTCTCTTGGACCTGCCAGTGTGACCAAAACGTTTTTTGCAAGCCCCGAGTGCACTGCCATAGCGCCAACTGCAACCGCAGTGGCTCCGCTAGCGCCCATGGTGCTAACACCTGTTATAAAATTTGGTGATAAGCCCATATATTCAGCCACAGAGGTAGGGTAAACGCTTCCCCCTTCAACAACTAAACCATCTATCTCTTCTTTTTGGATACGTGCGTGAGCCATTGCGTCACGTGATGCTTCTGCTAGCAAACCGTTCATAGTTCGTCCGGGGTATTGCCTACGTGTTGGCATTTCTGCATAGCCAACGATAGCTGTCGCACCTCTCATTGGATCTCACCTCTTCTCCTTAGCATAGTACATCAAATTTGTTAGCACATAAATAATGCTCATTGAATATAGTACTTTTAAGAAAAATGTTTTGTTATATCATTTGAATCCGTGCCAATAAAATTAGACTGCCTCCAAGCTTCGTACGTAACTATTGCTACTGCATTGGATAAATTAAGACTTCGATTAGATGGTTGCATTGGTATTTTTATTAATTCATCTTCTTTGAAGAGGCTCACGATTTCTGCTGATAATCCAGTATCTTCTGATCCAAAAATGATTGAGTCATTAGTCGTGTATTCTATAGACGAATACAGGGCGTTCCCTGAGGAAGTTGTAGCAAGTAATCTACGATCGGGGAATTTTTTTTTATATTCATTAAAAGAGGCATACTCGCATATTGTGGTTAGATCCGTATAGTCTAGGGAAGCCCTTTTAAGATTTGAACTTCCCATGTCAAACCCTAAAGGATGTACCAAATGTAGTTCTGCACCCGTATTTGCACAGAGTCGGATGATGTTACCAGTGTTTTGTGGGATCCTGGGTGAACATAAAACTACGTGAATACTGTTCATTGTTATCTCAGATCTATTTTTCTTCTTCTCATAATTATTATATAACTCTATTAGACCTAGTATATTGCGTATTTATTAGGCTCGTAAGATACTGCAGTGGACGTAATATCATTAATCTATGCAATTCGATTTGGAGGAGTGACATGGATTTAAATTTAGAGGACCAAGTTGCTATCGTGACCGGAGGTGGACGCGGTATAGGTAGGGAAATCTCTTTAGAACTAGCAAAAAACGGAGCAAAGGTAGTCGTAACATCTCGTACTCAAGAACAAGTGCAATCTGTAGTTGAACAGATAAGCGATTTAGGAGGGCAAGCTCTTGGAGCCTCATTAGACATCTCTAATGAACAAGATGTAAAGCAATTAGTTAAATTAACAGAAGATGCTTTTGGAACTCCTGAAATTTTAGTCAACAACGCAGGGATACGAGGGCCTGTTGGCTTTATCCAAAATGTCGAATTTAAAGAATTTTCGGAAGTTATTAATATCAATCTGTTGGGCACTTTTCTGTGTGTTAAGTATATTTTGCCTGGCATGATAGATCTAAAAAAAGGAAGAGTTATTAATTTTTCTGGAGGTGGAGCTTGGACAGGTATTCGAGGTGGTGGCGCCTACGGAGCATCAAAATCCGCAGTAGAAGGATTTACTAGAACTGTAGCATTAGAGGGAGCTAGGTTCGGGATTACGGCTAATGCAATTCAGCCAGGAAGAGTTGCAACCGCCAGTTTTCCTATTTTGGATAAAGAGAAAAATGCTGGAAGTTACGAAGTGGGCCCCGAGAATGCTGCTCGGTGTATCGCATGGCTTTGTACTAGCGAAGCTTCTGATATTACTGGCTTAACTATTAACGCGGTGGAATGGAACAGGTTAGTAGAAAAGGGTGAATCTCCATATTCTGCCTTAAAGACTTCTTCACTGTCAGATGGTAATACGATATGAATAAGTCTTGCTGGGCTAGATTAATTGATAACTACTATCAACGAATGAACAATTTATACTAAGTCCGAGGAACGTTTAGTTCATTAATACCTAATTGGAAGGTTTGATTATGATTAGTCTAAAGCGTAATTCAAAAGGGCAATTTGTAGATGCGAAAGGATTAAGAACTCGCAAATCTTCTATCTATTCGCCGAAACAAAAAGAACCTTTTAAAATTAGTAGGACCAAATTTAGTGATTTTTTGGCGTGCCAAAAATGTTTCTACTCTGATCGAGTTTTAGGAATAGTTTTCCCTGACCTACCTGGATGGTCACTTAATGAAACTACAGATGTTTTGTTAAAAAAGGAATTTGATGAGTCTAGGGAATTAAAAGAGCCACACAGAATATTTCTTCAAAATAACTTAGAACATATTATTCCATTTCAGCATCCTGATATTGATAAATGGCGTGACTCAATGCGTCACGGAATTTCAACACAGATATTTGATACGAGCATCGAACTTTTTGGAGGCATTGATGAGGTTTGTATTGACTTAGACAGTGATCAATTAGTTATTGTTGATTATAAATCTCAAGCAACTAAATACAGTGTTGAAATAGACAGATACCTAGCTGGTACATACCATCAAAATTATAAGATACAAATGGACATATATGCTTACATTTTTGAAAAAATGGGGTTCGAAATTTCTAGTACTAGCTACTTTTATGTGTGCAACGCCAATAGGGCGGCATTAGATTTCAATGGGATTATGCAGTTTACTGAAACTCTAGTTCCTTACAAGGTTGATGTATCTTGGATCGAACCTAAACTTAGAGAGATGTTAGAAGTATTAAATTCTACGCAGATACCAAAATCAAACCCTTCTTGTATGAATTGTGCTTATGTTACACAGAGCAATAAATTTAGTTAATTTCAAAAAAGATTTTTCTATGAATATTGTGAGAGGCTTTAAATATAATCTACAAGTTAGCTAGTATGTTATAGCCTTGCTTTTACTGACATCTCGCCTATCATAGGTTCTGTAATTAAAAATCTGAATTTCGGTTTAATTATTTGTTTACGTACCAAGTACTTGTTAGATATAAACCGATAGGCTGAGTATTCCAGGGGAGGAAATGAATCATTTTGGAGCCAGCGGGCGGACTTGAACCGCCGACCTGCTGTTTACGAAACAGCTGCTCTTCCACCTGAGCTACGCTGGCTTAAGAAAGATTTGAGTTAGAAAAGTGCGTGAATCTCGTCATAAGTATGGGTTCATAATATATGAATTAATAAAAACAGTGTGTTTATTCAATCATAAAGGCTATACCCTTAGAGTAAGTCTATCGGCTTGAGTCAGTGTAATGATTAATTATTTTGGAGTAATCGAATAATATGTCTAGTAACCAACCAGAATTAGAAGGAATGAAGGGGAGAATTCTCTCAGGTGCGAGACCTACAGGTCGCCAGCACATAGGGAACTATTTTGGTGCTCTAAAAAATTGGGTGAGCTTGCAGGAGTCGTACCAGTGCTTTTATTTTGTAGCTGATATCCACGCGATGACAACACTAGAAGATACTAAGAATATTGAATTAAACACAAGAGAGATGGTATTGGACTGGCTAGCGGCTGGGCTGGACCCAGAAAAGAGTGTTCTCTTTGTTCAATCTCAGGTTCCAGAAGTAACTGAATTACATACTTATTTGAGCATGATAACTCCGATGGGATGGCTACAAAGGGTTCCTTCCTTTAAAGAGCAGCTAAGAGCTAACGGAGAGGCGATGAATTATGGACTTGTTGGTTATCCTGTTCTTCAAACCGCAGATATTATAATTTATAAAGCTGATACTGTTCCTGTTGGGCGTGATCAAGTTCCTCATGTTGAGCTGTCACGTGAAATTGTAAGACGGTTTAATGGAGAATTTGGTGAGATATTTCCAGAACCAGAGGCACTTCTTTCAAAAAGCCCTTCAATAATTGGCACTGACGGACAGAATAAGATGAGTAAAAGTCTAGATAACCATATTGAGTTGGCTGCCACCCCTGAAGAAACTAGAGCGCGAGTAAAGAACATGGTGACTGATCCACAAAGGGCGCGCAGGACAGACCCGGGGCGGCCGTGGGTATGCAATGTTTACGCGTTACATCAACTATTTTCTTCTGAAGAAATTCAATTAGAAGTCCATGAAGCTTGTACTAATGCAACCATTGGGTGTGTTGAAGACAAGGATTTACTTGCGAAATCGATAAATGAGACGTTAGAGCCTTTTAGAGAAAAACGCCGTGAACTAGAGAACAAACCTAATATTGTTGATGAAGCTTTGAGAGAAGGAAATGAAAAGGCTAAAGCTATCGCTATAGCTACCATGGAAGAAGTTAGAGAAGCAATCGGGTTCATAAAATGACAGGATTTTAGATTGGATTTAGACGATTATCAGTCGAAAAATGGCAAAAGCCCCGCAATAGTTGCCAGAGAGGCCTTATCGATAGCTGGAGAAAAATTAGAGACAGCGTTTCGTTTAGCGGAACCTAAAGTATCATTTAAAGGGCGTCGAGATGTTGTCACAGACATTGATTTTGCAGTTGAGAAATCCGTTAAGGAATTTCTTCTTACAGAATTTCCAGATTATGGTTTTTTGGGGGAAGAGCTAGGTGCAGTCAATTTTGATTCTCCGTTTAGATGGGTGTTGGATCCAATTGATGGAACCGCTAATTTTGCTAAAGGAATCCCTAACGTAGCTACTACACTGGCGCTCACTTATTTAGGGGAGCCTATTATTGGCGGAACTCTTGATCCATTGAGAGACCACTTATTTTTTGCCGAGAAGGGCAAAGGGTTTACTTTTAACGGTAAAAATATGAGCTTTTCACCCGCTGAACAATTTGATCGCGCGACAATCGGTTTAGACATGGGGCCAAACGAAGAATTAGTACAAAAAACTTTAGAGATAGCCTTAGGTATTTTGCCTGTACATCGTATCAGGATTATGGGGTCTGCAGCCTTGGGGCTAGCTTACGTTGCTGCCGGTTGGTTTGATTTATATATGCATTTAGAGTTAAAACCATGGGACGTTGCTGCTGGGTTACTTTTCATAAAAGAATCGAAAGCAGATCTAGTCTGTGTTGCGCCTGAATTCGAAACTGCGAATTTGGAAACCGAAAGATTTCTAGCTGGTAACAGAGTACTCGTTAACCAGTGTAAATTCTGGTAATAAAAGAAGGCTCCCATTACAGGAGCCTTCTTTTATTTATTGCTATTTTGAAAAGGTTTATATTTCCATAGCTTGGGCTACACGTTCTCTATGGTAATCACCATCTCCAAAGGACACTTCCCAAGCCTTCAATCGTCGAGTGAAGAGTTGTAAGTCATGCTCTTGTGTGAAACCGATAGCTCCGTGACACTGGTGAGCGGTTGCTGCTACTCTTTGCGCAGAATCACTGACCCATGCTTTTGCAGCAGAAACCTCAAGGTCTGATGGAAGTTCTTCGCCTAGTCTCCATAGTCCTTGATATGTTATAAATCTTGATCCATCAACATCTGTTGCCATATTGGCGCAATAATGCTGAATAGCTTGGAAGCTTCCGATAGGTCTGCCGAACTGGACTCTATTTTTTACGTATTCGACGGTCATATCTAACACTTCTTGTAGTGCTCCTACCATTTGGCAGCATCTTAGGGACGCTCCCTTTTGCAAGAGGAGTTTAAGAGTATCCCAACCATTATTGGCTTCCCCTAAGACATTATCTACTGATACCTTTACATTTTTAAACGTTACTTCGCATTGGTTATCAGTTGCGATAGTCTTGAGTTTATCTACTTTAATACCATCACTATTGGTATCAACAAGTAGTAAAGTAATACCTTTTTCTGCATTTTTGCCAGCCTTACTTGTTCTTACTGGAACAAGTAGAAGGTCGGATACATGTGCATTTTCTACGAATAATTTACTACCATTTAGCACATAATTTTCCCCTTGCTTCTTAGCTTCAAGGTTTATTCCTCCCGCATCCAATCGAGAGTATGGTTCCATAATAGCTTGGGACGCTATGATGTCACCATTTGCGATTTTTGGTAGGTATTCTGCTTTTTGTGCATCAGTACCAGAATCTAGGATCCCGACGGTTACAAGTGCTGTGTTAAAGAACGGCCCAGGTAATACACCATGCCCAACTTCTTCCATCAAAATTCCCAGGTCGACTAGGCTTTGGCCTGTTCCACCGTGCTCTTCTGGCACGATCAGCCCTAACCAACCTACTTGGGCAATTTTTTGCCAAAGATCCGTGGTTATCCCTCGGTCATCCTCTTCCATATCCCTTACATATGTTCTAGGTGCTTCTGCCTCGATAAACTCTCGAGCCATTGACCTTAACATTTCTTGGTCTTCAGTTAGTCCCAGATCCATTACCCTACCTCCTCAAACTATTGTTTTACTTGATTTAACTTAATTATAATTTTTTGTAATCATTTAGTAGCATACCTAGATACTATCTTGGCAAGCCTAATCCTCTTTGCGCTATAATATTTTTTTGTATTTCTCTTGTTCCACCACCAATGCTCGTACCTATGCTTTGCCAACCACGGGCTGGAAGGAAATCATTAACAGGTAGTTTGTAATTGGGGCCGTTGGTGGGCAATAAATTTCCGTATCCGCCCATGATTTGTGCTATGCCGCGGTAGATTCTCTGGAAAAGTTCGTCCCCTGTTGCTTTAACCATGGACGACTCCCTTTGAGGAACAAGTCCTTGAGACTGCATCCATCCAACTCGGTAACAAAGCATGCGAAGCATTTCAACTTCTACTCGCCAGCTCGCTAGCCTATTTCTAATTTCAGCTCGAGCTAACGTATCTTCTGTTCCTTTTTTGGAGTTTGCTTCAAACCAATCTATAGTGTCTTCTAAAGTCCGCAGTAGTTGCGCGGGGCGTCCTATGTTCGATCTTTCAAAACTCAGCGTGGTCATAGCCGCATACCAACCCCGATTTTCTTCTCCTATTATGCTCTGTGCTGGTACTCGCCAGTTTTCCATAAATAGCTCGTCCCATCTATGGTTACCTGTGCCGTCAGGAATTCCTCTAACGGTAATACCTGGCATATAATCCCCATTCTCATCTTTCAATCTTGCGAGAAGGTAGGTGATGCCACGATGTTTGGGGGCATCGGAATCCGTTCGGACAAGGATGTGAATCCAGTCGTTCCTATAAGTGCCCCATATCTTTTGTCCGTTTATTACATAATCATCGCCATCTCTTACGGCACGAGTTTTCAAACCAGCTAGGTCTGATCCAGCGTCAGGCTCACTAAACCCTTGCGAAAATTCAATGTCGGCGCTAGCAAGCTTCGGAAGAAATTCTTGTTTCATCCAATCTGCCCCGTGTACCATCAATACTGGTGCAACCAAACCGCCTCCAAGAGAGGCTGGTGCATCCTCATATGACATAACTTCCCTATAAGCTAGTTGTTTCTCAATGGATGCTTCTTCTCCACCGAATTCCTTTGGCCAGTGCATGGTGTACCAACCCTTGTCCACCAATTTCTTAGCAAATTCTTTCGCAATTTCGCCTCCGGCATGCCTGTTATCTTCGTCGCCATGCCATGCTGCAAGGCCTCCGGTTAAATCGTGGCCTGGATTTTTCCATTCTTTACGGACGAAATCACGTGCTTCGTCTCTTATCGCTTGCGCTTCTTTCGTTAGTTGAAAATCCATTTACAAAATTCCTTTACTAATATTTAGATATTATTCTGATTGTTTTATCTTTATCTAGGTAGGCCTAATCCCCTCTGCGCTATTATGTTCCTTTGTACTTCGCTTGTACCACCAGCCACGCTTAGGGTTCCTGATATGAAGGCTCGATTGTTCAAGAATCCTTCTACGGGTAATTTTATACCTTTTTGAGTTGGCAGAAGATTTCCGTATTCCCCGAGACCTCTTGCCATTGTTTTATAGGTTTTCTGGAACTGAAGATCACCCCAGAGCTTCACCATAGAGGACTCCATTTGTGGGATTTCCCCTTTACTTTGCATCCAACCAACCCTATAGCAAATCAATCTAAAGGTTTCTATCTCTACTCTAAGGCTGGCCAGTTGATGCCTAAATTGCGGATCATCTAATGGGCTGCCTTTTTTAGTCTTCTGGAGATCCTTGCAGTAATCTATATAGTCATCCATGGCCCTTATCATTGAAGCGGCCGCTTGGATGTTGCTTCGTTCAAAGCTCAGCGTGGTCATCGCTGTATACCAGCCTCGATTCTCTTCTCCCAAAACGTACCTAGCCGGCACACGCCAGTTTTCCATGAATAGCTCGTCCCACCTATGGCGACCTAAAGCATCAGGTATTTTCCTTACCGTTACTCCTGGATTGAACTCACCTTCTGCATTTCTGAGAGGTGCTAGAAGGTAGGTAATTCCCCTGTGTTTCGGAGCTTCTGGGTCAGTTCGGACCATAATGTGGATCCAAGGATTTCTATAAGTTCCCCAAATTTTTTGGCCACTGATAACATAGTCATCGCCGTCCCTTACAGCTCTTGTTTTTAGGCTTGCTAGATCGGACCCCGCATCTGGCTCACTAAAACCTTGAGAGAATTCTAAATCGGCATTAGCGATTTTGGGTAGGAATTCATCTTGCATCCATTTTGGCGCTGAAAGCATTAAAGCAGGAGCGACTAACCCGCCTCCCGTGGATGATGGAGCACCAGCATATGCCATGGCCTCTTTGTAAACCAACTGACTTTCAATTGATGCATCTTTGCCGCCAAACTCTGATGGCCAGTGCATAGTCCACCAACCTTGCTTAACCAGTTTTTTCTCAAATTCATTTATTGCCTGGTCAGCTTCTTCTACTTGGTGATCCCAATTTACTAAGATCTGGGGATCGTATTGTCCTGGTGTCCATTCTTTTTTAGTAAAGGCTATTGCTTCTTCCCGAAGCTTAAGGTCTTCAGCTGAGAATCGAAAATCCATTGTAGAATCCTCCCTTAATAATACCCCAGTTTTGCCCGGTCGTGAGACTTCCCATCAAGTCTCTAAAGACCAAAGTACGATAGCACGCCACGCTTTCTACGTAAACCCTAAAACCAGTGTTAGAGCCCGAATTTTACGGGTAATTATCACGCAGTTACTTTAAGAATACCTTATCGAGGTAAACCTAAACCTCTTTGCGCGATAATATTTGGCCCTAGCGCTAAACCACCACCACCACCAAATCCTGTCGTCATGCTAAGGGCATAGTTAGTTCCATATATCCCATTTCCAGGTGCACGCTGTTCCCCTTTTAACAGAGCCCTATATGGTCCAATAATTTTTGCTAATGTTGGCCAAAAGACAAATTTGGCTGTTGATAGTGCTCTCAGACCTGAAATAGCTCCTTCGGTCTGAGGTACTTCTCCATTCGCTTGCATCCATGCAACCCTATAAGCCAGCATTCTGTCAGTTTCTAAAGTGATTCTAGCTTCTGCTAACTGATGTTTAACTAATGGATCAGCAAGTGGGCTAACTCCATTGAACTTAGTTTTAGACATAGAGTCTATGAATCTGTCTAGCACCCCAATTAGTCTGGAAGCGCTTTCAATTCCTGTTCTCTCAAAATTCAGAGTGGTCATGGCTGCGTACCATCCACGGTTAACTTCCCCTATTAATTGCCTTTTAGGAACTCTTACTTCGTCCATAAAAACTTCGTTCCATCGTCTACGGCCTAACATATCATAGAGTGGCCTGAGAGTTATGCCCGGCATTTGCTCTCCATTTTGGTCTTTCAGTTGCATAATTAAATATGTAATACCTCGATGCTTAGGTGCATTTGGATCTGTTCTCACCATAACGTGGTACCAATTAGAAAAATGTGATCCAGAAGACCAGATCTTTTGTCCCGTCACGACGTAATCATCTCCATCCTCGACTGCTCGGGTCTGGAGATTTGCTAAATCAGTTCCGGCGTTAGGTTCTGAAAAGCCTTGGGCCCAGTCTATGCTGTTATCTGCCATACCTGGTATAAAATTAGTTTTTACCCAATCAGTTCCATGAATCATTATTGCCCCAGCAACATTACGTTGCGGCTCACCATCTGGAGCATCGTGGTAAGCCATTTCCTCGGAGTAAACTAGTTGCTTCGAAATCGGCGCATTTTCGCCGCCATATTCTTCTGGCCAAGCCATGGTCCAATAGCCCTTGTCTATAAGTTTCTTTTGGAAAAGTTTGGCGTGATCCCTTGCTGCTGCGTTGTCGAAATCGTAGGACCATACGTTCATCGAATGAGCATCGAAATCTTTTGGGCTCCACTCTTTGGCAATGAATTGTCTAAGTTCGTCCCGAAACTGGGTGTCTTCTTCCGAAAGTTTAAAGTCCATTTTTACCTCCCCAACCGTATAATGGTCGATGACCTTTCAGGTAGTGGAACGATAACATGGTTGAACATCCCAGTAAAGCAAAAGAATGCCTTCTAAAACGTGTTACGCTGCGGCACTATCTAATTACCTGGGAAGGCCGAGACCTCTCTGAGCAATTATATTTCTTTGAATCTCTGATGTTCCTCCGCCAAAACCTGATCCAAACGATAGTATCGAGTTAGTTCCAAACAATCCCTCTTGCGGCGCTTTCGGATCTTCCCGCATAAGGGTTCCATACTCCTTAAGCATATTTGCCATTTTGGGCCAAAATATGTACTTGGTCATCATATCGTTTAGCAGTTTAGTCATTGATGCTTCCATCACTGGAAGTTCACCCTGACTTTGCATCCAAGCAACTCTATAAGAAAGTGTCCTAGACATTGCAATCCTTACACGCATATCGGCTAGGGTGTGGCGAATGATCGGATCTTCTATTATCGGTGTGCCATTTAATTTGGTTTGTGTAGCATAATCTATAAAAAGTTCTAGGGCCCTAAGCAACTTTGCGGGACCTTCGATATTGGACCGCTCAAAACTTAGAGTAGTCATCGCGGTATACCAACCTCGATTTTCTTCCCCGATTATATTTCTTGCTGGAACTCTAACACCGTCTAAGAAAACTTCGCTCCAGCGCCTACGCCCAGCTAAATCCATTAGGGGTCGCATAGTAATCCCTGGTGTTTTAAGGTCAATAAGAAAGTAACTAATACCTCTATGTTTGGGCGCATCGGGATCTGTTCGTGCCATCAGGTGGTACCAATCTGACCGATGAGCTGCAGATGTCCATATTTTTTGGCCCGTTATTACATAATCGTCCCCGTCGCGTTCGGCACGAGTTTGAAGGTTCGCGAGGTCAGATCCAGCATTTGGTTCGCTAAATCCCTGCGCAAAATCTACATCTGCGTTAGCCAATTTAGGTAGAAATTCTTCTTTTTGCCAGTCAGCACCGTACATCATCAACACGGGGGCTATTAAACCTCCTCCAACCGATATTGGAGCTCCGTTATATGCCATTTCTTCTCGGTAAGCTAACTGGGTTGATATAGGAGCTTCTTGTCCACCAAACTGTGAAGGCCAGTGCATCGTATACCAGCCTTTTTTTGCTAATTTTTTTGCGAAGGTCTTAATTAATTCTTGACCATAGAGGTCATCGATATTGTATGGTAATGGGCCAGAAAAACTCCAAAGATCCAATCCTTCGGCATCCCACTCTTTGTTCACAAAACTCTTTACGTCACTTCTAAGTTTGTCTTCCTCTTTGGTGAATTGAAAATCCATGACCCGCTCCATTTTTCACTTGTTTTATAAAACACTATCTTAAGTTTTCTTTACCTAATATACTACTCTATCGGATTATTTTCTCCTTTTGGGTAATTGACAATATCTTGCTTTTTATTAGGGTTGCGAAATAATGCTAAGATGCCGGCGCAAACACCAGTTAAAGCTAGTAAGGCGATGATTAACCCTAGTCCAGAGAACGAAGAAGTTGCTTCTAAAGATATACCACCACTTACCGCTCCTAGCACTGCGCCTATTTGATTAGAAGCAGCAAAGAGCCCCACAGAAGCCCCCCTAGCTTCTTGATTCAAATTAGTAGTGATGGTTAAGAAGCTGGTTACAGCAAACATTACCCCAAACCCCATGATCGAAGAGAATAAGATGGTAAATAGGCTACTCGATTCAACTGAAAAAGCGGCAGGGCCCATCATGCTAGTTAATATAAGAGCCCCTAAAGCGGCTTTTGGACCCCAGGGCTTTCCAATTAATTGGCCTCCGCTTATGTTCCCTAATGCCATGCCTCCTACAACTACTCCGTTTGCAAGACCTGATTGAGATACCGTGTAGCTATATCTGGACACTAACAGAGAAGCAAAGTAAGTTGTGATTAAATGTGCACATGCTTGAGTCATGAGGTTTGCGGTTAAGAGGGGTCGAAAAGTGGGCGTTTTTATAGCTTTATATATACGCGAAAAAAAATTTAGAGATTGGCTACCATTGGTATTAGATGTTGGGAAGATGAAAATAAAGCTCGTTGCAAGAATTGATAATAGAGCGGCTATTACTATGAAAGGAGCCCGCCAATTCACCGAGTCCGCTAACATTGCTATTAAAGGCAGTCCTAAAATTGACCCGAGTCGACTAAAAGCCATCATCAGTCCGATGGCTTGACCTCTGTGTTTTGTATCTACATGATCTCCAATGGTTGCGACGATGGTAGGTGGTACTAAGCCCGCACCTAACCCGAGAAGCAATCTGCCGATCGCAACACTAATAAATTGCTTGGCTGTTGCTGTTAGTAGATTTGCTATTATCATTGTTGTCATACCTACTAAAACGACGGGTTTTCGTCCATAGGTGTCGGAAAAAGGGCCACCACTGGGACCGCTGATAGCCCAAGTAGATGATGTGATAGCAACTAATTGACCGGTTAAAGCTATGCTAGTATTCAAATCACTTGAAATAGGGACTAGAAGTGGTCCCAGCATCAATTGGTTATTAAGAACTAATAATATAGTTACTGTAGCTATAGAAACGATGAACACAAAGCGATATTTAGATTCCATTAATTGCAAAAACCTCTATTAATAAGCTACGCAACTAGTTTTTAGGCTAAATAGCGCGTTAGTATCTATTACTCTAAACCTATTCAATAATGCTTTATCTAGGTAATCCAAGTCCTCTTTGAGCGATAATGCTTGGACCAAGAAGAATTCCACCACCACCACCGAAGCCTTGGCTCAAAGATATGGCATTATATCCTCCATAAAGTCCGTTATGGGGAGCTCGTTCTTCACCAACGTTCAATATTCCATAATCTTGGATTATTTTGGCTAATAACGGCCAAAAATGTAATTTAGCGGTTATTTGGTTTGCTAATCCTGAAATCGCACCTTCTGATTGTGGGACTTCCCCTTGTGCCTGCATCCAAGCAACCCTCGTTGCTAGCATTCTATCGGCTTCTAATCTTATTCGAAGATCAGCGATTTGATGTTTTACTAGTGGATCTTTTAGTATTGATTCTCCATTAAGCTTGGTTTCTTTGAGCATATCAAGAAATCTATCAAGAATACCGATATGCCGAGTTGGACCTTCGGTACCTGTTCTCTCAAAATTCAGTGTAGTCATTGCTGCATACCAGCCTCTATTAACCTCACCGAGAACGTATTTCTTGGGCACTCTGACCTCATCCATAAAGACCTCGCACCATCTCCAGCGACCCATCATATCGTACAACGGACGAAGGGTTAGACCTTCAGGTCTTTCACCATCTTCATCTTTGAGGTTCATCATGAGATACGTGATCCCCCTGTGTTTAGGAGCGTCGGGATCAGTTCGTACTAGTACGTGGTACCAGTCACCTAAATGGGCTCCTGAGGACCATATTTTTTGACCAGTTACAACAAAATCATCGCCATCTTCAACGGCTCTAGTTTGTAAGCTGGCAAGGTCTGTTCCAGCATTTGGCTCTGAAAAACCTTGGGCCCATTCAATATCTCCGGCAGCCATTTTAGGCAAAAAAGTTTTCTTAGCCTCGTCTGATCCATGCATCATGATAGCGCCAGTAATATTGGAAGCAGGCGACCCTCCAGGAGCACCGGCATAAGCCAACTCTTCCGTATATACGAATTGTTTGCTTAGTGGGTATTGTCCTCCTCCGTACTCCTTTGGCCATGACATTGTGTACCAGCCCTGGTCAACTAATTTCTTGGTAAATTCCTTATCATTTTCTCGAGAAAGCGGGTTGTCGAAATCCCAGGACCGAACAGACATCTCATGTCCTAAGAAACCTTTCGGATCCCAATTATCTTGGATAAACTGACGAACTTCTAGTCTAAATTCTTCATCTTCTTTTGATGCTTTAAAATCCATGAGCTTTTCCTCCTCTTAGTCCCAATCGTAAAAGAGAATTCCCCTTATAACTGGCACCATAACACCATACTCTAAGGGACGTAAAGTACCATACAGTCTTCTTTTAGAATGGACACACGTATCCTTGCGATAATGAACTCACGTGGCTTAGTGAGAATCAAGAATTCACTTAACGCTATGATAATATTCCTGCATGGATAATTTTGTTAATAATCTGGCATGGTTTTTTTTAATCATGGTTTTTAGTTATTTGACTGGTTCTATTTTATGGGCGATTATAGCAACAAAAATTAGTGGTAAAGACGTAAGAAAATTAGGAACTAAAAATCCGGGAATGGCAAATACCACTCTCCAATTAGGAGCTAAATATGGGATTGTCGTTTTAATTGGCGATATTTCAACTGCTTTTCTATCCTTATTTTTTATTAAATATTTACTTCAGAATGTTTTTGACTTTCATCCAATTGTTTTTTCTGGTTTTGCTGCAATCTTTCTATTAGGATCATTTTTCCCGATTTTCCATTCTTTTAAGGGAGGTTCTGGACTGGCAAAATTATTGGGTATTCTATTGATTTTAAATCCACTAGTTGTTTTTATGAATGTTCCATTAGGCATACTATTGCTCTTTAAAATAAAAAATACAGATTGGAAATTTGTAGGTTCTGGAGTGTCTCTTGTTATTACTACGATGATAGTAAGTTATTCTTTTAACTATAGTTATAATCTTGTTGGATTACAGTATGATTTTCCCGATTTCTGGGGACTGATATGCATGGTGTTATCAGCTTTACTTGTTTTTATTCGATCAGAGTTTGTATATGATTTATTTTTTATAAAAACTCTGATGCGAAAAATAAGTATTAGTTAGTAGTCACGAATTCTCAGCTAGTGAAAACGACTGATACGAAAGCGAATCAAATGAAAAGATATGGATTGAATGGAAGGGGCAAATGCCTTTAATTTACAATTAAGTTTTTTAAAGAGCATTAATAAGAGCTGGAATATTATGGAAATTGTATGGAATGTTATTGGGCTTCTAGGGGCTTTAGTAGTAGCTATAGTTGGATATGTCCTCTACCGTATGGGCTATAGGGGACGAGGGGGAGATTAAGAATCTGTTAGGGATGGATTAGCCCCACAATTATTTATTGCAACACATTTCCTAGATATAAAAGCTGTTAAATGCAACGAGGAACTGATGTCTTTCCATAGAAATACAATAACTATTTCTGAAGGAATTCAGATAGCAATCTAGATAGAATCTATTCTATCTAGGCAACCCCAGTCCTCTTTGTGCTATCAAGTTAGGCGATAAGAGGATTCCTCCGCCACCGGCATATCCAGTCACCATACTTAGCGCATAGTTTGTGCCATACATCCCATTGTCGGGGGATCTCTTCTCCCCTTGAAGAAGAGCTCTGTAAGGACCTAATATATGAGCCAATGTAGGCCAAAAATGGAACTTGTTCATGGTAGAACCGTAGAAATTCGCTATTAGGCTTTCAGTTTGTGGCACTTCTCCCTTGGATTGTAGCCAGATCAGGCGTAGGGATAACATTCTTCCTGTTTCAACTCTTATTCGGAGATCTGCTAATTTATGTCTTACAAGCGGGTCGTTTAGAATCGGCTCGTTATTAAATTTCAATCGTTTTGCAAGACTAATAAAATTTTCTAGAACCGCTACATTTCTGGCTCCAGTGCCTCCTGCTCGCTCAAAGTTAAGAGTGGTCATTGCCGCATACCAGCCTCTATTGACCTCTCCTATTATTTGCCTTTTGGGTACTCGTACATCGTCCATGAATACTTCGTTCCAACGTCGGCGACCAAACATGTCGTAGAGAGGGCGCAAGGTAATTCCAGGCATTTGAGTGCCATCTTGATCTTTTAGTTGCATCATCAGGTATGTTATTCCCCGGTGCTTCGGTGCTTCGGGGTCAGTTCGTACTAGAACGTGATACCAATCAGCATAATGTGATCCAGAAGACCAAATTTTTTGTCCGTTAACAACGTAATCGTCTCCATCTTCAACACCTCTGGTAGTGAGGCTAGCGAGGTCTGTACCTGCGTTTGGTTCAGAGAATCCTTGAGCCCAATTAATCTCATTCTTTGCCATTTTGCCTAAAAATTCCGATTTTATATCATCGTTACCATGGAACATTATTGCTCCGGTAATATTGCCCCCAGGAGTTCCTTGAGGAGCGCCAGCGTAAGCCAATTCTTCAGAATAAACGACTTGCTTAGTTAAAGGAGCAGCTTGCCCGCCATATTCTTCAGGCCAAGACATGGTCCAGTACCCTTGCTCAATAAGTTTTTTCTGAAATTTTCCAGCGTGGTCTCTGTATTCTGGGTTATCAAAGTCATAACCAAAAACGTTTAAATCTGTATTGAAATCTTTGGGATCCCAATTTTTCTGAATAAAAGCCCGTACCTCAGCTCTAAATTTTTCTGCTTCTGAATCAAAGGTGAAATCCATGATTTTCTCCTAACCTAAGCTCATAATGTTCATCTGAATAGTCATTCCCCGCTGAATCTACCAGCGCCACAACTATACCATTTATTCAGTATATTGTAATCATTAGACTACTATAAGGAATCTAACCCTTTTGATTGGTAAATGGAACGACATTTGGTTAATTTTATAAAGATATTTATCTACTGAGAGATGTAATATTATAAATTTAGCGGTTCGGAATTTCTTATAAACTGACGCTTAAGCAACTGACGGTTCTCAGTATTCCTTCAATCGTATGTATTCTTGTCGTTACAATATTACCCACTGAGTCGAGGTCACTGCTTTCAACAACGGCAATGATGTCGTAGGGCCCCGTGACTGTGTCAACGGAGGTTAGTTCGGAGACTTCGCTTAATTTGTCGAAAGCTTCCTGGGTTTTTCCTACCGAAGTTTCAATTAGCACGAACGCTTTTGTTGACATGATGTTTCACCTACAATTTCCTACTATTTCAATATGCCCAGCATACATTAAGAAACTTACAGGTTCTATCTTATTCCTAGAAATTCCAGTATTCATAGAGCATCCTATGGAGTGAATGGAAAACCATAGTAGTTTTGATGGCAGGGTAAGAGGTTTAAATTCGATTTTTCGCTAACTCGAGTCTATCGTCGTTTAAAGGAGCAAGATCTATAGAATTAATTGTTGATCAATTAGTTCAACTATAACTTTGGATCCGGCAGGAAGCTCTTTTACGTTTTCAGGGCAAATAGCTAGCCCATTTGATTTTGCTAAGGTTGTAAGAATATTTGACCCTTGCGAACCTGCCAAACGGGCTCCGTAAGTGCCGTCGGAGTTTTTTCTTACAACAGCTCTGGCATATACTCTTCTTCCATCTTCATTGACTATCGAATCATCTAATGTCGCTTCAACTGTGGGTACCTCAAACGAAGTCTTCCCCATCATTTTTTGTATTGCGGGCCTAGCCAGTATATGGGATACCACCATAGCGCTTACCGGGTTTCCTGGAAGACCGATTAGAGGTACAGTTTTCCCCCATTGGTCTGTGCTCTTACCGGTAAGTGTTCCAAACACGACTGGTTTTCCAGGCCTCATTCTGACACTCCACACACTTATCGAGCCATATTCTTGTATAACATCTTTGACTAGATCGTAATATCCAGCAGATACGCCAGCAGATGTGATAATCAAGTCTGCCTCTCTAGATTTCTCTATTAGCTCTCGGAGAGATGCAGAATCATCTTTAGCAATTCCCATAATTTTCGGAATTCCTCCATATGTTTTAACCAACGAACTAATAGAATAAGTGTTTATGTCATATATATTGCCATCACTTAAAGATGAACCTGGCGCAGTTAGTTCATCACCGGATGAGATGATTGCCACCGTCGGTTGAGGGTATACGCGTATTTTGTCTAGTCCTAAAGAAGCTAATACTCCTATTGAAGCAGATGTTAATTTTGTTCCTTTGGTCAATACGGTGGCACCAGGTTTTATATCCTCTCCTGCTTGCCTTATAGCAGTGCCGACGTTTGGTGAGTTATATATGCTAATCCTTTCTTTTTCTTCGACTTTGCTAATGCGTTCTGCATCACTGGTATCTTCAAATTTTACTACCGTGTCTGCGCCTGGTGGTACAGGTGCGCCAGTCATTACTCGGATGGCTGTCATTGGCTCCAAGGCTTTATCTGGCGTTGATCCCGCAGCGATTTCTCCGATGATTTTTAGTGTAGAGGGATTATTGCGTGATGCTCCTACAATATCCTGGTGTCGTACCGCGTAACCATCCATACCTGAATTATTGGTTGGTGGCACAGAGATCATTGATTTTACGTCTTCTCCTATAATTAACCCCAACGAATCCAAGATAGGGTTTTGTACCATTTTTAGTGGCTTTATATTTTCCATGACTTGGCTGAGCGCTTCTTCAACTGATATCATTTGTTTATTCCGTATTCCATCCTACTCTAACCTCAATTTCGAATTGGTTTTCTCGTTAAGTAGGTCTAATAGCTGGGATAAAGCGATTTCTACTTCTTTGTCCGTTAATGTTCTTGATGGTGATTGCCACACAATCTCAAATGATAAAGATTTTTGACCCTCCGGTATTTGGGACCCACTATAGATATCCAAAAGTGTGGATTTAGCAACTGAAGGAAAATTAACAATGATATCGTTTACTGCTCCAGAGGGTGTGGATACATCTGTTATTAAATCTAATTGTCTTACAAGACCTGGGAATCGTGAGATTGGTTTCCAAGATAGCGATTCTGAATTTCTAAAATCCGCAAGTGATTCTACATTTATTTCGAATAGTGTAACTCTTTTGGTTTTTACCTCGAAATCATCGAGTGTGTCGGGATGGACTTCCCCTATCACGCCGATTTCTTGACCATCTATTGATATTGAAGCCGTTCTACCGGAAGTTAATACACGATCAATTTTCGGTGTGAAGGATGGCTTAATTGATAGAGAATCTAACAGTGATTCGATAATTCCTTTGCCATCAAAGAAATCCATCTCTTTGCTCTCAGAATTCCAACCCCGATTACTTTGTTCCCCTCCTATCAATCCTAGAAGCATTTCTTGCTCTTTAGGAGGTTCATCTTTTACCGGAATATATATTTTGCTTATTTCAAAGATTTTTATTGAGTCGTTTCTTCCCACCTTCTCATTTCTTGCGAAAATCTTTAGAAGGCTACCCCTCAGAGTGGTGCGCAGAAATTCTTGGTCTGGTGATATTCGATTCCAAACTCTCATTGGCTCCTCTTGTGTTGGAATACCAATTGATTTTTGTATGGTTTCAATCGAAACCAAAGGATAACTAATGGTTTCTTGTAAACCTAGGGATACAAGAACATTTTTGACTAATTCTTTTGTTAACCTTGTGTGGTTATCTAATACCTCGGGAAGGCTTCCAGAGGGCAACGTTGAGGGAATAGAATCATATCCAATGATTCTTGCCACCTCTTCTACTAGGTCCTCAGGTATGCGTATATCAGCTCTCCAGAAAGGGATTTCTGCTTGGACAGAATACTCATCACCATTTGCTGACGTGGTAGTGTTGAACCCTAAGGACTTTAAGGTGTCTGATACCTGATCTTTTCCGTAGTCTAGGCCTAGCACACTCTTTAGTTTGTTAGAAGTTAAAGTCACAGATGATAGGTCTTCAGAGTCTGGGTTCGTGTCCATCGTTCCAACGATTGCTGTCCCACCACATATATCAACTAGTAACTTAGTAGCCCGTTTGAGTGCTTCCATAGGTAACGTGATAGGCAAGGATTTTTCAAATCTTAAGGAAGCTTCAGTTCCTCTTTTCCCAGCTACTTCTAGTCTGTGCCTTTGTACAGTTCGTCGGATAGACGCGAAATGAAAAGTTGCAGATTCCAATAATATTTCTTTAGTATTATTGTCTACCTCAGATGTTTGGCCACCCATTACACCTGCTAAACCTACTGGGCCTTTTGTATCTGCTATTACTAGGTCTTCTGTGGAAAGCTCATATGATTTACCATCGAGCGTTTCTATAACTTCTCCAGTTTTAGCCGGGCGTACTATAACTTTACCTGCATCAAGTTTGGCTCGATCAAATGCGTGTAGTGGCTGTCCATATTCGAGCATGACGTAATTGGTTATATCAACCACACTACTTATGGGCCGAACACCTGCGGATTTTAACCGTAATTGCATCCATCCTGGTGAAGGAATATGCGCAGATATTTCTTGGATAATGCTTGTAGTGTACCGAGGAGCTAAATTTGCATCAATTACCTCGACCACATCCAAATCTTTTATGTTGAGCTTACTATTTTCTGCGTATGTTGTGTCCGGCATCTTAACTGTTTTGCCAAGTATTGCTGCTACTTCCCAAGCTACACCTATCATAGACAGCCAATCTGGCCTGTTAGGAGTGGCATCAACTTCTAGCGTCGTATCCCCGAGGTATTCGTCCATTGATACCCCTGGAGCAGCATCCGAAGGAAGCACTAGAATACCTTCGTGATCGTCACTAATTCGTAACTCACGCTCGGAGCAAACCATTCCTTCTGAAACGATCCCTCTAATTTTTGCTGGCTTCAGAGCAACAGTTTTATTTCTGTCAGCGTCATAAATTTCCGATCCGATCAGAGCTAAAGGTACTTTTTGCCCTTCTTCTATGTTGGGCGCACCACATACAACTGTAAGACTCTCTTTTCCTATATCGATTGTGGCTAATTTTAGTCGATCAGCGTTAGGATGCTGGACCAATTTTGTGACATCACCTACAAGTATGTCATCCCATCCCCCACCTATTGTTTCTATATTACTCACTTCTAGACCAACCATAGTAAGTTTCTCAGCGAGCTCCTCTGCAGAGTAGTCAAAGTCTACATATTCTTTAAGCCATTTTAGGGAAATACGCATTATTTTAACCACCTCGCCAATCGATATTATTATTCAACATGTTCGTGGGGTTCTTGCCCTTCAGGCATCTCGGCATCCAATGCCTCATGTTTCGCAGAAATTGGGAATTTGGGAGGATTATGCGTTGTTGATCGTACAACGTATAATTTCCCACAACTATGACAATGGAAACGATGGGGCGTTAATGATGTTTTTAGTTCACTGTGCCCTTCATAAAAAACGAGGGCATTGCAACTTGGGCATGGTTGGTTGGTTGGTACCGCTTTATCTGATGTCATATTGATATAGACCCTTTCTCAATCAATTAATTTATTTAAAGCAGTTTTCTCGCTGCTCTGAATTTGTTTAATTATCTTATTCCCTGAATTAATACTCATTGAATTAAGGAACTGTTTCTGACTATCTCGAAGCTCGTCCGATAAATCTAATAAGAAAGTGTTGTTGTTTTCGTCAGTGTGTTGAGCTGCAAAATCAATACAGGCAAGTATAGCTCCAAATTTTTTTGGATCCAAATCTAAGTGTACCGAAAAAGTTTGTTCCATTAGAATCACCTAATTCTTTAAAATTGTTCTAGAAAGCGAAGATCATTGGCGTAAAAATGCCGAATGTCGTCGATACCATGCTTTAACATTGATATTCTTTCTGGCCCCATACCAAAAGCGAAGCCAGTATAAATGTCTGGATCATATCCAACTCGTTTGAGGACATCTGGATGAACCATACCTGCTCCCATAATTTCAATCCATCCAGTATTAGAGCAAACTCTGCAACCGGCGCCATCACAACTAAAACAATCTATTGACATGTCTACACCCGGCTCAACAAACGGGAAAAAATCGCACCGAAATCTAATTTTTCGGTCTTCGCCAAATAATTTCCTTGCAAACGTATATAAAGTTCCTTTTAGATCTGCGAACGTTATCCCTTTATCCACGGTTAGTCCCTCTATTTGGAAGAACATTGACTCGTGTGTAGTATCTGTAGCTTCGTGTCTGTAGCATCTACCAGGAACGATCACTCTCACTGGAGGTTCTTGGTTCTCCATTGTACGTATTTGCATTGGGGAGGTGTGCGTCCTTAATAAAAGCGGTCGTATTCCTTCTTCATTATTGTAATCTAGCCACAAGGTATCCCATTGATCCCGAGCAGGATGATCCGGAGGTATATTTAAGGCTTCGAAATTGTAATAATCCCATTCAACCTCTGGCCCGTCTACAATTTGGTATCCTAAATTTACAAATATTGAACTAATTTCTCTTATAGTCTGTGTTGTTGGGTGTAATTTTCCTAGTGCCTGTTTGCGACCAGGAAGGGATACATCTATTGCTTCCTCTAATAATTTTTCTTGAAGATCAGATTTTTTAATTTCTTGAAGTCGTTCCTTATATGCCATTTCAAGTGAGTTTCTTAATTTATTTGCCGCGATACCCACTTCTTTTCTATCTTCTATGGGTAATTTGGGTAATTCTTCCAATAATTTTGGTAGCTGTCCATTCCGCCTACCTTGGTAATTTATTCGCCATTCGTCCAAACCTTCTTCGGTCTCTATTTGATTCAGATCTGACATGGCATGCTTCTCCAACGAGGAGAGCTGTTCCTTTATCGACGTCATAAGCAGGGTCCAATCTTTCTTTATTTTGTCAAACTATTAAATTATATTTTACTTAGATAGTATAAAATACCAATAAATTAAGGGTCAACGAGGCATAACTCCCTTATCATTCCAATGCGATATTCTTGCTAGTTATCATTTGAACTATATTCGATTCAATTCGAATATAGTCCATAAATTCTTCAGGTGTCATACCTGAGTGACGTATCAAAGCCCTCAATGCTCCGGGTTTAATGTTTCCTTTTGCCGGATCTTCTTGAACGGTCAGGGTTAAAGGGCCCATTTCGTTTTCGCTAAGAGGGCTTTGAGAAAAATCATCCGATTGCACTAAAACTTCAACTGCTTCTAAGGCAAGACTTAGGTTTTCTTTTTGTCTGGATAATAGAATTTCAAATATTTCATCGGCAATTCTATCTATAGAATCGTTAGGAGCATTTAGGTCATCTTCTCGCCAAGCGTTAGCCGCTGACAATATTGCTGTCTTGATGTTTTGTATAGCACTTTCTTTATTTTCTCCTTGAGCTATACAACCAGGCATGCTTGGGCAATGGGCCGAGAAGCCTCCTGTATTTTCGGGTTCCAATATGACTGTGTATTTTAGCAACGATTCCTCCTTAAAATACTATTGTATACAATAACATCGTTGTTGATATTTGTTATTGGTATGCTTTATTCTTATATATATGATCCCAGAACAGAATAACTCTAACTCTAAATTTAGATTCAATAAATTTTTTTTTGGTTGGTTCATTGTTGCCACGATGGTAGCGGTAACTTTTGCTCAAACTGCACTTTATAATCCCGCTTTGAGCGTTTTTCTGAAACCAATAACTGAGGAATTTGGATGGACACGATCTGTGTTCGCGGGTGCCATTACGGTCGGCACTATCTTGGGAGGTTTTCTCGCTCTAGTGATTGGGCCTATTCTCGATAAAAAAGGATCTAAGGCGGTTCTTTTTTTTGGCTTTATTTTTTTTGGTTTAGCAGTAGGGTCCATATTTTTTGTAAATCACTTGTGGCAATTTTATATGTCAGTCGTTACAGGGCGATTTATAATAGCAGGCTTGCTCCAAATAGCCCCCGGAGTAGTGGTTTCAAAGTGGTTCATCAGGCGTAGGGGGCGAGCTATGGCATTCGCGGTTGTCGGAACGCGTTTTGGCCAAATGGCTATGCCGTTAATAGCACAGATTTCTCTATCAATTGTTGGCTGGAGAAGTGCGTCAGTTGTTTTGGCATTAGTAGTTTGGCTAGCAACACTTATACCAATTTTGATGTTCTTAAAGAGACAACCTGAAGATATTGGTTTATTGCCAGATGGTGTTGAACCTAGTGGGATCCTAGGTGATGGTGATCAATCAATGGAAGTTACTTATAGTCTAAAAGAAGCTATAAGAACACCAGCATTTTATTTTATTTTGATTGCGACAAGTGGTTTGATGTTCAATATCGGGGGAATAAACTTTAATTTATTCCCGTATCTGACCGATAAAGGGATACCTGAAGATTCCGCGATCAGCATATTAACATTTTGGGCTGGTGTAAGTGCGTTGGGTGCTGTAGGGGTTGGATTTGTAGTTGAAAAATTCCATATTAGGAACGTGATGGCGATAGGATTTGCGATAGTAACTATAGGTGTCGGTATATTGATGTTAACGGACAATCTATATTATGCGTATTCCTTTGCAATTGTTCACGGATTGGCTTTCGGCGCTTTACCAATGTTGATACAGCTAGTTTGGGCTGAATATTTCGGGCGTGCGCATCAGGGCTCGATCAGAGGATTTGTTACACCTATTCAATTAGTAATTCAGGCCGGTGGGCCCCTTGCTGGTACTTTTATGTACGACATTATGGGGGATTACTATTATGCTCTTATTTTATTTGCTTTGGTCTATATAGTTTCTGGTTTGGCTATATTAATGGCGAAACCTTTAGTCGCAGTTCAATCCAAGTAAATTATTTATACTGTTATATATTTTGGAGGTTTGGGAGGGTGAGCGAAAATTATTAGTACCGAAGCGACGAAGAAAAATAACAGAAATAGCATGAGCGCTGGTTTGTAAGAGCCCAGAAAATCGTAAACTAAGTTCATAAATATAGGCCCAGTTGCGCCGGCCCCGAATGTAGCAACAAACCCTGCGGATCTTACTCTTCCTAGGCTATATCTGCCAAAATAATTTGCCCAAATAACTTCTTGTGTTACGCCGATACCTGTTACTCCTAAACCGTAGATAGCCAATCCCGCAAAAAGGATTATTGGATTTTCGCCAAATAATAAAAATAGCGAACCTGTTCCTTGTAAAGCAAACGGAAGCAGTCTTACTAAGGCGTATTGAGCCTTTTCCGCGATCAGACCCATTATCGGTAACCCGATTGTCATTATGACTGCTCGAAAAAATAGGGCACTTGCAACCATAGCATCACCGTAATTTAAATCCTGCATATAAGGTGCCATACTTATATTAATTCCTTGAAAAGCAAAACTGGCTACTGCAAAACTCATAGATACCAACCAAAAAGCAGAAGTTTTCATCGCTTGAATTCTTGTCCAAACTGGTTCCCGTATTTCCGAGTTTGTTTCAGCACTCTCTAAACCATTCTGAGGATCTTCCCCATCTGGATGTAAACCCATATCTTCTGGTCTTCTCCGCATCCATGTTATTGAAGGAATTAATACAACGACCCAAGTGATAATGGCAAATACAAAGAACATAGATCGCCAACCTGATTGTGATATAACATAGACGGACACAGGCATTAAAATAACGTTACTTAAAGTGCTTCCTGTATTAACAATAGCCAATGCTCGTCCTCTTTTTTTAACGAACCAATTATTTATAGCTATGCTAGTTACAAGAAATCCCATTAGTGAAAAACCAATGGCGGCGGCAAATCCCCTCAGAAGGTAGAATTGCCAAAGCTCATTAATATATGTTGTCGCTATTAGTGAAATACCGGCTATTACCGCACCTACAGGGATAACAGACCTGGTGCCAAACCTATCGATGATTGGACCTATAAAAGGGGCGACTAGAGCTTCAAGAACACGTGATATTGTTTGCACTACGGCTATTTGAGAGCGGCTCCACGAAAATTCATTTTGAAGTGGCCTCATGAAAAGACCTAAAGTAGAGGAGTATTGTTCAGCGTATGCTAGATGTGCCAAAAAACTGGCCAGAACGATGTTCCACCCGTAAAAATACCGGGGTTTTTTTGAGGTGTTTTTCATAAAATCGCGATCATTTCTCATTGCTTAGAGATATGGGGGAATAGACCTGAATGACTGCGGGATAATGCTTTATTCCTGGTATTATTTCGATAAATTTGATTCACTAGTTGTTGAGCTCCTCAATTGTCGTGCGGCAATTTATAAGCCAGGGCTGATTTAATTAAAATGTAAGGATTAATTCTCTTAAGCTCGAATCTCAATGAGATTTCATTCCTTTGTAGTGCTAACATATCTTTACACCAATAACCTGGAGGATCAAGCTTTGACTAGTAATAACAATAGTGGATTTTCACTACTTCCATCGAACGTTACCCCTTCTCATTACACAATTGCGTTGTTTCCCGACCTCGAAAAGGAGACCTTTCGAGGGGATGAAACCATTGAGATTTTAATTAAAGAAGAGACGAGATCGATTGTCTTGAATTCGATTGAATTAAATATAGATAAAACATACATAGAATTTGAGTCTGGAAAAAAAGTAGACGCTACAGTTATGTATGATCAAGATAACGAAACCGTATCGATTGATTTCGAAGAGAATATTAATGTTGGAACTGCCAAATTACATATTGAATTTCAAGGAATTCTTAATGATCAGCTGCACGGATTTTATATCAGTAATTATGAAGATTCGAAAGGCGAGTCAAAAAAAATGGCTGTAACCCAATTCGAAGCAACTGACGCTCGACGTTGTTTCCCATGTTGGGACGAGCCGGCAATAAAGGCAACCTTTCAGGTTTCAATGATGGTAAAAGAAAATTTAGAAGTGATTACAAACACATTGGAATCTAATAGAGAATTATTAAGTAATGGTAATGTCTTAATTCAGTTCAAGACTACTCCAATTATGTCGACATATTTACTCGCTTTTGTTGTAGGTGAAATGAAGAGTATAGAGGCAAACGGAGACAATGATACTTTGGTAAGAGTTTGGACCACCTCAGGGCAAGAACAGCGAGGTCAATTTGCTTTGGATACGGCGGTGCGCCTATTGGAGTATTACAACGAATATTTTGGTATACCTTACCCATTAGAAAAATTGGATCATATTGCGATACCAGATTTTGCCGCTGGTGCTATGGAGAACTGGGGTGCAGTTACATATAGAGAAGTTGCTCTTCTTTTTGACGAGTCTAGCTCTTCTCCGGGTACCCGCCAACGGATAGTGGAGATTATAGCGCATGAGATGGCGCATATGTGGTTTGGTGACTTAGTTACGATGGCCTGGTGGAATGATTTATGGTTAAACGAGAGTTTCGCGTCTTGGATGGCTACTAAGGCTACAGATAATTTATATCCTGAATGGCAGGTGTGGACACAGTTCATTGCAGAGGATGTCTCACCAGGTATGAGTTTAGATGGTTTAGAAAATAGTCATCCTATCGAGTCTGAAGTTAATAATCCTGATGAAGTTAGCCAACTCTTTGATGCTATTAGCTATAGTAAAGGGGCTTCAATAATACGCATGCTGGAAGAATTTTTGGGTCCGGATATTTTCCAATCTGGATTGAGAGATTATTTGAATAACAACGCTTATTCTAACGCTGAAGGAAGAGATCTTTGGTCGGCGATGGAAGTGGCTTCTGGAACTGATGTACCTGCGATGATGGATACGTGGATTAAGCAAGTTGGCTATCCAGTAATAGAAGTGTCGAAAGAACAGTCTGCGGACGGAAATCCACAGATTGGATTAACCCAGAAAAGATTTCTATATTCAGGACCAAACCAAGATGGAACTCTTTGGCATGTTCCTATCACTGCCATGTCTTCTACCCAAGAGAGTGTAGATGCTAATTTAATGATCGGGCGAACATTGGAAATCTCTTCACCGCAAGATTCTGATTGGATAAAAATCAATTCTGGAACAACTGGATTTTATAGAGTTAAGTATGGCCAAAGTGAACTAGATGCCCTTTCCAATGCTGTGAATTCAAAGGAGTTGGGTCCATCGGATCGATTGGGTTTGCTAGAAGACACCTTCGCTTTGGTAAAAGGAAGATTTAGTAGTGTAAGCGATTATTTATCCTTACTAAAATCATATCAAGGAGACCAGGATTACAGTGTTTGGGCTACGATAGCTGGACAACTTTCTTCATTGGAGCGTTTAGTATATAGCCAACCCTTCAAAAAAGAATTTTATGAGTCTAACGAGTTACTATTTAGACAAGTTGTTGATGGTGTCGGTTGGGAAAGTGTTGCTGATGAAACGCATTTGAATTCTTTGCTTCGAAGCGTTGTTCTCAATCAAAGTGGCCATTTTGGCAATCCCAGTGTTTTGGATGAAGCAAATAAACGATTCCAAACATTTTTAACTGACAACTCATCAATTACCCCTGACTTAAGAGGAGTTATATATGGATTAGCAGCTGAATCTGGAAATGATTCCACTTTCGAACAGCTTCTACAATTAGCAGAAAAATTTGATTTACAAGAAGAGAAAGTAAGAATCCAAGGGGCTTTAACAAGATTTCAGCAGCCAAAGTTAATTACACGTGCTCTAGAACTCTCTCTAGATCCGGATGTTATTCGGATTCAAGACACCCCAAGAATTATAATGGGATTGGCAGCAAACCCCAGTGCTTTAAGAATAACCTGGGAATTTATGAAGGATAATTGGAAAGAATTTGATCGGCGCTATGGCGGAGGTGGCTTTGCAGTTATGCGGTTAGTTTCAATAACAGGGGGTTTTAACACGATTGAGGACGGACGCGACGTTAAAGCGTTTTTTGATGCCAATCCAGTTCCCGCTGCGACACGAACGGTGGAGCAGTCACTCGAAAGAATAAACCTCAATGCCAAATGGCTAGACCTTAACCTTCCAGTATTATCTGATTGGTTTAGCTAATCGATACATTCTAACAAAATGAGGGAGGAGGGTTATCAATTTTAGGCTCTATATAGGTTCAGGCGACCCTTTTCAAGGTTTGTTCCGAATCTTTTTTCCAATAACTCCATCATATTGAAATCATCTTCGCCTACAAAAGTTATGGCAGTTCCTAAATTTCCAATTCTGCCAGTGCGTCCGATTCTATGAACATATTCTTCGATATTTCCCGGCATATTATAATTAATTACGTAAGAGATTTGGGGAATATCCAATCCTCTTGCTGCTAAGTTTGTTGCAACTAAGATTTTTGGAGTTCCAGCTCGATAGCCTCTAATTACTTTTTCTCTTTGACTCTGACTCATTCCTCCATGTATTGACTGAGCATCAAATCGAGAATTCCGTAACCTTTTTGTAAGTCTGTCGACTCCTATTTGAGTCCTACAGAAAATCAAAGCTTTATTTTGTTTGGAATTTTGAGATAAAAGTTCATTTAAACCTTTGAATTTATCTTGATCTGCAACTTCATAATACATTTGTTTGATGGTATTTGAAGCCTCAATTTCTTCTCCTACTTGTATCCATGATGGATCACGAAGGAAACGACTAATCAGTCGTTTTATTGTTTTAGGAATTGTTGCTGAAAATAGAGCTGTTTGCCTGGATCTAGGTGTAAGACCGATAATTTTTATCATATCGTCTGCAAATCCTATATCTAGCATCTGGTCAGCCTCATCTAATATTGCAAAGCGTATATTATTTAGTTTGATGGTAGATCTGCCAATGTGATCAATTATCCTTCCTGGAGTTCCAACTATGATGTGGGGAGTTTTTCGTAGATCCGTTATTTGTTTATTGATCGATTGGCCGCCATATAAAGCTAGGGTTCTTATTGGAAGGAAGGTACTTAATCGCTGTATTTCTGTGCTTACCTGGTGAGCTAGTTCTCTAGTGGGCACTAAAATGATCCCTTGGGTTACGTTTTTCGAAGGGTCAATACTTTCAACTAAAGGAATTCCAAAAGCGGTTGTTTTCCCAGTGCCGGTTTGAGCCTTCCCTACTACATCATGCCCTTTTGATAATACAGGAATCGATTGTAATTGGATTTCTGTAGGGTCACTATAACCCATTTCATCCAAAGCTTTAGATACGGCTTTTGAAATCTCGATTTTTCCGAAGAAAGCCCCGGTCTTGACTGAAGCTTTTGCTCGGCGCACGCGGCTCCCATTTTTTTTAGTTGCTGTCATTCTTTTTTGGAGTTGCATAACGGAATCTTTAATTTAACGAGTGTGAAAATTAGGTGAAATGGTTGGTTAAATCAGTTGTTTTCACAAATTCGTCGCTAGCTTTGAGATATAAATTCTCCTTGGTTGAGTGTGGTAATTAAACGATTAGGCGGATTCATCTTTATCGGGTAACTTATTTTTATCTTCCTCTGTATTGGTTTCAGTCGCAGATGGGCTACTCCCTTTTTCTGCGGTTCTTCTTTGCCAGGTCGTTGTTCTGGTGTCAGTCATAGCAGGAACGGCTTGCTCTAGATCGCATTTTTTGCAGGTTTGCCTTCCAGATACCACTAACCAGTGATGGGGCGGGCACTCTTTAACCATATCGGCGGTAGGCGGAGCCACAGATACTTTAGATGATTTCCTACGAGGGCTGGTCATCAATGATCCTTTCTAAGAATATGAAGCAACACGCCATATTACCAATTACTGAATCTTTATCGGCCGCAGCTAAGTTTATATTAGAATAACTACTATCTGCGTTAAGGACAGCTTTTAAGCTCTTTGAGCTCGGTAGCAGTCTGAGCAGTATACTGGTCGATCGCCGCGAGGGTTAAATGGTACTTCAGTATCTTTGCCACATTCGGCGCAAACAACTGAAAACATTTGTCTCTCTCTTCTTCCGCCACCAAAACCACCAGAGGAATAGGCTCCACCACCGGTGTATCCGCCGTCTCTGGATCGTTTTCTGGCTGTCCTACAAGAAGGACATCTTGTGGGCTCATTCGTGAACCCCTTTTGTTGGTAAAATTCCTGCTCGCCGGCTGTGAAAGTAAATTCCTCCTGACAATCACGGCAGGTCAAAGTTTTATCCATAGTCATTGTGACTAGACTCCTTATATAATAAAAATAATTTTTTTTCCTGAATGGTCAGAGCTAGGAGGAGGGAGCAGAGCCAACTTTCAATAATTAATTTAAAACCAAAAATCCAGTTATACTTGATATCCGTCCGATCTTGCGGGCCGCCCTTCAGGCCATTGGTGGTATTGTATCAGAAAAAATTCTTTCGTGTTATTTAGTGATATTTGTTTATCTTGTAGAATAGCGAGAGGCGAAAAAATAATAGGAGATTTGTGATACATATAGCTATGAATAGTACCAGCGACATTGTAAATATAATTAAAGGTAGAAGGAATACTAAAAGATTCACTAATCGTGACGTTTCCGATAAAGAGATTAGTATTCTCTTAGATTCAGCTGTTTGGGCTCCCAACCATAGAAATACCGAACCATGGCGTTTTTTTGTCATCCGAAAAAACTCCCCTTTAAGAGCTGAAATTGCCAAAGAGCTGATAGATACCCAAGAAAAAGTGAGTGGCAATTACTTGTCAGATATATATAAACAGCGAATAAACGATGAAGTGCAGGGGTATCCGCCCTTCATATTTGTGTATAGCCTAATTGATGAAATCGAAGAGATCACTGAAGAGAATTATGGTGCAGTCTGTTGTTCGGTTCAGAATATGCAGCTTGTTGCTACTTCGATGGGTCTTTCAGTTGGTTGGTCGACGGGGAAAATGACCAGGTTAAATAATCTGCACCGTTTATTAGAGATAACCGAAAAATTAAAAACTGTTGGGGTTTTGACTATTGGTGAACCTCAGTGGTCAATAAATAAAGGGCGAACTAGCTACGAAGAGTTCACCAAATGGTTCTAAATATTTTTCAGGAATAGTTTTTACATTATTCCTTTCCTCGTTTGGATACAAAACGTTACTTTGAATGAGCTTCAAATCGATCCTTAGTGGTATAATCATATTTAGTATTACTGCGGTTAACGGTAATTGTATATTGAGCGTAGTTATTAAACTAAAAAGATCAACATAAAATAACAGATCGAGGGGAGCCCTGAAATGGATTTTCGATTTTCAGCAGCAGACGAAGCTTTAAGACAAGATGCGATCGAGTTTACCAAAAAAGAATGGGACCATAAGGGTTATGGTGATGGTGAAGGTATCTACTATGGTCTTTCATGGGATCATGAAGATGAAAAATTGGAATCCCTAATTAATGATTTCGAAAAAAAACTTGTTGGTAAGGGTTGGTGGACTATGCACTGGCCGGAAGAGTTTGGCGGAAAAGCGGCTGGTATTGAGACCCAAATGGCATATCGAGAAGGAATGGTCTACGCAGGAGCTCCAGCAAGTTTGGGTGGAGGTCTTGTTGCACCGGTTTTGATGGTAGCTGGACAACAATGGCAGAAAGACTATTTTCTACCTAAAATGGCCACGGCTGAGATGAGTTATGTCTCTCAAGGATTTAGCGAACCAGACTCTGGATCTGATCTGGCAAGTTTAAAGACCAGAGCTGTAAAAGAGGGCGATAATTATGTGATAAATGGCCAAAAGATCTGGAGTACTTACCGCGCTGATTGGATGCATATCCTTACTCGTACAGACACAGATGCTCCGAAACATAGAGGCATAACTTACCTATTGATGCCATTGAAAGATGATAAAGGTGACTATTTGCCAGGAATAACGGTAAATGCTATACCTGACGCTCTTGGAAGGCACAGATGGGACGAGATTTTTCTCGAAGATGTCAAAGTTCCGGCAAATAATATTATTGGAGAGGAAAATCGCGGTTGGTATGCTGCGATGACTACCCTTAGTTTTGAGCGATCTAACATAGAGGGGCCAGCGATGTTGTTACGGATTCTCGAGCAATTTATTGATTACTGCCATGAAGTTGGCAAATTTGGGGAACAACCCTTAGGTAATCCTGTTGTACGCAATCAACTGGCGAATTTACGTTTAGAAATCGAGACTATGAGAACGTTGTCTTACAGAGTTGGATGGATGCAAAGTAAAGGTGATATACCTGTTAAAGAAGCTTCGATGACAAAATTTTGGGGAGATACAATCACTCAGAAAGTATATTTATATTTATCTCAGGTACTGCGAGAATACGGTAACTTGTTACCTACAAACAAACTAAAGGTTCCATTGCCCGTTAACGGTTTTTTGAATTCTAACGCATTTCTTAGTAGAACTATTAGTGTCGCAGGAGGTACCACGGAGGTACAAAAGAACATCATTGCTCAGAGAGGATTGGGTTTACCTAGATAATATTATGACATCCACTCAGCAAAATACAGTATTAGTGAACGCTTGTATCACCACAAAAATATTTTGCAGGCCTAATTGCCCTCCTGGACGCAGGACTAAAGAATCAAACAGAGTATATTTTTCGGATATAAAAGAAGCTAAGAGCGCTGGCTACCGTGCATGTAAGGTATGCAAGCCAGAAGTAGGGGTTTTTGGCCGGTATTGAATGAATGATTAATCTATGAATTCGGTTATCAAGTATTCAGCTAAACTATCTAGATCATCAAATCCGAATAGATTTGTATTGGTTGATTGTACTGAATCAGAGACGGTTGCCACCCTATTTATTATTTGATCACTGGGAATTAAGTTAACCTCTTCCCGCAGTATTTCAACGGTAGGGTAGTCATCTTGTGATATTCCTTCTGTTAAGACAACATCATATTCTCGGTAACGCTCTAAAAAATCACTTATTTTAATGGGGGTTTTCATTGGCCGATATTCTGCGATTTCTTCAGGCGTGACCATAGCAGTAATTTCTGCCCCAGCTTTTTTGAGTCGCCAAGAATTTTTCCCAGGAGTATCTAACTCATGGGCGTGTGTTGAATATTTAACCGCAGCCACCGTATATCCTCTGTCGATGATTCTTGGTATCAGAGTTTCTAAAACGGTAGTTTTGCCTACATGACGAGCACCTGCTATACAAATTAGTTTAGTCAATCCCGTCCCCTTTCTCCTAGATTAAATATCGTCTAATTGCACTGGCATTTCCACATTTGGGTGAGCTTCAAACAATTTTTTCCAGGATTTTTCTGCGATTACCTGCGCCTGCCTAATTATATAGTTTTCGTCTATATTCAGTATCTTGTTATCATGCATGATTAATTTTCCTTGTACCATAACTGACTCAATATCACTGGACACACCGTTATTTATAAAATTAGAAACGACTCTCAGATTTGGAGTCAAGTGAGATTTTTTAAAATTGACGGCAATTAGATCTGCCTGTTTACCGACATATAGTGAACCTAACGTATCTAAGCTGTTTGTTATTTCTGCTCCTCCTGTTGTGGCCCAACCAAGAACATCGTTTGGAGTTGGATTGGTTTCATTGTTCTTTCGAACACGTTCGGCGAAGTAGCCAGTTCTAGCCGCTTCTAACATATCCTCAGCCATATTGTCCGTTCCAATACCTATATTAGCGCCTGCTTGAATCAATTCCGTTATAGGTGCTGCGGCACCCCTTCTCGCTGCGATTGCAGGATTATTCGATATTCCTACTGAGAATTGCCCCAGTAAATCGATCTCTTTTTGATCGACGTATCGACAGTGAGCAGCTATTAAGGAAGGTCCTAAAAAATCATGAGCGTCTAAGTATTCGGTTGGGGTGAGGTTCCAAGCATTTTTTATGCCATTAACTTCTTGATGGCTCTGTGATAAATGTATTGTATAGAATGTTTGTCTGGACTCCGCTAATTCCCTTGATTTTCTTAACATTGATGGGGAGACACTATCTGCTGTTCCGGGAGAGAAAATAACTTTGATTCTCCCTTGGGTTTTCCCATCCCAGGATTCGAATAAATTTACTGCTCTTTGGTAGGCTTGGTCCGCTAATTTTTCTGAAAAATCTTCTTTTGATTTCAGTTCATTTCCCGCTTGTATTACGTTATACGTTAAATCCGTCATCATTTCCCCTAGGAAGAAACGAGCTCCGGTGTCGGATATTGCAGAAGCATATTTTTCAACATTTTTACCTAGTTCAACGAAAGTTGTTGTCCCGCTTCTGATTCCTTCTAATACTCCCAGCGTAGCCATTATTCCTGTCTCTTCATCTGAGAGATGGGAATATTGAAATAGTAGAGAATAGGGTAAAATAGGTGGGAAACCTACATCTTCATTAATCCCTCGCCCTAGAGTTGCAGTTAAATGTGTGTGGCAGTTAATAAATCCTGGCATTATTGTTTTACCGTCCATAGGTAATACATTGAAATCTTTTTTTCGGTCTGAAAATTCCGTTGAATCCCCTATCTCTTCAATAACACCGTCTTCATTTATTAGAATACTGGACTGATGCCGTATTTCGTTTTTGTCAAAATTTTGGACTATGGTGGTGTCATCGATCAATGTTTTCATTTATTTGCTCCTAAAAGATTATTCGATCGCATCTTATTAAATAGCCTTGGTATAAGGGAATTATTCTTTCTACATCTTTTCAGGGATAGTCATCCCCATTAAATTTAAAGCATTTCTTAATACGATCTGAGTAGCTTTAATTAAATCTATTCTGGCTAAACTAAGGTCTTTTTCAATTCCAAGCACTCGGTGTTTTGTATAGAATTCGTGAAAATCGGATGCTAACGATAACGTGTAGTGGGTTAAATGGTGAGGCTCTAAAGTCTTTGCCGATGATTCTATAATCTCTGGGAATCGAACCATCTGCCTGATAAGATTTTCTTCCTCGGTTTCTATTAGTAGTTTGCCGTCAGAGGTGTTGCTTTCTAATAAATCTGTAGGTATATCCCGCAGTATGCTGGCGATTCTTGCATACGCATATTGTATATAATAGACAGGATTCTCCGGAGCATCTTTTTTAGCTAAATCCATGTCAAAATCCATTTGAGAATCAGGAGATCTTGATAAGAAGAAATATCGACACGAGTCTGCACCTACTTCTTCAACTACCTCAGATAATGTCAACATATCCCCAGTTCGTTTTGATACCCGTAGGGTTGCACCATCCTTTTTGAGGGTTACCAACTGTACTAATATGAATTCCAATTTATTTTCGTCGACTCCTAAAGCCTGCATAACGGCGTTCATTCTTGGAACATGTCCTTGGTGATCAGCTCCCCATATATTTATGACTCGATCGAATTTTCGATTGACAAATTTATCGTAGTGGTACGCTATGTCTGATGCAAAATAGGTAGGAGCTCCGGTTCTCCTTACAAGTACACTATCTCTAGTGTCACCAAGTAGAGAACCGTTGAACCAGAGAGCTTCTTCTCGTTCTGTCGTATGTCCATTTTCCCTCAACAAATTGATTGCTTTGTCATAAGTTTTTTCTTCAAACAGAGACTGTTCACTGAACCATAAATCGAACCCTACTTTAACTTCTGATAGATCCGTCCTTATATTTTCCAGCATTTTTTCCATGCTTATTTGTGCTAGATGGGTAAGAGTATCAGGGTCGCCTTTAATAAATTTATTGCCATTTTCTTTTGCTAATTCTTCACCCAACGCTACTATGTATTGTCCTAAGTATCCCTCTTCTGGCATTTCTGCCTCTAATCCAAGAGATTGCATATACCTAACCCATATCGAGCTGGCAAAATTATCAATTTGATTTCCTGCATCATTTATATAATATTCTTTTTGAACATTATGCCCTGTGGCTGATAGCAAATTTGCCAGTGTACTCCCTAATACTGCTCCTCGGCCATGTCCAACATGGATGGGACCGGTTGGATTGACGCTTACGAATTCGACTTGGACAGTTTGGCCTTGACCAATATCAGAGTTGCCAAATGTTTCATTCTTTAACAATATTTCTTGAATCTGTGAGCGCATCCAAGCGGAATTCATTTTAAAATTCAAAAAACCGGGGGGTGCGACACTCACTGATTCAATTTCTTCAGTCTCACCGATTTCTTCGCGAAGTATTTCTGCAATTTTATATGGGTCGAGGCCTGCGGCTCTAGCCATTTTTAGAGGAAGGCTTGAAGCATAATCTCCGTGTTCTAAATTTTGAGGCCACTCGATTGCTAATTCCGGTAACGCAAACAGCGGAAGTTTCCCAGTTTTTTGTGCTGATTCAGCGGCAGCCGTGAGAAGTTGTTCAATAATTTTGATTATCATAATTCTTGTGGTCTTTTCATCTTTATATTTTGACCCTTCGAGTAATATAACATAAATGTTTTAGCCTCCTTCGGGTGTCTCCTTGGCTCTTTCCCAGAACCTATTTAGTTCTTTGTTTAATTTCCTATGAGCACTTTTTTGAAGCTGAGGATCTGTCGTTAGTATGTTCGAGGCTAGAGAACGCACTTTTTCTATAAGATCCAAGTTGCTTAACCAAGTAAGGCTTAGATCAGGAATTCCGCTTTGTTTTGTTCCAAAAAATTCCCCGGGCCCCCTCATTTGAAGATCGGCTTCTGACAGTGTAAATCCATTAGTTGTTGTTTCCATAACATTTAATCGTTCTCGAACTTCAGGAGATTCAGAGTCACTTACAAGAATACAATAACTATCGCTTTTTCCACGACCTACTCTGCCTCTATATTGATGCAGCTGTGATAATCCAAACCTTTCTGCTCCCTCTACCATCATCACGGTGGCATTTGGTATATCGATTCCCACTTCGATCACTGCGGTTGACACCAGTATCTGTAACTCTCCGTTTCGAAATTTTGATATAACGGATTCTTTTTCATGAGATTTCATCCGACCATGTAATAATCCAACTGTTAGATCCGGGAATATTTCCTTTTGCAATCTTTCATGTTCATCTATCGCTGCTTTTGCTTCAATTGATTCTGATTCCTCTACTAAAGGGCAAATAATAAAAACTTGGTGCTCTTTTTCGACTTCTTTTCTTATAAAATTGTAAGCCTTCTCTCTTTCTTGGGGAAATAAAGCTTTAGTTTTTACCGTGGGTCGTCCTGGTGGCATTTCAGATATAGTTGTGACGTCCAGATCACCATATAATGCTAATGATAAAGTTCTAGGAATGGGAGTGGCAGTCATAACTAGCAAATGAGGCGACATACCTTTTTCTCTCAATGATGCTCTTTGATTTACTCCGAATCTGTGTTGTTCATCCACTACTGCAAGCCCTAGGTTATCGAACTCCACATCTTTTTGTATTAACGAATGAGTTCCGATTGCTATATCTACTTCACCATTTCTAATCAACTGCTGGATTGAATTTTTAACTCCATTAGGCATGCTTCCTGTAAGTAAAGATAATTTCAGAGATCTATCTGGAAGTAGGTCTGAAAAACCTCGATACGGTCCTCCGTCATCGTCTTCGCGTGTCCCTTGGCTAAAAATAGTCGTCAAAGTTTTAAAATGTTGCTCAGCAAGCACTTCAGTTGGCGCCATAAGAGCGCCTTGGTACCCGTTAGCTGCTGCGATGACCAAAGAAGCTGCCGCCACAACTGTTTTACCGCTTCCCACGTCTCCTTGCAGAAGCCTCATCATTGGTACCGGGTTTGCCATGTCTGAACCGATTTCTGAGATGGACTTTGTCTGGTCTTGTGTCAAAGTGAATGGTAGCCGACGGATAAAGGTATCTAAAATTTGCTCGTCAGTTGATATTGATGACCCTAGCTCTTTTTGCTGATTTTGTTTGCGCTTTAACAGGCCAAGTTGCAGTAGCAGAATCTCGTCAAAGGATATTCGGTTTCGGGCTTTTTCTTGTTCTTCAAGATTCTTGGGGTTGTGAATCATACTGATAGCAGAGTCTAAGCCGGGCAGATTTCCATTATTTAATATTGTTGATGGCAAATAATCTTCTATTAAAGGAAGGCATGATTCTAGAGTATTTCCAATTAGCTTCCTGAGCGAACTTTGCGTGATCCCGTCGCTAAGAGGATATACCGGCAATATAGAGCCATATATTGAAGAACGTTCTTTGTCGATTTGTTCTTGAGATTCTACATTAAATCTAGTTTGACCACGGAAATGATTAGGTCGCCCTACAAGCAGGATTTCCTGACCTTTTTTGAGGGATTTAGTTATCCATTTTCTGCCAAACCAGACGGCTGTGATACTTCCAGTTTCATCTCTTATCGTTGCCTGAATAAATCCTTTACGCCCACGCCCAGAATATTGTGAGTTAAACATTTTAGTAATTGTTCCGGCTATTGCTTGGTGTTCGTTGTCAACTAGTTCCGATATTTTTTTGACCTTCATATAGCGCCTTGGGAAGGTCCACAACAAATCACGATAAGACCGTATGCCCATTTTTTGGAATGGTTTTTCCCATCTTTTGTTTATTTCAATATTTTCGTCTATAGATGCTGGAGATTTGAGTACCGCACCATTTTTTTTCTTTGTTTGTTTTGTTAGGCCAGAAGATTTAGGGATAGTAGCTCTTTTTTTCTTTGTATAAGAACGTCGTAATTGGCCCGGTGAAGGGCTTCTTTCTTCTGCAATTCCGTATTTGAGAGAGGAATCTGGTTTGTTGGGGGTATCGCCTTTCGAACGCAAGGAACGTAGCGTTGATGTAACCCATTTTTCTCTACCGCCACGGTCGAGCGATTCATATTGGGGTAAGGGGATTTTATCAAATTTAGTAGAGTTAATAGACTTTTCTAGGAATTGATCTAACCCTCCTACTACAGCCGTGTTGTTATAACCCAAATCTCGTTCTAAATTCAGTATTTTTTCCAGCGCTACCATACTGACTGCAGTGGAATCAGTATGTTTGGGTTCCATATTGTTTTCTGGGAATCTTGATTGTGTCAATATAAGACTCCTGTATCGACTATGAATCTAAAACGAACGCTACCCCAACGGTTCCGGGACCACCGTGCGTGCCTACAACCGGTCCGATCCGGAAAATTGGAACTTCTTCAACGTTAAGTTCGTTTGACAAAGTTTCACCGATCTCATTCGCTAATTCAAGTTCGGTCGTAGTTGCGACTGCTGCTCCTACAATGTGATCTTTTTGTTCAGTTACAATCGATATTAATCTTCTTCTTGCTTTCTTAGTGGTTCTCGCTTGCTCGTAAGGGTGGATTTCGCCGTCTATCAAGTGCAGAATAGGTTTTATTTGTAGGAGGCCTCCTACAAGCCCTCTTGCTTTTCCTATTCTCCCCCCTCTAACCAAATATTCTAAAGTATCTACACTAACTACGATTCGAGTTCTTGAGGAAATGGATGTGGCAAATTCTGCAGCTTCTTCGAGGGATGGATTATCGCTCACGAATTTTTTGGTTTCCATAACTGCATTTGCCAATCCTAGGGACGCTAAATAAGTATCAACCACAGCAATTTGAGCGTCTGGCATTTCTTTTAAAACCATTTCTTTTGCTAAATTGACGGAGTTCATTGTTCCACTTAGCAAGCTAGAAACATGCATGGAGAGTACGGGGCCTTTTGATGCAAGATTTCTATAAAGATCTGCAAAGTCCTCAGGGGTTGGCTGAGATGTTTTTGGTGATATAGTTCCCGCAACCAATTTTTCGTAAAATTCATCTGCAGATATATCAATGGAGTCTTTATACGACTCCTCTCCAAAATGCACATATAATGGGACTACGTGTATTCCTAGATCTGATGCTACCTTCGGATCAATGTCCGATGTACTATCTGTAACAATCTGGATTTGTTTGGATTTTGCTGCGCTCATGCTTTCATCCTCCGATAGATAGTTTTTATTCTTCTATTGCTAACATATAACGATATACAGGGTGGCCACCGTCAATCAACTCTAGTTCGACGTCAGGCCAACTTGATTCAATTATAGCTGATATTTCTTTGACCTCTTCTTTTTCCGCTCCAAACCCATAGTATAGCGTACAAATAGATTCTGATTCAGGCGCGATGTGTTCCAAGAGATTAATTACACAATCCACTGGGTTTTTAGATGCAGTTACTAAAATGCCCTCTGAAAAACCGATGATGTCGCCAGATGAGTATGAGACGTTTTTATAATTCCCGGAACGAGTCGCTTCAGTAATCTCTCCCCACTTAAGGTCATCAAGAGTTTCTTTAATTCTCTTTAGATTACTTTCGATACTTTCGTTCTCAAGAAATGAAATTAAGCTTGTTATACCCTGAGTCATAGATTCCGTATGGATTATTTCGAGTCTTTTTTCCGTCAATTGCTTCGCCATTTCACATGCCGCAATCGTATTTTTGTTGTTAGGTAAAATAATGACATCGGAATAAGGTATAGATTCTATTGCTTCTAATATTTCTTCGGTACTTGGATTCATAGTTCTGCTGCCCCATATGAAAGCGCTTGCTCCTAGAGTCCTCATAGCTTTCAACAACCCTGGTCCAGTAACTACAGATACTAAACCTGTTTGAGTATCAACTTTATTACCTTGATGATCAGCAATGAATATTTTTTGTTGCTGATCCATATCTCGTATAGCAACTTGCTCTAACGTTCCCAGGTCATTCGCAGCCATAATTACCTCTTCTGGTTCCCGAGAATGTAAGTGAACTCTGAGTATACTTTCTCCCTCCACAAATGATTCCGAGTCTCCGAAGCGTTCCATTTTATTTCTGATTACTTTAGTTGAATGAGTTGGGTTAACAAGAACAAATTCAGTACAGAATCCCCAGTGGTCCTCATCGGAATTTGATACCCAATTGGGGTCTATTGATATAGGAGCTATGCTTTGGGTGGGGGGTCCTAAGTCTATTCCCATATGATAATTAGCAGCCGCGCGCAATATCAAAGCAAGGCCTTTCCCTCCTGAGTCAACAACACCAGCTTTTTTTAATATGTCCAATTGCTCTGGTGTTCTTTCAACCGCCTCTTCGGCGCCTTTTGCTGCTGCCATTAACTGGTCTGAAAAAGATTTGGCTGAAACCAGTTTTGAAGCTTCTCCAGCTACTCGAGCGACCGTTATCATTGTGCCTTCTACAGGGTTGTTCATTGCTTTTCTTGCTGCTATGGCTGCCATAGTCAGTGCATTTGGTAGATTCGATGAATCCAAGAACTCTTTTTCTTCCAATGCTTGAGCGAGGCCGCTCAAGTATTGCGACAAAATGACACCGCTGTTACCTCTAGCTCCCAGGAGTGCTCCATAGGCTATTGACTTAGCTACTTTCTCAACACTCCCGGTGAGTGTTTTTTCAGCTTCTCTCAAAGCTGTTTTAAGAGTCAAAACCATATTTGTTCCTGTGTCGCCATCCGGAACAGGAAACACATTTAAAGAGTTTATGAACTCAGAGTTTTTATCCAACCAGCTAGTCGCTGCCTGAAGAAGTTGAAAAAAATCCTGACCATTATAAACTTCTTTTGTTTTTTTCTTCTGATCTGACAATTATCTGCTTTCTAGATACATTTTCTGGTATCTCGTGAGAATTCGTTGTGTTCAGCTGACAAATACAGTAATATGTTCCATACGGATTTTATATACCGTTCTTATACAGTCGTCAAATTTGTTTTCCAGGATAAGATAATGTCTAGATGTGATATATGTGGTCGAGGGCCTATGTTTGGCAAGTCAGTGAGCCATTCGCACCATAAAACTAATCGAAGGTGGAACGTAAACGTTCAAAAAGTTTTTGTGAATTCTCCATCCGGAGGCAGGAAGCAAATTCAGATGTGTACCCGATGCCTTCGTACCCAATCCAAAACAAAAATTTAATCCTATAGCGACTTTATTTTCTTAAAATTGTCTATTTATAGGCATTTAATATAAATAAATGCCTTATCTAGTGGTATTAGGTTGAGCTAATATATACAAAATGTTAAAATCCAGATAGTTTATTGACATAAGGTTTTGCTAAATTCGTAGTTCTATTTATGGTAAACGAATTTTTGTGTGATTACCTCGTTTTTGTCAAAAAATAATAGTGGCTATTTAGGATGTGTTTATGGTTGAGCGTTCGGTAGGCCTAGAGCAAGAGATGAGGTCAGCGTACCTAGATTACGCGATGAGCGTGATCGTCTCGAGAGCTTTGCCCGATGTAAGAGATGGTTTGAAACCGGTGCAAAGAAGAGTCCTTTATTCAATGTATGATCAAGGTATGCGTAATAATGCTGCGTATCGAAAAAGTGCCACTGTTGTAGGGAACGTCCTAGCTAAGTATCATCCGCATGGTGATTCACCGGTTTATGAAGCTATGGTTCGCTTAGCTCAAACGTTTTCGCTTCGCTACCCCCTCGTTGATGGTCAGGGTAACTTCGGTTCTGTTGATAATGATCCTCCAGCTGCGATGAGGTATACAGAAGCACGCCTTACAGCAATCGCTGAAGAGATGTTAACGGATATCGATAGGGAGACGGTAGATTTTACTGATAATTTTGACGGTTCTGAAAAAGAACCAGTAGTATTACCGACACAGCTCCCTAATATGCTTTTAAATGGAGCTTCTGGCATAGCTGTGGGGATGGCAACTAACATTGCTCCGCATAACTTAAGAGAAGTATGTGATGCGATATTATTTGCTTTGAGTCGTTGGCAGCAAACCGATCTTGGTGGAGATTTTGAAGCCACTCTCGAAGAATTACTGGATCATATTAAAGGGCCTGATTTCCCGACAGCCGGACTTATTCGAGGTGTTTCGGGTATAAAGCAGGCCTATGCAACGGGGCAAGGCAAAGTTGTGATGGAAGCAAAAGCTTCTATCGTAGATGCGGATAAAGGAAGAAGAAAACAGATTATTGTCAATGAGTTACCGTACCAAGTTAATAAAGCGGCTCTAGTTGAGAAAATCGCTGACCTTGTTCGTTCCAAAAAACTTGATGGAATCGCAGAAATACGTGATGAATCCGATAGAGATGGTTTAAGGGTGAGTATAGATTTACAACGTAACGCCCAACCAGAAGTGGTACTGAATAATTTATATGAACATACTACTATGAGAACCGCGTTTCATATCAATACTTTGGCCCTAGTTAATGGTTCTCCGCAAATCCTATCTCTCAAGCAAATCATTTTCCATTTTATAAAATTTAGAAGAGAGATCATAACAAACCGGACTCGTTTCGAGCTACGCCGAGCTCAAGACCGAGCGCATGTTCTGGAGGGGTTAAGGACGGCGTTAGATGATTTAGACCCAGTTATAGCTGTGATTAGAAGTGCGGAAAGCGCTGATGCAGCACGAATAACCCTTATAGAGCGCTGGACATTATCGCAAAGACAAGCTCAGGCAATATTGGATATGCAACTAAGAAGGCTTGCAGCGTTGGAGTCCCAGGCAATTATGGATGAACTGGAGGGTTTAAGAGAACGAATTGCAGAATTAGAGGGTATACTTGGCGACCCAGTGCTTATTACTAATACCGTAAAAGAAGAAGTTACTAATATTAGAGAGAAATATGGTGATAAAAGACGGACGAAAATTATCACAGCAGAGCTTCAAAAAGTGCGGCATGAGGATCTCATACCACATCAAGAAGTGGTAGTAACACTTAGCAATAGGGGTTATATAAAGCGTGTTGCTTCTGAGACGTACAGAATCCAACGCCGCGGTGGTCGTGGTATAACAGGCATGGTTACAAGAGAAGAGGATGCTGTGCGACACTTGCTTGTTGCCGACACGCATGACACTTTATTATTTTTTACCAATAGAGGACGCGTAACTACTTTAAGGTGTTTTGAATTACCTGGTGAAGTTAGCCGTACAGCCAGAGGACTTCCAGTTACGAATTTAGTTCCTCTAGATACAACAGAATCCGTTACAACAATTATGGCTGCTTCTGATTTATCTGAGGCAGACTATCTTGTTTTTGTTACGCGAAAAGGAGAGATTAAGAGATCCCCGTTGAAACATTTTATTTCAGTGAGGAGCACTGGAAAAAAAGCTATGGATTTAGAGCCCGATGATGATTTGGTATCTGTAATTATGGCTAAAGCTGATGATGAAGTCGTTCTGGTAACAGAACGAGGTAAATCTTTAAGATTTTCATCTGATGTATTAAAACCTAGATCCGCAACTGCAGGTGGAGTGAGAGGGATTAGGTTAGCAGCTGATGATAACGTTATAGGAGTTGTTACCTTGTCTGACCCTGAGCGATTTGTTTTTGTAATCTCTAAAAAAGGCTACGGGAAGATGAGCAAGCCTGAGCTTTACATGCCACATGGCCGAGGTACTAATGGGCAGAAGACCTTTAATACTTCTCTCAGCAGGACAGGTTTATTAAATGGACTTGCTATGGTTACCCGAGATCAAGAGGTAATTCTCGTTTCGCGAAAAGGAATCGTTATTAGAACGACTTTGAAACAAGTACCTGTCCAAGGAAAAGTTACGGGAGGCGTAAGAGTAATGCGTCTTGACGCGGATGATGAAGTCGCAGCTATTGCCCCGTTTGAGGATTCAGAAATTATTGAACCAGAAAAACAGCCTCCCAAGAAAAAAAAGAAATGATTGACTTAGTTGCTATGAATCTTTAGCTTTGAGTGCTCTTAGTAATTTTTCCGGTTTGAATGGCGTTTCTGTTAGTCTTACACCTGTTATGTTGTATATAGCATTGCCTATTGCTCCCACAGGTGTAACTAAAGGTATTTCTCCTACACCTCGTGCCCCGTGAGGTCCATTTGGGTTGGGCGTGGACACTATAACGGTTTCGATTGATGGGACATCCATTGAAGTTGGCATCTTATAATCTAAAAAATTTGGGTTGCCTATAACCCCTGTTTTTTGATCTATATCATAAACTTCCCATAGAGCCCAACCTATCCCTTGTGCAGCTCCTCCTTGCATTTGCCCTTCCACGGCAAGAGGGTTTATCGCGTTTCCAGGATCTTGGAATATGGTAAATCTTTTTATTTCTGATCTTCCTGTCATCTTGTCTACTTCTACTTCTGCTATTGATGCAGCGGCTGTTGGGGCGCCCGGAAGGCCCGTACTAAGGCCTATCCCTCTTATTGGTTCAGTTAAACTTTTACACACCTCAGACAGTTCAATCGAGTTATCTTGGTTATCTCTGGCTGAAAAAATTTGATCAGCGTATTCCACATAGTTTGGATCGATCCTAAGAAGTCTTCCGGCTACCTCTCGAAGTTTATCGAGGGTATCTCTTGCAGCGAGGATGACAGCCGTACCGGTTGCTAAGGTGGTTCTGCTTCCAAAAGATCCGTCAGTGTGTCCAATAGAATCGGTGTCGCCGATACCAACTTTTACTTGTTCCAATTCTATTTGTAATTCTTCGGCGGCAAATTGTGCCATTGTCGTCCTCGTTCCAGTAAGGTCCACCGAACCAGTTAGCACTGTAAAAGTTGCATCTTGGTTAGCATATATTTCAGCATTTGAAGTTAGGGTTGCACCTCCCCAATAGGCTGCGGCAAAACCTCTTCCTCTAGATTTTGGCAGAGGATCAGTCCACGCAGGGTGGGTTTTTGCTGCGCTCAAGATTTTCTTTAGCCCCCAGACTGGCATGGATAATCCGTTAGGTAAGGGATCTCCTTCTTCGGTGATATTTTTGATTCTAAATTCAATTGGGTCCATTCCAACCATTTCAGCGATTTCGTCAATTATGACCTCAGTAGGATAGTTTCCTATTGGTCCACTAGGCGCACGGTATGCCATTGCAACGGGCTTGTTTGTGACAACGTCGTAAGCATCTATATATAAATCACTAAATTTATAATGTGATGATCCTGTCATTGCAGCCGTGGCTGAATGAGTAAACCCAGTCATGGCACCAGTATCTAGTAAATATTCTCCCTGGAACGCGGTTAAAGTTCCGTCCCGGTTTGCTCCGATTTTAAGATTAATAACATGGGCGCAAGTTGGCCCAGTTGATCGGAATACTTCTTCTCTCGAGAGAACTAATTTTACCGCTGAATTCGCTTTTATGGCGAGTAACGCTGTAATAAATTCGATTCCTAATCCTGCTTTACCTCCAAATCCTCCTCCTATTTCCAATGGGACCACTGTGATAGCTTCTTTTTCGCGGCCTAATATGGTTGCGAGAGTATCCCTTAGATTGAAATTTATTTGGCTAGAAGTATGAACTGTTAGATGATCATCTACTACCTCTACAGTGCACGCTTGAGGTTCTATGTATCCTTGATGAACGGTTCCCCCTTCGAAACGGCGTTCTACGATCAAGTCAGAATTTTTGAAGGCTTCTATGTGATCGCCTCTGCTTAATTCAACCCTCCTAGCAATGTTGCTTGGCTTATCTGAAAGTGAGCCAGCAAATTCCCAAGTATAAAGGTCATCGTGAACAAGCGGAGAGCCTTCTTTAACAGCTTCTTCTACATTTACAACTGGTTCAAGAACTTCATATTCAACATCGATATTTTCCACGGCAGTCTCAGCTATTTCTAGGCTTGTTGCTGCCACAGCTGCTACTGCTTGGCCGTGGTAAAATACCGTTTCCTCTGCAAGTTGCATTCGCCTTTGATCGCGTGGAGTCATGGTTATTTCTCCACCTACTACTTGATCGCTAAGTTCAATTTCAGGGAAATCTTTGTAAGTTACTATTGCAACCACACCAGTGATGGCCATAGCCTTATCTACATTAATTTTGTGTATTTTGGCATTGGCATAGGGACTTCTCTTAATTTTTGCGTGAAGCGTTCCTGGCAAACTTAGATCTGCACCGTATTTAGCTGTACCCATGACTCTTTCGGCACCGTCAACACGTTGTACACCTTTTCCGACAATTCTAGTACTGGTCGGGGGATCACCTTTGCTTGCCAATGTAAAATTCCTTTAATTTTGGTAGTTACAAAACTCAATATTAAAATGGTACTATTTCCAGGAATTAAATCCAATAAAAGTCCCAAGTTTAGATATTATAAATTAAGTATTCGAATGAATTATTATTATTAATTATACGCTATAGTTATGTGTAAGGAATTATTAGAGGGTATATGGCTTATGTTATTTAAAGAAATCGACAATGGATCTTTAACTTCTCCCAAGGGTTTTATGGCAGGTGCTGTAAGTGCTGGTCTTAGAGATGAACCCAGCCCCGATCTGGCGATAATTTCTGGAGGTAGAAACACGAAATCAGCTGGAGTATTTACGAAAAACCAAATAGTGGCTCCTCCGGTTATCCTAAGCCAGCGCCATCTTTCGGTGGATAAACCTAGGGCGATAGTTGTAAACAGCGCTATAGCAAATGCTGTTGTTGGTAAACAAGGAATGGACGATGCTGAAAAAATGGCATCTATCACAGCAGAACATTTAGGCATATCAATGTCTCAGGTACTTGTTTGTAGTACCGGTGTCATCGGAGTTCCATTGCCAATGGATTTAATATCTAAAGGAATTGAAACGATTGAATTAAAAGAAGAAGGCCATGAATTTGCCCGGGCAATTTTGACCACTGATACACGGACAAAGGAGTTTGCGATTTCTGTAAACATATCGGGTACAGAGATTATAATCTCAGGTACTGCAAAAGGGTCTGGCATGATTCACCCGGATATGGCTACAATGCTAGCGTTTTTGACTACTGATGCGGATATTTCACAAGAGTGTTTAGAAAGAGTTTTACGTCATGCTGTTGATACTAGCTTTAACATGGTCACTATAGATGGCGATGGTTCCACAAATGACAGCGTTATATTCTTAGCTAGTGGAGAATCGAAAATTGATCAAATCCAGGGTGGGGAAGAGGAAAAAATATTCCAAGAAGCAGTAAATTATGTTTGCACTTATCTTGCCAAAGAAATAGCGAGAGATGGTGAGGGAGCCACAAAATTAATCGAAGTGATAGTTGATGGTGCTGCAAATTTAGACGAAGCTAGAATTGCAGCGAGGACAATTGCTTCATCTACTCTGATGAAAGCAGCTGTCTATGGGAATGACCCTAATTGGGGCCGAGCGGTAGCTGCTCTGGGCAGAAGTGGGATAAATTTTAAAGAAAGCACACTTTTTCTTTCGATGAATGGAATCGAGATGCTTAAACAAGGAACACCGGTAGAATTCTCTAAAGACGCTGCGGCTCAAAGTATGGATACTGATAAGGTCGAAATATATATCCAGCTAAATAATGGAGATTATTCTGCAATATCCTGGACAAGTGATCTTACGGAAGAGTATGTTCACATTAATAGCGCGTATACAACATAGTTAGAAAGATGCCGAACAAATAAATGGGTAATAGTATAGTTATTAAAATGGGTGGAGGTACTATCGGTGCAACTGATACAACATACGAAGATGTTGTGAATTTGTCGAAGTCAGACATTTCTCCGGTAATAGTGCATGGTGGTGGATCTACAGCAACTGGATGGTTGAACGATTTAGGAATTAAAACGAATTTTGTTAATGGATTAAGAGTTACAGATAATGACGTGCTAAAGGTAGTTACAGCAGTTTTAACAGGATTGGTTAATAAGAATATTGTAGCGGCGATTCACCGGAGCGGTGGAAGAGCCCTGGGGATATCTGGAATCGATGATGCGATGGTTATCGCAGAAATTCGAAACCCGGAACTTGGCGAGGTTGGAGTTATAAAACAAGTGGATCCTAATTTAATATTAGTCGCCATAGATAATGGTATGATTCCAGTGATTTCTCCAATATCTTTGACACCTGGTCCAGATTTTTCAGTTGTAAACGTTAATGCTGATAGTGTTGCAGGAGCAGTTGCGAATTCCCTTAAATCGGAAAAGGTTATATTTTTGACCGACGTTCCTGGGGTTTTGGATGGCACAGGAAAAGTTATTCCGTTAATCTATGGAGATGAAGTTCCAGGCTTGATTGAAGATAAAATTATAGTAGGTGGAATGATTCCTAAAATTGAGGCTTGTTTGAACGCTCTCAATCATACTGGATCGGCTCAAATCGTGGATGGGCGTGTAGAGCATTCTCTGATTTCTGCAGTGAAAGATAATATAGGTACAACTATAAAGAAACGGGAAACAAAAGGAGTTTAAATTAATGAATATTCTTGATGAATTTCAAGGAGGAGGCATCCCTAGTCTTGGGGGAGCCCGTAAGTTCGTTTATGCTTTCGCAGTTTTGATTGCGTTATATGTCGGATTAAATATATTTTCGTCTGTCTATGTCGACTGGATTTGGTTTGAAAACCTTGGATTCCTATCTGTATTTACGACTATTATTCAAGCTAAAGCAATTTTATTCGCTTTTGGAATCGTAGGATTTCTTATCTTTTCTTCGATTAACATAATTATTGCTAATAAATTTTCCCCTAAAGGTGTATCACCGGAAGCAGCTTTAAATTTGTCGTCGGAAACTATGTATCAAGTGAGAAGAGTGTTACTGCTTGCTACGCTTTTGGCAATGGTGATTTTTGGAATAATTTTTGGTGTGACTGCTCTAGGAGCTTGGGAAACAACTTTGCGGTTTACTAACTCAAACCTGTTTAACGTACCTGATCCACTATTCAATAGAGATGTATCTTTCTACATATTTAATTTGCCACTTTATAGATTCTTGTATAGCTGGTCTATCGGTGTGATCGCCGTTACTTCCCTGATAGCTGCTGGAATATACGCGGCGAATTTTGCGATTGGCGGATTTCAATTAAGATTGACAGGCCCCATTAGATCTCATTTATCTGGATTAGCAGCGATCTTTTTACTGGTTTTGTCGTTTGGTTACTGGCTAGATTTACAAGAACTGGTTTTTTCTAACAGCCCTGCTTCTTATGGTGCAGGATATGCTGATGTTACGGTTAAAGTTCCTGCACTACAATTACTGATTGCTGTTTCAATGGGTGGCGCTTTATTGATGCTGGCTAATATTTATGTAAGGCGTGCGATACTTCCAATTATTGCAGCGGCACTTTGGTTAGTAGTTTTGGTTTTGGGTACCTTCGCTATCCCATCTGCCGTCCAAAGATTTCAAGTCGATCCCAATGAATATGCGCTTGAAAAGCCATATATAGAGAGATCAATCGAAATGACTAGGAAAGGTTTTGCTATTGATTCTGACAGGGTTTCTGAACAAGCTTTCTTTACCGAGGAAGGAGCTACAATTGACCAAGAACTCATCCAGGATAATAAAGCAACGATCGATAATATCCGATTATGGGACGATCGCCCCTTAAGAGATGTGTATAACCAAATCCAATTTTTCCGATTGCAATACTCCTTTTTGGATATAGATATTGATCGATACATGATTGATGGAGTTTATCGCCAAGTTATGGTTGGCTCTAGAGAACTTGTTCAAGAACAGCTTCCAGAAACTGCTCAAACTTGGGTAAATCGGAAACTGCAGTACACTCATGGATATGGTGTAGCAATGAGCCCAGTTACAGAGTTTACAACCGACGGATTGCCAGTTTTCATAATTAAAGATATCCCGCCCGCTTCTGTAGAAGGTGCTCCAAAGGTTGATAAACCGCAAATATATTTTGGGGAAGCTACAGATGATTGGGTAATTGTGGGAAGTAAAACGCCAGAATTTGACCATCCCTCAACTGATGGAGCCGTATATAAAAGTTACTCCGGTCCGGGGATTTTTCTTAATTCCTTTTTGAGAAAACTGATTTTTGCAATTAACTTTGGTGATTTAAATTTATTGATAACAAGCGAAGTTACTCCAGAGAGCCAAATTCTTTATTATCGTAGTATTGCTGAAAGAGTGCAGCGAGTTGCTCCTTTTCTATATTTGGATTCTGATCCTTATATTGTTTCGAGTGATGATGGAAATCTTTACTGGATCCAAGATGCTTATACCATAAGCGATCGTTACCCGTATTCAGAGCCAGATGGAATTGAAAATACAAAAGTAAACTATATTAGGAATAGCGCTAAAATTGTTGTTAATGCGTACGATGGGTCTATGGAATTTTTTGTTACTGATCCAGAAGATGCAATAATAAATACTTACGTTGACGTTTTTCCAAGTTTATTCAAATCGATGAGCGAAATGCCTCAAGACCTTAAAAGCCATATAAGGTATCCTGAGAACTTTTTTGAGATACAAGCTAATAAATACCTTAAATTTCATATGACAGACCCCCAGATTTTTTACAACCAAGAAGACCTATGGGAATTCCCAAGAGAAATTTTCTTTGGGGAAAGCGCCCAAACAATGGAGCCTTACTACTTAATTATGAAATTACCAGAACAAGAAAAAGAGGAATTTGTGTTAATAATGCCATTTACTCCTTTGAATAAGCCTAATTTAGTAGGTTGGCTTGCAGCAAGGAATGATGGAGATAAATATGGCAAATTGATTGCATTCACCTTTCCTAATGAAAGACAAATCGATGGTCCTCAACAAGTTGATGCAAGGATTGATGTTAATCCTCAGATATCGGAGTCATTTACATTATGGAGTCAATCAGGATCGAAAGTTTTGAGAGGTAATTTATTAGTGATTCCAGTGGGTAATAATATTTTATATGCAGAACCAGTTTATTTACAGGCTGAAGATATTGAGTATCCGCAATTGACAAGAGTAGTACTCGTCCAACAAGGGGAAGAGCCAGTTATGGAACCCTCTTTGGAAGTATCTCTAAACGCTATCCTGGGAGAGGATCGATATGTTCCAGTAGAGAAATCTGCAACAAATAATGAATCAGACGACACGTTAGATTCCATCAAGGCGCAGATAGAAAAAGCAAGAACTTCTCTGTCAGCACTACAAAAACAATTCATAAATTTACTAGATAGTTTGGGAGAAATAGCGAATTCTGAAACAATGAGATCGGATAATAATGATTGAGTTGTTTTTAGGATGTATGCGAGTTTATTAATTACTAATACGTGAATGGCGGATAATTATTAACTGAAGGAGCTTACGAATTATGGTTGGCAATGTTGACTGGCAAGCGATAGAGTCAAAATATTATATCCAGACCGTTAATCGAGTACCAATTACGATTGTCAGAGGTAAGGAGAGTACCGTCTGGGATGACAAAGGTCGTTCTTATTTGGATTTTGTCGGTGGTTGGGCGACCGCAACTTTGGGCCATTCCCATCCAACCATGATCGATGCTATTGTCGAGCAATCGAAATTACTAATTCAAGTTTCCAATGCTTTTTATACAATTCCCCAAATAGAACTTGCACAACTACTAATTGATAATTCTTGTATGGATAGAGTCTTTTTTTGTAATAGCGGAGCCGAAGCAGTAGAGGGCGCTATTAAAGTGGCTAGAAGGTATGGAAAATTAAACAAAAATGGCGCGAGTGAGATTATAACTGCTTTAAACTCTTTTCATGGTCGGACTCTGGGTACAGTTGCAGCAACTGGGCAACCCGACTACCAAGAAAATTTCAAGCCTTTGTTACCTGGATTTGTACATGTCTCATACAATGATTTCGAACAAATAAAAAAGGCTACAACAGATAAAACCGTCGCTATACTTCTAGAACCTGTCCAAGGAGAAGGTGGTGTGAACGTACCGGACCAAGAATATTTTCGCAATATTCGCGCTTGGTGTGATGAGAATAATCTCTTACTGATATTGGATGAAGTTCAAACAGGGGTCGGAAGACTCGGTAAGCTATTTGGTTACCAAATGTTTGATATAGAACCTGATGTTATGACATTAGCGAAAGGTTTAGGAGGAGGCGTTCCAATAGGTGCATTTATGGTTAAAGAAAGAGCTAACTCTTTAACTTTTGGTGATCACGGTTCAACTTTTGGAGGTAACGCGTTAACAACTGCTGCCGCGAGATCAGTAGTTGAATTTGTAATCAATCAAAATTTACCCGAGACAGTAAGATTATCGGGACAAAGGCTTAAAAGTAAATTATTAGGCATAGCCGAATCTGAATCTTCTAACATCACTGAAATACGAGGAGAAGGCCTGCTAATAGCAATACAGTTTAAAACAGAGATTGGCTTAGAAGTCATGCAAGAGTGTCTTAGTAGAGGCCTTTTGATAAATAGAGTTAGGCCTGATACTGTGAGACTTATGCCGCCATTAATCGTTTCAGATGAGGATATTGATAAAGGAATTGAGATTATATCCGAAGCAATTCAGGCAGTTTCTATAAAGCAATGAATTTCATGTAATATGTTGGTTGGAGGGTTGATGTCAGAAAAGATTATTTTAGCTTATAGCGGGGGACTTGATACTTCAGTCGCAATTAAATGGATACAGGAAAATTACGGCTATGAAGTTGTAACTTTGACTGCAGATTTGGGTAATGTTAGTGACTTACCGGCTATTAAACAAAGAGCTTTGGATGTGGGTGCGATCTCGGCGCGCGTCGCGGATGTTAGATCAGAATTTGTGAAAGATTTTGTTTTCCCCGCGTTGAGAGCAAACGCAATGTATCAAGGAGTTTACCCTCTTGCTACAGCTTTAGGTCGGCCATTGATCGCCAGATTGATGGTGGAAGCTGCTAGAGAAGAAGGTGCGTCTGCAGTCGCACATGGGTGTACTGGGAAAGGTAATGACCAGGTAAGATTAGATGTTTCTGTAGGAGCGCTAGCACCTGATCTCAAAGTTATAGCACCTGCCCGAGAATGGGGCATGACCAGATTACAAGAAATCGAATATGCTGAAAGCCATAATATTTCAGTCCCAAACACAGTAGAGAAACCGTATTCTACGGATGATAACGTTTGGGGCAGAAGCATCGAGGCTGGTGTGTTAGAAGATCCTTCCACAGAGCCTCCGGATGATGTTTATGAATGGACTGCAGACCCATCAGATTGCCCAGAAGATCCGTTGTATTTGAATATAAGATTTGAAAATGGAAATCCAGTGGCGCTGGATGGTAAGGTAATGAATCCCTTAGCTCTTGTAGAATCACTTTCAGAGATGGCAGGAGCTCACGGTATTGGGCGTATTGACCACATTGAAGATCGACTTGTAGGTATTAAATCTCGTGAGATATATGAAGCTCCTGCTGCTGTGGTGTTGGTTCAAGCACACAAGGCTCTAGAAAACATGGTTCTTACGCGTGCTCAAGGCAGATTTGGTGAGACGGTTTCAACTGAGTATTCAAATCTAGTCTATGACGGTCTTTGGTTTAGCCATCTTCGCGATAATTTGCAAGCGTATATTGACAGCAGCCAACGCTACGTAAACGGTAGTGTTAGAATTAAAATGCATAAAGGAAGTTTTATTGTTGTCGGGCGAGAAGCCGATACACCTTTGTATAGTACAGAGTTGGCAACCTATGATACGGGAGATCTATTTGATCAGTCGTCTGCACCTGGGTTTATAGATTTGTGGGGGCTTCCTGTAAGAACCCAAGCTCGTTTTCAGAGTGATGAGCTGTAGAAACAGAGGTTTTTATTATTTGATAGGAAAGTTTTATGAATAGTTTCGGAGATCCAGCAATATTCTTAGCTTCTCTAGATTTTGACAAGAAGTTGGCTCACTATGATATTCAAGGATCAACTGCATGGGCCCAAGCATTGTCTCGGTCCAATGTTTTATCAGATGATGAATTAGAAAGCATCCTTACAGGGCTTCAAAATATAACCAAAGAGCTTAACGAAGGTATTTTCCCATTCCGGGTTGAGTTAGAGGACATTCATTTTAACATAGAGAGACGACTGATTGAGCTAGTAGGCCCTGTAGGAGGGAAGTTGCATTCAGGGCGTTCTCGTAATGACCAAATAGCGACCGATATTCGATTGTTTTGTAAGGACGCGATAAGCAATATTTTGGTGTTACTTAAACGGTTTCAGAAGACTCTGGTAGATCAAGCTGAAGCTAATATTGATGTTATGTTGCCCGGCTATACGCATCTTCAACGTGCGCAGCCAGTATTGCTTGCACATCATCTGCTCGCTTATTTTGAAATGACAACTAGAGACGTTAACAGATTTAAAGAAGCTTTTACAAGAGTAGATGTGTTGCCTTTGGGAAGCGCAGCTTTATCTGGGACTCCCTACGGAGTTGATCGTGAATGGCTAGCGCAAGAGTTAGGTTTTGGGAGTATCAGTTTGAACAGTATGGATGCTGTTTCTGATAGGGATTTCATTACTGATATAGAGTTTTCGGCATCATTGACTATGATCCATCTTTCTCGTTTGTGCGAAGAGATTATCCTTTGGTCCAGTGAGGAATTTGGCTATGTGACGGCCGGTGATGCTTACACATCGGGTTCGAGTATCATGCCCCAAAAGCGAAACCCTGATATCGCTGAATTAATTCGAGGAAAAGTTGGTCGTGTAGCAGGCGCTCTAATTTCTACTATAGTAACCCTTAAAGGATTACCCCTTGCGTATAATCGTGATCTTCAAGAAGATAAAGAACCACTATTCGATGTTGTAAACACCTTGCAAGACTCATTAGATATGATGGCAGGTATGGTGGAATCGTTAGAATTTAATACTGATCGAATGGATGCCGACTCCCGTGATGATCTTTTGCTCGCTACGGAGTTTGCTGATTACCTTACGAAAAAAGGAGTTCCATTTCGTGAGTCCCATGGGGTCGTTAAATCATTGTTTGAGAAAATAGTTGAAGATGGCGTTAGGCTTTCTGATTTGGAGTTGGATTATTATAGAGAATTTTCTAGCCATTTTGACGAAGATATAAAGTTAATCAATACTGAATCAGCTATAGCGGCCCGTGATATTACTGGGGCTACTTCAAAGTTACAAGTGATCCAGCGTATTAATGATGCAAGAGTAGGTTTATCTAAAGATGAACAGGATTAATGAACTCCAAATACTACCTTCCATTTTAGCTGCTGACTTTTCTAGGATGGGAGACGAGGTCTCTGCAGCTGTGGAAGGCGGAGCAGATGGTTTACATATCGATATTATGGACGGACAGTTTGTCCCACCAATAACTTTTGGAATCCAAATGATCAGAGATATAAAACCGTATACGAAAGAGGTTCCATTGGAGGTGCATTTAATGGTTCATGAACCAATTAAAATGATCCCAGAATTATCTGAAGTAGGGGTGGAGTCAGTTATTGTGCATTTGGAAGCGTGCTTGGATCTTGAAGATACATTGATAGCGATCCGCACACACGGTATGAAATCAGGAGTAGCAGTCAAACCAGATACTAAAATTGATGAATTAGAAAGTGTATTGGAGCAACTGCATATTGTTTTGGCGATGACTGTAGAGCCTGGTTATGGTGGCCAGTCATATATAGAATCTGTTGAACCCAAGATAAAAAAGCTACGGAGTTTAATTGAAGAGAAGAACCTTTTGACACAGCTTGAAGTTGATGGCGGCATAAATGAGAGTACGATTAAGTCAGCATATTTGGCTGGGGCGACAAGATTTGTCTGTGGTTCAGCGATCTTTGGAAACTCAAAAAATATAAAAAATCAAATAAAAAACCTCAGAGAAGTACTAGGTATTAGTTAACGGGTTTCTGCGTCTAACGCTAGGTCTATTTCTTCAAGAACCCAAAGATCTTTTTCTGTTTTTTTTCTTAAAGTTAAAGCTCGTATAGCAGAAGCAGTTTTTATTTGGCCAAGTGCCCAAGCCGCGTGCCCTCTGACAAGCGTAGATTCTTTGATAAGTGCCTCAGAAAGATGCTCTACTGTGGACGGGTCTTTAATGTTACCAAGTGCTACACATACATTTCTTTTAATTCCATCCACTTTCGCTCTCAATACTGGGCTTTTCGCGAATCTTTCTCTAAACGCTTTTTCAGATATTTTTAGTAAAGATATAAGGTCGGGTGAAACTCTCTCGGAGTCTTTTTGTGAAAAGCTATTATACGCCTGGCCTAATGCTTGCTTACGATTTACAGGGCAAACGTCTTGGCAGATGTCGCACCCGAATATCCAATTACCCATCTTTGATCTTAGCTCTATTGGTATGGGGCCTTTATGCTCTATGGTGAGATAGGATATACATTTATTATTATCTAATATCCCCGGCCCTATGATTGCGTCAGTTGGACACGCGTCTATACACATCGTGCATGTTCCGCAGTGTTTTTTTGAAACCAACGATTCTTCTAAATCTAAATTCGTAATAATTTGTGCTAATACCACCCAAGAGCCTTTATTTGTTAGTATGTTTGTGTTTTTCCCAAACCACCCCACACCCGCTCTTTGTGCAACAGCTCGATCTGACATCGGACCTGTATCAGTGTACCAATGGGTATTAGTTTCCTTACCTGTCAGCTCTTTTAAATCTACTATAAAATCTTTAATTTTCCGTTCAAATATTCTGTGGTAGTCGTCTCCCCACGCATACATTGCAATTTTTCCATTTACAGAGTCTCTATTTTCTTCAGGTTTCGTAGTGTAATAACTGAGACCAAGAGATATTATTGATTTTGCATCTGCTAGTATATTTTTAGGATTTGAACCTCTCTCTACTCGTTCTTTAGTGAACCAGCTTAAACCAGATAATAAACCTTCATCCACACGCTCGACTATAAAGTTTTTGCTTTTATCAAATGGTTCTGCAGAAGCAAAACCTACCATGTCAAAACCATGTGAATTTGCTAAATCCCGGATTTTGTTAGTTGTTATGTGGCTGTCTGCTATCATTTTACTGATAATTATATTGAACTATAATTATAAATCTATGATTACTTGGATATATTAGGTAAAAAATATGGATATTGATCTGTCTGGTAGGATTTTTTTAGTGACTGTGGGGGTTAACTCCCGACATGGAGCAATAAGAAGCCCAGTTTTCCCAGACAGAACTTTTGAATTAATGCCAAAGCCAGAGGAACGATCTCTTTGGGCTCCAACTTTACCTGCTTATCCTAAAATAGGATCCTTTAACAATTCTGAAGAGCCACTATCCAATTACGTTTCTAGCCGATATCGAAACGTTCGAGTTATGGATGATCCTGAATTTCAAAGTTTTACGTATGGAGGGTACATAGACGATTCTCAATATAAAAGAAAACTTATGCTATGTAAGCCAGGAGACTATATTATTTTCTTATCATTATTAACACAGCATGATGAAAAATTTAGCCCCCAACAGAGAGATTATTATATCGTGGGGTTCATATACGTACAGAAAACCTTGTTTTCTCCAAGCAAATTCCCAGACGGGGAAGACTTTGCTAATTTTGGGAAAAATGCCTACATAAGGAGGGCAGTTTACCATCCAAAAACTTTAGAAGGAGTTCGCTTATGGAAAGGCGATCCTGCGATGTCTATGCGCTTAAAACACGCTGTTTTGTTTAACATGGAGTCTATTTTAAAACCCCCATTTAGTTCGAAGAAAGTATCTACAAAAGATGGTATTAGAAAAACTGGAGGTTATCTACGTTATGTTCAGGTACCTTTTGCTCAAGATGATAATCCAGAAGTTTTCGAAAAAAAAATTAAATTGTGGAATAGTATAAAGAATGAAAACCCTGACCTCAGTTTGTAAGCATAATATAGTCTTAGTTAAGTGAGAGATTCAAACGCTGCGATGTCCTGATTTAACTAATTGATGTTCTTTCACTTATATTTAAAGTATGTATTTGTGAGGCGTATGTACTAACGATCTCTTGTTTATCCATGTTAATTTATGTATTAAGCTATTGTTAAGGGTGTATTATCAGTTTTTAGGAGACAAATTGATTAACCTGGTCGAGATTAAAAGATATGGATAGATCTAGTAATATTGTTGTTGCAGTTCCGGCTACGACCGCTAATTTTGGCTCAGGCTTTGATTCGATTGGTATGGCTTTAGATCTATGGAATACTCTAGATGTTTCCGTTAGTAAAGAGAGTCGTATCACTGTTGACGGTGAGGGTGCTGATATATTGCCTAACGATAAAGGTAATCTAGTGTACCAATCTATCGAGGCTGGTTGCCTTAGAGCAGGAATAGAACCGCCTGTACTTTCGATTCATTCTAAGAACAATATACCGCTAACAAGAGGGTTAGGTAGCAGCGCAGCAGCAGTGGTTGCTGGATTACTTATCGCAAACCATTATGCAAGTAATGCTCTTACCAATGAAGACTTACTTGATGTTGCAAGTAAGATAGAAGGGCACCCCGATAATGTAGCACCTGCTTTATTTGGAGGTGCTCGTCTCGTAATTAAAACAGAGGATAACTACTTAGATAGAGCGATTACAATGCAAGAGGGTCTAAATTGCTTGATTTTTGTTCCTAACGAAATTCTTGCGACGTCCGAATCACGTTCCGCATTGCCTCAAGAAGTTCCTTTGGAAAGTGCGGTATTTAATCTTTCTAGGACCGCCTTAACAATTAGATCTTTGATGATGGGTGAATGGGAAGACTTGAGAATTTCAACTGAAGATCGTCTACACCAAGATTACAGATCTAAATTATCACCCAATATGGAATCAATGATTAGTGTAATGAAAAACCATGGCGCGTACGGGTCTTTTATTTCAGGAGCTGGGCCCTCAGTGATCGGATTTACCTCTTCAGAGAAAGTTAACGATATCAAATATCGATTGGAAGAGCATATAAAAAACCATAAAATTGATGGTCAGATACTTGTTGTTGCCCCTTCCTATAAAGGTGCTTATATTTTGGGAGAAGAAGTTGGTTCTTAGAGTGCAAAAGTATGGTGGGACGTCCGTTGCTACCATAGATAACATCCAGAAAATTGCAAGAAAAGTTGCCGATGATTATTCCAACGGCGATGATTTTGTGATAGTTGTTTCGGCGATGGGCGACACCACTGATGACTTGATCAATCTTGCGAAACAAATTTCCGATGATTTAGATCTTCGTGAAATGGATAAATTGCTATCTACGGGCGAAAGTATTTCCAGTTCATTACTAGCAATGGCTTTCCATAATTTGGGTATACCAGCGTTGAGTCTTACTGGAGCACAAGCCGGTATATTTACGGACTCTTTTTTTTCAAGAGCTTCTATATCCGATATTGAAACGTCCAGGATCACTCAAGAGATTGGACAGAGGAAGATCGTGGTTGTTGCAGGATTTCAAGGAATTGATAGTGATAATGAACTAACTACTTTGGGTAGAGGTGGCTCTGATACAACTGCCGTCGGCATAGCTGCCGCTATGGGTGCGGATATATGTGAGATATATACTGACGTGGCAGGTGTTTACCAAGCGGATCCAAGGCTATTACCCGATGTTAATAGGATAGATGAAATATCTTATGAGGAAATGTTGGAATTATCGAGTGAGGGCGCACAAGTTATTCATAGCAGGGCTGTAGAGCTTGCTTTGTTAAATGAAACACCTATCTTTGTCGGGTCTACTTTTGGCGATGATAGATTAGGGACATTAATTCGAGGGAGCATTGATATGGAAAATAGTAATAAGGTTCGTGGCATAACTCAGGATAGAAATGTAGCTAGAGTTACAGTTTCTGGTGTCCCTGATGTACCTGGGATAGCTGCAAAAATCTTTGCTCCTCTAGCTGATTACGGAATTAGTGTCGATATTATAGTTCAGAATACCGGCCACGATGGCTACAGCGACATGTCTTTCACTGTCACTGAAGACACCTTAGATTTGACACTTGGTTATGTTAAAGATATAGCTGAGGAGCTGGGTGCTAAAGAGGTTACCGGAGATTCGTCGCTTGCTAAAGTTAGTATTGTGGGGGCTGGACTCCAGAACTTGCCTGGATATGCGGGAACTATGTTTAAAGCCCTTGATGATGCTGGGGTAAATATAGAAATGATAACAACGGCTGAGATCAGTATCACATGTGTTATTAAACAAGATTTTATTGAGGCGGCCTTAAATGCTCTTAACGAAGCTTTTTTGGTTAATAATTCGAATCCGTAAACCATAGATGATTCAACATAATTCATATAGGTTTACCATATATGCACTAGTGCTTTTCGCGCATTTAGTGGCAGCCGTGAATTTTATAGGCCCTTCGCCGGTACTTCCGATAGTCGTAGAGGAGTTAGGTGTTTCTAGTTCCTACGCGGGTTTATATGTTAGTAGTATGACTTTAACCGTGACAATAGCCAGCATTCCAATGAGTATCTTAACTAACCGATTTGGCCTTAATAAATTTTATATCGCTGGATGGGCTATATTAGGGGTCGGTGTAATAACTGTATTTGTGGAGCAATTTGAGTTATTAGTATTGGTTCGTACTGTCCAAGGACTGGGAGCAGCAATAATATTACCAACTTCAGCGGCTGTAATAATGCAGTGGGCTCCAGAAAAAGAAATTCCTATTATTAATACTGTGAATTTGTCCGCGTTTACTGCTGCAATGGGTGTTGGGCTAATTCTTGGAGCTCCGGTTGCAGAATGGTTGGGATGGAAAATGTTGCTATCTTTCGAAGGAGCTTTAGGTATTCTTGGTGCAGTATTTTGGCTATTGTTTTATCGTTCAAATACTGAGCAAGGGTTAAAAGAGGAATCCGAGCAAGATATATTACAGCAAATATCTGTGGTATTCAAAGATAAAACGACTTGGTTGCTATCAGCTGCTGTGATTGGGCCATGGGCGCAGTTCATAGCTTTGAGTACGTGGCTTCCCACTTACTATTTGACGGAAAGAAGCTTTGATCTTGCTATGGCGGGGTTTACAACCTCAATCTTTACTTTTGCTGGTTTGCCTGCGACCTTGTTGGGAGGTTTTTTGATCGCTCGGCTGGGTAAAAGGAGACCAATATTGATGTTTGCTGGAGGCTTACTGGGAATAACGGCCTTTGGTGCAGTTGCTTCAACCACTTTACCGTTTATATATTTATTTGTATTTTTAACTGGTTTTTTGCAATGGGTGTATGAACCGGCAATTTTCACGGTGCCGATGGAATTGAAAGACTCTACTCCGGAAAAGGCATCTGCTATTTGGGCATGTATGTTAACTGCTGGGAATGCTTCTAGCTTCGTAGCTCCCGTTATTGTAGGTTTGTTGTTTGATATTACTGATAATTATCTACCGGGGTTTATATTGATTTTTGCCATTTCCTCTTCCCTTTTCTTTGCCTCTATTTTGTTACCTGAGACAGGTACGGGCGCTGGCAGTAATGATCTGATAATTACTGATAAATAAACATATTTGTTAAGAAATCGTACGTGTCTCATGATAAACTTTGGTGAATGAAAAATAAAAATAATCCATTTCAATCGGTACGCTTCTTGGGATACTAAGTATGTCAGGAGTAGGAATATATATACTTACATCATTGGTTTTTTGATAAATTCATTAAGGAGTTAATTCATATAGATGACATCACATTCAGCATCTGATTCTCAGTTAACTACTAGTAGTGGGGCCCGCAAGTATTTCCAACAATTTTTGGGCGAGACCCATAATTTAACAGAGAAGGAACAACTTTTTATACCTCTACTAGAAGATCTCAAAACTGATGTTTTGAATGATTTTGGTAAACGCAGTTATGAATTTTTGCTGAGTGATCAAAAGGATGGTCAATTTAGAGTCGATTCTATGAAAGAGTTATCTACCGACTCTGTAGATGATGTGTTTACCATGTTTTATATTGCTTTAGTGTCTTTGGTTGCAGATGAATTATTGATAGAGCGTCCTTCGGTAGCAAGAGAGAGCCAGAATTCATCGATAACAGATACATTACCCCCCTTAGTCCACGATCATTTAGTGCTCGTTGGGAGGTTCACTCTAGACGGTGTTCAGGCAAGGTCACTACCTACTGAATTAAGTGAATTACAAACTATGATAGTGGATCGACTATCATCATTGGTTGAATTAGCTTCCCAGGCTATGATGGGAGCAGATGTAGACCCATTTGAGACATTCGAACACCGAGACTGCGGTAAGTGTGGCCATTTACTCCAATGCCATGTAGGCTTTGAAACCTGGGCCGATGTACAAAATGAACATGACCAATGGTGTCCTGGTGCAAAATAATAATCATTTAATGAGGAGAATCTAGTTGTGGATGCTGAAGTTACGGCTTTATTACTAGGGCAGGATGCTTTCAGAGATGAAAGAGGACGAGCCCATGTTATAGGAATATTTGATACGGTGGGTGCTCCTCAGTTCCCCATGTCTTTTCAATTTGCTATTTATTGTAGGTTACATGGTGAAGGTGAACATACGTTTATAATTAGCGTCACAGATCCGAACGGAAATGAGGTAGTCCACAGCGAGCCTATAACAGCTCAACTATTGCCTGTTCAAGGCCATCAGTTTTTTATGAGCCTTGGTTTGCAGGCTGAACATGATGGTTTATTTAAAGTGCGTGTTTCTGTTGATGGGGAACTCTCGAGAGAAGTGCCACTTTTGATTGAAAAGGGGCCTGATGAATGGCATCCAAATTAATTCACTTTTCGTAAAAATTTTTGAATGAGGATGAAGATTATACGAATCCTCTTTTAATTATAATTTATCGATATCCACTACAGACCTAATTTTGTGAGGTTATTTATGATTGGCATCGATATTGGGGGAACGTTTACAGATTTTGTATACGTTGATGATGATGGCCATATTAAGGTAAATAAAATTTCTTCTACGCCGGACGACCCATCTATAGCGTTTATGGCAGGGCTAAATGATCAACTGTTCACTCACAGCCAACAGATAGTGCATGGATGTACCGTTGCGACTAACGCCGTTTTGGAGGGAAAGGGAGCAATTACAGCCCTTATAACAACACACGGTTTTGCTGATGTTATCGAGATAGGTCGACAAAATCGCCAAGAACTTTATTCTCTAAAAGTGTCGCGGCCAGAACCTTTAGTTCCTCATAATTTAAGATTTGAAGTTAATGAAAGAATAGATAAAGAAGGTAATATTCTAGAAGAGTTAACATTTGATTCACTTGCATATTTCATAGACCAAGTTAAGAAATTGAAAGTCGAATCGATCGCAATCAGCTTATTGTTTTCTTTTATTTATCCAGATCATGAAAGGCAAATCCTCCTCAAAATAAGAGAAACTCTACCAGAAATAAAATCTGTATTTATTTCGAGCGACGTACTTCCTGAATTTCGTGAGTATGAACGAACATCTACGACAGTTTTGAATGCATATGTTTCACCACCAATGTCAAAGTATCTAAGTAAACTTAGTAATTTGCTTTCAAATGATATGAGAATAATGTCTTCCTCAGGTGGTGCCTTAGACTTTGACACTACATCAGCATTACCTGTCAACACCTTACTGAGTGGGCCTGCCGGAGGGGTTGTTGGTGCTTTTTCTATCGCAAAAGAGGCAGGGATTACTGATTTAATTACCTTAGATATGGGAGGGACATCTACAGATGTTTCTCTTTGCCCAGGGGGCATACAGTACACCAATGATTGGTCTATAGGGGGTTACGCTGTTAAAGTTCCCTCTATTGATATTGAAACAGTAGGGGCTGGAGGAGGATCGATCGCGGCTGTTGATGAATTAGGGGTTTTGTCGGTTGGGCCCGAATCTGCAGGTGCTGATCCTGGCCCTAGCGCTTATGGCAAAGGTTATTTGCCGACAGTTACCGACGCCAATCTGATACTAGGTAGATTACCGACAGATGTAAAATTAGCCGGTAAATTATCCTTAGATGTTAAAGCTGCTCGTGAATCTTTTGCTCCAATTGTCGAAAACAGTAATTTATCCATAAATGAAGTAGCTCTAGGAGTAATTAATATAGCGAATTCCAATATGCAAAGAGCGCTAAGGCGTGTATCTCTCGAACGCGGATTTGACAGTCGGAATTTTACCCTAGTGGCATTTGGAGGCGCTGGACCGCTTCATGCATGCGAGTTAGCCGAATCCATGGGAATCAAACGGGTCCTTATTCCTCAACATCCTGGCGCGCTTTCGGCGTTGGGTATGTTACTTACAGATGTTGAAAATGATTATTCAAAGATGCTAATGCAAGAAGTTTCTCGGGTGCCAGGTAAATCAATCAGTCTTTATTTCACGGATCTTGAAGAAAAAGCCAAATTAAAATTAAAAAATGCAGGGTTTCCAATCTCAAGAATCAAAACTAGGAAGTTCATAGATTTTAGATACCAAGGCCAAGGTTATGAAGTAACTGTTCCATATAGAGGGACAAATTTAAATGCTGCAGTTCGACGGTTTCATAAGCTGCATCACCAGCGCTATGGCCATAGCAATGATTCTGCGGTAGTCGAGATAGTAGCAATACGCCTAAAGGGTATTGGAATTACAAAAAAACCGAAAATGAAACGATATAAATTTACAGGTTCACGCGGTGAACATGCTATCAAGGGTCATACTTTATTAGTAGAAAAGAGCAAAATGAATAGCGAATGCAGTATTTACTCTAGAGAAAAACTTTTGGCAGGCGATAAGATTTACGGCCCTGCTTTGGTTGAACAAATTGATTCTACAATTTTCTTGCCAGGTGGTTGGTTTGGAAAAGTAGATGAATATCTAAATATGATATTGGAGCAAAGCCGATGAAGCCTGATGCAGTATCTCTAGAAATTTTCCGTAACCTGTTTTCCTCTATAGCAGATGAAATGGGAGTTTCGTTGGGGCGTACGGCCTTCTCCCCTAATATCAAAGAACGTAAAGATTACTCGTGTGCAATTTTTGATGAGGAAGGTAGACTGATTGCTCAGGCGGAGCATATACCTGTTCATTTAGGCGCTATGCCAGCGTCTGTTAAAGCTGCTATAGATAGTTTTGATAGCTTTGATTCCGGTGATTTAATCATTTTAAATGATCCTTATATGGGAGGAACTCATTTACCGGATATTACATTAGTTTCACCGGTTATATTGAAAGAGGCAAATGGTAGACACAGAATGGCTGGATTTGTCGCTTCCCGAGCTCATCATGCGGATGTTGGAGGTATGTCCCCAGGTTCGATGCCAAACTCCAAAGAAATTTACCAAGAAGGTTTTATCATACCTCCCATAAAGCTTGCTAAAAAAGGAGTTTATAACAAAGAGGTCCTTACGTTATTTTACCGTAATGTTAGGACCTCGGAAGAGCGGGTAGGAGATTTACAAGCTCAAATAGCATGTAATGATTTGGGAATCAAGAGGTTCCAATCGTTATTCGAGGACTACGGGGTGCTAGAAGTTAAAGAGCATATAGATGCTTTAATTGATTACGGGGAACAGATGATAAGAGCGACTTTGAAAAGGATACCTAGGGGTAGTTTTTCCTTTTCTGATGAAATGGAATCTTCTCAGGCAGAAGAATCAGGGAAAACAATCAAAGTCACTGTACAAAGTGATGGAGATGGATCAATCGTTGTTGACTTCACTGGTACGTCTCCTGAGTCGAGAGAGAACAACTATAATGCGGTTTATGGTGTAACTGTATCAAGTGTCTTGTATTGTATACGTTGTTTAGCAGGACCTCGTGTCCCGGCAAATCATGGAGCATTTAATCCGATTGATATTATTGCTCCGGAAGGTACTTTGGTTAACCCTAACCCACCAAGTGCAGTTGCCGCTGGCAACGTTGAGACAAGCCAGAGGATCGTGGACGTAATATTAGGAGCGTTAGCGGAAGCCCTCCCTGACTTTATTCCGGCAGCCAGTCAAGGAACAATGAATAATACTACTATAGGAGGATGGGATACTCTAAGAGGCAAGCCATTCGCTTATTACGAAACTGTGGGGGGAGGAGTAGGTGCAGGACCATGGGGTGAGGGCACTTCGGCCATACAAACACATATGACTAATACACTGAATACCCCTGTGGAAGCTTTGGAATATCAGTTCCCATTTAGAGTACTAGAATATGCTATCAGGCGTGGTTCGGGAGGATCCGGAAAATATTACGGCGGTGACGGTATAGTTCGATCGATTGAACTTCTCGAACGTGCAACTGTATCTCTATTGACTCAACGTAGGGAAAAAGGCCCTGCTGGATTAAAGAAAGGAGGATCTGGCTTACCTGGTCAGAATATTCTACTTCGTGCAAATACAAAAAAAATACTAAACTCTAACGAAATGATCGAAGCGCTCCCAGGAGATATTATTACTCTTGAAACTCCAGGAGGAGGAGGTTGGGGAATTAGATAAGACTTATTAATTTTATTCCGAATTTATTTGCTTCATTGGTTTAGTCATAAATATCATTATAGTAGCGACTATGTACATACCTATAGCACTTTGAAAGGCAAATATATAGGAATCGTGCAAATCAAAGATAATACCAACGGCCCATGGGCCTAGGGCTAAGCCAAGACCTTGTACCATACTTATACTGCCATATGTAGTGCCAAAAGATTCGTCTCCAAATAATTCTCCAACTATAAGCGGTACCAGGACGACTATCGCTCCCATGCCGAGTCCAAAGAAAATAACATAAAGCCAAAGTGCCGTTGTGGCTTGACTTGTTAACAAAAGAGTTAAGGCAATAATGTTAGATCCAAAAGATAGTAAAGACGCGTATCTCACGGGGACTCGATCGGAGATATATCCAAAGGCTAATTTACCTATACCTCCTATGCCCGCAGTAATTCCTACTCCTAGCGCAGCAATAGTTGGACTCATTGCATAATCTCTTAAGAAAGAAGCTTGGTGCTGTATTACTCCCACGGTAGCAGCTGAACCTAATAGGAAAGCTGCACCCGCAAGCCAATATGAAGGAGTTTTCATAGCATTTGGTATTTTGTCTAAGAAGGTTTTTTTCGTGGGTTCTACATCGCCATTTTTTTCTATCCGATGATCCTTAACAATAAAATATACGAAAGGAACTGGCAGAATAAGCAATGTTAATCCCAAAAGAATTGCTGTTGGAGCCCAATCAATTTGCTGGATAGAGTATCCAAGGATCGGTGTCATCACCAGTCCACCGAAAGCTATGCCACTCATGGCTACGCCCATAGCCACCCCACGATTTTTATTAAAATATCTAGAGATTAACACGCCGACGGGAACCACTCCTGCGAACGCGTTTCCCACACCTAGGGCGCCCCACAGAACATACAGATGTATTAAAGAAAATATTTGTGGGAGAATTAAATACGAGATACTTGATATAAATAAGCCCGTGATTATTAATATCTTGCTCGAATAACTATCCATTAATTTTCCGGCAATCGGTCCGCAAATTGCAGCCGCAAGAAAATGGATAGCTATCGCCCCACTAATTTCACTCCGCTGCCAATCGAAACTTTCTTCAAACGGTATTATGAATAGGCCGAATGCATAAAATGCCGAACCTGCACTGAGCATCATTAATAAAAAACCAAGCATGACTATGAGAGCTTCTTGGTTAAACTCTCGAACAGAAATAGGTAGTATTTTCTTCACAAGCGAATTAGCTCAAAAACTCTCTTGTAGCATTTATAAATAGTTGGGGTTGATCAACTGTTACTACATGCCCGGCGTTCGGAACGTCGACCCAAGACAGATTTTTTGCTGTGGATAACATTTTGTCTTTGAGTTCTGAGTCCAATAGCGTGCTTTCCATACCTTGAACTTCCAATATTGGGCAATCAATCTTTGCTAAACCTTCCCAATATCTTCTTATCAGGTTTTCGTCTGTCCCATCTTTCAAAGGTGGGATTATTAGATTGGGATCTGCTTTCCATTGATAGGTCCCGTCTGCATTTTGGTTTAAACGATTCGTGAGGTCACGAGTTAAACCCTCGTCCGAAACCCAAGGATTGTTAGAGCGCGATTCATTGAATGCCTCTTCGAAAGAGCTAAATTTAATTTTTGGCTCTACACGTACACCATCTTCAGTGAACGATTTTTTAAACTCTTCGCTCGATTCTGGCCCAATGTCTACTATTACCATTTTTTCAACTTTTTCTGGATGAAATTCGGATGTATACAAAATGGAATGCCAACCCCCCATTGAGAGTCCTACTAAGGTTACCCGATCAATATTAAGGGTCTCAATAATGGCATCTAGGTCGTTAACGAATTTATCTCTATCGTAACCATCTTCGGCATAAGAACTTGCACCATGACCACGTTGATCAAATGCGAGAACGTGATAGCTTGCGGACATTTCTTCTGCAAATTCATCCCATATGCGGGCTTGCCCTGTATGCCCATGAAGACAAATCATTTTAGGATTTGATTCAGATCCCCAAGAAAAATATCTAAGTTTGACTCCATTGACTTCCATAAAATGCTCCGAAGCGTTCTGAGTACTCATTAGTAGCCTCCTCAAACCCAAATTACCTATTATTTTATTATCTTTTGTATCCCTTTGACGTATATAATAACCTTTTAGCCGTAGGAATGTTTGGTTTTTTGGAATACTTGATTGGGTGGGTTTATTCTTGAAAGGATCAAATGGAAAATCAAATTAATGACGCTTGTGGAGTCGTAGGTGTATTTTCACCTACCGGTGATGCTGCAAGAGTAGCATTCTTTGGAATTTTCTCTCTCCAACACAGAGGCCAAGAAAGTGCTGGTATAGCGACTATATCGACTGGTGGTGTCCCGCATATACATCGAGGTAATGGCCTAGTTCCCGGTGTATTTAATGAGAACGATTTACAAAATCTTCCTGGTAATATGGCAATAGGCCATACAAGATATTCTACTACAGGAATTTCCTCAATCGAGAATGCTCAACCAGTTCACGCGTCTGGACCTAATGGAGATATTTACCTAGCGCATAATGGGAATATTGTTAACAGCTTAGATCTTAGAATTGAATTAGAGGAATTGGGGGCGACCTTCACCACTACAACCGATTCTGAAGTAGCAGCAGTCCTTCTAGCGAATATAAGTGGTGACAGTTGGGAAACTAGAATTAAATCGTTTATGAACAGGGCAAAAGGATCATACAGCATAACTTTATTAACCGAACAAGAGATATATGCTTTTAGAGATCCTCTTGGGTTTCGCCCTCTTTGTTTTGGATCTTTGGACGAAGGATGGGTGGTAGCGTCCGAAACTTGTGCTCTTGATAATGTAGGAGCTGTTCTTGAGAGAGATATAGCTCCTGGAGAAATTATTCGTTTTAATGATGAAGGATATCATTCGATAATTGGCAAAATACAGAAATCAAAATTTTGTATTTTCGAAAATATTTATTTTGCAAGGCCAGACTCAATTTTGGATGGTACTAGAGTATATTCAGATAGAGAATCGATGGGCGCTGCGTTATTCCGACAATCTCCAGTCAAGGTTGATTTAGTTACAGCGATACCAGACTCTGCTATACCTGCAGCGGTGGGCTATGCACGTGAATCGGGTATTGTGTTTGAGGAAACACTTATAAAAAATCGAAACTCGGGCAGAACATTTATAGAGCCAACACAAGCTTTGAGAGAAGCGGTTGTCAAAGGGAAGTTTACTGCTTTAAAAGAAAACATCGAAGGAAAAAAAATAGTACTTATTGATGACAGTATCGTTAGAGGTACAACTACACCTCAAGTTGTGAATTTACTAAAAGAAGCAGGAGCTAAAGAGATTCATTTACGAGTTTGTGCTCCTCCAATTAAATACCCATGCCATTATGGTATAGATATGCCTAGTCGTGGAGAGTTAATAGCTGCGAATAGTACCGTTGATGAAATACGTATTCAGCTTGGAGTCGATAGTTTGGAGTACCTCGATATAACCTTGCTAAGAGAAGCAGTAGGGGGGGATCCAGACAAATATTGCGATGCATGTTTTACGGGTGACTACCCAATCCCAGTACAATTGGAACTAGATAAGTTCATATTGGATCGTTAATTTAAGAAAGGTTTTTCAGGATGGATGGCGATCGCTATATTTCGTCCGGAGTTAATATTGATTCGGGTAATGAAGTTATCCGCTTAATTAGCCCTATTGTTCGTGATACCTATACAAATAATGTTTTAGGCGATATAGGTGGGTTCGGTGGGTTATTTGCTTTAGGTAACTACAGTGAACCTATCCTCGTCGCCAGTGCTGATGGTGTGGGAACCAAACTCCGAATAGCTGTTGCAATGGACTTAATGTCTAGTATTGGTATCGACCTTGCAAATCATTCGATAAATGATGTATGGGTTCAAGGAGCTGACCCGTTATTCTTTTTGGATTATATTGCAACGGGTAACATCAAGCCTAAGCAGATTGCAGAGATTATCCAAGGCCTATCCGCGGCTTTAAAGATTGCAGGGTGTTCGCTGATAGGCGGAGAAACTGCAGAAATGCCGGGCGTGTATAAGGACGGAGATTTTGACATCGCTGGATTTATTGTGGGAGCGGTTGAAAAAGAAAATCTTATTGATGGATCATCTATAGCTGCAGGAGATGTTCTGGTAGGTTTCCCATCGTCTGGCTTGCATACTAATGGCTTTTCTTTAGTACGTCATATTTTTGGTTTAGATGATAATGTCAAACCTCTGGACGTTAAATATAGTGATTTGGGTACCACCCTAGGAGAAGCATTAATGGCTCAACATGTGTCTTATTATTCGGCGTTAAAACCTATTCAACAATTATTAAAAGGTATGGCACATATTACGGGAGGCGGGATAGTGGAAAATTTACCAAGAATTATCCCTGAACATCTAAAATGTATTGTACGTAAAGATAGTTGGAAAGTTCCCGCATTATTTAACATCATACAACGGCACGGTAATGTGGATTGGAATGAAATGTACAGAGTATTCAATATGGGTGTAGGGTTGGTAGGCATTGTTCGACCTGAAGATTTAAAATTAGTAAAGTCATCTCTAGATGGATCCTTTGTGATGGGAGAAATAGCTAATAGAGAACCTAATGAATCACGTATAGATTTTTTGTAGGAGATGATTCTATGACATTAAGAGCGTTAATCAGTGTTTCTGACAAATCCAACGTTGATGTATTGGCCGATAATCTTCTTGATTTAGGCTGGGAAATTTTCTCGACTGGTGGTACCAAGGAATTCTTGAGCACGCCTAATCGAGAAATCGGGGCAGTAGAAGACTTAACAGGTTTCCCTGAAATACTAGATGGAAGAGTTAAGACTTTGCATCCGTTTGTATACGGCGGGTTATTAGCTCGGAGAGGCAACCCTGATGACACGGCTGACCTTGAAGCACACGGTATTCAAACTATCGATCTAGTAGTAGTTAATTTGTACCCATTTGTGCAATCTGTGACTAATCAAGAGCTAAAAATTAATGAAGCACTCGAGCAGATAGACATTGGGGGAGTAACTTTATTAAGAGCCGCTGCAAAAAATTTTCCATCAGTGTTGGTAGTAGTTGACCCTGATGATTATGGTGAAGTTATCAATAATTTAAGGCAAGGGATTGTTCCGTTAGCAGAAAGGCGCCTTTTAGCAAGAAAAGCTTTTCAGCATGTTTCCTTATATGACGCGGCTATCTCTAAGTATTTGAGTATTGACATGGGTTCTGCAGGACTTATAGATATTGAGAATGACTTGTCTGACCAAATGGTTATTCCTGTAACAAAAAAGAACGATTTGAGGTACGGTGAAAACCCTCATCAAAATGCAGCACTATATGAGCCTCTTGCAATAGGGTCTAAACCACAAGGAATTATTAATGCCAACCAACTGAATGGCGTAGAATTATCTTTCAATAATATTCTTGATTCTGACGCAGCTTGGAATGTGGTATCTGATTTTCCTGAACAGCCGACCATAGCAATAATAAAACACGGTAATCCGTGTGGTCTTTCCTCGAGGGACAAACTTGTTGATGCATTTGAAGCCGCTCTAGACGGAGATCCAATCTCTGCTTTTGGAGGAATTATTGCATCCAATAGACCAATAGATAGAGAAACCGCCGAAAAAATTTCCGAGAGTTTTTACGAAATAGTTCTCGCATCGGAATTTGATACAGAGGCACTTGATATCTTGAAAAAGAAAAAGAATTTGCGCCTATTAGAAATGGGACCATCTACACCTCAAACTACTGCACTCGATATCAGGAGTATTAGAGGAGCTTTTTTGATTCAAACCTCGGATTCTTTGAATGATGGTGATTGGAGGATTGTTACAGAAAAGCAGCCGACTGAAAAAGAACTCGAAGACCTAAAGTTCGCTTGGAAAGCAATCAGGCATGTAAAATCTAACGCTATCATTGTTGTAAAAGACCAGTCGATTAAAGGTATGGGTGCTGGCCAACCTAATAGGCTAGTCAGTGTTGAATTAGCGATTAACAAAGCAGGATCGGAAGCGGTGAAAGGAGCTGTTTTAGCATCGGATGCTTTTTTCCCGTTTGCTGATGGATTAGAGCTTGCTTTAGATGCAGGGATTAAATCCATTGTTCAGCCAGGAGGATCTGTTAGGGATGAAGAAGTTATAAAAGCAGCAAACGACAAGCAGGCGTCAATGGTTTTGACCGGAGTACGTCACTTCAGGCATTAAATCACAGGGTTAGCACTAACCTAGATATGGGAGTATCGTACTCAAAACCAAAGCTAAACCCAGGAAAATCATGACCCCAGCACTAAATATTTGCCATACTGACATAGGGCGATTATTCTCCTTAATTTTCTTCCGCTTCCTTTTTTCTCCCGATGTTTTTTGATTTATCGATACATCTTGCTGCTGAGTACTTTCAGGAACCCTAAATTTTTCCCAAAAACTTGGTTTTATGATGTTTAATACGCTTCTCTTCGTGTTGTTTTTTTGGTTACTCATATGAGCATCATACTTTATTTATGTTGGCGAAGCTAATTCGCTTAATTCATACCTGCCGGACACCAACGACCCAAACAATTTTTCCAGTTTCTTTTTCGTATATAATCGGGATATTGTCGCGCCAATTAGAAGGTATTTTTGCTTCGTTCAGTAGGCCTTTTATTTTTTTATGTCCAGTTTTGATTTTTATTTTATCTCCTACTTCCCTTTTTCTAACTGCAAGAGTAGCATCAGTTAACTTTAAATTTGCATTGAGTGGACCGCTCAGTTGTGTGATATCTCTGGTACGTCCAGATTTAGATTCTTTGGCTTTTATATGGAGTGAACCTTTTTCCTCGGTGGTTTCAAATAACCATTCTCCGGCGGTAGTGATGCCATTTTTCTCTATAATTGTTTCTGCAATGTTTGGTAGAGGGCAAGGCCAAGGTCCCAGCGATAAAACAAGGTCATTTTTTGTGATGTTTAAATGGATATTATTGGGTAATTTTAGGTAACTGCCAGTCGAACCATCCAAAGCTAATTGTTGCATGGATTCCCAATGTACGGCCAGAATGCCTGCGGTTGATTTCAGAATGGTATTAATAACTAACCGAAATATCTGTATTTGAACACTAGGATGGTACGACGAGAATAATTCTCTATCAATATACATACTATTGTCGGTGGTATCACGTAAACAGTCGCCTAATAATTTGGACGCTGTTTGATCCATATAATTGCTTAAAAGGTGTACCGATTTAGACGTTCGTAAAATTGAATCCTTGCTTCCATTTCGAATGTTTTCCATTACAGGGATCAGTTCGTTCCTCACTCGATTCCTGGAATATTCGGGGGAAGAATTACTTTGGTCTACCATAGAAGTTAAATTACGCTCGCTAAGGTATAGAATAATTTCGGTTTTGGCGATGTTAAGCATTGGTCGGATTATTGAGATTTCATTGCTAGTATCAAAACCTAAGAGCGATGGAACTTTAGATACACTGTCCATCCCTTTTAGGCCTTCTAGTCCTGTTCCTCTCATCAAGTTCATTAATATAGTTTCTATTTGATCGTCTCTCGTGTGACCTACTAATATATAAAGAGAGTTTACTTCTTTAGCGATTTTCCCAAGCGCTTTGTACCTTAATTGTCTTGCTGATTCTTCCTGTGATAATTTATGTTTTTTCTGATGGCCCAAAGTATCTACTCTAATTGACTCAAAATCCGCTTCAAAGTTATCGCTCAAGGTTCTAACAAAATCTTTTTCCTCAGCTGCTTCTTTTCTTAATCCGTGGTCTATATAAATAACCCTTAAAGAAAACCCAAATTCATTTTTAAGATTTGCAAGTGAAGCTAACAGAGCTGTGGAGTCTGGCCCTCCTGAAACCCCAAGGGTTAAGATGGAATTTTTAAAATTAAAACCAGTTTTAGTTAAAGCATCCTTGATTTTTTGCTCTACAGCGTTCTTCTTATCGATCATCAGATTCCCCTTGAGAAGGATTGAAGTTCAATTTTGTTAATGTCCATTTTGTATCGATAAAATTTTCGCCTGGGGTTTTTTTCGCTTCGAGAACACTAATTGTTCCAGGCATTAATCTAAGACGACCATAGTTTTTGAGTGGCATATCTAAAGCTCGACATAGTATCGAGTAAATTGCAAAAGCGTGTGAAACAACTACTATGTTATCGTTTTCATCGTGTGCCTCGACTAACTCTGTTATGCCTTTCCATGTTCTTGACTGTAGTATTCCTAGAGTTTCTTTACTATCTGGGAAAACCGCAGTTGTTGGGTCAGAAGTCCATTTTTTAAAAAATAGTGGGAATTTGGACCTCATTTCGTTTAAGGGTTCCCCATCTAAGGAACCAAAATCTATTTCCAAGAAATTGTCGTTAATTATCGGATCTGTATCATGATTTATAGATAATATTGAAGCAGTTTTTAGGGCGCGCTGAACACTGCTGGAATAAATTGATTCTATATCTATAGGCGAGAAGTATTTGCTGATTGAGAGGGCTTGAGTTTCTCCCGTTGAATTCAAAGGAATGTCTGATTGCCCCTGAGCTTTACCCGACAGGTTCCAATCAGTTTCTCCATGTCGCACTAGGTATATTTTCAATTTTGGCTCCAAACCAATGGGTTAAACGGAATACTCACTTTGAATTAGTACTTCGTCTATCCTGGGTCCATTCATAGTTTTAACGGTTAGCCTATATTGATCGTGTATTATCAGTTCGCCTTCGGTGGGAATATGTTCAAATTGAGTTAATAAGAAACCAGCTACAGTTTCATACTGCCCATCACCTTCAGGGAGAGCGATATTCAATCGTTCTCCGAGTTCTCCGATATGTAGCGACCCATCTACTACAACGGTTCTTTCATCTACAGCTAAGTAGGGGCTGGGTTCTCCTGGTTCTTCTACTCTTCCAACTAATTCCTCTACCACTCTGCTTAAGGTAACTAAACCTGATACATCTCCAAATTCATCTATTACCAGCGCTAGTCGATGTCTACGTGTGCGCAACTCTTCAAGCAATTCGTCTATTTTCTTTGTTTCCGGGACAAAATATGCTACACGATTTGCTTCTGTTACAGAGCTTGTAGGGTCTAATTTACCTTCAGATTGGTTTCTCATTACATCCTTAATTCGTAAAACACCTATTATTTCATCTTCATTTTGACCTTGAATAGGAAAGTGGGAATAAGAATTATTAGCATAAATATCCAAAAATTCTTGAAAATTCGTTCCTGATTTCACCCAGACTATTTCATTTCTAGGGGTCATTATTTCTCTAACCACGCGATCACCAAACAAGAATGCTTTTCGTACTAACTCCGCCTCTTGTTCTTCTACAGTTCCTTCTTCTACTCCAACTGTTACAAGAGATTTAAGTTCTTCTGTGCCAGAAACAGTTTGTTTTTTCCCACCGCTTATTGAAATTAAAAGTTCTGAAAACCATGTAAATGCCAGGGATACTGGTGTTAGAAGTATTGTGATCACCCGAAATGGTCGCGCAACGATTGTAAGAAGTTTTTCTGAGTGCCTAGCCCCTATGGTTTTTGGTGTTATTTCACCAACAAGTAGAAGAATTATTGTAGTCACAATGGTCCCGAATATTACCGCATTTTGGGTCCCAATTATCGACGCTGCAACAGCAGTTGTGAGGGCAGCAGCGGCTGTATTGAACAGGTTATTACCGACCAGAACAGTAGAGAGAAATCTCTCTGGTTGGTCTAGTAATTTTTCTGCTAACATTGCTCCTTTAGATCCGTTGTTTGATAATTGTCTGAGACGGTGGCGTTGTGAACTTAAAAAAGCTGCTTCTGTTCCAGAGAAAAACGCTGACGATAGTATAAATACTATCAATAAAATTATGTTTATTGGTTGAATTTCTTGCATTAAATTATCCTAGTGGTTGTTTCAACGGTTTATGCTGTATTTGATTGTATTTTTATTAAACTCCTTAAGCATATTCTAATGCAGTCATGCCAGCTGTCCAAATTTTGTTTGTCTTTATGTGGTTTAGCGTATAATAGAGGAGTTATGGATTACTCAGTAATAAGTTTTAGCGTTCATGCTGGCGAAGCCGATCCTTTGAAGCCATTTATAAGAGCTTGGGATGTGAATAAAGCAGGAATCGGAAAACTTTATGGTATTGTCGAGGTGCTTTCTGGACCTGCGCAAGATATTTCCGAGGTTGTTTGGGAAGGTGTAGAGACATCTATAAAAAATGATCCTATTTTAAGCGTAACTGGATATTTGCAACAGATGGTAGAGTCCAGCCATAATAATCTATCTGCATATGCTGCTCGCGGATGGACAGCGAGCTTAACATTAGTAGCATTTCAAGAAAACTCTTTTTATTTGGCCACTGCTGGACCTAGTTTAATTAATTTGTATAATCAAGGAAGAATACATGATATTCCATCTGCCTCTCGTGATACCTTAGGCAAAGGAGTTGCTTTGGGTGAGACTGGTGATTTTGTTGTGCATCTTGCCTACCAAGATTTTAGTGACGATGACTCACTTCTTATCTCATGGATGGGTTTAAAATCTCTTATTAACTTAGAAGAGCTTAGCAGCCTGTTTGGTAGAGGTGCAGAGCTTGTTTCAAGAAACTTATACAGATTGATAAACGATGAATCAGAGTTCGCGCTTTTACTTGCCTTTAAAGAAGATAATGGTGGAGTATAGTTCTGTTGAAGATTTTATCTATTGAGTCTTCCTGTGATGAAAGTGGCCTTGCCGTCATAGAGGATGGTCGTAAAATAGTATTTAATTCCCTTGCTTCTCAAGCTGATATACATTCTAGGTTTGGTGGTATTGTGCCTGAGATAGCTTCCAGGCAACACCTTCTTACTTTCCCCAAATTACTTAAAGATTATATAGAGAATATTGCTCCTCAAAACAATATTGATGCTATAGCAGTTACGTACGGCCCGGGGTTGGCTGGATCATTATTAGTAGGAGTGAATTTTGCTAAGGCTCTATCATTATCCTGGGATTTGCCAATGATTGGTGTCCATCATTTGGAGGGTCATATTTATGCTAACTGGATAGCAGATGGTCAATGGGATGGGGAAACTAGAGGTGACCCGATTCTTCCTGCGGTGGCATTGGTAGTTTCAGGAGGCCATACGGATCTGGTTTATATTGAAAGCCACGAACGTTATAAAATTATTGGCCAAACCCGTGATGATGCAGCTGGAGAAGCTTTTGATAAAGTGGCAAGAATTCTAGGTTTGAAATATCCTGGTGGGCCCGAAATAGAGCGGTTAGCTCGTGAAGCTAATGAGCCAGTTTTATTTCCAAAACCTGCCATTAGAGATTCTTGGGATTTTAGTTTTAGTGGCATAAAAACAGCGGTTCTTAGGTTTGTTCAAGGGATTGAAAAGGAATCTCCATTAGATGATATTACTCGAAAAAATATAGCTGCTGGTTTTCAGAAAATATCAGTTGATGCGTTAGCTGAACGCCTAGTAGAAGCATCACGTGTATTTGGCGCGAAATCAGTTATTCTTTCCGGTGGGGTTGCTGCTAACCAGGCTTTGCGATCAAAAGTATTGGAGCTCTCAGATTTACCTCTTTGGTGTCCAAAACCTGCACTGTGCACAGATAATGCAGCTATGATTGGAGCACGTGCTCGCTTTTTATGGGATATGGGAGTTAGACATGAAATGGATATGGACGCCGTACCAAATTTAAGGATGCCATATGCTATTACTGAGGAATAAAAAAAGAGCGTCCTCATAAAGAAGACGCTCTTTTTAATTCAACCTGAACGGATTAGTAATCCATTGGCGGCGCGCCACCAGGCATCGCCATTGTTGGGTTCTCTTCCGGTATGTCAGTTACTAATGTTTCAGTTGTTAAAACCATTGCCGCTATAGAAGCGGAATTTTCTACGGCTGTTCGGGTTACCTTTACTGGATCTATGATACCTTTTTCTACAAGATTACCATATGTATCGGTAGCTCCATCGTATCCTTCACCAGGCTTTAATCGCCTTACGGCGTCAACTACTACCGAACCTTCTTTTCCGGCGTTTTCAGCGATTGTTCTTAGAGGCTCTTCTAGAGCCCTCTTAACAATGGTAACTCCGGTTTGCTCTTCTTCAGAGTCAGTTTGAAGGGAATCTAGTTCAGCTGCTGCTGCTAGTAGCGATATCCCGCCTCCAGAAACGATACCTTCTTCTACCGCTGCTCTGGTTGCTGATAGGGCATCCTCAACCCGCATTTTTTTGTTCTTTAATTCTACTTCTGTTGCAGCGCCAACTCTAATAACAGCAACGCCGCCAGCAAGTTTCCCAATTCTCTCTTGTAATTTTTCACGGTCATAGTCCGAAGTAGTGTCCGCCATCTGAGCTTTCAATTGACTTATTCTATCTTGAATAGCTTCTTCGGTTCCTCTGCCTTCAATAATAGTTGTATCGTCTTTTCCAGCGACTAGTCTTCTTGCGTGACCGAAATCTGATGGTTCAGCTGTATCTAATTTTTTCCCAACCTCTTCGCTAATTACAGAACCACCTGTCAGGATTGCCATATCTTCGAGCATCGCTTTTCTACGATCTCCAAATCCAGGGGCTTTGACTGCAATTGCGTTAACAGTACCTCTCATTTTATTAACTACTAAAGTTGCAAGAGCTTCCCCTTCGATATCTTCAGCAATTATGACTACGTTCTTGTTTATTTGAAGTGCTTTTTCTAAAGCAGGAAGAACCTCTGCAACAGCTGATATTTTCTTATCAGTTATTATGAATACAGGGTCATCTAAAGCAGCTTCCATTCTTTCAGAATTTGTTACAAAATACGGAGAAATATAGCCACGATCAAACTGCATACCTTCTACGTATTCTGTCTCATATTGTATGCCTCTTGATTCTTCAACTGTAATAACGCCGTCTTTCCCAACTTTTTCCATAACCTCTGCTATTAGCCCACCAATCTCACCATCTGAGGCGGAGATTGCGGCTACTTGAGCAATTTGTTCTCTCCCAGAGACGCTTATTGCCATTTTTTTAAGGCCTTCTACTGCCGCTCTTGCTGCTGTGTTAATCCCTCTTTGTAAATCCATAGGATTCGCACCTGCAGCGACGTTTTTCATACCTTCATGAATTATTGCCTGTGCTAAAACCGTTGCAGTAGTTGTCCCGTCCCCAGCAATATCGTTAGTTTTAGATGCTGCCTCTTTAACCAGTTGGGCTCCCATATTTTCGAACGGATCGCTTACATCAATCTCTTTAGCAATTGATACACCGTCGCTACTTACAGTAGGTGGGCCAAATTTTTTGTCGAGAACAACATTTCTACCTTTTGGTCCTAAAGTTATTTTTACAGCGTCGGCGACTGCGTCAACACCAGCTCGTAATGACTTACGTGCCTCTTCACCGAACAGTAATTGTTTTGCCATTTTGGAACTGCCTCCTTAAGTATTTTTTTCTATTATTTCTTTAAAAATCAATTATTTGGTCCCCTTATTATGGTTGGCCAAATAATATTCTATATTTCTAACCTATCTTTGCTAATACGTCCGACTCACGCAAAACTAATAGATCTTCATCATTATCATCTTTTATTTCAGTACCTGAATATTGTGCATAGATTACTGTATCACCAATTTTCAGATCCATAGGCAAGCGAGTGCCATCATCAGTTACTCTTCCAGGCCCCGCTGCTATGACTTCCCCTTCTTGAGGACGCTCTTTTGCGCTATCTGGTAGCACAAGCCCCCCCTTTGAAACTTCCTCTTGACCTTTCGGCCTGACTATTACCCTATCTCCTAGTGGTTCAAACGAAATCGACATATATTCCTCCTAAAGAATTTAGCACTCTAGCACCTAGAGTGCTAAGTACAGACATTTTAGTATTATTTGATATAGGTATGCAATACCTTAATGGCGTTTTTTTCTATTCTCACGAATTACTTGATTCAAGCGCCTTCCACGATAATTGCGATTCCTTGCCCTCCGCCAATGCACAAAGAAGCCATTCCGAATTGGGAATCTCTTTTTTGCATTTCATGTAGGAGAGTCACAAATATTCTGGTACCGGAAGCTCCGATAGGATGTCCTATTGCTATAGCGCCTCCGTTTACATTCACAATATCTTGGTCTAACTCTAACTCTCTTACAACCGCTACTGATTGTGCTGCGAAGGCTTCATTCAACTCTATTAGATCCATGTCGGATATACTCATTCCAGCATTGCGTGCTGCCTTTTGCATAGCTGTTACTGGCCCTATTCCCATTATTCGTGGCTCTACTCCCGCAGAAGCGTAACCTCTAATATAGGCCAAAGGTTTAAGTCCATGCTCTTTTGCGAATTCTTCCGATACAACCACAGTAGCCGCACTTCCATCATTGATTCCTGAGGCATTACCTGCAGTCACACTTCCATCAGGTGTGAAGGCCGGTCTAAGTTTGCCCAACGCTTCTTTTGTTGATGTTGGCCGAGGGTGCTCATCAGTGTCTATTATGGTGGGGTCACCTCTTCTTTGAGGTACTTCGACACCAACGATTTCATCTTTGAATCGCCCTGCATCCATAGCAGCAGCAGCTCTACGCTGGGATTCTCCAGCAAATTCATCTTGATCTTCTCTGGAAACTCCATATTCAGCTGATACGTTCTCTGCGGTGATACCCATATGGCAATCCTCCATTGCACACCACAAGCCATCGTGTACAGTCGAGTCGATCAGTTCAGAGTTACCTAATCGGTAACCATATCTTCCGTTCTGTAAGATGTACGGTCCAAGGCTCATACTTTCCATACCGCCTGCGATCATATAATCTGCGTCACCGGCTTTGATAGCTTGTGCCGCCATCACTATTGTTTTTATACCAGAACCGCAAACTTTGTTTATCGTAGTTGCTGGAACGGAAACGGATAATCCTGATTGAATCGAAGCTTGTCTTGCGGGGTTTTGCCCAATACCTGCTTGTATAACATTGCCCATCAGCACTTCATCAGGTAATAGATCACCTTCAATCCCTGATCGCGAGATCGCTTCTTTGATTGTTACTGCACCAAGATTTGGTGCAGTAACGGTTGATAAACCACCACCCATTGTTCCAACCGCCGTTCTAACTGCACTTACTATTACTGCATCACCCATTTTTTTCTCCTTATAAATAAATTTCTATAATTCACTATTTACGTTCATTTGGACTAATTAACGGATATACATTCCACCGTTAACGTCTATTGTTGCTCCTGTCATGTACGTTGACTCTGAAACTATGAATCTTATTACTTTTGCGATCTCTTCGGTTTCTCCAAGTCTTCCCAAAACCGCTTCTTTTGCAAGGCCTTCTTTCATTTCAGGCGAAAGACCAGAAATCATATCTGTTTCAATAAATCCTGGAGCTATTGCATTAACATGGATATTTGTTCGAGCGCCTTCTCTTGCCGCTGTTTTTGTGAACCCCAAAAGTCCAGCTTTCGCAGTAGCGTAGTTTATTAGTCCAAGACGACCAGCTTCTCCGACAATCGAGCTAATATTTACAATGTGTCCGCCACCAGCTTCTCCCATAAGGTTCCATATTTTTTTGGTAACGTTAAAAGTTCCAGTTAAGTTAACTTCAATAACTGAATCCCATTGTTCATCACTCATGTTTCGGAGTGTTCGGTCTGCAGTTGCACCTGCATTATTTATTAATATTGTTATAGGTCCATGGTCCGCTACGACTTGATCTACCATAGCGTTTACTTGGTCTCTGTTGGAGATATCTGCTTGGTATGCGGCTGCTTTACCACCAGCTTTTTCAATTGTTGATACTACGTCATCTGCCGCTTCCTTATTGGAATTATAATTTACGGCTACTGTTGCGCCATGCGCAGCTAGTTCAATGCTGGTAGCTCTTCCTATGCCCCTTGATCCTCCCGTGACCAATGTTATTTTCCCATCTAATAAACCTGCCATTTTTCCCCCTCCATTATTTTATTTTCTTATTTTTTTCCCATCATTAAATTTCCACTGGCGGTGAGTAAGAGCCGAACTCAGAGCGCAAGGCATCACATATCTCTCCGACAGTCGCGTACGATCTAACTGCATCTAATATAGGTGACATCAAATCATCTGATCCAGATGCCTTAGATTTTAATTCTGCCAAAACTTTTTCTACTTTACTATTGTCACGCTCTTTCCTAATTTTTTCTAGTGAAATCTTCTGTTGATCTACTGAATTACGATTCACCCGAAATATGGCGGGTGATGGATCCTCATTACCATCTTTGAATGAGTTAACACCAACAACTAACTCCTTCTTCTCTTCGACCGCTAATTGGGATTCGTAAGAAGCTTTTGCTATCTCCCTTTGGATCACTCCGGCTTCTATGGCAGCAACCGCTCCCCCTAATTGTTCTATTTCTCTCATGTAAGCCAAGGCTTTTTCTTCTAATTTATCCGTAAGCCATTCTACATGATATGATCCTGCTAGTGGATCTATCGCATCGGCAATTCCAGTTTCATGAGCGATTATTTGCTGGGTTCGTAATGCTATCCTTTGCGCCTCATCTGTTGGTAATGATAGGGCTTCATCGAAAGTTGATAAAGCTAGGCTTTGAACTCCTCCCAAAACTGCAGCTAACGCTTGATACGCTGCCCTCACAATGTTGTTCAGAGGCTGTTGAGCGGTCAGGGTCGAGCCACCAGTTTGAGAATGGGTCCGTAGCATCAAAGCTCGGGCATTCTCTGCACCGAAATGTTCCTTCATTATTCGAGCCCACATCCTGCGTAATGCTCTATATTTAGCGATCTCTTCTAAGAAGTTATTATGTGTATTAAATATCCACGAAACTCTTTGTCCCCATACATCCGGGTGGACTCCTCGTTTGGTAAATGCTTCACCGTAAGCTATGGCATTGGCGAATGTGAAAGCTATTTCCTGAGCTGCGGTACTTCCAGCATCTCTCAGGTGGTAGCCGCTTATAGAGATACTATTGAATCGAGGCATTTTTTCGGCACAGTACGCTACAAGGTCAGCAGCAAGCCGTATAGATGGCTCTGGAGGGAATATATATGTCCCTCTTGCAACATACTCTTTCAGTACGTCATTTTGAGCGGTGCCCGTCAATTGCTCTGAAGAAACACCTTGTTTTTCGGCAACTGCAACGTACATAGCTACGAGAACCGCGGCTGGAGCATTGATTGTCATTGAAGTGCTGACTTTATCCAAAGGGATTCCCTCAAACGCTACTTCCATGTCCCTCAAGGAATCTATCGCAACTCCGACTTTCCCAACTTCACCGATCGATTCTGGATCGTCTGAGTTGTAACCTAATTGAGTAGGTAAATCAAATGCGACAGATAAACCTGTTTGACCTTGGCTTAAAAGATAGCGAAATTTATTGTTTGTTTCTTCAGGGGTCCCAAAACCTGCATATTGTCTCATGGACCATAGCCGGCCCCTGTACATCGTGGGTTGTACACCTCTAGTGAAAGGGTACTCTCCAGGGAACCCAATATTATTCAAATAAGACTCTTCATTTGTGTCAATAGGTGCGCCGATACTTGGTATTTCATCGATTGAACTTGTGTTAAATTGATCTTGGCGCTCTTTTCTTTCCGAATTCCGTTCACGCCAGCCTTCTAACTGCTCCAAGATTTTCTGTTCCTTATTTGCGTACTTATTGTTCATAGCGGATCCTCAAGATGCTTGGTTTTCTCTGGGAACCAAAACGCTCCTTTTAAAAGACATCACCATTTCATCTCGCTGATTTGTAGCTCTTGTTTCAACTGTCACCACGCCTCGGTCCGGCTTACTAGTTTCCTGAACAGAGAGTACCTCAGTTTCTGCATATATAGTGTCACCATGGAAAGTGGGTTTATGAAATTTAACTTCATCGATGCTGAGGTTGGCTATGGCTTTTCCTGAAACATCTTCAACACTCATCCCAAATGCGATATCCATGACAAGATTTCCAACAACTACATTTTGTTTAAATTGTGTTCCTTCTGCATAATTTCGATCTATGTGAAGAGGGTGGTGATTCATTGTTAACATGCAAAATAATATGTCGTCCGATTCTGTTATGGTTCTACCGGGCCAATGTTTATATATATCACCTTTTTTAAACTGTTCGAAGTAACGACCAAATTCCATTGATAAATCCTTTCGTAATCTCAGTTAATCAAGAGCATACCTTTGTAATAGATTCTTGGCTATTATAGTTCGTTGTATTTCATTGGTGCCTTCATAGATCATCATTCCTGGTGCATCTCTAAAGTATCTTTCAACGGGTAACTCTTTTGTATAGCCGATTCCTCCATGGATGCGCATCGATTCCAGCGTCACTTCTGTAGCGACTTCCGTTGCGAACAGTTTTGCCATGCCAACTTCTGTATCTGCACGCCCCCCCTGATCTTTGACTCCTGCGGCCCAGCGAGCCAAAAGGCGAGCCGCCGTGATATTAGTATACATATCGGCTAGTTTGAGCTGAATTGCTTGATGATCTCCGATCTGTTTCCCAAAAGCTTTTCTCTGTTGTGCATATTTTATGGATGCTTCGAACGCTGCTCTTGCCACTCCTACGGCACGTGCTGCTGTGTTTACTCGTCCTACCTCGACACCGCTCAACACTTGAAAAAATCCTTGACCTTCTACCCCACCAAGAAGATTATCTTGCGGGACTCTCATATTATCTATAGATAATTCAGCGGCCTCTATTCCTTTATAACCTAATTTTTCTATGTCTCTTGTCACATTGAAGCCGTCAAACTCAGGTTCCACGAGCATACATGAGATGCCCTTATACCTTGGTTGTGTATTTGGATCTGTCTTAACGGCCATAGCAAAGATGCCTCCGCGTCGCCCATTACTCACAAATAACTTCGATCCGTTCACAACGTAATGATCATCTTCAAGAGAGGCTACCGTTTCTATAGCCTGAACGTCAGATCCGGCGTTAGGCTCAGTTATAGTAAGAGCGCCTCTTCTTGAGGCGTTGCTCATTTGGGGTAGGTATTTACTTTTTTGTTTTTCTGTCCCAAATTCGGTTACCAAGTGAGTCACTATAACGTGAGTATTTAGTATGCCGCCTAAACTCATCCATCCTCTTGCTAGTTCTTCTACTACTCCAGAGTAGGTGACGTAGCTTGCCCCGATTCCTCCTTGGTCTTGGGGGATCATTAATTCAAATAAACCTAAATTCTTCATGCCTTCGACCAACTTGTCGGGGAAGATGTTGTTATGTTCTAGATCATCCACTACCGGAATCACTTCTTGATCCACCCATCTCCTAACCTCTGCGGATATTTCATCCTGCGGTTCTATTATTGGATCTGGCATTATTAAGCTCCTAGACTTCGTCCAGCTTGATGAAGGACATCATAGCCTGTGACTTCTGCATGTCTTTTTGCTTGATTAACTAACCACTCAGTATCAAGCTTACCTGCTTGACCTGCTTTAGCTAGTAAGACTAAGTACCCTTTGGCAGTTGCTTCGTCAACAAATTCACCTGTTTCCGGATAAACGAAAGCACCACCTCCTTGTTTATGATAGTACTCGATTAAGCCTTTTGAATATTCGGTGAGTTCATCCGAAGGAGTATAAGCTTTATTTGCCATTTCAGCTTGTTGCGGGTGTATGACCCAAGTACCATCCATTCCCAGATTTGCTGCTCCAACATTTTTTTTATATAGAGACTCTTCGATCACTTCCTTATCCTCTTCAGACGTGTCTCTCCGGACCAAATTAAAAAAGACATTATCAATTGCGTGCAGGCCAGCGGCCTTCGCAGCAACCGCCATAGTTTGTTTTGCGGCATGGAAATTGATATTTTGATTGTCTATAACCTCAACGATACCCATAACAGCTGCAAAATCGGCGATGCCAAAAATTAACCCTGCCATCCTTGGCGATGCTGTGGCGATCTCATGGACTCTAACCATTGCCTCCGGAGTTTCTATTAAGGCTTCTATCTGAACTCGGTGATTCCAACCCGCTTCCAGTTCCAAAGAATCGAGGAGGCGCGAAACATATATGATATCTTCGGGGCCAGTCACTTTAGGGAGAATAATCCCGTGAAATTTATCCACAGCGCTTCGCATTAATGATTCTACATCTCCTAGAAAAAATGTTGAGTGGATATTATTTGGTCTGAATGTTACTACTTTATCTCCATAATCCAACTGATTGAAAGCGTCGATAATCGTATTTCTGGATTTCTCACCTTTGAATTCATATGGACATGCATCTTCTAGATCTGCCATTACATGGTCTACGGGAGCGGTGGCTGCATTCTCGTGCATTCTTTCATTGTGCCCTGGATAAGTTAATTCAGTTCGAGGAACAATTAACCGTCTATCTTCTCCAATTATGAACATATTAAGCTATCTCCTTAAATTTATTCTTTTTCTATGTTTGCTATAACTGCTAGAGCTCTTACATATACTGGCCTGTCGACCACCATTCCATCTAGGCCAGTTGCCCCGAGGCCTATTTTTTCCGCATTTTCATACGTCCTGATGATCTCTCTAGCTTCTTGTATTTCGACCTCAGTTGGTTGAAATAGAGCGTTTACGACAGGTACCTGTGAAGGGTGGATACAGTATCGTCCTTTATATCCAATACTTTTTGAAAAATCGGTACTTTCTCTTAATTTATTTTCGTTCTTATAATTCATTTCAGGCCCCGCAATGGGAATAACTCCCGCAGCTATACAAGAAGTTGCTACACGGTAATTGGCCCACTCGACTTCCTTTGAAGACGTTGTTCTTGGTATGCCCATATCATGGGTGAAATCTTCGCTGCCAAAAGATGCCATTGTTATTCTGGTGCTAGCTTGACACATTTCGAGAGCATTCAGGACCCCTTCAGCTGATTCAATCCAGGGCGCTATTTGAATTCGTCCTGGGGTAAGCCCTTTTTGTTTTTCTATTAACGTAAGATAATGGTCTACCCTGCGTATTATTCCAGGTCCATTTCCTTTAGGAAGGCTTATTACATCTAGATCTTCGTTGCATACTGCCAAAAGATCCTCTTCTAAAAGATTGGTATCATAACCGTTTACTCTGCAGAAGAGGATGTATTTTTCCCTATCTGCTATTTTGGGAATGGCGGCTTTTACCATCGCGCGCGCTTTAAGTTTATCTTCAGGCGCTATCGAATCTTCTAGGTCCAGGCATATAGCATCTGCCCCAATTCCAGGAGCATTATCTATGAACTGTTGGTTATTTCCTGGTATGAACATAATAGTTCTAATTGGTGGTAACTGAACCATTATTTTATTTTCCCCATGCTGATGATTTACTCCCATAAAATCCATATAACTTATTTGCTATATTGAAACTATTGGATCTACCCCCCATTAATCATCCCATTGTATTCTTATTAATCAATCATTGGAAATCTTTTATAATGATTTGCATATTTTGTTCTTTGGAATGAACCAAGCGGGCCAGATTCTAGCATGTTATGCCTGAACTTTACAAGTTATGGTGTCTTTTTGAGAAACTTAATATTATTAATGAAATTCAGTTAATGGAGACAATTTTATACCCTGGTTTAACCTTCTTTGATTTTCTTGGATTTTAGAGCAGCTCTATATTTTTCCTCTATTTGGTCAGTAACCACGTTCCAGTCGTATTTTCTGACAGTTTCTTTTGCTTTATTGGATAACCTTTGTCTTAGTTCCTTATTTTTTAGTAGCATGAGTAGCTGGTGGGAAAACGTTAATTCATCCCAAGGATCGATTAAGAGACCATCATGATCATCTTTAATAACTGTTCGGTATCCAGGTATCGACGATGCGATGATGGGAGTTCCTGCTGCCATGGATTGTAGTAAAACTATCCCTTGGCTTTCATCTCCCGTTGCTGGGCTGCAATAAATGTCCGCCATTTGGTAGTACTTAGGTAATTCTTCATCTGAGACAAAGCCAACGAAATGTACGTCCTTCAATCCTCTTTCAGAGATCACGCGAGCACTTTCTCGGTCTATGTTTCCAGGTCCAACTACTAAAAGACGGCAATTTGGATATTCCCATTTAACGTGGCTGTATGCTTTTAACAGATGAGGAAACCCTTTGCGTTTTTCCATTCTGCCTTGAAAAAGTATATTAAGTTTTCCGTCATTGAATTCTTTAGGGAACGTTGATTTTTTTGAGAAATACTTGACGTCTACACCGTTAGGAATAATATCGTAGTCACCTGGAAAATACCTTTGAATATATTCGTTGGCAGCTGCTGAAACCGCGATTCTTTGGTCCAGCCTTTTTGCCCATCTTCGTAAAATGTACCTGGATATACTAAGTCCTCGCCTACGTTTAGCGTAAGCATGAAAAGTGCCTACTAAAGCTGAATTTTGGACAAGCCTTAGGAAAGTCAAAGGAAGGGTTGGTGAAACAGGTTCGTGTATATGAACAATATCAAATTGATTCTCTTGTAAAAAAGGAACAACGTATTTGCCAAGTGTGACTGATAAAGTGATTCTTGCTACTGACCCTGCTGTTGGAACCGGAATAGGTTTTCCAATTGGGTTGAAGATTGGGTTAGTTGATGATTTATGATCGAGAGAGTAAGGAGCCGCTATTTTTACCGAATGCCCACGCGATATAAGTTTTTCTGCGAGGTTAGAAACGTGATTAGTAACGCCGCCTGGGTACGCAAAATCATAGGGTGATACGATTGCTATATTCAAGGGGTCGTTATCGCTCAATGAAGTCAAGTACTGAGCCTTCCTAATTCAAATCGCTTTGGCTACGACTGCTTGATCTTCGGAAGAGTATCATCCTTTCGCGCTTCCACGATATATGATTCCACTCTTTCTCGTGCTTCCTCGTCTCGCATTTGAACTGGTGGAGATTTCATAAAATAGGCCGATGCTGGCACTATTGTGCCACTTAAATCTCTATCTAGAGCTAATTTAGCACATCTGAGAGCATCTATAACAACTCCTGCAGAGTTGGGGCTATCCCACACTTCCATTTTTAATTCTACGTTTAAGGGTACATCTCCGAAAGTTCTACCTTCCATTCGTATGTATGCCCATTTTCTATCCTCTAGCCATGGTACATAATCGCTGGGGCCCACATGGATATTTTCGTCTTCAAGATCGAAATCCATCTGAGATAGTACTGAATTCGTTTTTGATTCCTTCTTTGATTCTAATCTTTCTCTGTCAAGCATATTGTAAAAATCCGTATTGCCTCCAAAGTTTAATTGGTAAGTTTTTTCGAGCTTGACAGCCCTATCTCCAAATAAACGGGTAAGAACTCTGTGAACAATAGTGGAACCAACTTGGGATTTGATATCGTCGCCAATTATTGGTAGCCCTTTTTCAGCGAATCTATCTTGCCAGTATTTTTCTCTTGCTATAAATACGGGTACACAATTAATAAATGCGCACCCTGCTTCTAGAATTTGTTCTACATACCATTTAGTTGCCATTTCACTGCCTACCGGGAGGTAGCTTATAACAACATCAACCTTTTTTTCTTTTAAAATACCAACTATATCTGCAGTCGGACCAGGGGCTTTAGTGATCTTTTCAGAAAGATAATGTCCTAATCCGTCATGAGTCATACCGCGTTCTACTTTGACTCCCATGTTAGGGACATCAGCAAATTTATAGGTATTATTGGGTTCAGCGTAAATCGCTTCAGAGAGATCTTTGCCGACTTTTGTGTCGCCGACGTCAAATGCTGCAACAAAATTAATGTCACTGATGTGATAATCTCCAAGTCTGGGGTGCATTAGCCCTGGTATGAATTCATCATCTTTTGCGTTCTGGTAGTAGTGAACTCCTTGGACTAGCGATGAAGCACAATTGCCCACTCCGATTATCGCAACGTTAATCTTTCCACCCAATTGTTTATCTCCCTTTTAATTAATTACAGGACAGTTAAAACGTTGATGACTAGTCATAGCTACATAGTTGCTATAACTATTTTGTTCTACCTCTGACTTTAAAACAGCGGCGCGGCTACCTTAAAAAGGCATACCGCGCCGCTACCCGAATTGAATCGGTAATTACATTAACCTTTTTCCGAATTTAACGGAGTTTTTAGCCTTTACCAATTCTAAAAAGCTTCGTACCACTAGTTGGGCACGTTCCCGTTGTTGCTGGGCGACCGTTCTTCAACGTCACTTCGCGAGGATTCTGAATTTGTACCTTTTTACGACACTTTAAGCAATATGCTTCACTTGCAGGCATATCTGCACCATCCCTTCAAAACTATATCTACGACTCTAAGCAGACCTAAAGCTGCTGTCAAGCTAATTTTGGCATAAAAAACCCCTTTTATACGAAAAAAGGGCTTTAGATAGCAGAATATCGCTTTATAAATGGGGTATTTGTATGAATTTTATAACGGTATTACTTTAGAAGGGTGCCAGTAATTATCGGTTTTTCTTGTTAGAATTGCTGCTAATTCTCCTTCGGGTCTTAAGGCACGTATCTGATTATCTGGCGGGGGCTTCATAATTGAATGGGTGTTTTTTTCCGTTACAGGAAGTATATCAGCATCATTGATTTCAATTGTCATTCCGTTGGATACGCTACGTTGTTGGGATTCAGTTAAGATGATAGTGCGCCAACTGTTAAACAAGTATGATAATGGGCGTATAGAACTGTAAGTTTTTGATTCCAGATCTTGTTCGATTTGATCTATTGTTTGTGAGGTAGTCTTGTTAAAAGGCCCGTATTCAGTTCGCCTGAGGCTTTGTAAAGTTGCTCCTACACCTAGTGATTTTCCTAATTCATCGGATATCGATCGTATGTAGGTGCCTTTTCCGCAAATTATGGATATTTCTGCTAACGGTGATTTCAGATTGTTTATCCATATATCATAAACCATTGCTTTTCGAGGTTTCCTATCTACAGTAATTCCTTTCCTAGCAAGATTATATAAACGCTCTCCATTGTATTTTACTGCGCTAAACATCGGTGGTTTTTGCTCTATCTCTCCTTTGAACTGTAAAAGATTATCTTTGATTTGATCGATATCGATATCACTAGGGTCGGTTTGAGAAAGTATTTCGCCATCTATATCTAGTGTATTTGTCGTTGTTCCTAATAAAATTGTTGCTTCATATCTTTTTGCATAGTTGTTGAACTCTTGATTCATTCTAGTTCCCTGGCCCAAGAGAATTGGTAAGATACCTTCGGCGTTTGGGTCTAATGTGCCTCCGTGACCTACCTTTTTTATCCCACTTAGCTTTCGTATACGTGCGACCATGTCAAAAGAAGTTGGACCACTATCTTTCCAGAGGTTTATATATCCGCTACGCTTTTGATCTACTGGCTCCACTGAAATATTAAGTTCCTATTTTGGGTGTTCTATTTTGATTTAATATAGAAGTTAATCGGTCCGCTCTTTCTATAGAATCGTCGATTAAAAATTCTAATTCAGGGATCTTTTTTAAAAATAATTCCTCTAATCCTCGCTTCAAAAATCTAGAGGAAGAGGTGAGTCCCTTCAAGATTTCTTCTTCAGGTACTTCGGATGCTATTGCACTAACGTATATCTTTGCTTTTTTTAAATCTGGGCTTGTTTCAACAGATGTTACTGTCAAAAGCCCGGATAATCTGGGATCATTTACTTCTTGAGATATGGATTGGCTAATCCGCGACTGGATCATGGAATTAATACGTTCAACTCGTCTACTCATGTATGAAACCCCGATTATTAGTTAATGTACGTGCTAGAAGTTTTTATGTTCTTTTTTCTTCTTGAGTATAAGTTGCTATTAAGTCACCTTCTACGAACTCTCCAAATTCGGAAAGGGCGATTCCGCATTCCTGGCCCGTAATAACTTCTTTTACTTCGTCCCGGAAATGACGGAGGCTCTCTATTGGGCCTTCGTATATAGTCTCTTTTTGCCTTACGATTCTTGCCATGTTGTTTTTGCGTATGATTCCTTCAGTAACTACGCATCCTGCTATCTTCATTTTGTTAATTGTAAAAATCTCTTTTATTTCAGCTTGGCCTTGGTTTACTTCTTCTAAAATAGGTGCCGTCATTCCTTGAAGCGTATTGCTCAGATCGTCTATTAGTTGATAGATAGTCGTATAATTTCGAACTTCGATACCTCTAGTATTTGCCAACCGTAGTGCTGCTGATTCTACTCTAGAATTGAAACCCATTATGGTGGCCCCCGAGGCGGTTGCAAGAAGAATATCGCTTTCGGTAATTGAGCCTACATCTGAATGCAATATATTGGCTCGGGCAGAATCAGTGTTTGTTTTCTGTACAGATGCTCTTACTGCTTCTAAACTACCCTGAACGTCAGCTTTCACAATAATATTTACGTCTTCGATGTTCCCCATACCTATTTGATTTGCTAGTTGTTCTAGACTTGCAGGCTGGGTTAAAGATTCCTGATCTTTGTCAGTTCTTTTCAGTACTATGGCCTTTGCTTCCTTTTCAGTTTGAACCTGCTCTAAAATTTCTCCGGGTTGAGGAACCATGGGAAGCCCTAATACTCTCACCGGGGTTGATGGTGGCGCTTCATCTATTGCTTCGCCTAAGTGATTAGTCATTGCTCTTACTCGTCCCCATGTGCTCCCAACTATTATATTGTCACCTGTCCTCAATGTTCCCGATTGGATAAGAATAGTCGCAAGAGGGCCCTTTTTGGCGTTCAATTCTGCTTCTATAACAATACCTTTTACAGGTGAGTTTACATTCGCTTTTAATTCTAATATTTCAGCAAGAAGTAATGTGGATTCGATCAGATCTTCTAGTCCTTTGCCTGTTTTTGCAGACACTTCCACCGATAAGACTTCGCCTCCCCAGTCCTCCACTAAAATTTCTTGTTCAGATAGTTGTCGTTTTATTCTTTCAGGGTCTGCATCCGGCAGATCAATTTTGTTTATAGCTATTAATAATGGTACGTCCGCCGCTTTCGCGTGATCTATTGCTTCTAAAGTTTGAGGCATAACACCGTCATTTGCTGAAACTACTAGAATAGCTATATCTGTTACCCTAGCTCCTCTTGCACGTAATGTTGTAAATGCTTCATGGCCTGGTGTGTCAAGAAACGTTATGTTATTTTCTTCGGAGACGCTTAATTGATAAGCTCCAATGTGTTGTGTTATCCCACCTTCTTCACTCTCGGCTACGGTTGTTTTTCTAAGAGCATCTAAGATACTTGTCTTGCCATGGTCTACATGGCCTAAGATCGTTACAACAGGAGATCTAACTTCTTGGTCGGCTATTTCACTAGTACTAAGGGTTTCATTTTCTATTTGGGATGAAGTCTCTTCAGTCTCTTTTAATTTTATTTTATAACCGTAAAATTGGGCAATAGGTGAAGCTACTTCGAAATCAATTGCATCATTAAGAGAAGCCATTATTCCCATGCGCATTAAGTTCTTTATTACCTCAACAGGATTCGCACCTACTCTGGTAGCTAAGTCATTTACGGTTATAGCGTTATTTATCTCGAGTGTTTGAGATTGGTCAGTTTCGTTAAATTCTGTCATTTTGCCTGACCCTTCTTGTTTCAAGTGATTTCAAAATTATATCCCTAGCCTTCTTAGTTAAAATACTAAATTCTATATCCGAGGGAGGATTTACAAGGTTCAGGCTTTCTTGCAAAGAAACGGGAACAAATCCACTCTCCCAGCAGCCAACATTTTCGCATAGATAAGCACCTCTTCCAGGTAGCTTACCAGTATTATCTATATCTAACTCTCCTTGGACTGTCCTAACAATTCTAATCAAGTTATTTTTTTCTGCAGGCGTTTTACAAGCTATGCAAGTTCGCATAGCGCGATAGTTTCTATTTGTGATACTAGTGGTTCCGGTACGCATATTTAGCGCCCCCCACCTCTTCTGCCGCCAGATTGACCACCACCGCGCCTGTTTCCACCGCCCGATCGACCATCTTTAAACCGACCGCCTTTTTCAGGGAATATATCTTCGGCGAATCGGATTCCTTGGCCTCCTGTTTCGCTATCTGCTTGATAATCTTTAAGGAATTCATCAAAATCAAATGATTCCTCAGGACCATCATCTTCCTCAGAAGCATCTTCTGCAGTTTCGTTAAGAGCAGCCTCTTCTAACTCGAGTTCTTTAAGGGCTTTTTCGATATCTTCATCGTTAATTGTAGTCTCTGCAGGGTCTGTAGCTACTTCATCTGTTTTCGGAACATCCGAATCAGTTTGTAATGTATCTTCTATTTCAGTATCTGGACCTGGAGTGGCAGATACTGGTTCTACACTAGATGTTTGATCTGAAGATTCTGGAACCTCAACAACTGTTTCTGTGCTATCGGCAATCGCATCAATTGCTGCATCAGCGGGTATAGTTTGTTCTTGTTCGGTTTCAACTGAAGTGTCAGGCTCAACAATTTCACCCTCTGCTACTAATATTTCTGTGCCACTTCGTATATCTATTCTCCAACCTGTTAATTTCGCTGCTAATCTGGCGTTTTGACCTTCTTTACCGATTGCTAAGGAAAGTTGTGAATCTGGCACAACGACTAATGCTCTTTTATCACCAAGAACCTCGACTCTGGTAACTGTAGAAGGGCTTAAAGCTTGTGATATGTATACTGAAGGATCTGCATTCCAAGGGATTACGTCTATTTTTTCTCCATTTAATTCATTGACAATATTTTGGATTCGAGCTCCTCTTAAACCCACACAGGAGCCTACAGGATCAACCCCTTCTTGACGAGTTTCCACAGCTACTTTGGTTCTATATCCTGGTTCTCGTGCGATAGAGCTCAGTATCACGGCTCCAGTCGCTACTTCAGGGACTTCTAATTCAAATAATCTTTCTATTAGTGTGTTGTGTGCTCTTGAGACTATGATTCTGGCCCCATTAACGCCTCTTTCTACCTCTCGAACAACCACTCGAATTCTTTGTCCAGGTCTGTAATGTTCGCTTTCTACAGATTCAGCTTTTGGCATTACAGCTTCTGTTCTTCCTAAATTGATAATTATTTGTTCTGGATCAACTCTTTGAACTACGCCAGAAATGATTTCGTTTATTCGAGTTGCATATTCTTCGTATACGACGTTTCGTTCTGCCTCTCTTAAACGCTGTAATACTACTTGTTTTGCTGTTTGAGCAGCTATTCTTCCGGCGGCTTCAGGGGTTTCAACTACTATATCTAAAGTTTCGCCGAGTTGAGAATCTTTACGATAAGCATATGCTTCTTCGAGTGATATTTCATTGTTAGTATCTTCCACAGAATCAACGATAATTTTGTGGATTGTTAGTACTATGTCACCAGTGGTAGGTAAAATCTTAACTGAGATACTATCGCTTCCCACCACTTCCTTTTTAAATGCAGATACAAGTGCAGCTTCTATTGCGTCAACGACGACATCACGAGGTAAACGTCTTTCCGTAGCAAGCTGAGTTACTGCGAGCAGAAAATCACTCTTCATATTGCTACTCCCTTCATTGTTACCTTACTTGATTACATTGATATCTACCGGCTGATAACGAAAAAAGTGGGAGCCGTGCCCCACTTTTCTATATTCAATTAACACACGCGGTTTATATGTGTGCATAGTGTACCACTAACGGCTTTTTCGAACAACAAAATATGCCTGCATTACTATATTCTTATATGTAATATATTTCTTATTTATGTTAACTTTTGGGTAAGTAATTTAGTAAATGACCTAGATTGGTACATGGGGGCTAATTGTATTCTAGAGTAGCTGCTTTTTCGCATTCTTATCGATTTATTGTCGTTTTATTTTGGCTTATAGTTTTAGTTTCGAGCAGCCTGGTCGCTCCCAAAGCAATAGATAATCTAGTTTCGGGTGGCTTTGATGTTGAGAACACAGAATCAGCAAAGGCCTCCAAACTATTGGAAGAAATGGGGTTAACACAAAGTACCATTGATATTGTTTTTCGATCGAACGAAGGTTACGTTGATTATGAGCAATTTTTGGAGAAGATCGATAGAGCGACATCTCAGTTGAAAGGTATTCCCGAAGTTGCGAAAATCCAAGTACCCCAAAATTCTTTGCATCCCTCGGTTTCAGATGATGGACGAACTGTTATTGTCGTCCTTTGGATAGATGGCTCTCTCGATGAAACCCAGAGACTAGTGCCCGAGATCCGTTCTTTGATAGAAGAACAAAAAGGTATCTCGGTATATGTGACAGGATTCGCGTCAGTTTTTTACGATATTGAGAAGGCTAGTGAAAATGATCTCAGGCGTGGGGAGACGGTTAGTTTGCCGCTTGTTTTGTTGGTCCTTCTTTTTGTTTTTGGTGCGGCACTTGCTGCATTTATACCACTGATAACTGGTTTAGTTGCTATAGCAGGAACAGTGGGTTTAATTTTTCTTGCAAGCTTAACCATGGAGATGTCTGTTTTTAGTTTAAATATTGCTACATTCTTAGGTTTGGGTGCCTCCGTAGATTATTCTCTTTTGATAGTAAGTAGATTCCGTGAAGAGCTTGATAGTCTTAGTGTAAGAGAATCTGTGATAAAAACTGTAGAGACAGCAGGAAAATCAGTTTTCTTTTCTGCATCGACGACTTCTTTAGGTCTGGCGGGCCTTCTCTTTTTTGATATTGTAATGTTACGTTCGATCGCAGTTGGAGGAATTATTGTTATTGCTCTTTCAGCGGCTTTAGCCTTGACGCTGACCCCTGCGCTTCTTTCGATAATTGGTACCAGAGTAAACCGTTATCGTGTACCTTTTACAAGGCGACACGCTGCCAATACTTTTTGGTCCACGATGAGTAAATTTGTTATGAGAAGACCTTTAATAATTGCAGTCCCGGTTCTATGTATATTGTTATTTGCTGGTATACCTTTCCAGCGTATTCAGTTGGGTGCCCCTGCAGCGGATATGCTTCCAGAATCTTACGAATCTCGTAAGGGGATGGAGATAATAAAAGAACACTTTGGACCAGGTTGGTCCTACCCTATTATCATTGCGGTTAAAGCTAGAGATGGGTCTATAAAGAGTGCTCAAGCAGTAGAACAATTGAGAGATTTCACTTCTAAAATAGGGAGCGATTCGCGGGTTGATTCAGTGTTTAGCATAGTAGATTTCCATAGTGCGTGGGATACCCAGGACTATATTGCCTATTATTCTCAATTTGACTTGATCCCTGACGATGAAATGAAAAGGCAGGTTAATGCTTTGAGTTCAGCAGATATTACTTATATCACGGTGAATACTACTTTCTCTGGAACTGACCTAAAAGCTAGAGAGCTTGTTTCGGACATCCGGTCATATCAGCCTCGAGGTCCCACTATTGATGCGTATTCTACTGGTTTGACCGCTGGTGTAATGGACAGCGTTGATTTTCTGTATGATCGTTTTCCGTTTGCAATTGCCTTAGTGGTGATTGCTATTTACTTTGCTTTGTTCATTTTGTTCCGCTCGGTCCTGCTTCCAGCAAAAGCAGTAGCAATGAATGCTCTCAGCATTTTTGCTAGTTTTGGTGCACTGGTTTTCATTTTTCAAGAGGGCCGTCTTTCAGGTATTACAGGAGTAGAGGCTACTGGGCAGATAGAAGCGACGTTACCTATATTGCTTTTCTTCATATTGTTCGGTATCAGCATGGATTATGAGGTTTTTCTACTATCGCGGATAAGAGAGTCCTATTTACGGACTGGCGATAATAACAAAGCAATTCCTGAGGGTCTTGAAAAGACTGGTCCAGTTATAACTAGTGCAGCATTGATTATCATTTTAGTAGGCCTAGGATTCGCGACCGGAGATCTTTTGCTCATAAAGATTTGGGCTATAGGATTGGTTATCGGTGTAACTATTGATGTAACGATTGTTCGATCGCTTATGGTTCCCGCGTTGATGAAATTGTTTGGTAAATGGAATTGGTGGGCTCCTGCTTTCTTATCAAATATTCGACCAGGAAGGAAAGCTTAAAATAGAAAAACCGCTTCACATAACGTGAAGCGGTTTTTAATATTGTCTTTTTAGTTAGGCTTGTGCGGCGGAACAAGCACAGGCGCCACCACCAGCACCACATCCACAACCAGCCATGACATTTGGGTTTCTTATGGTAAATCCTTGCTGTTGAATAGTCTCAACATAATCGATTTCAGATCCAATTACCCAAGGAAGGCTTTCTTCGTCGATTACTACCTTAACACCAAAAGCTTCAACTACTTCGTCTTTATCTGATGGTTCAGGCTCAATAGACATACCAAACTGAGGAGCTCCTTCGGTATCCCCTTTTACAAATACTCTTAGCGCAGAGCCCTCTGAATCTTGCTCTTTAAACAAGTCTATAAGCTTATCTGCAGCTGTTTCTGTGACGGTTATCATTGTGTGTGCCTCCCAAAAGCCGATTTATTTACTGGTAAATTATAACTAATACAAAGATATGTGTCCATTACTATACTATGAGATTTTGTTTAAATCTAATCGTCAATATCCGAGTTATAGCTATACTGGATTACGATTAGTAGATAAACTTGCTTACTGAATAAGATAATAAGAAACTAGTTGATGAATAAATCTGAGGAGAAAGTATGGGTATTTTTCGAGGGCGCTACGTAATATCTAGGGGAGAAACAGATATATGGGCTCAGCAAGGTAATGCGGGCATAGATGTTATTGGAGGATCCGTTAATGATCCGGAAGATGGAACCCTTGTTTTCACGATAAAGCCCGACCAATTGTTTAGGTTGGATTCATGGGCTCATCCTGAAGGGCTTGTAGTTGGTTTCACTGGGGTTTTAGCACGTCAAATCAAAGATTTATCGAAGGATGTTAATCTCTCTCCTGAGAATTTTGTGTTGGAGGCCTTGAACGCATTTATACAAGCAGGAGAAATGGCCTCTGGTCATAATCATGGTAGTGCTCAAGGAAATCCTGAAACTACACAAACGATTGATTTTGAGAATACTGATTAGATTTTTATTGAATTAATCTGATTTTGTTAAATAACTACCTCTTGCGGGACAAAGTAAATAAAATTATAGTAGTGATTGTTAATTAGAACGCGGTTAAAAAAGGAGATCATCGACTATGTCGGAAGTAACTGAAGACCAGGTTATAGATATACTCAAAACTTGTTACGATCCTGAAATTCCTCTGAATCTTTATGATTTGGGTTTGATTTATGGGATAGATATCCAAGATGATAAAGTATTTTTAACCATGACATTAACGGCACCGGGTTGCCCTATGGCTGGAACTATAGGCCCAGAAGTTGAAAATCGCTTACTCGAAATTGAAGGCATCAATGACTCTCAGGTCGAGATTGTATGGGATCCTCAATGGACTCCAGAAATGTTACGCCCTGAGGCAAAAGAATTACTATCTGGACTAATGTAATTTAGTATCTACGAAGATTATTTATTAATTGATGGTTTTATCAAAAGCAGTTTTATTACTGGAATCAATTCGTTCTAGAATACTGGGTTTATTTATCTTTTTGAATCTCAAACCAAATCATTTGACCTTAATGGGTGGAATAATCTGTATATCTGCCGGCGTTGCAGCAGGTTTGGGCTATTATATTCTCTCTGGAATAGTTTTCTTATTTGGGAGTGTACTTGATGCTTTTGATGGCGAATTAGCACGCAGAACAGATAAAGAAACAAAATTCGGCGCTTTTTTGGATTCTTTAACCGATCGTTTTGGAGAAGGTTCTTTACTTTTAGGTATATTGTATTACGAAAGCTTAAATGGGGAGAAAGTAACAGCATTTATTGTTGCTATAGCTTTATTTTCTTCCCTACTAGTAAGTTACGTTCGTGCACGCGGAGAATCGTTGGATCTAAGTGCCAGTGGTGGGATTGCCCCTAGGCAGGTCCGCGTCCCATTAATGATCATTCCTTTATTTTTCCCGATCATATTGCAAATTGTTATGATAGCCTTAGCGTTAATCTCTTTTATTACAGTTATCCAAAGATCTTTTAGTGCTTTCAGGGATTAAAAGACTCAGTTTAGAGTAATAGAATCAAGAATAATTTTTATTTGCTCTTCCCATATACCGTAGTTTTCAACCTCGCCCACAGATTGAATTATTAACGAATCCGAGAAGTCTTTTGAATTTCTTGTGAGAATTACTAAGGATCCTTTTAAGCCTGCATTATTGATTAAATAATCTACAATGTATTTCTGCTCCTTCTCGTTCACAATAGCTTTGGCTCCTTCGAAAGAAGGGTTTTCCAGCACAATATTGTTTATTAGAGCGTCGCCGTAGCTTTTAAGGTCTATCGTCGGTGGGGGATAATCATGAAGGATTGTAATTGTGATTGATGAGTCGGGTGAATAAACCTCAACTAGTGGTGTTTGATCACCTTCTGGTTTAGTTACTATCCAAGATTTAGCGAAATCAAAAGATAAACCCACATTGGGATCCTGGAATGTTTGGATGTTGCTGGCCTGGTTAGGGTTAACCAAGTTTTGTGTAATATCAATAGGTTTTAGCTCAGAGTTTTCGGTGTTTTGAGAGCATCCAAATGAAAAGAAAGCTACAAATGTGAGAGAGATTATACCAACTAAATAAGAATGAAAAATACGAGTATATGTATTGTAATGATTATTCACGCTATTGATTCTTTATTTTACTCTCGAGGTATGCGTTTAAAAACGGATCTAAATCCCCTTCAAAAACCTTTTCGGTGTCGTTTGTTTCTTGTTCGGTTCTATGGTCTTTAATCATTTTATATGGGTGCAGTACGTAAGTTCGAATCTGGTTCCCCCACTCAGGAGATATGAATTCTCCGCGAAGCTTAGATTCTTCTTCTTGTTTAATTTTTAGCTCTCGCTCCATAAGACGTGCGGTAAGAATTTTTAGGGCAACCTCCTTGTTACGCACTTGAGACCTTTCGTTTTGAACTGAAACCGTGATTCCCGTAGGTTCATGTACCATGCGGACGGCGGTGGCATTTTTTTGAACGCTTTGGCCTCCCGCTCCGCTTGCCCTGAAGTAATCAATACGTAGATTTTCTTGTTCGATGGTAACTTCTCTATCGTTATCAGATTCTGGTAATACCTCGATGAGTGCAAACGATGTATGTCTTTGATGTTGATTATCAAAAGGAGAAAGCCTTATCAAGCGATGTACACCTGCCTCTCCCTTTAAATATCCGTAGGAATACTCACCGTTTATTTCTAGATCGGCTCTTTTAATACCAGCTTCATCACCATCGCTCCAACTCAAAACCTTAGCAGCGTAATTCTTGTTCTCTGCCCATCGCGAATACATGTTTAATAGCATTTCTGCCCAATCTTGCGAATCTACCCCTCCCGCACCAGCCTGTATAGAAAGAATGGCACTTTTTGTATCGTGAGTGCCACTTAAAGTAGCTTTTATCTCTAGGTCTTTAAGAACTTTGCTGATTTCTTTTAATTGATCTTCAAATTCTTTTTCTAGATCAGTAAGATCTTCTTCGATCGCTTCTTCGATTAGAAATAGAAGCCCGGATGACTTACGATCAAGATCTGACCAGCTTTGTATCCATTCTCTTAAAGAAGATGCTTGCTTTAATATTTGTTGGGCCCTTTCGGTATCATCCCAAAAGAATTCTGCTGAAGATTGTTTATCTAACGCAGCTAATTTTTTTTCCAAGGAGTCTAAATCAAAGACGCTCCAAGTACGATTTAATTCGTGTATTCAACGCTAAGGCTTTGATCCTTATGTCCTGCATACCAATTTCCTTTCGAACGCAAGTAAATCGACTATTTTAGACTTTGTTTAGTGGTTATTAAATGTCATTAGGGATTTCATTATATATACTTACACAATCAGATTGTTTCGGGGTGTAGCGCAGCACGGCAGCGCACCTGGCTGGGGGCCAGGGGGTCGCCGGTTCAAATCCGGCCACCCCGACCAATAAAACTTATTCTATTTTGAATAATTTACTTGCGCTAATTAAAGCGAAGTACTAAATACTAGTGACGACATGTCACTAAGATATCCCCTTCATGTATTTACGAAGCATAATTCGGGGCTATCTGGAACTTGGTGTCCATCTGCTTCTCCTTTTAGTTGTCTTATTCCTTCCACAACCTGAGTGGTTCCTGCGGTAGATTGGCCATTGGATAATTGCCCTCCACCCGTGTTCACAGGGACATCGCCCTTCCAAGTTGTGTCGTGCTCTTCGTACCAGGGACCTGCCATACCTTTTGGAATTAGTCCTGCATCTTCAAGAGTTACCATAACGGTAATTGTGTAGCAGTCGTACATTTGCCACATATCCATGTCATTAGGGCTTAAGCCTGCCATTTCAAATGCAATACGAGCCGAAACGTTCGCTGGGGTATCTGTTATACGACCACCCCAAGTATTACCGTGTTCTGCTCTAATATTATGCTGGCCTGCTCCAAGTAAATATATCGGTGAATCTGTTAACGCTTTTGCTTTCTCTGCCGTTGTTACAATAGTTGCTGCTGCTCCTTGGGCAGGCATTACGCATTCTAGAATTCTGAGAGGATCAGCTATAGGTCTTGAATCTAGCACGTCTTGTGCTGTTATTGTTTGACCATTAAAAAAAGCATTTGGGTTACCCTGTGCATTAAATCTTTGGTCTACTGAAACTCTAGCTCTTTGCTCATCGGTTGTCCCGTACTCATGTGCATGTCTTCGGGCGACTTGCGCGTACCAACCTGTAGCTGCAACCACCGGACCATAAGGCTCGACAAATTGAGGATCAACATGATCAGGTGCGGGTGCGTACATTCCAGGGGTCTCAGTCATTGGACCAGATCCATTTATGCATAGTACTGTGTCGGCGTATCCGGCATGTATTGCTGCTGCTGCAGTGGATATAAAAGTCGCTGCATTTTCGTTTAAAGCAGTTGCATAATTAGGATGGATGCCGATGTACTCTGCAAAATTATACGCAAACCCTAGGCTTGGTAGCCCAAAAGGCGGTTCTGCTATAAGACCGTTAATTTCTTCTTTTCTGATTCCTGCATTTTTTAGAGCTATGTCCACTGCGTCGGCGAAAAGACCCATGTAAGTTCTATTTTCGTACCTTCTTCTATGTGGAATTTCACCGTACCCAACAATTGCTGTTTGCCCTCTGAGACTCATAGCGTTTCCTCCTAAACATTTTGCTAACTTGTTCTATATTACTCCCACATCTTCAAAATACCAAGGAATCAAGAGGTTATCTTAATGAATAACAGCTGTTTAGTTTGCTACAAAACCAAGGTTTATTTATTTAGTATTCCGTGCTGAATTTAGGAATTGTCGTTGCATGGTGAGGATGTTAGATTTTCGCTCACTATCCCTGAATAAGATGATTGCGCTTAATACAATATAAGCTATTGTAAATACAATTCTTGCAGCACTTATCGGTATTATTATTTGAGTGATAAAAAGAAAAAATAACCAGGCGGCTCCCTTGTTTGAGAAGTATAGATTAGATAACAACACCAGAGCGAACAATGACTGGGCGGCGGTTAGAATTATTTCAATCGATTGGCGATTGTCCATAGGCAATGCTGATAATTCACCGGATGATACCGAGTAGACTATCGGGAGAGTTCCTACTAGCAAAGTCCATTGATTGATCTTAGAGGATAGCAAGACAGTTAAAGCAGCAGATGCGCGAGACCTGAGGGTCAGTATCATAGCAACCGCTATTTCTGGTGATTCAGAAGCTAATGGAGCCACCCATTGGATTAGGAAAAATTCGTCTATGCCCATATTTTCCCCAGTTAAGATCAGGCTATGTGCGAAAGGCTCAGCAGCTAAGAAAATTATGATGGCTGGAAATATAAAAAGAGCGGCGCAACATACTTTTCTTGCTTTAGAGGGAAGATCAGCTATGATCTGAGCGGGTCCAACGATAGCATTTTCTTCCGACGGTTGTTTTGAAATTATGATCATATAAAGCACAAAAATTCCTGGAAGAAAAATGGCGTCGATTATATCTAATTGACCTTTTAAAGGGATTGTAAATGCGTATAAACTAGCTACTAGAAGTACTGATAAGTCGATTTTTTGGTTAGATGGAAGGTTGACTTTTTTTGATTTGAATTTTATCCAACTGAGCAATGTTATAAGAGGCCAGCCAATTCCTATAAGAAGCCGATTCCCACCTGTCATATTGGCTATAGCTAATGGGGCATACGTAGGATCATCGGCGGCTTTCCATGCTAATGAAAAATCAACGGCGTACTCAGGAAGAACAGCAATTATGGCAATAAAAGCAAGTGCAAGACCTGCTGATATATCTTTTTCTGCCGCTTCCGCTCCCCAATTAAGTAGAAAAGCTGCTCCCAGGATAGCTAAACCATAAATAACTGAGGCACTTATTTCCGATAAGCCCCCATGCCCCGAGGTTAAGAGATAAATTGCTGGAGTAGTTGATAATAAACATAAAATAAGTAGCAATAAATAGTTCAATTTTAATTTATTCAATCTGGATTCCTAGATATTGACTATGTTGAATCGAGTTATATGGAGTATAATATCGACAAAAGGGTAACTTTTAAAGCATGTTCTGCAATTCAAATTCGTTCGATTTGGGGATTTCGAATGAGCTTGCTCGATTGCATCCATGCGAAAATATTTAATTGGTAAGGTAATCTTGGAGTTTTAAATGAATCCTAAGTTGTTTCGGAATAGTTTCGTCTACTTAGTTGTTTTTGTATCTATAGTGGCCGTTCTATTTTCGTTTTTACAGACCCCGGTAGGGGATAATACTCGATCTTTAGGTTGGATGATTGAGGAGGCTAAAGCTGGAAACGTTTTTGAAGTAGAAGTCAATGGGGATAAATTAAAAGTTTCAACGATAGATCAAAGGCAATTTACTGTTTTAAAAGAGCCTAATACTAGTGTGGTTTCGTTGTTGGTTGAATCAGGAGTTAGTGTCGGCGAAGGACAAGGAAAAGTCGATGTTAAACCAGCTGGCGGTAGTGCTTTAGGAAGCATATTTGGTTTCTTAATAAGTTTTGCCCCTCTTATATTTTTTGGAGCGATACTAATATTCTTCATGCGCCAAGCGCAGGGCGGCAACAGCCAAGCTATGAATTTTGGACGGAATAGAGCAAAAATGTTTTTGGGTAATCAACCGGCTGTTTCTTTTTCCGATGTAGCTGGTGTTGAGGAAGCAAAAATAGAATTGGAAGAAATAGTAGAATTTTTGAAATTTCCTGAGAAATTCTCTAGCTTGGGAGCTAGAATTCCTAGCGGTGTACTTTTAGTGGGCCCCCCTGGTGGAGGAAAAACCTTACTAGCGAGGGCAGTTGCAGGTGAAGCGGAAGTCCCGTTCTTTTCTATTAGTGGATCCGAATTTGTAGAAATGTTTGTGGGTGTAGGAGCAAGTAGAGTCAGAGATTTATTCGAACAAGCGAAACGGAACAGCCCGTCAATAGTCTTTGTTGATGAGATAGATGCAGTGGGCAGGCATAGGGGAGCTGGATTGGGAGGTGGCCACGATGAACGTGAGCAAACCTTGAATCAGATACTTGTTGAGATGGATGGGTTCGACACTACCTCCAACGTTATTGTTATAGCAGCCACCAACAGGCCAGATATTCTAGATCCTGCCCTTTTAAGACCTGGGCGTTTTGATCGAAGGGTAACCATTGATCTACCTGATGTTAAAGGCAGGATTGATATATTGAAAGTTCATTCAAAAGGCAAGCCATTACAAACCGATATAGATATGGAACTTCTGAGTAAACAGACGCCAGGATTTAGTGGCGCCGACCTTGCTAATCTTATCAATGAGGCAGCAATACTTGCTGCGAGGCGAAATAAAAAATCAGTTGGATATGACGAACTAACAGAAGCGGTTGATCGGGTTTTTGCAGGACCTGAGAGAAAGAGTCGCCTTGTAACTGAGCGAGAAAGAAAGACAACTGCGTATCATGAAGCAGGACACGCTTTAGTGGGTCATTTAACTCCGGATGCAGACCCAGTACAAAAAGTCACTATAGTGTCTAGAGGAATGATGGGTGGCTACACTAGGTTTTTACCAAAAGAAGAGAGTAATCTTAGGACTAAATCCCAACTCATTTCTTCAATTAAAGCAGCTTTGGGTGGGCGTGCTGCGGAAAAGGTTGTTTTTGGTGATATTAGTACCGGGGCTTCAAATGATTTGGAGCAAGTCACTAATATTGCAAGGCGTATGGTTACACAATATGGGATGAGTGATTCTTTAGGTCCCTTAACTCTTGGTAAACGAGAAGAGATGGTATTTCTTGGTAGGGAAATATCTGAACAGCGTAATTATGGGGAAAAAATAGCGGATGAAATTGATAAAGAAGTAGGTACGCTTGTATCTAACTGTTATGACGAAGCAATACAGATATTGAATGAAAATAGGGCAAAACTGGACAGATTAGCGGCATACCTTATTGAAGAGGAAACAGCAGAGGGAGAGGCTTTAGATCGTTTATTGGATGATCCAATCGACGAGGCTACCGTATCTGATTAGGAGCTGCTTAAATGAAAAATATTTTAACGTTACTCGCGGAAGGCGCAATCTCAATAGATGACGCAGAGCGCCAGCTGAAGCTATTTGCAGTACATGAACTGAAAGGGATGGCCAATCTAGATATTGGCAGGAACAAGAGGGTTGGAAAACCTGATGTAGTTCGAGCAAAAGGTAAAACCAATGAGCAAGTTATGATTTTGGTTGCTCCGATTCTTGATGAAGAAGGTCTTGTTATTGTTTCGGGCGCTACAGCGGAACATAGAACACGTTTAAATGAGCAGTATCACGATATAGAAATAGATTTTGATTCGGATGCCGCTATTTTAGTGGCGAAAAAAAATGATTATAAACTGGACGATATAAAGGGGAAAGTTTCCATCATAACTGCTGGTACTTCTGATATGCCTGTAGCTTTACAGAGTAAGGTTGTTCTTGGCGCCTTTGATGTTGATTTGGATATCTATCAAGATGTAGGAATTGCAGGATTACATCGTCTTTTGTGGGCAGTTGAGAAGATTATTGAAAATGATACTTCAGTTATTATAGCCGTCGCCGGACAAGAAGGAGGATTGGCTCCCGTATTAGCTGGGTTAGTTGATATTCCAGTTATTGGAGTTCCCACATCTACGGGGAGTGGATTTGGAGGAGAAGGGATTGCGGCTTTATCAACTATGCTTCAATCTTGCTCACTTGGGTTATCAGTGGTAAATATTGATAATGGATTGGCTGCTGCAATCGTTGCACTTACAATATTAAGAAAATAATCATGTGCCTGAATATACAATGAAATCATATGTTAATGGAGAATTAGGTTTGAATTATGAATAGAAAAGAAGATTTGCGACTCACTAGTTTGTCGCACTGTGCTGGTTGAGCCGCAAAATTCGGCCCAGCCGAGCTAGCGCAAGTTTTGCGCCACTTGCCTCCGATAGATGACCCTAATTTACTTGTGGGTATAAATACTGGTGACGATGCGGCGGTGTATCGTTTAAACGATGAAATAGCAATTATTCAGACGGTGGATTTTTTCCCTCCTGTTGTGGATGATCCATATGATTACGGAGCAATCGCAGTGGCAAATGCGCTAAGCGATGTTTACGCAATGGGAGGACATCCTTTGCTTGGGCTCAACATTGTTGGCTTCCCTGATGATCTGGATAAAGATATTCTTGCAGAAATTTTAAAGGGAGGCTCTGAAAAAGCTCAAGAAGCAGGAGTATTAATAGTAGGAGGACATACAATAGACGATCCAGAACCCAAGTATGGGTTGTCTGTTACCGGAGTTGTAACTCCTGGTCATCAAGTGGCGAACCAAGGCGCTGTTGCTGGCGATAAGTTAGTGTTAACTAAGCCATTAGGATCTGGTATTTTAACAACGGCTCATAAGAATGATTTATTGGATCAAGAAAACTTAAAAGAAGTCGTAGATATCATGTCGACTTTAAATAAAAATGCTGCTGAAGCTATGATGCAAGTGGGTGTACACGCATGCACTGATGTTACGGGATTTGGACTTCTTGGTCATTTAAAAAAATTACTGGATAATAGTGGTGCTGGAGCAGTAATTACTCTGAAAGATGTTCCGGTAATAGGTGTTGCATGGGATTTAGCTGATAGCATGATAATACCCGCTGGAACTATGAAGAACCAGATGTGGATAGAAAATGATATCGCTTGGGAGCCTGAAATCAATGACTCTGCTAAAGCTATTTTAGCTGATGCACAAACTTCTGGAGGGTTGTTGATTTCAGTTGCACCGGAATTACATCAGCAATTATTGGTTGAGTTGGAAAAAAGGAATGTCGTAGGATCAACAATTGGAATAGTTACAGAAGAACCAACGGTTTCAGTAGTATCAGGATGAAATGTGTAATATATGAACTATCTAGTCCAGAGATTTTCGATGGTGATACCCGTTATCATGGCATTTTTTACGGTTATGTTTTTCCTTTTCGTTCTTCATTTTATGACTATGAAACTGGATAATTCAATAGGAATCTCTAGCAGAGACGGTACTTCTCAGATCAATGTTCAGCAGGTTTTATCTAGTGGGGTTGTTTGTCCAGTGCATTATTTAATGTTTGATGAAACTACTGTTAAGGGAAGTTGAATTTTCGCCTGGAGTAAATATCTAATGAAAGGTAGGAACTAGCTTTTGGAAAAAGTAAATTTAACGCTTGAGATTACTGAAAGAATAATTGACCACGCTAATAGAGAAACCCCTAACGAATGTTGCGGTATTATAGCGGTTGATGGAATTGGCAACTTCGAGTTATACGAAGTTACCAATATCGAACAAAGTCCTTTTCGGTACAATATGGATCCAAAAGAATTTTATGATATATACCAACTTTTAGAGGAAAAAGAATCTGATATTTGGGGATTTTACCATTCACATACTCATACCGAGGCTTACCCGTCACAAACTGATCGAAATCTTGCTGCTTGGAGTGATTCTTATTATCTTATCGTTTCACTTCAAGATGAGTCACAGCCTGTTGTAAGATGTTTTAGCATTCTAGAAGGTGATGTAACGGAAAAACAGATAAACGTTATAGATAAGATAAATAAATAGGTTTGACTATGGCACTAAAAATTGCTGCAACTAGTACCATCTTAGGCCTAATGAGTATGATTGGGATTTCATATTGGTACTGGAAGAATATCTACCCTGAATTATATATTGACCAAAGCTATGTAACATTTTTGGGAATTGTGATTGTTTGTTTATTATTATATTTGGGCATTACTTTAGGTACTTATATGAGGAACCGAAAAAAATGGTATGGTACAGTTTTGGTATCTGTAAGTGTTCTTTTTCTGGTTGTCATTTCCTTTGCAACTATTTCGACTTACGGGGTTGCGCTGTTACCAAGCGCTATTATGGGTTCTTTTGTGCTGACAATCTCAGTGGATTAATCGTTGCTTTTGTTGAAAAGTTAAGTAGATTCGTGGCCTCTTGCCTCAAGCCATATTTTCAAAGTTTCATTAAGAACCAAAAGCTCTTGATCTTTCAATTTACCAGCGGCTTTCAGAGCTTCGCTCAAGAGATTTTGTGATCTTGCTTCTTTCATTGAAACACCGGGCTCTAAACTCCCTTGAAAAGTCCACCAAGTTTCTATATCTTCATCAGTTGCCGACAATATATCTTTTTCCAGCATTCTTTCGAAATGAATTCTCATATACTTTGTAACCCGTTCTTCTTCACCGTTCGGGGTTTGGATAAATAGAGCATCGTTTTCTTCCCTTAAGAACTTGCTAAGGCTTGATTCAATTGAATCTGATTGATGGTTGCTACCATTAACATTTGACTCTGAGAGCTCATTGTAATTTCCTGGGTTCAATTGGCTCTGTGTGTCAGGGTTCGGTTTATATCGGGGGACTGGCGGTAGAAGGTTCTTCTTTTTATTTACATCGTCTTTTTGAGGTGCTTTGCTTGGCGTCAGCTTGTTTTCCGGTACAAAATCAGGTCCATCTAGAGAGAATTCTGATTGGTCGTTATTACCCATAACTTGCTGAAAATTGACTATTTTTAGCTCTCGAGCAACCATATCTGCAGCAGACTCACTATTTATAGTGCTAGTCAAGAGTTTACCTTCTGATGCTTCTTGATCTCTCAATTCAAAAAACCTTATAACTTGTTCATCTGTTGCGTTCTCAGGAGTGGTACCAAGGAGTCTGTAGAAATGAACTCTAACTAAGCCTGAAAGAGTAACCTCTCGTTTGTCTGGGTGAACAAGAACATCGTTACCATTCTTATTGGGTTTTATGTACTGGCTTAAGAACATTCTCTATTTATCATTGAGTGACGTGGGAATACCTGGATTTGATTTGAGCATCCAATACTCGATTGAATCAATGAGTGCTAACCACGAGGCATAAATTATGTTGGTTGAACTCCCCACTGTGCTCCACGAATCCTTACCATCCGTCGATTCTATTAGAACTCTGACGGCTGCTCCTGTCGCTCCTTCCTCGTTAAGTATCCTCACTTTATAATCAGTAAGTCTTATCTCATCTACATTAGGGAAGTGGTCTCGGAGAGCTTTCCTCAGTGCTTCGTCTAAAGCATTCACTGGACCATTACCTTCAGCCGCTGTGTGGTAAACAACGTCGCCAATTCTTACCTTCACCATTGCTTCAGATAGCAAATCATCATCCTTTGTTCCATCGTTGCTAACAGGGAGCCTGCGCAGTTTTTCTGCTAACACCATAAAATCTTCTAAAACGAAAGGTGGTTCATAGTTACCAAGATTTCTCCTTAATAACATTTCAAGAGATGCGTCGGCTCCCTCATATTGAAAACCTTCTAATTCCGCAGTTTTCACACTTTCTAAAATTTTTGCGCTTTCATCTTTGGTTATTTTGACTCCCATTTTTTCAGCTGCAGATAATATATTTGATCTTCCTGCAAGCTCCGAAACCACTATTTTTCTGTCATTTCCGATAATCTTTGGGTCCATGTGTTCGTAACTACGTTCTACCTTAGCTACAGCTGAAGCATGAAGCCCACCTTTGTGAGCGAACGCTCTGGTTCCAACATAAGGTTGGGATGGGTTGATACCCATGTTAACTAATTCCGAAATCTCTTTTGCAATTGTGGATAATTTTTGCATTTGTTCTAATTCAACTACTTTTAGCCCCATTTTGATTTGTAGGGTAGGGATAATTGAACATAAATTGGCGTTGCCGCAACGCTCGCCGTAGCCATTAACGGTTCCTTGCACATAATGCACCCCTTTTTCTACAGCAGTAATACTGTTTGCGACAGCTAATTCTCCATCATTATGAACATGGATTCCTAGAGGGGTTGGTATTATTTCTTTGACTTCGTCAATAATTATTGACAATCTGTTTGGTAGTACCCCACCGTTGGTGTCACATAGATGTACGGCGTCAGCTCCAGCAGCAGCAGCAGCTTTGATCGATTCTAGAGCATACTTCTTGTTGGCTTCGAACCCATCAAAAAAGTGCTCTGCGTCAAAGTGTACTTCCAATGACTGCGATTTAAGATACGATATGGAATCTTTGATCATTTCTATATTTTCATCCAAAGAAGTCTCTAATACCTCAAGGACATGAAGATCCCATGTTTTCCCTACGATAGTTACAATTTTTGCTTTTGATTTGATTAAAGCTTGAATATTTGGGTCTTTTGCAGCAGTTATTCCTGCTTTTCTAGTTGAACCAAATGCAGCTATACGAGAATGCTTAAGATCTAATTGCGATACTTTTTGGAAGTACTCTTCATCTTTAGGGTTTGAATAAGGAAAGCCACCCTCTATGATATCGATGCCTATTTCATCAAGTTTCTTTGTTATATCTAGCTTGTCTTTAACAGTAAGGGATATACCCTCCTGCTGAGTCCCGTCTCGAAGAGTGGTGTCATAAAGGATGATTGCACCCTTTTTTGAAGACATTTCCTTGAACTCCTTTAATAATTAATTTTTATGTTTAATGTTTCTATTATAGAGCATCTAAAGCTTCTATAAGGGTTTTGGTACCCTGTTCTTGTGTGGATTCTCGATTCTGTCAATAATTTGATCAGTCATGCCTACCGTATCGACCTTCTTGTTTTGATTTTCTTCTGAATATATATCCATTGTTCTATATCCTGCTGACAATGTTGAATCTACAGCGTTCTCTATAGCTTCTGCTTCTTGGTTTAATCCTAAAGATAGTCTGAACATCATTCCAAGACTAGAAATGGCTGCTAACGGATTAGCAAGGTGCTTTCCGGCAATGTCGGGGGCCGATCCATGGATCGGTTCGTATAGACCGAAAAGATGCGCCCCTTTTTTTCTTATCTTTCGCGTCCCTAAGCTTGCTGAAGGAAGCATGCCCATAGATCCAGCTAGTACGGATGCTTCATCTGTAAGTATATCTCCAAACATGTTTTCCGTTACTATAACGTCAAAATCTTTTGGTCTTTGGATAAGGTGCATGGCGCATGCGTCAACCAATATATGTTCAGTTTCAATATCTGGATTCTCGAGAGCGACTTCTTCTGCAACTTCACGCCATAATCTCGATGACTCTAGAACATTTGCCTTATCAACGGAGGTTAATTTTCTCCTTCTAGATCTAGCTAAATCATAACCTACCTCTAACACTCGGCGTATTTCTTGTTCGGTATATTTTAATGAATCTACAGCCCTTCTGCCTCTCTTTGTCGACCACCTTTTTTTAGGGTTAGCAAAATATAATCCGCCTGTTAACTCCCTTACAACCATTAGGTCTACACCGGATATTAAGCTTTGTCTAATTGGAGATGCACCAATCAAGTCTTTATGAGCAGTGACAGGTCGCAGGTTAGCAAATAGTTGCAATGATTTTCTCAATGCTAATAAACCTGCTTCTGGTCTTGTTTTTGCAGCAGGATCATCCCATTTTGGACCTCCGACTGCTCCAAACAAAATGGAATCAGCTTTTTTGGCTACCTGTAATGTTGTTTCAGGTAATGCACTTCCAGTTTCATCGATAGCTATTCCTCCGACTAAAGCTGTTTCAAGTTCAAAAGTATGGTCAAAGTTTTTCCCGATTGTTTTTAGTACTCTTATGGCTTGATCCGTAACTTCTGGGCCAATGCCATCGCCTGGTAGTACGGCTATCTTATAATTCAAATAACTCTCCCTAAATTAGCTTCTATTTTGTTGTTCCTGAAATGAATCATTGTTGGTGAAAAATAATTAGGTTAATTATTTTTCTCGAATTGATCAATTTTGCTTTTTTGTTGAAGGGTCAAGCCAATACTATCTAGGCCATTCATTAAAGTATGGCGTCTGAAATCATGAGTACTTGAATCTTCGTGTATAACAAAAGGGACATGAAGCCCGTGATCGTCACTAACCTCACAATTCTCCAAATCGATGAAGAGTTGATATCCAGGTTGTGCATTTGCTCGATCCAAAATAGTTGATATGTGTTCATCTGGCAGTATCACTGGTACAAGTCCATTTTCAAAAGAATTTTTGTGGAATATCTCTGCAAAACTTGAAGCTACAACTGCTCGAAACCCGTGGTTCATTAGTGCCCAAACAGCATGTTCTCTACTTGATCCACTTCCAAAATTGCGTCTTGATACTAGGATAGTACCTGTATCATAGAAAGACTGATTCAAAATAAAATCTGGATTAGGTTTACCGTCCGGTAATTTTCTCCAGTCATTGAACAAAAATGGTCCAAATCCACTTCTTTCTACCCTTTTCAAATACTCAGCTGGAATTATTTGGTCTGTATCTACGTTTGAACGGTCTAGCGGCGTAACTACGCCTTTATGGTTATTAAATGAATCCATCTTTGGCTCCTAAATTTTTATTTCCCAATCTCGAACATCTACAAAATGGCCTTCTATAGCGGCAGCGGCAGCCATTTGTGGACTAACAAGATGAGTTCTACCATCTTTTCCTTGTCTACCTTCAAAATTTCTATTTGAAGTAGAAGCGCATCTCTCATGAGGTTCTAACGTATCGGGGTTCATACCTAGGCACATAGAACATCCCGCTTCTCTCCACTCGAATCCCGAATCTGTGAAGATTTTGTCCAGGCCTTCTCTTTCCGCTTGCCATTTAACAAGAGTAGAACCTGGGACGACCATTGCTGTAACTTTTGGTGATACTTTGTAACCTTTTACAATCTCGGCAGCATCTCTTAGATCAGTAATGCGAGAGTTTGTGCATGATCCAATAAATACTCTATCAATTTCTATTTCAGTTAGTTGTGTTTCTGGTTCAAGAGCCATATATTCCAGTGCTCTCTCTGCCGATTCTTTTTCTTCAGCATTACTAAAACTTTCTGGATGAGGTATTGAATCTTTTACAGAGAGTACTTGGCCAGGGTTAGTCCCCCAAGTTATGTATGGTTCTAGTTCGTCTGCGTCAATTTCAACTATTTTGTCATATTCGGCATCGGCGTCAGATCCAAGTAATGCCCATTCTTTGGTTATAGCTTCGAAATCATCTCCATTTGGAACTTGCGGACGCCCTTTTAGCCACTGAAAAGTTTTCTCATCCGGAGCAATCATACCTATTCTTGCCCCGGCTTCAATTGACATATTGCATATGGTCATTCGGCCTTCCATTGGAAGGTCTTTTATTACATCCCCTGTATATTCAATTGCATATCCAGACCCGCCATCTACTCCTATCTTTCCAATAATTCCTAGAATAACGTCCTTTGCGGAAACTCCATTTGCGAGTTTGCCGTTTACGCGAATTTCCATAGTTTTTGGTTTTTCTTGCAGAAGGCACTGTGTTGCTAATACATGTTCAACTTGGGATGTGCCCAGAGGAATTGCCATTGCTCCAAAAGCTCCGTGGGTAGCAGTATGGCTATCGCCGCATACTATAATTTTTCCAGGTTGAGTATAGCCTTGCTGAGGGCCTATTACATGTACAATTCCTTGTTCGGGGCTATGTACATCATAAAATGTTATATCAAATTCTGCCACGTTTTGCGCTAATGTATCTATTTGTTGTTTTGAAATAGGATCATCAATTGGTTGATCACGATCTGTTGTTGGAACATTGTGGTCCACAGTCGCTATTGTTAAGTCTGGTCTTCTAACGGTTCTATCAGCCAACCTTAGGCCTTCAAACGCTTGTGGTGAAGTGACTTCATGAACTAAGTGGAGATCGACGTATAATAGAGTTGGTTCTCCAGGCGGATCATCAACTATATGGTTTTCCCATATTTTGTCAAACATTGTTTTCCCGGCCATTTCTCTCTGTCCTCCCTTGTTAGATTAATCTCTATTTTCCACCGTCTTTAATGACACTAGTGGCTCGATTCTTCACTGCTATAAGCCGATTTAAAGCGTCAACATAGGCCCGTGCGCTTGCTACAACTATATCTGTGTCGGCACCTCTTCCAACATAAGTTGTACCATCACCCTCGATACGAATAGTTACATCAGCCATCGAATCCAGTCCTTCAGTTACTGCTTCTACCCTATATTCTACTAACTTATTACTCACTGTAACTATATCTGATATTGCTTGATACACTGCATCTACTGGCCCGGTGCCGACCGAACTTGATGTATGTTCTTTCCCATCAGGATCAGTTATCCTCACAGTCGCTGTTGGAACAGCGGGAGCTCCGCTTAGAGCTTGTACGTGCTCTAATACATATTGCTCTTCCTTTGTTGTACGCCGATCTTCGCTAACCAAAGCTTCCAAATCACGGTCTGTAACGCTTTCTTTTTTATCAGCAAGATCTGTGAAAGCTGCGTAAACCCTTACCATGTCCTCTTTACTTACTTCGTATCCTAGCTCTGAAAGCCTAGTCTCGAGTGCGTGACGTCCGCTTTGTCTACCTAATACCAGAGAACTTCCTGGTACGCCTACAGATTCAGGCGTCATGATTTCAAAAGTGATAGGTGCTTTTATCATGGCATCTTGATGAATTCCGGATTCGTGCCTAAAAGCGTTTAGTCCGACTATGGCTTTATTTGGCTGGATTGTAAAGCCAGTAAAATCGCTAACAAGCCTGCTGGTCCTATGTATTTGCTTAGTATCAATACCAGTCCTAAATCCTAACAAATCCTCGCGGGTTTTTATCGCCATTACAACCTCTTCCAGAGAGGCGTTACCTGCTCGCTCACCTATACCGTTAACACATACCTCAATTTGTCGCGCACCGTTTTGTATCGCTGATAAAGAATTTGCTGATGCAAGACCAAGATCATTATGACAGTGGACGCTTACAACAGCTTTATTTATATTAGGTACGTTTGTGAAAACACTTTTAATAAGTTCTCCAAACTCCTCTGGAACCGCGTACCCTACTGTATCTGGGATGTTTATAGTGGTAGCCCCTGCATCTATAGCCGCCTTTACCAATCTATAAATAAAATCCCAATCTGTTCTTGTTGCGTCCATTGGAGAGAATTCCACATCATCAGAATATTGCTTTGCTCTCTCTACTGATTGAATTGCTTGATCCATCATCTCTTCCGGGCTTGTTCTTAATTGATGAGTTAAATGTATATCTGAACTTGATATAAATACATGTATGCGTGGTTTAGCTGCATCTTTTAACGCGTCACGAGCAGCATCTATATCCCCAGGGACGCACCTAGCGAGAGCAGCTATTACCGGCGATCTGATTTCTCGGGTTATCTGTTGAACAGTTGCTAAATTTCCAGGCGATGAGGCTGGGAATCCTGCTTCAATCACGTCGACTCCTAGACGTTCTAATTGCCTTGCAATCTCAAGTTTTTCATCCCAACTTAAGCCAGCGCCAGCAGACTGTTCGCCGTCTCTCAGCGTAGTGTCGAATATTGTGATTTGTTCCGCCATTTTGTAATCCTTTATCTATACAACGTCTTTCATTAATCACACAGTATCTTTTAACCAAGGCATCATTTTTCGTAGATCTTGCCCAACGATTTCGACCAAATGAGTCGTATCTTGCTGCTTTAGTGCATTGAAACTTGGTCTTCCTGCTTGATTTTCTAGTATCCATTCTCTTGCAAAGTTTCCATTTTGAATTGATTCCAGAATATCTTGCATATTCTTCTTAACATGGTCATCAACTATTTTGGGTCCTGAAACGTAATCTCCATATTCAGCAGTATCACTTATGGAGTAACGCATGTAATCTAGCCCGCCTTGATATATCAGGTCGACAATTAGTTTCATTTCGTGTAGACATTCAAAGTACGCTACTTCTGGCTGGTACCCTGCTTTAACTAGAGTATCAAATCCAGCTTTAACTAAACTACTTATTCCACCACATAGAACTGCTTGCTCACCAAAAAGGTCTGTTTCTGTCTCTTCCCCAAAACTTGTTTCAAGGACTCCGGCTTTCGTTGCCCCAATTCCTTTTGCATAAGCAAGAGCCTGTCCTTTTGCTGTTTCAGATGCATCTTGGTGTATTGCTAATAGTGCAGGTGTTCCGACACCTTTTTCAAACAATTGCCGCACACGATGCCCCGGGGCTTTTGGAGCTATCATCGTAACGTCTATTTCAGATGGTGGGTTTATTTGATTGTAATGAATATTAAAACCGTGGGCGAACATTAAAGTTTTTCCGGCGGTTAAATGCTGTTTTATTGAGTTTTCGTAGACTTCCTTTTGTTTCGTATCCGGGATAAGCATCATAATAATAGAAGCTTGCTCCGCAACTTCTTCTACGGTAGCTACTTTGAGCCCATCGGCCTCAGCTTTTTCCCAAGAGCTGCTCCCTTTATAAAGTCCAACCATTACGTTGGCACCACTATCCTTAAGGTTAAGGGCGTGCGCGTGCCCTTGGCTTCCATAGCCTATGATTCCTATAACCTCTCCATTTAAGAGATTGAAATCTGCATCCTGTTCGTAGTAAACATCTGCCATAATACTTCTCCTTTATTTTTTTCTGAGTAGCTAAATCCTCTTTTGTTAGAGCAAGGATTAATTACTTGTTAATGCTATTAATCCTGTTCTCATTAGTTCAATAATTCCATGTGGTTCTAGCAGTGCTAGAATTGCTTCTACTTGCTCGGTAGTTCCTGTCATTTCTATGATGACCCACTCGGTGGATACATTAGCTACCTCAATCCCAGAAAAAAGGTCTAGTATTTCTATTACTTGCCCTCGGGTCTCGGGAGTGGCCGCAACTTTAATGAGTGCGGTCTCTCTGATAACGGTCGGGTGGTCGGTAATATCTGCAGCTTCCACCACTTCAACAACATTGTCTAATTGGGTCGTTATTTGATCTGCTTGCATTCCCTCCACATTATCGACAACTATTGTCATGCGTGAGAAACCTTCTTTTTCGCTGTGCCCTACGGCGAGACTCGCAATATTGAAACCTCGTCTCCGGAACATGCTGGAAACTCTATTTAGTACTCCTGGTCGGTCGTGGACTATTGCTGATATGATGCGTTTCATTTGGCTACCATAGAAGATTTTTCATCCATGTCCGGATCTTCAACCATTTCGTTTACAGATTGTCCTGCAGGAATCATTGGATAAACGTTTCCTTCTTGTTCAACAACGAAATCCACGATTACAGGGCCATCATGTTGATTTGCCTCGTGTATAGCTGAAAGGACATTCTCTTTGTTATCTACACGAATTCCGTGAATACCGTATGCATCGGCAAGTTTGACCCAGTCTGGGCCTGCTATATCTATTTGGTTGTAACGATTATCGTAAAACAATTCTTGCCATTGGCGTACCATACCGAGATAGCTATTATTCATGATCGCAAATTTTACTGGCAGTTTTTCATCCCTAATAGTCGCAAGCTCTTGGAGCGTCATTTGAAATCCCCCATCACCTGCTATTGACCACACCAGATCGTCAGGGCGACCCATTTGCATTCCCATCGCAGCGGGTACCTCGTACCCCATAGTTCCCAATCCACCGGACGTTATAAAGCCACGTTCAACTGTTGTAGGGTATAGCTGTGCAGCCCACATTTGATGTTGACCTACACCTGTTACTATCCTTGCTTGGCCTCCAGTTGCTTCCCAAAGTTGCCTGATTACAAACTGAGGCAATAATTTGTCAGTCTCTGGTATAAAGAAAGGATGTTTATTTCGTAATTGATCCATTCGTTTCAGCCATTCAGTCCGCTTTGCTGATTTAATTAATGGATGCATAGTTTCCAGTACGAGCTTTGCATCTCCAACAACGGGAGCGTGAGCCTCAACATTTTGGTTTATGTTCGAAGGATCAATAGTAATATGAACGAATTTAGCGTTTGTGGCAAAATCTTCCACTTTTCCTACTATCCTATCGTCAAAACGTGCTCCAATATTTATTACTAAATCTGACTCATCGACAGCAATATTCGCAAAAGCTGATCCATGCATACCCATAAGGCTCAAATTTAGATAATGAGACCCAGGAAAAGCACCAAGCCCTAATAGTGTGCAAATCACTGGTATTTGTGCTTTCTCAGCCATGGCGACAAGTTCTCGCTCAGCTTGAGATATTTGGACTCCCCTACCAGCAATTATAACTGGCCTCTTTGCTTTGTTAATAAGGCTAACGGCATATTTTATTTGTTCGCTATTAGGTTCGAGCACAGGTTTATAACCAGGCAGATCAATAGTTTTTGGGTACTCATTGAAAGGTGTCATTTCTTGAAGTACATCACGAGGAACATCAATCAACACGGGTCCTGGACGCCCTGTCTTTGCTATATGGAACGCCTCTTTTATTACCATTGGAAGGTCAGATGCTTTTGTAACAAGATAATTATGTTTGGTCACTGGTAGTGTTATTCCTGTAATATCAGTTTCTTGGAAAGCGTCTTTACCTATAGCTCCTCTTGTCACTTGACCAGTGATCGCTACCATCGGCGTAGAATCCATATAAGCTGTAGCAAGCCCAACAACTAAATTTATGGCTCCCGGCCCAGAAGTTGCTATGCAGACACCAACTTTTCCTGTTGAACGAGCATATCCGTCAGCTGCATGTGCAGCTCCCTGTTCGTGTCGGGTCAGTACATGTTTGATCTGAGGGTATTTAGTCAAATGATCGTATAGGGGCAAAATAGCCCCGCCCGGATGACCAAAGACTAAATCAACGCCTTCTTCGATTAATGATTCGCAAATAAGCTCTCCACCGGCTAGCTCCATAACTGCAACTCCTTTCATAAATTCCACTTGATGGTTTCTTTATCAACAAAAAAAAAACCGCCCCAACGAAGGGACGGGAATCGCTCCCGCGGTACCACCCTTATTCCTTGACTAGGTCAAGGCTCTCGGTCCGGATTTACAAATTCTTAATTTGAATCCGTGAATAATCTGCGCAGTTCTAAATAATTAAGGACCAAAATCTCTGCTTTTGACCCGCAACAAAAACCACTAGCTCCAGGGCGAGTTCACGGCTCTTCGACGCCAAAGTTACACCTTCCTTTGGCTCTCTGTAGACGAGAGGTTCGTTACTACTCCCTTTCTTCGCTTTCTAATTATAATCATTTTCAGCTTAGAAGTGTCAAGATTTATATTTATTTTATGGTAAATTGATATCTGTATGTGAAATAATAGTAGAAAATAGTTTAGGAAATTGATATGCCTGATGACGATTTAGAATTAAATATTGAAGATGCACTGATAAATTGGGGGGAAGGCCCCTACATGACATTTCTGAGACCTTCAGCAGATATTCTAGTTAGCGAAGCGAAAATTGGTACAGGTGATTTCGTTCTAGATGTTGGAGCTGGATTTGGTGACCCAGCTTTGGAATTAACAGACACTGTTGGATCAGGTGGAAAAATTATCGGGATTGATCACGATCTTGAAAGTATATCCATAGCGAAGAATAGAGCGAAGTTGGGCAAACTTGAAAACATTGAATTTGAGGTTATGGAAATACCACAATTAATGTTTCCAAGTGGTATGTTTGATGCCGTTATATCTAGGAATGTTATCATCTATTTTGATGACCCTTCTGAATTCTTGTCTGAGCAACACCGTGTTTTGAAAGACGGTGGACGCGTTGCTGTGACTGTTTGGGGATCAAACGCTAATAATCCGTTTATGAATTTGCCTATGCAAGTTTTACGTAAACACTTACCTAAAAAACCACAAGAGGCCCAACAAACACAACCAGCAACTAAATCTGTTCCTCAAAGGGCCAATACATCTGATCCCCAGGTATTAGGGAACTTATTAGAAAAAGCTCAATTTACAGAAGTTTCTATCGGGAAAGTTGAGCTAAAATTTCTAGGGAGTTCAAATGATGCAGAGGTATATTGGAATCAAAGATTGGTTGGAAGTCCTGCAAGCCAAAAAATCCTTCTGCAAATGGATTTAAACTCACGGAAAGTGGCAATACAAGATGCACTTCAAACGATTCGGGATCTAATTGATAAGGGTAGTGCATACGGTGAAGCAGTCTGGGCTTCAGGGACTAAGGCATAGTTCTAATTTCTGTATTGCGACCACCACGTTATTTGCTATACAATAATCCGACTTGGATGATTGGAAATGGAGAGAATTTATGCCAGCATTAGCCTTTTTTGAGGGAGAAATAGTACCGCTAGAAGAGGCAAAAATTAGCGTTCTTACCCACGCATTTAATTATGGAACTGGTGTATTTGAAGGTATCAGGGGTAATTGGAACGCAGATAAGAATGAGTTGTATCTTTTTAGAGTAAGAGAACACTACGAGCGCCTTTATCGAAGTTGTAAAATGATTAATATTGATCTTCCTTATAATCTTGATGAGCTCGAGTCTATGACTTTGGATCTTGTAGAGTCCTGTGGGTACAAAGAAGACATATATATTCGCCCCCTGGCCTATAAATCTGGCGATCTAGTAGGGTTACGTGTTCATGATATACCGGATGATTTTTTAATTTATGTCGTCCCTTTTGGAAACTATTTAGAATCAGATAAAGGAATAACATGTAGTTTTTCAAGCTTTCTAAGAGTTGAAGATTCTATGATTCCACCAAGTGCCAAAGTTACTGGTATGTATGTTAATAATAGTTTAGCTAAGTCTGAGGCAGTGTGGAGAGGTTTTGACGAAGCTATTATGTTGAGCAGAGACGGGTTTATTTCAGAGGGAAGTGGAGAGAATATATTTCTGATAAAAGATGGCGTAGTTTATACGCCGCAAGTCACTGATCATATACTGGAAGGCTTGACTCGTAACACCGTGATCGAACTTTGTAAAAATGAACTAGGTATAGATGTTATCGAAAGAAGAATACCTAAAAGTGATGTCGTAGTTGCAGACGAATTCTTTATGACAGGCACTGCAGCACACGTGACGCCTGTCCTCTCAGTTGATGGTAGAGATATCGGAGATGGTACCATAGGGCCTATTACAGCTAAATTGCAGAAACTTTATTTTGATATTGTAAAAGGTAAAAACGATAAATATGCGGACTGGCTTTCACCAGTTTTTGATCAAAGCTCATAAATTATTTTCTAGTGGATCAAATTAGTGTTTTGCCTAGGATTATATTATGCGGATTCTCACTGGTAAGCTGGAATGCTTTATTCTCACCCATTAAATTCTGAATTATATTGAAACCCTTACTCATATTGGGAACTCTGATCCCGGAGCTCGTATGGGCATCACTGGCAACCACGTCTACTAAATTATTTTCCAACATATTTTTAACTGTGACTTCCGATTCATTCCCATAGTGGCCTATGAAACTCCCAGTATTGGATTGAATAAGAATTCCTTTATCCTTAAATTTTTTCAACATTCCTAAATCTTGTTGTATTAAAAGGTTTCTTTCTGGATGGGCAAGAATTGGGTACATATTGTTATCCAATAAATCTGACAACGTTCTGTATATCCGATCAGGGAAATCAGTAAATGGAGCTTCTACAAGTATGTAATTTGTTGATCCTATAAGTAAGGAATCCTCTTTTTCGATACTACCAAGTAGGCCATTCGTAATCTTATTTTCCTGGCCTGATATGACGGTGAGTTGGATTTTATTTTTTGTGATCGTATTATTTGTATTAGCTACTAGGTTCTCGATTTCACTTTTACCTGATAGATTTGATCTAGGTATGTGATGCGGTGTAGCCACAGCTATCTCGATGTTATCTTGTTCAGCTAATAAAGCCATTTGAACCGATTCGTTCATGTCTCTCGCACCGTCGTCGATTCCTGGAAGAATATGGCAATGTATGTCGTAAAACACGATCAAGTAACCTTTATGAATGTAAATTTACCATCTAAATTTATGGACTCTAAACCCTTCAGCGTATTGAAACCCTTGTTCTTTCCCTTGTTCCCCGTGTCTCTCTTTTAATCTCTCAAGTAGAGTTTCGGGGTCCTTAATTTGGCTTACGTGTTCTCTTAGGGCCGCGATTTTTTTATCAATTGATTGGCTTATGTCGATCCATGTATCAGCATCATCTGTCCAAGAGTAAGCTTCTTCAACTATATGAGGCATAAGTCCTTCGCTAATTAAATGAGGGAAATGGTGATAATCCCTAGCATAAGGGTACATTGCGTCAAAAGTAGCTTGGCCTACGTTTCTATGATCTCTGTGGTTGTGGGATCTTCTGTAGGGATCGAAAGTAAAAACTACACTAGGCTTAAAACGCCTAATATGGCGAATTATGTCCTCTCGTAATTGTGGGGTATCTTCTAATTGCCCATCGGGATATTCCAAGAAATTGACGTCCAATATCCCTAGTACTGCAGCTGCATTTATTGCTTCCTGTTTTCTCGTTTTTGCGAGGTCTTCACCTTTAAGATCTGGGTCAGATGTTCCGGCGCGTCCGTCCGTGCATATTAAAAGGCTTCCTTCCCATCCTTCTTCTATCCACTTGGCCACTGTTCCACCGCAACCAAATTCCATATCATCAGGATGAGCTGAGACAACAAGCAAACGTTTGGTTTCTTGTGAATTCATTACTATTTATTTCCTTTAGAATTGTTTGTTATTTACATAAGTGTTGATGCTAATTTAGTTATTTGCAACATGATTAACCCCTTAATTATATAGGACTTTGAGACACTAACGTCTAGTACCTTTTAAATAATTCTTTTAACCTCTTTATTTCTTGGTCTATAATTGTCGCGCCGTTACAGTTTATACTCTACTCAATTCCGTCATTATAAATAATTCCCAAGTCCACCTATTACGTATTTATCTCACAACGATATACGTTCAACAGAATTTATAGCTATCTCATAAGTGGTTATTATTTGTTTAATGATTTTTGGCCAAGCTAGATGACTCACTGTAGTTGGGGCGTGTAAAGACATTTTTTCCAGAGTCGATTTTGAATTAAGAAGGTAATTGATTTTTGAAGCAAATTCGTTCGAATCTCCAGGTTTGATCAAGAAACCTGACTCCCCGTCTTTTATAAGTGATGCTGGTCCAGCAACATCAGATGCTATTACTGGAGTTCCAGTTGCTAACGATTCTGCTGTGACCATGCTGAAACTTTCGTAATAGGAAGGAACGATTAGAATGTCAGCGGCGCTGTAGAGCCAGGGTAATTGTGGGTGGGGTAGTGGCTCAAAAAATTTAATCTTTTCATTGAGCGTTGAAACAGAAGGTTGGGCTTGGAGCTGCTGTTTCTCATATGTATATTCTTCTCCTCCAACAACCCATGCTTCGAGATTTTCTCTGTTTGATAATTTGAGTACGGTGTCTATAAATAAATCTGGCCCTTTGATTGGATCAAGCCTACCCAAATATAGAATTAAATCCTTATTTAAAGGGAACCCAAACCTTTCTCTTGCAGCCTCTTTATTTTTTTTCTGGAATAATTCTAGATCTACCCCGATTGGCACCACTGAAATATTTTTCTTTGAAGCGCCATATATCGATATTAAAGATTCTGATTCTTCATGAGTCCACGCGATGATTCTATCCGCTTTCTGTGCTATTTCTCGCTCAGAAGGTTCTCTTTCTTGGGTTTCTAGATTGTCTATAAGCGTTGAATTTTTTAAAGCTGCAGTGGTATGGAAACTTGTTACATGAGGTAACGATAGTTTTTGTGATAGCAATAGCCCTGCTTTACCAGATAACCAGTAATGGCTGTGGATAATATCGTAACGGATGGTTCCCTCGGCTTGAAATTCATCGATTCCGGATACGTACTCCGCAATATATTGGCTCAAAGATTCTTTACTTAAATTGATTTCTCCTGCATTTATGTGAATTAATCTAACCTGAGGACTTATTTGGATAATCTTTTGGTCATCATTGGAGTGAGATCGGGTAAATATGTCTACGCTGTGATTTTTGGCTTCTAACTCTCTTGCGGTGTCGATAGCATATACGTTCATGCCTCCAGTATCTCTAGTTCCTGCCTGCTCTAGCGGGCAGGAGTGCATTGTCAGAAAGGCTATCTTCATGTGAATTACTCCGTGAATTTAATTAGGTTTAATCAAGAACCTAAAAAGTTTTCTGTCAACGCCGCCAAGGTGATATTTATAGCTTTCGTTTCCTCTTAGAAAATCAAATTCCGTAAAACCTGCTTCAATAGCATACCTTATATTTTGTGCTTTAAGGAGTAATCCTACGGATAAGGATCGATACTCTTGATCGTAGCCACTATTGTATAGATAAAGCTTATTGTTATGCGCAAAAGACATTGTTGTCGAAACTTTAACCCCATCTATTTCAAGGAAGAAGAGTCTAAGCATATTTTTTTGGGACATTGATCTAGTTAATATTCTTAAGAAATGTTTCCGTTCCTCATTGAGGAAAACTGCTTTCTCTTCTTTACTTTGAGCCATGAGATTTAGAAAATGATCCAAGGCTGTATCTAAATCCCCTGTTTGATTGTCAAATAACGTGTACGATATTTCACCCGAATTCTCTAACCGCCGGAACTTTCTTTTAAGCTCATGGCGATCTTTTTTTCTCAGGTTGATAAGAAATTGGTCCCATGAACTTGGGAGACTAATATAAGGGTCAACGTCCCAATCAGATACTTCGACGTTCCATTGGTTAAGGTTTTTTATTTCGTTTACAGTGTTTGAGGAGTCTCTTATTGATGTTAAATCAATGGTATCGACTCCTTGTTTAAATAAATAATCAACTATTTGATGCCACGTATTTTCTTTTGTTGGGGTTTCTATAATTAAATCTTGGAAATCAGTGGTGTTGTAATCAGATAAAAACGACGCTGTGCCATCATTTATAGATAACGGGACTACAGCTTTTAGTTGCTTTGTATCAATATCTCGTACGGTTAATATTTCATGACCGATGATGGATTCGCAGCAAGCTAACACAGTTGACTGCTGCCACTCAAATGAGTCGAAAATATTTGCTGTTAGATTTGATTCTATAAGACTGTCCCATTCATCTACTACAGTTTCCATTGATTCCCATTGGATTAGGTTACCCATTAATCTGCTCGTTTCCAATTAAACTGAGAAACTCTTCTCGGTAACTTGTTGGATTTTTGAGCACACCACTGAAGGAGGTCGTAACAAGGGTGCTATCTTTTGCTTGAGGGGAGTTAATTGTCATACAAAGGTGATTTGCCTCTATAACTATAGCCACACCGCTTGGCTGAAGCGTTTTTTCTAACAACTCAGAAATTTGTTTGGTCAGTCTCTCTTGGATTTGGGGTTTACTTGATAAGATTTCAATACTTCTGGCAATCGTACCTATTCCAGCAATTAATTTATTTGAGACGTATCCCACAGTTACAACTCCATCAAATGGTAATAGATGGTGTTCGCATAGGGAATTAAATGGTAAATCTTTTAATATAATTAATTCGCTACTATTTTCTTTAAATATAGTTGAAAATTCTTTAGTCGGATCCCTTTGTAAGCCACTAAAAAGCTCTGAGTACAGATTGGCAACTCTTTTTGGTGTATCTATTAATCCTGGCCTAGAGGGATCTTCTCCGAGAGCTTCAAGAATACTTTTAACAGCCTTTGCTATCTTTTCCTTATCGATCATAAAACCAACTTTTCTAGCGGGGATTCCTCAAAGTGCGTGTTATTTAATAGCATTAAAGACCTAGTAATCCACTGACTTCAGATATACTTGCTGAAACCTCTTGAATATTCTTTTCGACACCTGCAACGGCTATTTCTGGGTCTTTTAGACCGCTCCCTGTAATTATACAGACCACTTTGTGATCGGAAAGGTCTTTGTTAGAAGCATATTTAATAAGACCTGCAAGGGAAGCCGCAGAAGCGGGCTCAGCAAAAACTCCTTCGAGGCCGCCTAATTTTCTATATGCATCTAGTATTTCTTCGTCTGAAACGCTACTAATATCTCCATTTGATTCATCACGCGCTTTAATCGCCCCTTCCCAGCTGGCAGGATTGCCAATTCTGATTGCAGTAGCGATAGTTTGCGGATTATCTACTTTCTTCCCTATTACGATCGGAGCTGCTCCTTCAGCTTGGAACCCAAACATGCGAGGTGTTTTGGAAGCCAATCCTGTATCTTGATACTCAGTAAAACCTTTCCAATAGGCAGTTATATTTCCGGCATTTCCAACAGGTATAAATACATCATCTGGTGCCTCATTTAATGAATCTACGATTTCAAATGCAGCTGTTTTTTGTCCTTCAATCCTATTTGGGTTAATTGAATTAACCAGAGTTATTTCCGGATTTTTAGAAATTTCTCGTACGATTTCAAGAGCTTTGTCAAATGAACCATCTATAGCGATAATTTTTGCGCCGTAAACTACTGCTTGAGCTACTTTCCCACTAGCAACGTTACCTTTTGGAATTATGACTATAGTTTCTAGGCCACTGCTAGCCCCGTAAGCTGCAGCAGAGGCACTGGTATTACCAGTCGAAGCGCATATTATGGCTTTACTTGTTTGTTCTAGTGCCTTTGCAACGGCGATTACCATCCCCCTATCTTTGAAAGAACCAGTTGGATTTGAACCTTCATATTTGAAATATAGCTCGCCTATATTTAGCTGTTTCTCTATGGTGTTAGAGCGAATTAATGGAGTACTCCCCTCCCCAAGAGAAAGTTTCGGAGTGGAACTATTTAATGGCAATAGAGTTGGATATCTATTAATAATCCCGTCTGCCATAAGACGCCCCCCCCTTTTCCTTTACCCGGAAATTAATTTTATTCTTCCAAACGAATGACAGTTGCGACTTCGTTCACCCCAACTAGTTTCTGTAGTTCAGAAATTGATTCGTACAATTCTTTTTCGGTGGCTTTATGAGTCATGATAACTACTTCCGCAAGCTGGTTAGACCTGTTAGTCTCCCTTTGGATTACTGAAGCAATACTTATTTTCTTTTTACCTAAGATTTGAGTGATCTCACTCATAACGCCTGGCTCGTCTGATACCAACATTCGGATATAATAGCGGACGGTAATTTTATCGATTGGGTAGACAGAATCTTTTCGTCGATTTTGATGCGAATGGACTGGGGCATTATCTAAAGATACGTTGCGTGCTATATCTACAAGGTCGCTTAATATAGAATTTGTAGTGGGCTGAGCCCCTGCTCCTTCACCATAAAGCAACACTTGGCCTATAAGATCGCCAGATACCTCAATTGCATTTAATACCCCATCTACTTTGGCTAAAGGTGTATCTTTATGCAATAAAACAGGATGTACTCTTGCATCTATCGAATCATCTTTTTGTCTATTAGCGATTGCTAATAATTTTATGGAATACCCTAGTTCATCGGCATAGATAAAATCATTGGTTGCTAATTTGTTTATACCTTGCTTATATATTTTGCTTGTCTCTATAGACGAATTGAATGCTATTCCGGTTAGAATCGCTAACTTAAATGCAGCATCAGAACCATCGATATCGCTTGTAGGGTCGGGCTCGGCATATCCTAAATCTTGAGCTTGTTTAACGGCGGTAGAAAAATCCAAACTATTTTTTGCCATTTCACTAAGAACATAATTTGTCGTTCCATTTATTATTGCTCTTAAAGTTGTTACTTTTGTAGCTACCAATGCTCTATTAAGGGTAGCTATTAGAGGAATACCGCCACCAACGGCAGCTTCGTAATTAAAAGCAACTCCATTAGCAGATGCTAATTCATGGAGTTCAGGTCCAAACTTTGCTACTAGTTCTTTGTTGGCTGTTATAACATGAATTCCTGATTGCAAAGCTTGTTTGACCGCTGAAAAAGCTATACTAGTACCCCCAATCAGTTCAACTAGTATTTGTATTTCAGCGTTATTGATAATTTCAGTGATGTCCGTAGTTAGCAACCCTTTAGGAAGAACGACAGACCGTTTTTTTTCAATGTTTTTAACAAGAACCTTCGATAAATTAATAGGTGTTCCAGTTTTTGCCTCTAGCGTCTTACTGTTCTCTAGTAGGGTCGAGGCAAAGGCGGAGCCTATTACGCCAAGTCCTAGTAATCCTATTCCGATGCCCTTTTCTGGTAAACCCCTTGGGTTTTTTCTATCCACTGACTGTTCTCCGAGGGAATAGCTCCCTCTCCTGCATTATTTGTTCTATTATCCATTCGTACCGTTCGTTAGATATACTACCGCCTGGTCGTGAGAGCGCTTCTTCTTCAATCAAATCAGACCGTTTATCTCTAATCCATTTAGTTAGAGCACCTGTTTCCAGTCTGGATCTGTGTTCGTCTTTCAGAGTCCTGATTTCAACATTTCCTTCTGCTTTGAGGATCGATACTCCCGCTCGAGAAAATAAGGGCTCACTAATTTGCCCATCTCCAAGAGTGTAAATAGCTTCGTCGTAGTCCTCTCTTACCCCTACTGGTATCCAGCCAACGTCACCGCCGGAATCCTTTGATTGAATATCTCTGGACATTTCTTTAGCAATTTCCTCAAATTTCTGGCCAGCGTCGATCTTTTCGAGAACCAGCCTAGCGTCTTCAAGATTAGAAACCTGAATCACATAAAAATGTCTTTGTTCGATCTTTTCTGGAACTGATTCTCTAAGTTTTTCGTCTAATGCTTTAATAAGCATTGACTGGCGAACAATGTCATAGAATGTATCCTCATTAACCTTTAATAACTCTAATCTTCTTCTATATCTTTCTTCAAATTCCGCGTCCGACATTGTTGGATCGTCTACTGACCCTCTCCCTAATACCTTAAATCGGATTTCTCGATCGATATCCTCGGGGTTAATTGTTAATCCTTCTTGGCTTGCATACTGATTGACAATTTCTAGTCTCTCCATTTCGTCTAGCATGTCGAATATTAGGCTACTTAGAGAATTTGGGTCCCATGTCCCTGAGAATTGTGCATCATAAATGAGCATCTTGGTTCTTGTTAGGTAATCATTCCAACTATGACTTTTGTCATTAATTACTAGAGCCGTTTCATTAAGAGGTTTCACAAAAACGTAGTAATAACCTGTTAGAGGTACAGTGAGTGAAAAGATTAAAATCACTAACGAAGCGATTAAAACAATCCTTCTCAGTCGTATTCTTCGATTTTTTTCCGTGGCGCGTCGTCTATCAACTGTTGTTGAGTCGCTATTTTCTTCAATTGGTTTTATGGACATTGGATCGTTATTACCTCTTTTCGACCCATAAGTTAAATTTACTAATGTTATTTACAAAGTGCTATCTATGATCTTCTATTCGAGATCTCTTTCAGACTGTCTGTAGTATACGGAAGTAATCCTAGGTGCCGTGCTCTCTTTATGTGTTTAGTTAATAGACGTTGGTGCTTTGAACACGTTCCGGTTTTTCGCCTTGGCTCTATTCTTGCCCTGTCAGATATATATCTGCTTAGTCCTTCAGGATTTTTATAATCCATAGTAACGTCCTTGTTGGCGCAAAAGAAGCATACCTTTCTTCTATTGTAAAACCTGCGCCCGCCGCCGCCTTCTCTTCTTGGACCTGAGGATTGCCTGTTTTGTCCATCAGAACTTTGATGGTCTCTACCACCGCCTTCACGAGATGTTGAGTTCGAACTCATATTTACTCCCTAATTATTTATTAATGATTAACTTACCAAACTAATTAACTATCAAAAAGGTAGATCGTCTCCCGGTTCTTGAAATTCACTTACGCCAGATGATTCAGGTTGATTAAAATCTGGTCTGTTAAATTCGACCATAGGTTCCCCGCCATTAGATGCTCGATCTGAAGGGCGATCTGCTCCTCGGTCTGAAGGACGATCCAAGAACAATACTCTATCAGCATTTATCTCCATACTAAACCTGGCGACTCCGTCTTGCCCTTCCCATTGGCGACCTTGCAACCTACCTTCTACATATACTTTACTTCCTTTACTTAAATACTGGTTACATACTTCTGCAGTGCGATTCCAAGTGGAAATTCGAAACCATTGTGTTTCTTCTCTCTGTTCTCCCTCAACCGTGTATCTATTTGTCGTTGCTACGCTAAAGGAGGTCACAGGTCTTCCATTTGGTGTGTAGCGCATCTCTGGATCTCCACCCAAATTTCCTATTACCGTCATCCTGTTCAAACTACTTGTCATAAATCCTCTCTAACAGTACCAAAACAGTTTAGACTCGAACCACCATGTTACGTAAATACCGCTCGTCTTGTCTGAGCGTTTCTGTAACTTGGTTCACCTTATCCGCTTCGATATTAAATGTAGATAACACAACATTCCCGTCAGTGTGATCATTTATCGGGAAAGCAAGTCTTTTTCTGCCTTTTAGTTCACAAACTTCGTCTGCCCCACCATTCTCACTTATGGCTTTGCGTATTTTTTCAATCGCTTCATCTATTTCCTCAGTTTCTAGCTGCGGACTTAAAATTGCAATCATTTCGTAACTGTTCACTCGGCCTCCTTAACAATTGAATCGCTTTTGAATTATACACCTGATAAGGCTAACTATCGATACCTGGAACCGGGAATGTTTGAGTCAAATCCATCACATCAGACCGTACTGAGTTAAGGATCTCTTCGTTATCAAGGTTTTGTAGCACTTTCGCAATCATTTTTGCTACGTTTCGAGCATCATCTTCTTTGAACCCTCTCGATGTTATAGCAGGGGTACCGATACGAATTCCGCTACCGATCATAGGTGGTAATTTATCGAATGGAATAGTATTTGCATTTACACTTATGCCAACTGACTCCAATGCTTTAGTGGAGTCACGTCCCGTGGTACCTAATGTAGTAACATCCACAAGAAGAAGGTGGGAATCTGTGCCATCTGAAACGATGCGCATTCCTGCTTTTTGTAATTCATCGGCCATAGCACGAGAATTTTGTAATACTGATTCTTGATAGGCCTTAAAGCTTGGCTGAAGTGCTTCATTAAAGCAAACAGCTTTAGCTGCTATCGTGTGCATCATTGGTCCACCTTGAGCTCCTGGGAAAACTGATTTATCTATTGCCTTGGAATGTTCTTCATCTGTAAGAATAAATGCTCCCCTTGGGCCCCTAAGAGTTTTTTGTGTTGTAGATGTGATGATTTGAGCATGAGGCACTGGATCAGTGTAAACATCAGCTGCTATAAGCCCTGCGTAGTGAGCAACATCTGCCATTAGTATTGCACCAACTTTATCCGCAATCTCACGAAATCGCGCAAAATTAATTTGTCGAGGGTATGCACTTGCGCCTGCAATAATTATTTTTGGCTTATGTTGTTTTGCAAGATCTTCGACCTGGTTATAGTCGATCAACTCGGTTTCTTCTCTCACTCCATAGGAAATAAAATTGTAATACTGGCCTGTAAAACTCACTGGACTACCGTGAGATAAGTGGCCCCCGTGGTCTAGTCTCATTCCTAGTACTGTGTCTCCTGGTTTTAAGTAGGCGAAAAAAACGGCACTATTAGCTTGCACTCCGCTATGTGGCTGAACATTTGCGTGTGAAGAGCCAAACAATTTATTTAAGCGATCTCGAGCCAAAATTTCTATTACATCGGCGTATTCACAACCCGAGTAATATCTTCTCCCTGGATAACCTTCTGCATATTTCTCTGTGAAACTTGAGCCTTGGGCTTCTTTAACGGCTTGACTCGTATAATTTTCGGATGCGATAAGGATAATAGAATCCTTTTGCCGTTTTTCTTCCCCTATTATGGCTGCGTCAACTTCTGGATCTAATGAAGATAGAACTCCCATTATTATTCCCCTTTTTATATAAAACTATTCGTATTATTGATTTATACACAAGTTTGATATTGCAAACAATCATACTTAGTATTTCAATAATAGTAGAACTTACAACTACATTTTATGTACAGGTTGGTTTTGTGTAAACGTGTTTGTGTTGAATTAATACGCATGAACGAACTAAGAAAGATGTCTATTCATAATGACTCTGTCAGGTTTAACAAGCTCTTTATCCTTTAAATCGTCCTATAGAAACTTGATCGAAAACCTTAGAACCGGTTCGGGTAATGAGGTTTTACTGGATGTGCCAAGAGGAGCCAAAGGTTTTTTACTTGGGGGATTTTTAAACGATCTTCGTAGGCCCGTACTATGGTTGCACTCCACTTCTGAATCTGCGCGCAGAGGCTATGCAGAATTAGAATCTTTTATCAAAGACTCCGGTTACAGCAAAGAACTCTATTATTATCCAGAACCGGATGCTTTGCCTTTCGAAAAACTGAATAATAATGAGCGGGTCACCCAGGAGCGTCTTAGAGTTCTGGCAGGGTTGCTAATGGTCGATGGTAGGGCGCAGGATCCCGATGAAGATAACAACCCGATCCCTCAAGTTCCACCATTAGTTGTAGCAAGTGTTGATTCACTAGCTAGGCTTACTATTGAACCTGATATTTTTCTACGAAACACTTTGGTTGCTAGTTCCGGACAAGATATTTCGATTATTAAAATCTCAGACCAACTACTCAAAATAGGATATGAAAATGTATCTATAGTCGACCAACCCGGTAAATTTAGTAGAAGAGGAGGATTATTGGATGTTTGGTCTCCTCACAGTGAACTTCCTACGCGTATAGAATTTTTTTCAGATACTATTGAAAGCCTTAGGTACTTTGACCCCGAAACGCAACTTTCCACAAGGAAAACGACGAGATGTAAATTCGTTCCTGCAAGAGAGTTGATTCTTGAAAACGATCGATCTGATAATACAAATCTCTCAGCGATCAGAAAAGCAGTGCCGATGATCGAGAGTGATAGTAATCTGGGACAATTATTAGCAGGTACCTATAGTTCAGATGCCGAATTTTACACTTCTTTATTTCACTCAGGTACCATGTTTGACTACTTAGGTGAAGATTCCATTATTGTTAACGAAAATATAAATGGTATTCGTGATACTTGGGTTAGGATTGAAGCAATAGCACAAGATTTTAAAAAACGTTTAATTTTGGAGAATTTAATCGACCAATCCTTCCCAGATCCTATAATAACTTTCAGTCACTTTGAACTTATAACTGGGGATATGAGGAGAAATGTTCAATTTCAAGCATTTGCTAGTTCTTCTAGCCCTAAATCAGACAAAACATTTCTCAATATAGGTTTTGAGCCGGTTTCCGATTACCAAGGCAATATAGTTGAACTAGGTAAAGATCTCGAAAAATTGGTCAAATCTGGTAACACAGTAGTTTTAATTTCATTGCAATCTAAAAGACTAGCAGGTTTACTTAAAGACCAAGGTCTTGACCTTACCATTGAAGATGATCTATCAACATTACCAGCGCCAGCAAGTCTTACTCTTTGTCATGGAAATATAGAGTCAGGGTGGTCACTCAAATTCTTTTCAGAGCAGATTGGCGAACGAAAGATCATAATTTTTACAGATAGTGAAATTTTTGGCTTGTCCAAGAATCGTTCTTTTCGTTTTCGTTCTCGCACAAAAACGCATCAGGTTACTGACAAATTAAACAAAGGAGACCTTGTCGTCCATATTGAACATGGAATAGGTAAATTTGACGGTTTGATTAAGAGGAATTTAGATGAATCTGAGAGAGAATATATGGTTCTCGAATATGCTAAGGGTGATGTGTTATACGTTCCCACTAATCAGATTGATCGGGTAAAGAGATATGTCGGGACGGGAGGTGAACCTCAACTTTCACATCTAGGCGGAGTCGATTGGATTAAGAGCAAAGAGAAAGCTAAAGAAGCCGCTTTAGAATTTGCGAGAGAACTTTTGAGATTGTATGCGGCTCGAGAGTATCAGAAACGCATTCCGATGGAAGGTGAATCTCAATGGGAATGGCAATTGGAAAGCTCTTTCCCATACGAAGAAACTGAAGATCAGATACGTGCTATCCAAGACATCAACAATGATATGGAATCGGATACCCCAATGGATCGATTGCTGTGCGGTGATGTTGGGTTTGGCAAGACAGAAATAGCTTTACGAGCTGCTTTTAAGGCGGTAGCGTCAGGATTTCAAGTCGCTGTTTTAGTTCCTACCACTGTGCTCGCACAGCAGCATTACAATTCATTTAAGGATCGTTTAAGTATTTTTCCAACTCGGATTGATATGTTATCTAGGCTTAGGACTGAAAGCCAAAATTCCGCTACGGTTCAGGGTATCAATGCTGGGGACGTTGACATAGTAATTGGTACACACAGACTGTTATCTAAAGACGTAAATTTTAAGAAACTAGGTTTACTTATAATAGATGAAGAGCAACGTTTTGGAGTTCGACATAAAGAACATCTTAAGAAAACTAGAACTACAGTAGATATTTTAACAATGACGGCGACACCGATACCTCGGACATTGCATATGGCTCTATTTGGCATAAGGGATATGAGTAGGATTGAAAATGCTCCAGGCGATCGACAACCAGTAACCAACTTTGTGTCAGAGTATGATGAAATCGTTGTTCGAGACGCAATAATGAAAGAAGTAAATCGGGGGGGGCAAGTCTTTTATGTCCATAATCGAGTCATTGATATTGATGCAATTTTTGAAGAATTAAATGATTTATGCCCCGGAGTCTCATTTGGGATTGCACATGGAAGAATGCTTCCCAGTGAAATCGAAAAAGTTATGGAATCGTTTGCAGCTGGAAAACTTGATGTTTTGATTTGCACTACGATTGTTCAATCTGGACTAGATATACCCAACGCTAACACCCTTATTGTTGATGAGGCGGACAAGTTAGGTTTAACTCAGTTATACCAACTGCGAGGTAGAGTAGGGAGATCATCGACCAAGGCATACGCTTTCTTTCTTTTCAAAAAACGTGGCGTCCTAACTATTACGGCAGAAAATCGGTTAAGGGCTATTATGAACGCTTCTGAATTGGGATCTGGCTATAAACTTGCTATGAAAGATCTTCAGATAAGAGGGTCGGGCGACATACTTGGGTCGGATCAAAGTGGACACGTTAGTGCAGTGGGTTTCGATTTGTATACTCGACTATTAAATGAAGCTGTGGAAGAGGCTAAAGGAATGGTTGCTCCTGAGAAAGCAAAAGAACATTCTTTGGAACAGCCGAATTTAAAACAATTAAATAACATATCGGTTGAATTGCCTGTCGATGCATATATACCGGAGTCCTATGTACCTGATCTGACTACGAGGTTGTCAGTTTATGAAGAATTGGTTGAAAATCAAAGTGATTTTGAGTTTGATATTTTTCTGAATAAGATTGAAGATCGATTTGGCCCCGCTCCTCAAACGGTAAAAGACCTATTGTTGGGTGTTTTATTGCGGAATAAAATAAATAGTGAGCCCAAGAAATTTATCTCTGTATCCTCCAGCAAATGGGAAATGAGTTTCACCCTTAAAGAAGGTGCACAATTCGACCGACAAGCTCTGCGATCTCAGATCAATAACTTGGAGATAGGTAATCGCAAAATCTATTTGAAGGAAATTAATAATAAGGCCTTTGATTGGAGGAAAGCGCTTATTGATTTGGTGGATTTAATTAATCTAGGTAATTAATCTACTTCTTTCCCTCTCCATTTTTTCTTATATCGATGTTTATTTTGGTATTTCTGGTATTTATTGATGGCGTAGAATAGCAGTAATAGAATTACAGTTGAGGCCAACGCAATTTCTACCCCCAAAACAGTGCTCGATATTAGTATCAAAAATAGAATTATAATTCCAGATAATAAAGGAGAATACTTACGCTTAATTTCTCTCCAATAATAACTGAACGGTGGTTTCCGCTTGGTAAACGAAGAGTTATTTGATCTATCAATGATTTCTTCTATTTCTTTTTCGTATTGATTACCCACTTTATTCCTCTGTCGCTATTCTTTCTATGACTCATGATAGCAGTTATCAAAATCTTTATTTTCTTGCGGTGATGATCAATATAGGTCTATACTGCCCTTTGTTATGGATTTACCTAAAATTGAGCCAGATAGAATAAAAGAACTTTTGGATAATCATTCGGGCGATTCGATTCCGTTGGGAGACCAGTGGCCCGCTGCCGTTTTAGTTCCCATCATTCGAAAAGAAGAAGGTTTTAGTTTACTCTTCCAAGTTCGTACCTCAGAGGTTGAACATCATAAAGGAGAAGTTTCTTTCCCAGGCGGAGCTCGCGATGATGAAGATGAAACTCTTGAGATTACGGCTTTACGAGAAACGTATGAGGAAGTCGGTATTGAGCAGAGCGATATCGAGGTTCTAGGTCAACTTGGAGATCATAAAACACCTTCTGGGTTTCATATAACTCCGTTTGTAGGGTTTATTCCTTCCTCGTACAAATATGATCCTAGTGCAATTGAGGTAAAACAACTTATTGAGGTTCCACTGGATTTTCTTTGGGACGTATACATAGAAGGGCCAAAAGAGTTTAAGTTTCGCCCTGATCGTCCGGCAGTATTAGCCTATGAGTACATATATGAGGGCAATAGGATATGGGGTGCGACGGCAAGAATTCTAAGCGAATTTTTCATGATTATAGAAACTAAAAAAACAGAATCATAATTCGTTGGTTAACCACCCAGAGTTAGACCACCATCAATACAGAACAATTGTCCAGTTATATAAGAAGAATTTTCAGAACAAAGGAAACCTACCAAACTTGCTACTTCTTCTGGTTTTCCTGATCGTCCCATAGGGATTCGATCCAGGATAGTAGTTTTTAGATTTTCTGAAAGACCGTCTGTTATATCGGTATTTATAAATCCTGGCGCGACTATGTTCATCGTTATGTTTCTAGACGCAAATTCTTGTGCAGCGCTTTTTGTTAGACCCGACAATCCTGATTTAGCAGCGGCGTAATTTGTTTGGCCGGCACTACCTCCTAAAGCAACGACCGAGGAAATGTTAACGATACGGCCCCATCTTTTTTTCAACATTGTTTTCACAGCCCTTTTGGTGCATAGAAAAGGCCCTTTGAGGTCTACATTAATCACTTCATCCCATTGCTCTTCTGTCATCCTAAGTAAAAGTCGATCATTAACGATCCCTGCATTATTGACTAAGATATCTACGTTGCCGAAATCAGATTCTGCAGATTCAAACATTTGATCAACTTCTTTTGATATTGAAGTATCGGCTTTATATATTTGAGTCTTTACACCTATTGCCTTGCATTGTTCCATAACCTCTTTTGCCAATACTTCGTTTGAATTATAGTTAATTAAAACGTTTGCACCCATGTTAGCCAACTGGAGCGCTATAGCTTTTCCAATTCCTCTGCTTGCTCCGGTTACTATTGCAGTTTTACCATTTAATTCTTTAGCCACGGTTTAATTTCCTTTCCAGATTCGCGAATTTAATACTGGAGGTATGATTAGTTTCTCTTTTTTTTAAGTACGCTTTAATTCCTCTTCAATTGCCTTAATGACGTGTTTCTCATGAAAATCTTTCGCTGATTTTATAACACCTCGTACCATTTCTGCTTTGGCTCTCCCATGGCCTACTACCGACACGCCTTTTATCCCTAAGATAGGGGCTCCCGATGAACTGTCAGGAATAGTAATTTTATTGAATACGTCCTTTGAAATAATAGACACTTCATCTTTAGTCAGTTTACCGGATAACGTTTTCTCTAAATCTCTTCTAATTATTTCAGCAAGTCCTTCGCTAAACTTTAACAAAACATTTCCCACAAATCCGTCACATAAAACAATATTAGCTTTACCCGCAACCATTTCGTGGGCTTCGATATTACCTATAAAATTGAAATTGCTATTTGCAAGATTTTCGTAAGCTTCTTTGGCTTGTTTGGATCCTTTTGTTGGTTCCACCCCAATATTAAGAAGCCCTACTGTTGGATTTTCAATCCCTACGTATGACCTGGATAAGGCTGTACCAATAGCGGCAAAATTAAGGTATTGAGATGGTCTTGCATCTACATTGACCCCCACATCTAGGCATAGCATATTGGGTGCGTAGCCTAAAAAAGGCCCTCCTAGTACTGGCCTATCAACCCCTTCGATCATACCTAGCCCGAAGAATGAACTTGCCATTAGGGCCCCTGTGGATCCCATACTTACTGCTGCGTGAGCCTTTCCCTTTGCAACTAAACCCACGGTGACCGCTACCGATGCTTGAGGGTTTTTTTTCAAGGCTATGGCTGGTTGATCAGATTCTTCTATCACTCCCGAGGATGGTACGACGTGTATATTTGTTCTTGCGCTGTCGTATTGATTTAATGCTCTATTTACTATATCTGGGTCGCCAACCAAAATTATGGACACCTGGTCGGATTTTGAAGCCTCGATGGCTCCTTTTACAATTTCATCAGGAGCATTATCACCACCCATTGCATCTACGGCAACTATTGTAGGAGAAGTACCTTGTTTGGCTGTATCTTCCAAAATATTCCCTTTCCATCTACTAATGTGATATTCAGTCATTAATTACTACTTCTGCTGTTGCAGAAGAAATTAGTTCTCCTCGTTGATTATGACATTTTAATGAGTATTTGGAAGAGATGGTAACTGCGGAATCGGCTGATATCTCTTCTTGTCGTTTTAGTTCTCCAGATATCGATAAAGTATCTCCAGGCCTTGCAGGATTTCTAAATTTGACTTTGATCCTCCCGGTTTTTGACCAATTGGAGCCATGTATCCTATCCATAAAATCGGAAAAGTAACCAACTATAATCATACCGTGTGCGATAGTACCTTTGAACTGACTCTTTTGGGCGAACGAACTATCTATATGGATAGGGTTTTTGTCTCCAGATACTTCAGCGTAGTCAGTAATAAGTTTTTGATTTATTTCTCGGACAAGAGTTGTTAAATTATTCATCAGTTGCTTCCTTTAGGAATAACTAACACAGTAGTAGCTTCTAAAACACTATTGCCTGTATCTAGTTTAGTTATATTGAACCTCAGCGAAACTAAAATATAATCAGATTTCACTGATTTATTTTTCATAACTACTTCGATATTTACTTTTTCCTCAATTTCAAGTTCACTTGCCGATATGATTTCTTCGGACGTATGTACTGAGCCTGGTGGGAGTTGGATCGTAGAAAGAAGCTTGCCGATTGTAAAGGATGCTATTGCTCCTGGTGGAACTATAATCGCCCCTGTTCTGGATAAGCGCCTACTAGATTCCATTATCCGCATGTAATTTTCTAACAGTTCTTTCGAGATAAATGTTTGGATTTGAGGGAAACAGTATCCTTCATCTATATCTTCAAGATAGACTTTTGTAGATCTGCTCAATGATTCCACCTCTGACTATATTTAGAGTAACCTAGCTTAGGTGTATTAAATAAAATATAGCACTTTTTTATGAATAGTGATTGCAGTGAGAACTAGATAAGCATACTGAACAGTAGGTAAATCTGTTATTACGCTTGCAAATTATATTATTTGGCAATTATCATCAAGCGAATATTAATTAATAGGAGGAACAACGTGCCGTCAAGAGTTGTTGTTACAGGAATTGGAATGGTTACTCCGCTCGGGAACGATAAAGGAAGCACATGGAATAAACTGATAAGTGGTGATTCAGGAGCCGCGCCCGTCACACTTTTCGATACTGAACCTTTTTTGACAAAAATTGCTTGTGAGGTAAAAGACTTTGATCCTCTAACCGTTATGGATCGTAAAGAGGCGCGCCAAACCGATCGGTATATACAATTTGCGATGGCAGCTTCTAAAGAGGCGGTTATCGACTCAGGGTTGAATATCAATGCTGATAATGCTGAACACATCGCTACAATAATTGGTAGCGGTTATGGTGGAATTTCCACAATACAAGATCAAGTAGGGATACTTAATTCAAGGGGTCCAAATCGCGTTAGTCCTTTTCTAATGCCAATGATGGTCGCTGAAATGGGAGCATCGAAAGTATCAATAGCTTTAGGAACGAAGGGCCCAGCGTATTCTGTTACATCTTCTTGTTGTTCGGGTTCTGACTCTATAGGGGCCGCTGCTGACATGATAAAAAGAGGAGATGCTAAAGCGGTCATTACAGGCGGGGCAGAATCAACTATTACCCCTATAGGATTTGCTGGTTTTGGACAAGCTGGGGCGTTATCGGTTAAAAGAAACGACGAACCTCAATTAGCTTCTAGGCCATTTGATGAAGATAGAGATGGTTTTGTAATGGGTGAGGGAGCTTGTGTTTTAGTTTTGGAGGATTTAGAACATGCAACAGCAAGGGGTGCGGAAATAATAGCAGAACTAGCAGGGTATGGATCGACCGCGGATGCTTATCATATAACTCATCCGGCTCAAAACGGCGAAGGAGCAGTCCGTTCGATGAAACAAGCGTTGAATAAGGCAGGATTAACTGAGGATCAACTTGGATATATAAACGCACATGGTACGTCGACACCGATTAACGATAGGGAAGAAACTCGCGCTATTAAGACTGTGTTTGGAGAGGCTGCCAAGAAAATCCCTATAAGTTCTACGAAATCTATGCACGGACATCTATTGGGAGCAGGTGGTGCTTTAGAGGCCGCAATATGTGCTTTGGCTGTTAATAACCGAATTATTCCACCAACAATAAATTTGGATAATAATGACCCTGATTGTGATCTGGATTACACTCCTCATAAATCAAAAAAAATGGATATCGGCTCTGCTTTGTCCAATACATTTGGTTTTGGAGGGCACAACACTGCGTTAATATTTACTGAATTTAATTAACGGTAATCAAATCGCTGTATTGGAACGTTACATGAATACGCACTCTCAAAAGCGACCAGATAAATCATGGACCTTACACGACCTGATCGATCCTAATGCTAGCCAATCATTATTAGCATATTCGCCCCTTGTAAGGCAGTTACTTTTCAATCGTGGTGTGCGAAATGCTACACAAGCCGAATTGTTTTTGAACCCCGGTGTTCATTTGATTGGACCTTTTAATCAAATGCCGGATATGGAGAAAGCTACCAAGCGAATTATAAAAGCATTGGATGCAGGAGAAAAAATAGCGATATATGGAGATTTTGACGCCGATGGAATAACGGCCACTGCATTATTGAAAGAAGCTTTTGACGGACTAAATACAGATGTTTTCCATTATATTCCCAACCGAGTTACTGAAGGTCATGGACTCAATAGTCGAGGTATACAATCTCTAGATGATATGGGTGTAACGTTGATAATCACAGTAGATTGTGGTGTGACAGGTCTTGAGGAGGGTAGTGATTATCCACAAGGAATCGATATTATTGTTACAGATCATCACAGGCCTGAGGAGCATCTCCCTCCAGTGCATTCGGTAGTTAATCCCATGAGGACTGATTCCAAATATCCTTCGCCGGAGCTAGCAGGGGTTGGTGTAGCTTTGAAACTTGTACAGTCTTTGTATAGTGTACTTGGTAAAACATGGGACTCAAGTTTATTAGAGTTAGTTGCATTAGGTACAGTAGCCGATGTAGCTCCAATAGTGGGAGAAAATAGGTATTTGGTAAAACTGGGTATTGACCTAATTAGGCGGACAGAACGCCCGGGGATACTCAAGTTATGTGAATTGGCTGGCATAAAAATTGATGATATTGATGAGGAATCTATAGGTTTTTATTTAGCTCCAAGGTTGAATGCTGCTGGTAGACTTAGAGAAGCAGGTATTAGCTTAAAATTACTTACTACAAGAGACCCAACTGAAGCAGAAGATTTAGCTCGTTCTCTAGAGGAACTTAATTCACTACGTCAAACTATGACCCAACAAATTGTTGAGAGATCCAAAGAAGCTTGGAATTCGGAGGGTTCGCCCGAGGATCATATTATTTTTGTAGGCGGTCCAGATTTTCCAGCAGGAGTAGCTGGGCTAGCAGCGAGCCGAATGGCGGAGGAATATCATTTACCTTGCGTTATTTACCAAGAAATAGAAGGAGAAATAAAGGCGTCGTGCCGTAGTGTTTTAGAGTTTGATATTACTTGGGCACTATCAAAATGTGAGGATCTATTCACTAAATATGGAGGCCATCACCAAGCTGCAGGATTTGTTGCACCTACTGGCAATATAGCCAACATCAAGGACAGGCTTCATGTTTTGGCAAGTGAAATATTACAAGGGAAAAAATTAAAGCCAACTATCGATATAGACGCAGAAATTCTGCCATCGAACGCAGTCTCCCAATTGGATAGAGTACTTGATATGATGGCACCATTCGGCGCTCAGAATCGAGCACCTATATTTCTTGCTAAGGATATGCAAATTGTATCGAAGAGAATAGTTGGTAAAGATCGTTCTCACGCTAAGCTCTCTTTAAGAGAAACGCGATCATCTTCTAACTGGAACTGGGATGCTATCGGATTTGGATTGGCAAATAAAATGAAATCTCTTGGTGATTCAATTGATATCGTTTACAGACTCAAGCGTAACAACTATAAAAAATCTAATGGTGCAAATAACGTATACGAATTGGAAATCTTAGATCTAATATAGTATAAGCAATACTTGTTATTCCCAGGTCAAGCCCTAAGAACGTTTTAACTTGACTGATCTTCAGGTTCTTTTACTGATGTTAAACTTGCTTTAGTTGCAAGGAGAATAATTCCTGTAACTAGCATTCCTAAAGATAAAAAGTGAGCTTCTTGTAATCCTGCAACCCATGTTGAGTCCATACGGGTGAACTGTATAAAGAATCTCCCTAATCCATAAAGGGCAAGGTAAGTTGCGAATACCATGCCATTAGGTTTAATTTTCCCAATTAGTTTATAGGTTATTACAAAAATTATGGCGTCTAGTATCATTTCGTATGCGATCGCTGGATGCATTGGTCCCCTGCCATAAGCAGGGCTATCTAGATGTGTGTACTGCATTGCCCAAGGTTGATTGAGAAAACTAGCTAGATGCTCTCCATTAATGATGTCTCCAATTCTTCCAACAAATTGGCCAATTAAAATTCCTGGCGTGGTTATATCTAATATTTTTCCAAAAGGGTACCGATGTCGCCAAATATACAGAGACCCACCCAATGTTGCTCCGATGATGCCACCCATAAGTCCGATTCCGCCAGCCCATAATCGTAAGATTGCTTCCGGGTGCGTTGAATAGTAACCCCAGAAATCTATTACATGGACCGTTCTCGCTCCGATAAGCCCCCCTATGATTGCGGATATTGCAATACCATAAATAATATCCTCGTTATAACCTTCTTTTTTCGCTTCTCTTATCGCCCAGATTAGAACGCAAGATATTCCTATAGCGGTAAAAAGGCCATGCCAAGAAAAAACCAATTCGCCTAAAATTGGCAAGGTAATCCCTGAAATATTAGGGTCCATATCGATCGTTATGAATAAAAAAGAAGCCATTATTGGTCGTCTCTCCATAAATTCTTTGATTATTTATTTGAATGCTTGGAGTATTATATCTTCTTATACTTGAGCCGTCTAAACAAAATGCCTTTACGATATAAATTTGGACTCACGGTTACTTTTTGTTTTCTTTGTGCAAAATATGAATATAATGAGTTAAATATTCAATTCATAAATTTGGTATTTGTTCTATGGATCAATATATACAGAATTTTCTTATATATATAACCGCAATCAAGGGGTATTCTAGAAATACCGTTGAATCTTATAGATCTGATTTAGAACAACTTCGTACACAAATTGTAGAAGAGTCTCAAGTTTCCTATAAACCCAACGAGCTCTTTTGGTCTAGAGTTGATAGAGAGTTAATGACTGAATATATGGCTTCTCTCAAACTCCGAGAATATTCTGCAGCTACAATCTCAAGGAAAATCGCCTCATTGAGGTCATTTTTTGGGTTTTTGATTGATGAGAAACTGATTGATAAGGATCCTACAGAAGGAATCCATTCTCCGAAAAAAAAGAGAGTATTGCCAAAAACATTGTCGGTTGATGACGTACAAGAATTACTAGATAAATCTCAAGAGAAAGACGCTCCTGATAGTTTAAGGAATGCCGCAATGTTAGAGCTAATGTATGCCACAGGGATGAGGGTGTCGGAACTAGTAGGGCTTAATGTACACGATATCAACTTTGAAGATAGCTATATATTATGTGTTGGTAAAGGATCTAAAGAACGCATGGTACCGGTTTATCCTAGAGCCTTGAGAGTTGTTTCAGATTATTTAAATTTGGCTCGTCCAAAATTCGCACTGGATAAGGAGAAAAATGCGATGTTTTTGAATACTCGTGGTAAGAGGCTGACTCGCCAAGGATTTTGGTTAATACTAAAAAAGGCGGCTTTCGATGCAGGTATTTCTCAAACTCTAACACCACATTCTTTAAGGCATAGCTTTGCAAGTCATTTGATCAACGGAGGTGCTGCTTTGAGATATGTTCAAGAATTGCTGGGCCATTCAAGTATATCTACGACTCAAATCTATACGCACTTGGCTAGCGATAAACTGAGGGAAGAGTATGAAAAGGCACACCCACGTTCTGGTGCGGCGAGTTAACAGGCAAAACACATTCTTTGTAGAGGGATATTTTCTTGATCCGCTGATCTTTTTAGATTATCTTAGTTCAATAACGTAGCTTAATCAGTGTAGGGAGTAGGTTTCGTTATGGCGATTATTACGATATCAGGGCAATATGGCAGCAGAGGATCTGAGATTGCCAAAGAAACAGCAAACCTTTTAGGTTTCGATCTTATTGATCGAGATTTACTAGCCACAGCTGCACAGCGTACGGGAATCGATATAGAACGCTGGAACCAAAAAGACATGAAAGTTGATACGGTTAAGGATCGACTTTCAATAATATTGGAAACCTTTTTATCTCGGTCTGGCGCCGCTTATTTGGGTGACCCTTACCTAAGTGGCGAACCACTTATATCTCGAACTTATGCACAGCAAAGTGACGAGCCAAAAAACGAAGAGCAAAGGCTTGATGACAAGAAATTCCTTGAGATCACAAAAAACATCATTGAAGAATTGGCGTCCCAGCCAAATCTTGTAATTGTAGGAAGAGGGTCATCTTATATTCTGGAAAACCATCCGAGGGTACTCCATGTACTTATTACAGCGCCCGAGGAAAATCGCGTTATTTGGGCCATGCAAAACGATGGTTTGTCAAAAGAGGACGCTGTTAAAGCAGTTCGAGAAAGAGAAAAATATCGTCAGGCGTTCATAAAGAAATTTTTTCACGCTGATGCTCTGGATCCAGGTTGGTTTGATATAGTTTTGCAGACACATCGATTGTCGAATGTACAATACGCAGCAGTTATATCTGAAGCTGCGAGGGGCTTAGATGCAAGAGTCGTAGGTGGAGCTTAAACTTAAAAAATTTGGTTTCGTTGTATAATAATTATTGAAGAACAGGAGATAAACAGCAAATGCCGTCAAAGCAGAGTAGGAAGAACAGAAAAAAAACAACTAGTCGTCGTCCATCACGTTCTATGCAAGTGAAGAGCGCCGAACCAAAAGAAAAATCCCGTTTTACTGAGATGTCCGTAAAAAATTCAAAAGACCAAGGCCAGGAAGTCGAATCTGCAACATCTACGAGAGATGAAAATGTTGACTCGCTGGTTGATTCTGGTAGCAATAGAGTTAATTCCCAGAGAGAAGACAGAATTATCTCAGATGCGATCTATGATCTTCGTAGGACCGCTATTACTGTAGCGATAAGTGTGGTGGCGTTAGCTGCTTTTGTTATTTCTAATTAACAATATTGGTTATGAATCTTATAGAGATAGCACACGGATTTCCAGATAAACCCGGTGTTTACATATTTAAAGATATTAAAGGAAATCCTGTTTATGTGGGCAAAGCGTCAAGACTTTCCCATCGAATAAGAGCATATTTTGGCGCAGAATCAAAAAAAATCGGTTCCAAAAACTCTCGTATTTTTCTTGGTTCAAAAGACTTAGATTATATAGTCACAAATAATGAAGCTGAAGCTCTTATATTAGAGAATACTTTAATAAAAAAACACCAGCCGATTTTTAATGTCAGACTAAAAGACGGGAAATCATACCCATATCTCAAAATCGATACTAAATCGGACTGGCCCAGAGTCACTATCACAAGAGAAATCCAAGAAGATGGTTCCAAATATTTTGGGCCGTATTTTAGTGCGTCTAGCTTGAGGCGAACGATGGATTTAGTCAATAAATTATTTCCTTATAGATCCTGTAATAAGATCATTACAGGATCTGATCCAAGACCATGCTTGGACTATCATATAGATAGATGCTTAGGACCATGTATAGGGGCTGTTGAAAAGAAAGATTATATGGATGTCATAGATCAAGTTATTGCCTTTCTTCAAGGTAGGCATTCAAAAATCATTAAAGAGCTTAACAATAAAATGGAGGTTGCGTCTAAATCTTTAAAATATGAACAGGCGGCGGTGTTCAGAGATCAAATCGAAGCAATAGAGCGAGTTACACAAGAGCAAAGCGCAGCTTCTCAAGGATATGTTAATGAAGATATTGTGGCTGTGGCTCGTGATGATGACGAAGCTTGGGTGGAAGTGTTTTTTCTTAGGGACGGCCAGTTGTTAGGGAGAGATAACTTTCTTTTAGAGGGTGCAAGAGGAGTAACAGATGCAGAAGTTTTATCTGAATTCATGAAACAATTTTATGCAAGAGGTTCAAATATCCCGAAATCTATATTGACTGAAGTAGAGGTAGCTGATTCTAAGTTGATTTCAGAATGGTTAGAAACAAAAACGGATTCTTGGCGAGTAAATCTAAAAGTTCCTAAGAGAGGTGAGAAACGTAGATTAACAAAATTAGTGGCTGAAAATGCTGTTGCTGGTTTAAAATCCTATCATTTGAAAAATCTGGCTGCTAAAGATTCTAGATCTGCTGCGATTAGGGAAATAACTGAAGAATTAAATCTTCCTAATCCCCCCAAAAGAATTGAATGTTACGATATTTCTAACACCCAAGGAACCGATTCTGTGGGATCCATGGTTGTATTTGAAAATGGAATTCCGAAGAAAAGTGATTATCGTCGTTTTAAAATTAAAACAGTTTCTGGCCCTAACGATTTTGCATCTTTACAAGAAGTAATTCTGAGAAGATTTAGGAATAGTGGGCTCGTCGGTGATGCAGCAAGTGATTCTGGTGTTAGCGAAGACGAAAAAAAACAGTATATCGATGATATGCCAACAGCCGAAGGTTCTAGAAAAGGCAAAGTGGTAAAAGATGCCTCTTTTAATGCTAAACCTGATCTAATTTTGATTGATGGAGGTAAAGGTCAACTAAGCGCCGTTGCCGAGGTTATGAGACTCAACTTAGGTATTCACAATATTCCTTTAGCGTCCTTGGCAAAAAAAAGGGAAGAGATATTTATGCCCCATGTTTCTGAGTCGATTTTACTGCCACGAAATTCCAACGCTTTATTTTTGGTTCAGCAGATACGTGACGAAGCCCATAGGTTTGCGATTACGTTTCACAGGAAACTTCGATCAGACCGATCTGTAGCTTCTAAACTAGACCTAATCCCGGGAATAGGGCCTGTTAGAAAAAAACATCTTTTAAAGTATTTTGGGTCGCTTAGCAAGATACAAGCGGCTTCTGTCGAAGAAATTAAAAATATTCCTGGAATGAGCGAGAAAATCGCTAATACCATCAAAGAATATGTCTAATTTTCGCATAAGGTGTTGAATCAACTTAATTAATAGGTTTATCTTTATAGTCTTTACAGAATAAATATTGGGAGGGGAATCGATGTCAGATTACGAAACAATCATCTATGGAGTTGATAGCGACGGAGTTGCTACCATTACTTTGAATCGGCCTGAAAGAAGAAATGCGTTGAGTCATGATCTTATGCATGAATTAGAAGATGCATTCGATACAATAGAAGGGGATGATAATGTCCGCATCGCTGTGATAACAGGTGCTGCGCCTGCTTTTTGTGCTGGGTATGATCTAACTCCTAACCAAGCTCGGCCGAACTTTTCAGCAACGGAACGCTGGGAAAATACTCACTGGCAAGCAAAGTTGGTTTCTCGGCCTTGGTATTCTCGAGTTCCCTTTATCGCAGCAGTTGACGGGCCAGCAGCAGCAGCAGGGAATGTTCTTGCAATGAGTTGTGATTTAGTTATTGCGTCGACTAATGCTCAATTTGGAGAGCCTGAAATTCGTCACGTAGCGCATTCTCCTCATGTATTAATGCCTTATTTAACTTCTAATCGTCACCTTAGAGAGTTTTATTACACAGGTGATTTTATTGATGCAGATCAGGCTGAAAAATGGGGATTAGTAAACAAAATTGTTCCAGCAGGAACTGCACTAGAAGAAGCAACAAAAATGGCAAAAAGAATAGCTCAAAACCCTCCATTTGCTCTACAGATGATGAAAAGATCTATAAACGCTGTGTACGAAGCACAGGGTTTCACTGAAGGTAGAGATGACCATCTGATGCTTAGAATGATTGAAGGTTTAACGCCTGACGTTCCTGAAAAAGAGATGTTGGCTAAAGTCCGGCAAGAGCAAGGGATGCGTGCATTCTTAGATGCACGTGATGGACCGTTTAGAGAATAATTTCCTGCGAGGAATTTTACCATGACACACCTCGATATGATGCATGGAACTGGCGACTATAATTACTGCCCAAATTGTGGCAGCAAGGCCACGTATTCTGATCAGACAGGTCAAAGAATTTTGAGTTGTGAATGTGGCTATATTCATTATAAAGATCCTAAAGTAGCAGCTGGCGTATTAATTAAGGATCCAAACAATCGAATCTTACTGATGAAAAGAGCTCATCACCCTAGAAAAGGATATTGGAGTTATCCATCGGGATATGTCGATTACGGCGAAAAAGTCGAAACTGCTGCAAAAAGGGAGGTTATGGAAGAAGTTGGAGTCGAGGTAAGTATAGATGAATTAATTGGTGTTTATTCTGAAGAAGGTAACCGTGTAATCTTGGTGTTGTATCAAGGAACTATCACTAAAGGTTCTCCTTCGCCAGGAGAAGAAAGTGAAGAGGTTGCCTATTATTCGCTAAATGAATTACCTGAGATGGCTTTCCCAAGGGATGTTGGTATTATAGGTAAATGGATGGATGAGAACTGATTCATGTTGATAGGAGCAAATATAAAATATATATTCCTTATATAAATGTTTATATGAGGTGAGGGGGGTAAAAGAAATGGCAGATTATCAAGATATTATATATGAGGTTAGAGAGGGAGCTGGGGGAGGAATTGGTTACATAATTCTGAACCGTCCAGAGCGTCTAAATGCTCTAAGTCGTGATTTGCTAGCCGAGGTGGGCGATGCCTTGGAAGATGCTGCTAAGGACGAAAATGTGCGTTGCATTGTAATTAAAGGTGCAGGCCGAGCTTTTTCAGCTGGTTACGATATGAATGTACAGTCACAAGGTGCTCTTCCAAGAGACGCTATTACTATGATCAACGCTGATAATATTCCTACAGCAATGTATAGGCGATCGATTTGGAATAATCCCAAGCCAGTTATAGCACAAGTTCATTCTTTTACTTTGGCTGGTGGAGGACAACTCGCGTGTCACTGTGATATTACAATTGCGGCAGATGATTCCTTATTTGGTTATCCGCCCGCAAGATATGCTAGTGTGGCTTCCTACATGATTTGGCCAGAATTAGTTGGTATGAAAAAAGCAAAGCAGTTGGCGTTTACCGGTAACATGATAAATGCGGAAGAAGCGCTGAGACTTGGACTAGTTAGCGAGGTTGTTCCTGCAGCTGATTTAGATGAACAGGTATGGAACCTAGCAAACACGATATCAAAACTTCCTCCTGCATCAACGCGTTTAAACAAACGAGCAATAAATCATTATTATGAATCTCAAGGGATGTTCCAGTCATTTGAGTTCGCCGAGAATTTGATGTACGCATCCTACTCTGCATCTCCAGAGGCACTGCCACATGGGTTGCAAGATGTTGATCGTGTTACTGAAGAAGAGGGCATGCGGGCAGGATTCCAATATATGAATGAGGCATATACGGACGAAGATGCGATAGCACAAGCCCAAATGAAGCGCCCTGACAGAGCTCCGTAACTTCATGAAATCAGGTCTTAGATTCTGAAATACGGTATCTGTGAAAAGGTAGGTGCATTGAGATGACTGACTATGAGGACATCATTTATGAACTTAGAGAAGGAGCTGGCGGGGGTATTGCATATATCACATTGAATCGTCCAGAGAGATTGAATGCTTTGAGCAGAAAACTCCTCTCAGAATTAGGGGACGCATTGGAGGCCAGTGCGAAAGATGATGATGTTCGTTGTATCGTTATTAAGGGCGCAGGGAGAGCGTTTTCAGCTGGCTACGACATGAATGTGCAGTCGCAAGGTGCCCTCTCAAGGGACGCGGTTACAATGATAACTAATCGTCCTGACCCTACTGAAATGTATCAACGCTGGATTTGGAATAATCCCAAGCCAGTCATAGCGCAGGTTCATTCTTTTACGCTAGCTGGGGGAGGGCAGGTAGCTTCCCATTGTGATATAACAATAGCTGCGGAGGATGCGTTATTTGGGTATCCCCCAGCAAGGTATGCAAGCGTCGCTACATACATGATTTGGCCGGAATTAGTCGGTATGAAAAAAGCAAAGCAGTTAGCGTTTACAGGCAATATGATGGGTGCTCAGGAAGCATTGAGAGTAGGGTTGGTAAGCGAGGTCGTTAAAAGGGAAGACTTGGATGAAGAGGTTTGGAAACTGGCGAACACAATATCAAAACTGCCTCCTGCGTCTACTCGATTGAATAAGCGTGCAATAAATCATTATTATGAATCCCAAGGAATGTTTCAGTCATTTGAGTTTGCTGAAAACCTGATGTATGCGTCCTACTCTGCATCTCCGGAGGCACTTCCTCATGGTATGCAAGACGTTGACCGTGTTACAGAAAAAGAAGGGATGCGGGCAGGATTCCAATATATGAATGAGGCATATACGGACGAAGATGCGATAGCACAAGCCCAAATGAAAAGACCCGATCGAGCTCCATAAAAACCTTTTTCAAGTCCAACAAGGATCTAATAATAAATCAGTCGTGAAAGGTAAGGTTATTTAAGATGGCAGAATATGAAAATATTATTTACGAAGTCAAGGAAGGAGCTGGTGGGGGCGTAGCATATGTCACATTAAATCGTCCAGAGAGGCTGAACGCTTTAAGCAAGGCGCTCCTTTTAGAATTAGGGGATGCCCTAGAGACCGGTGCAAAAGATGATAACGTTCGTTGTATCGTTATCAAAGGATCAGGGAGAGCATTTTCCGCTGGCTACGACATGAATGTGCAGTCGCAAGGTTCTCCAAATAGAGATGCGGTCACTATGATAACTGAACGGCCCGATGGAACTTCAGTGTTCATCGATTGGATGTGGAATAACCCCAAACCAGTTATAGCACAGGTTCATTCTTTTACATTGGCCGGAGGAGGTCAACTCGCTTTGCATTGTGATATAACCATCGCTGCAGATGATGCGTTATTTGGGTATCCGCCTGCGAGATATGCCAGTATTGCGACTAATATGATCTGGCCAGAATTAGTCGGTATGAAAAAAGCAAAACAGTTAGCGTTTACAGGTAATATGATGAATGCTCAGGAAGCATTGAGAGTAGGGCTAGTAAGCGAGGTTGTTCAACGGGAAGACTTGGATGAAGAAGTTTGGAAACTGGCAAACACAATATCAAAACTGCCTCCCGCATCGACACGTTTAAATAAACGTGCCATAAATCATTACTATGAAGCTCAAGGGATGTTTCAGTCATTAGAATTTGCCGATAACCTGATGTGGGCATCCTACTCTGCATCTCCTGAGGCGCTTCCCCATGGTATCCAAGACGTTAATCGCGTAACTGCAGAAGAGGGTATGCGTGCTGGTTTCCAGTATATGAACGATGGGTATACTGAAGAAGATGCTATAGCGCAAGCACAGATGAAACGTCCTGACCGAGCGCCATAAGCAAGTATTTTCTGTAAATCCTAAAAAAATATCCAAAACTGGTTGATACAAATAGAAACCTTATGCTACAGTCTTTTAGGTGGATGCATGGGGTAAAATCTATCGCATATTAGAGCATTAATACTTTTATTAAGGAGAGAAATTATGAAGGCTTTGGTCTTTGAAAAATATGGTGGTCCAGAGGTTCTTGAATGGAAAGATGTTCCTGACCCAGAACCAGGTCCGAACGATGCAGTTGTTGAAGTAAAAGCGTCTGCAGTTAACTATAACGATATTTGGGGCAGGAGAGGGGCACCTCAGGAAGTTCCTTTGCCGCATATTTCTGGAAGTGATGCTGCAGGTATAGTCACCCAAATTGGTGATGCAGTTACAGATGTTAAAATTGGCGACGAAGTTGTAGTTCATTGTGGGAGACCCGCTCGCGGTAACAAAGAAGGGGAAGGTCAACAGTACAATATATGGGGATATGATTGGCCTGCTCTCGATGGCGCTCATGGCGAATATGTCTGCGTTCCTAGTGAAAATCTGGCACTTAAGCCTACTAATTTAGATTTTGAAGGGGCTGCATCATTGCCATTGGTTTTAGTCACTGCATGGCGCAAGCTGGTTCATAAAGCTCGTATAAAACCTGGAGACACAGTATTGGTTTGGGGTGCAGCCGGCGGATTGGGAGTAATGGCAATTCAAATTGCTAAAATGTTTAGAGCAAACGTAATAGCCGTGGCTTCTTCAGACGAAAAATTGGAACTCTGTAAGCAAATTGGTGCAGACCACTTAATCAATAGAAATACTCAAGATGTCAGGAAAGAAGTACGGAATATTGTTGGACGACGAGGAGTTGATATTGTTTTCGAGCATCCAGGTCAGGCCACAATGGGCTTAAGTGTCCAGATGGCTTCTTGGAACGGAATTGTGGTGACTAGTGGAGCAACTAGTGGCTATGAAGGCCAGATAGATCTCAGACACATATTCTTTAGAGAAGTTGAGCTTGTAGGATCTACCTTAGGAACAATTTTCCATCTTCAAGAATCGCTTGACGCTGTCCAGGCAGGCTATATTAAACCTGTTATTCATGGTGTTCTTCCCATGAAAGATGGAGGCGAAGGACAAAGAATAGTAGAAGACGATGAAGCCGTTGGTAAAGTTGTTCTAGTTCCGTAAAAACAATATTGGCTCTCTGATCTTGGATAAAAGGAATAGTGTATTCTGTTAGCTTTCTTTTAATTAGTGAATGAGGTTAGTGATTGATGGGACACAACTACGATGCAGATGTAATTGTGGTTGGAGCTGGTCCAGCAGGATCAAGGACGGCTGGACTGTTATCGGAGAATGGCCATTCTGTAATTCTTCTTGAAGAACATTCAGAAGTGGGTCTTCCTGTACATTGCTCCGGATTTATTACGCCCAGAACTCTTGATATTGCAGGAATCAAATCTGACATTGTGCTGAATTCCGTTAAAGGGGCTTTAGTTTATACAAACAATAGTCAGAAACCGTTGATTTTGGGTGGTGATGTTGATCGAGCTTTTGTGGTAGACAGAGAGCTCCTAGATAAATCTATAGCTGGAGCTTCTAGAGACTCTGGAACTTTCCTTAAACTTGGTACTAAGGTAGTTTCGGTCGAAAGAAATGAGTCGGGGGTAGAAGTACTGGCAATTCATGATAAATCACCAGTGAAATATACGTCTCGTTGTCTCGTCGGAGCTGACGGAGTAAGGTCTATTGTTGCCCAGCATATGAAAAGAGATTCTGGTGAAATGATTTGGTGCATTGGGGCAGAGGCAAAACTAGTAGGTCACCCCAACGATATGGTTAGGATTTATGTGAATGAAAGCTTGGCTCCAGGATGGTTTGGTTGGTCAATACCTACCGGAAAGCATAGCGTAAGATTAGGTATTGGAACCACCATGAATGCCTCAGGCCTAAAACCTCGGACGTTATTGAATGACCTTTTCAGTAAATTCCCGGAACATTTTAAGGGAATCGAAGTGAATTCTTTTGGCGGAGGATTCATACCGCTATACAGCGCTTCTACTACATACGCTAACCGTTCGTTATTAGTTGGTGACGCTGCTTTACAGGTTAAACCTACCAGCGGAGGAGGCATATATACTAGTTTAAAAGCAGCGTCTCATGCAGCAAGGACACTTAGTGAGAACCTTTTCCAAGATTCACTCGATAAAGATAGTCTTAGCATATACCAAAAAAATTGGATCGAAGATATTGGGATAGAGATGGAGAGAGGTTTAGATATCAGAGAGACCTATTTGAGTTTAGAAGATGCCAAACTGAATAGATTGATAGATATTTTGCGACTTCCTCTTTTTCGCTCAAAGATAAATAGTTACGGGGATATCGATTATCCTTCGAAGATGTTTGGGATTCTTCTTGGTTTGGCTCCAATTTTAAAAGGTGTGTTAGGATTGCCTGATTTACTCCCGGTATCTTGGAGAAATGTAGTTGATTCCAATAAATGGGATAGAATGCATAGAGATGCCCCAAGCTAACGAAGTTAAGCTGGAAAACACGCTAAATATTTGGCAACATAAGGAACTATTAAATTGGAAAAAGAAAAAATAATAATAAAACTTTTACGCCCTGGCGCGATTGCTCCCAAGAAAGCCACTGAGGGAGCTTCTGGATTTGATATTTTTGCGTGTTTCAACGATGAGCAAGAATACGTTGAAATAAGTAGTGAACCCCAAAGAGTTCCTACAGGGATATCTATGCAGATTCCACCGGGAATTGATGGCCAAATTAGGCCTCGGTCGGGTTTGACACTGAAAGGAATTATTGGCCCGTTAGGTACGATTGATGCTGATTACCGAGGGGAAATTTTTGTGACCATGTATACGTTAAAACCAAACACGATTTATAGAATTCGAGAAGGGGATCGTATCGCTCAAGTCGTGTTTAATTATTTGGCTAACGTTGATATGGATATTACAGATCAAGAACTAACAGAAACTAACAGAGGTTCTGGTGGTTTTGGTTCGACAGGATCTTAGACAATCCATCAGTATTGCCCTATGGCCAAAGAAGCTAATCCCAGTAACATAAAAAAGCCAACGATATCGGTTAATGCCGTGGCAAATATCCCAGCTGAAAGAGCAGGATCCGCCCCTAAACGTTTCAGCGTTATTGGTATTAGAACTCCAATGGCTCCAGAAGCCACAATACTGATGACCATTGAAGCGCTGAGGATTGCAGAAAGTATTAGATTATTTGACCAAACATATGCCCCTAAAAACGTGATTAAAGCTATGGATATACCGTGAGCAAGCCCTAAAAGTATCTCCTTTAAAAGTACTTTCGAACTGTTTTTTGATGAAATTTCTCCTAAAGCTATACTTCTCACAATTATTGTTACGGTTTGTATAGACGCATTACCCGATTGTCCGCCTATTATTGGCAGGAAAGCAGCCAATAAAGCTGCTTTTGCTATTGTTGATTCGAACATACCAACGACCATAGCAGCAGCAAAAGCGGTGATTAGGTTCAGAATCAACCATGGCAAGCGTCGTTTGATCGATGTGAACAAAGAACTTCCGATATCCTCTTGCCCGCTAATTCCAAACATCATGTACATATCTTTGGTTGCTTCCTCTTCTGCAACTTCTAGAACATCACCGATACTTAAAAACCCCATGAGTTTCCCCTTAGTATCAATGATAGGAAGAGCTTCAAGATGGTATTTTTCCATAAGCCTTGCGCACTCTTCTTGCGGTGTTCCTGATTGTACTGATATTGGGTCAGTACTCATTAGCCGCCTAATGGATAATGCTGGGTTTGCTAGTAATAAGTCCCTGAAAGAAACAATCCCTACTAATTTTTGTTGTCCGTCTACAACGAAGAGGCGCTCCAAAGCATTTTTGAGAGAGGAAGCTTTCCTTATTGTATCTATAGCTTGACTTACGGTCATGCCGGCTTCGAGAGATTTGAAATCTGTTGTAATTAAAGCCCCTGCTGTTTCCTCTGGCTGCTTTACCAGATCGCTTAATGATTCGCTATTAGTTAAAGTTCCTAGTATTTCCTCCTGTTTTTGTGCAGGGAAAGATCTTAAGACTCTGGAACTTGTTCCAATCGATGTTCTCTCCAATACTGTGGTTATAATCTCATTGGGTAAATTTGACAGAGTTTCTAATATTTCTGAATCTTGTGGTGTCAAAAATTCGAGCAACGCGCTTACCTGTGAAGCTGAAAGACCAGCAAGGACTTGGGATTGATGATCCCCTGATAATTTTTCAATGAAATCAGCCTGGTCTGCTGTTCGGGCTAATCGGATCTCTGCCAAAACAGCAGTAAGATTACCTTGTTTTATCTCATTTATTAGCTTATCAAAGTTCGTATGGTTTTCCATTGACATATCACAATCATCTCATAGTAATTATATGATTTAGGTAGAGAGTTATCTTGGCTGAACCATCGGTGTGATCTTTTCTAATAATAACCAAATGGAAACAGTAATCAGTCGACTAATTACTATTGTAAAACCGTTTATCAGAATTGTATATTAGCTATCTTTTTCTCTGGTTATTTGGACCCACGCATTTTGACCGTTGTCTCCCATTGGTGCCTTGGACTTGGTAACTCTGATAATCACTTTATGGAAACTGAATTTGGAGATGAGTTTTTCCGCGATAGTAGAAGCAATGGTTTCTAGTAAATTAAACGACGCGTTTTCTACAACACGTTGCGTTATAAAGTAGACTTCGGAGTAGTCAATAGTTGCATTCAAATTATCAGTACGCCCGGCTTCATCCAAATGTTTTTCAATTTCTATATCAACAATAAATTCCTGTTCGAACTGCTTTTCTTCTTCGGTCGCTCCGTGTTTCCCAAAGAAAACCATTCCTGTAAGCCCGATTTTATCCATGTTTGCTGACCCTTCTAAAAACCGTTAACGTTCCTTAAAATTCAAACATACTCTGTGTTTATTTAATTTTTTACCGATAACTTTCGATGAAGCTGTTTTTTGAAGCATATCTTCTCTAACGAAGATACAATGATAACAGTAGAATGAAAAATGGAGGAAGATCGATGGATGGCCCTTTAACCGGATTGAGGATTTTAGATTTAACTCGTATATTGTCTGGCCCTTTCACAACCATGATGTTTGCAGATTTGGGTGCCGAGGTAATAAAGATTGAACGCCCAGAGGGTGGTGATCTGTCCCGAGGTACAGCACCGTTTATTCAAGGGGAAAGTTACTATTTTATTAGCGTCAATAGAGGAAAAAAGAGTGTCATGGTTGATTTATCAACTGCAGAAGGCGCACAAGTGATTAAAGATTTAATACCGGAATGCGACGTGATCATCGAAAATTTTGTTCCGGGGGCAATGCAGAAATTTGGATTGAATTATGAGGCTTTATCAGAAATTAATTCGAAATTGATTTATTGTTCTATTTCCGGTTTTGGTCAAACTGGGCCATATTCTAATAAACCCGCTTTAGATATAATTGTTCAAGCTATGGGTGGGATGATGAGTATCACCGGTGAGCCTGGAGGGGGACCCGTGAGACCTGGATCTTCTTTAGGGGATATCGTAGCAGGATTATTTGCAGCAACCGGAATATTGTCAGCCGTGTACGAACGAGAGCAATCATCTAAAGGTCAATACATTGATTTGTCGATGTTAGATTGCCAGGTGGCTACCCTGGAGGCTGCGGTGGGCCGTTATTATTCAACTGGAGACATACCCGGTCCACTGGGAACCCGTCATCCGTCCTTTACACCATTTCAAGCTTTTAAAACCCTTGATACTTGGATAGTTGTCGCGATAGTAGGAGGAGTTAACGATCAGTGGCCACTTTTTTGTTCGGCTATAGACAGGGTTGAATTGATAGATGACCCTAGGTACATTGATGGGCATAATAGAACTTTGAATTATGATGCTCTTATCCCCGTGATACAAGAATCAATTAGCAGTAATACCTCAGAATATTGGTTGAATACTTTTAGTGGTTTAGGAATCGCTTGTGGCCCCGTAAATAGCATTGATCAAGTGGTAAATGATCCCCAAATTGACCATAGGAATACAATCGTAAATGTGCCCCATAAGCGAATAGATCCTGTACCAGTAGTTAATTCTCCTCTTAAATTTTCCAGAACTTCTGGGAATAAATTGGAAGCAGCTCCGGATTTAGGAGAACACACAGAGCAAGTATTAACTGAGATCGCCAAATATTCTTCCACAAAAATCAATGATCTCATAAAAAATGGAGTTGTAGACGTCGATCATTCTGAGTGATTACTTATACTTCGATATTTGGCGCCCCTGCCGGGACTCGAACCCGGAACCTGCTGATTAGAAATCAGCTGCTCTATCCAATTGAGCTACAGGGACATGAAAACTAATTAATATCGGTGTTAACTTTGTATAAACCTTCATTTATTTCTTCTACCGAATTTATTGTCAGGTTACCGATTTCTGCCATGGTAGTCCATTTTCTTTGTGCAATTGACCCTAGTCTAAAAGCACCAACAAGTGCTAATACAGATAAACCAATTGCTTCAGGAAGCTTGTTAAGTCTATTTTTTTTCCCAAGAATTGTGCCGGTTGTTATTGTGGCCATAGCTCCACCTAGAAGAAAGTTCGTTCCACAGAACGGGGAGATAGCTAATTGGTGTTCTCCTAAGTTAAGGCGATCTACGGCTTCCTTACTGGCTTCCAACACGTTTTCTCTTGTTGCTGGGCCATAAACATAGTAACCGCTGCTATTGGAACTGCCTCCGAACTGGCCATATTTATCTAAAGTTCGACCTAAAACAGATATTGTTGCATGTTCTACGGCATGATTTTTGCGTACAGCACTCAGCCAACTAGCTTGCATGATTACCTTACTCCTTATTTGCCAATCGGGTTAATTTATCTTAAGTGTATGTTTTTGTAAAACGAACAACATAAACAGATTCTAGTATTTAGTTTAAATTTAGTTTAAGATTGTCTCCTACCCTTAGCATATATTAAAGATTAATCAATAAGGCTCGTTTGTGCAATTGGAGGTTTCGTGGCTCGGCAAAAAACTCGTTTGATGAAACAAGTTGAAAGTAAATATGGGAGATCTTTAGAAGAGCTTTTACCAGATTTATATAATGAACTTGGTTTGCCAGGAATGTCTGAAGAGCTGGGTATAAGTAAAGGGACTCTTTGGTACTGGTTACTTAAGTATAACGTGAGTGTTAGAAGGGTAGCTCTCCGCCCAGGAGAAAGCCTAGAGATACATAAGAAAGAATAGAGTTTTTTGGAACCTATTGATGTTCAAACTGTTTAACTATCCTTTGGTTAGTAAACTTCGTAATGACATAGTTTTTGTAATAACCGTTGTTATAATTGGATCACTGGCAGGATTTATTTTATTACCTTTTATTATCTCAAATTTTGAACAAAGAGCCTACATAGCAGATAGAGATGCGCTCCAAAATGCCGTGGAAGAATATCAGGCGAATTTATTTCCAATAACTCAAGCGCCTACGTTGTCTGGCTCTACGGGTGTTCCTTTTGAAGGAGGGACTGATGGTTATCAATGCGATAGCTCAGACAGCACAGAAACTTGTTCTTGGTTAGACCTCGGGGAGATGGTGGCCTCGGGAGTTTTGCCTAATTCTGAGATGATACGCTCCGCTGATTCGATTAAAAATTCTTCTGCTACCAACGCTCCCAGTGGCCAGTATGGTTGGTATCTTGGAGACGATTGGTTAGTCTACAGTATGCCAGCATATTCCAATGAATTAGGATATCCATAATCTTATCGTTTAGTCGCTAATAATTATAATCGACGTCTCCAGCATCTGATAAATTCAGTTATTATCGGATGCTGGAAACATCTTTAAAAACTCTTTGTCCTCTATCCGGGATAGACGATTTCCCCGCCGACGGCTTGTCGAGAAGGTTGGCGACTAGGGTTTGCACCTTTTGTTTTCCAGAAAATTTCTGCTATGTCTTGGACAGTGGCAAGAAAAGTTTCGGCTGCTGCCATGTCTACTGATTGTCGTACTTGAGATCCCTCTTTCATGGCAGAAAAGAAAAGAGTATGTAGGTCCGGGTACTCTTCCAGATGCTCTGGTTTAAAGTAATCACCCCACAGCACACGGAGCTCAGCTTTGGCTTGTTCTGCACTTTCTTCTTTAACCGCTATAAACCTAGAAAGTTTGTTTTGGTTTTCAGCAGAATTCGAATCATCGAGGCCGTCGATTAATTGGACCATCCTTACCACGCTTAAAGCAGCTATTTGAGCTTGATGGGGATCATATATCCCGCATGGTATATCACAATGTGCGTAGCCAATACGAGCAGGTGATATTTTTTCAATTAATGATATTAGAGATTTATTTCTAGACATGTTTCCCTCCCCTTAGATTTAACTTTTGATCTTAGACCCGTGCGAGTTTACAACATCAGCGAGCCTGATCGCAACTCATGTCATGTAAATATTATTTGAACGTATATAGTAGTGACATGTATAAAATAATGCTGAAACCATTCGATTGGATCAAATTATTTGTTGACTTGGTTTTTTCCACTAGGGTTAGAATTTCAGGCCCGAGTATGGAGCCATCTATGTTTAAAGACGATTTGGTTTTGGCTACTAAGTCCCGCCATAGAATGACCAAACTTAAACAAGGGGACATAATATTTTTCCATCACCCAGATACTAAAATCGATTATGTAAAGCGAATCGTAGCTATACATAAGGATGTGGTCAAATTTTCCGCCAATAATCTTACAATCACTAGTCCTGATGGTGGTGAAAACACACTTTACTCGCATGGGAAATCATCAAATATAAGAGAGTCGATTATCAAAGAAAAAGAGTTTTTTGTTTTGGGTGATAACTATAACAAAAGTACTGATAGTAGAGTGTTTGGTACTATCCAATATGAATGGATAATGGGAGTAATTTGGCACAAATATTATTCTGCAAAATAGGTGATTAGCTTATAGCACTTAAATTTCCTTACATTTTGATCTAGAATAGTGACAAAGATTTTTCGGAGGGCTTTGTTATGACTTTACCTAAGATTGGAGAACCTTGCCCAGAGGTTAGCTTCAGAACTGCAGATCGAGAGACTGTATCTCTGGCAGATTTAAAGGGCACTGAAAATTTAGTGATAGCTTTTTACGTTATGGCCTTTACAGGCGGATGAGAACGTGAGCTAAAGGAATTTGAAAATAATTACCAAGAATTCCAGAAGCTAGACACCCAAGTTTGGGCCGTTAGTATTGATTTAGCTCCTAGCCAAAAAGCATTTGCGGACCACTGTGGTCTGTCTTTCAAGGCCGTGAGTGGTTTTCCTAGCCATGATGGGGCAAAAACCCTTGGCGCTTTTAATGATGAAAGAGGATTAACAAAGAGAATAACCTATGTCATTGATAAAGAGGGTATTTTACGCCACATTATAGATGATCCTGCAGATATGGAACGCCATGCTCGTGAATCTCTTGAGATAGTCAAAGGCCTATAATAAAAAGGCGTAGACTTACTATCTATGGACAGTGTCTTTCCCTCGTAATAAGGACACTAAAGTCGCGATGACTAAAGTAACGATCATTATGTTTAGAACTTGCTGGAACCCGTGGGAAGATGACATTCTTGACACAAGTTCTGGAGTAAGCCCCCGTGAAGCAAGTTCGGTACTTTTTTCCGCGAGAAAAATCGAATAAAAAGTTCCAGATATAGCTATCCCAGTTGCCATACTACCTTGCCTAACAGTGGCAATCATTCCGGAGGCAGTTCCTAAATATCTTTGAGGGACAGATCCCATTATCGCACTATTGTTTGCAGGGCCAAAAATGGAGGTTCCGGTCCCTTCTACTAGTAAAACTAAAACAAGTAAACCGAGATGGGTTTCTAGGCCAATGTTTCCCAAAAAATAATATGCAAATCCCATTATGATAAGCCCAAATGTTGTTATTTTTATTGACTGAACCTTGTCCGCGCTCCATCCTGCAAGAGGTCCAACAATTAATCTAACTACTGGTAAGGTCCCCAATATCAGCCCAGCTGTTTTGGGTCGAAGATTTCGAGCATCAAGAAGGAAAAAGGGCAACAATATTATGATTGCTCCTTGGCTTAAGAATTGAAGTGAGTTTGCCGCATTCGCAAATGAGAATAATCTGCTTTTAAACAGTTTTAATTCTAATACGGGGAATTTTGCTTTTGACTCCGCAAAAATAAAGAGCGCGAAACTTACCGGGACTATACAAAAAGGAATTATGGTCCAAGCGCTGATCCACCCGTAACTTCTTCCGAACGTGATCGCCAATAGAAAGCACGTCATCGTTATGAATAAAGTTATTGAGCCATAAATGTCGAACTTGAATTGCGAATTATTTTGCCCATCCTTGTTTAAATAAATGACTCCCAGAATAAAAAATATGATAATAAAAGGGACTCGGAAGTAAAATAATGCTTGCCAATCCCAATTTTCTAAGATGAGGCCAGCTATAGATGGCCCACTCGCGAGGCCGACTCCCACTACAGCATTTTCGATACCAAGCGCTGTACCTCTTTGATTATCAGGGAAAGATTGAACAAGTAACGCGTTGCCATTGGAGACTATCATTGCTTGCCCTACACCTTGGACGGTTCTGCCAAAAAAAAGAAAAGGTAATGTTCGACTCAAGGGCGCTAAGATTAGGCCAATTCCAAAAACGATAAAACCGGTTAAAAACACCCGTTTTCTGCCAATAGAATCTCCCAAACTCCCTAATGTTAAAATGACCCCTATACTCGCTAGCAGGAAACTAATTGATATCCAAACGATCACACTAGCATCTGTGTTAAATTCTTCTGCCAGAAACGGAAGGGCCATATTAGTTATACTTCCGTCTAGTGTGCTAGTTAAGACCCCAAACCCGACCACTGAAGCGACAACCCACTTGTAGTATCTAGGATTAATATGATGGATAATGCGTCCCCTTATAAATTGTGCTGCTACCAACAACATACACCATATCATTATGAAAACATTTAGCTAATCATACATGTTTCCGAGGTTCACTCAGTTTAATATTAGGTAAATCTACAGATAAATTCTTTTAATAATTGATGCCGTAAACAAACTTAATTCATCAACGATACATGCGGGTGTTCTCGGGTGTATAATAAAAACGTAAATGACCTGAAAGCAAAGACTTACTGCTTTCTCTACTAAAGGTCCGTTACGGGTGGGATTATTTTATGGTTCAAGATAATGATGAGGATTTAGACGTTAGCGACTCAGCTGAACAAAGCGAGATGGCTCGACTCCTTGAAGAAGAAATTAGCAAAATGCCTTCGTTAAGAAGGGGTGAAGCCCTTGAAGGTAAAGTTATACTTATCAATGAAGAAGGCGTCTTGGTCAATATTGGGGCGAAAAGCGAAGGCGTTGTACCTCTGAGAGAAATTCGAAGTTTGGGCGAGACAGAGTTGGCTGCGTTAAGCGCTGGAGACTCAATTGTCACTGTTATGATGCGTCAAGAAGAAAATGGCCAATATTTGCTGTCGTACGATAAGGCGCAAGCCGAAAGAGGATGGATCCAACTGGAGCAGGAGATGGAAAACGGTAATTCCATAGCTGTAAAAGTTACTGGATACAACCGAGGAGGATTGCTTGTAGATGCTTTAGGGGTTCAAGGATTTGTTCCTCTTTCACAACTATCAGGTGATCGCAGGTCAGAGATGCAGGAAAGTAATGAAGAGCAAATCGCTGAGATATTGGAAAAAATGATAGGAGAAGAATTATCATTAAAAATTATTGAGGTTAATAAGAGAAGGCAGCGTGCCATCCTATCTGAAAGAGTCTTTAATCAAGAAGAACGCGACGAGCAACGCATGCAATTGATGTCTGAATTGACGGAAGGGTCCATAGTAAAAGGCCGTGTGACCGGAGTTCGAGAGTTTGGGGCATTTGTTGATTTAGGTGGGATTGACGGCCTGATACATATATCGGAACTTTCATGGCAACCTGTTGAACAACCATCAGATATAGTTCAACCAAGTGATGAAATAGATGTATATATACTTAAACTTGATTCGGAATCCGGACGAATATCGTTAAGCCTTAGACGAACGCAGCCAGATCCTTGGCAAATAGAAATAGCCAAATTTTCGGAAGGTGAAATAGTTGATGCGACGGTTACGCGGCTAACACCGTTTGGGGCTTTTGCGAAGATCCAAGATAATATAGAAGGCTTAATTCATATATCAGAATTATCTGAAAATCATGTTAGACACCCAAAGGAAATTGTTAAAGAAGGTGATACTCATCAAGTCAAGATTCTTCGAATAGAACCTGAACGCAGACGGCTTGGTCTAAGTATCCGTCAGGTTCAAGATACAGCTAGCGTTTCTGAAACTGCGGTAGAGACCGAAGAATTGTCCGAAGGACTAGATTCTCCTTCTGTAGAGGAACAATCGGATACAACGACCCCTGAAAAAGTTGACGAAACGGTTTTGGAGGATCAAGCTGTTGAAGAAACTTTAGAAGAATCTAATGAATTGGGAAGCGTCGTGGATGAAGTTTCGGAAGCAGCATCCGAGGGGGATGGTGGAGAAATCGTTGCTGATGTGGATTCAGAAGAGACGTCAGACGACGATTTAGAGGAAGGTAAATCTGGTTAGTAACTGAGGTAGTCTAAACCAAAGCATATTAAACTTAGGAGTTAAACTATGACTAGCAGATTTGAGAAATTTTCAGAGAGAGCTAGACGAGTATTATCCTTAGCTCAAGAAGAAGCTCAACATTTTAATCACAACTATATTGGTACTGAGCACGTGTTGCTGGGGTTGGTCAGAGAGCCTGAAGGAGTCGGGACTAGAGTATTGATATCCATGGGTATTGATCTTTCTAAGATTCGCTCAGCCGTTGAATTCATTATCGGACGTGGCGAAAAACCAACTGCCGGCGATGTAGGATTAACACCTCGTGCAAAAAAGGTAATAGAACTTGCTGTAGATGAAGCTCGCCAGATGTCCCATCAATACATCGGTACTGAACATCTGTTAATTGGGTTACTCAGAGAAGGTGAAGGAGTTGCAGCTGGCGTTCTGGAAAGCTTGGGCGTTACATTAGAAAAATCTCGTGATGCAACTACTAAGATATTAAGTGAAGGTGGGCAAAAATCAGGATCCCGCTCGTCCACAAAAACCCCAACTTTGGATCAATTAGGAGTCGATTTGACGGTCATGGCTAAAAAAGGTGATCTCGATCCTGTCGTTGGTCGATCGAAAGAAATCGAAAGAGTGATCCAAATTTTATCACGTAGGACTAAGAACAACCCTGTTTTGATAGGAGAGCCTGGAGTAGGTAAGACCGCGATTGTAGAGGCTATGGCTCAAAGGATGGTTGCAGGTGATGTTCCTGAAAGCCTTGCTGGGATGCGACTTGTGACTTTAGATATGGGTGCCTTGGTTGCTGGAACCAAATATAGAGGAGAATTTGAGGAGCGACTCAAAAAAGTAGTTGACGAAATGAGAGCAGCTAAAAACACTATTTTATTTATTGACGAAATGCATACACTTGTCGGAGCAGGCGCGGCAGAGGGAGCAGTTGATGCTTCAAATATTCTTAAACCATCCCTCGCTCGTGGTGAGATTCAGACTATAGGGGCAACCACACTGGATGATTATAGGAAGCATATTGAACGTGACCCTGCTTTGGAACGCCGTTTCCAGCCGGTAACTGTTGAAGAACCATCATCAGATGATACAGCGGAGATTCTTAAGGGAGTGAAAGCGGCATATGAAGCTCACCATAATCTGAAAATAACTGACGAAGCGATCTATGCAGCTGCTAACTTGGCTTCAAGGTACATTGCTGATCGTTTCTTACCAGATAAAGCAATAGACCTTATTGATGAGGCGGCAAGTCGAGTTCGTATCAAAGCATCTTCAACGCCTTTGTCTGTGAAAGAAGCAATGACCGCTCTGGAAAGAGTCAGGACGGAGAAAGATACGGCTGTAGAGGCAGGTAATTTTGACTTTGCTTCAGAAATGAGAGAGCGAGAAGTAAGCTTGGCCGAGCGAATAGCTAAGCTTGAGCAGGAATGGCAAAAAGAACGTACTGATGTCGAGCCTCAAGTAACAGAAGAGGATATAGCCCAAGTAGTTAGTATGTGGACTAACATCCCTGTGATGCGTTTGGCTAAAGAAGAGACAGCTAGATTGATCCATATGGAAGAAGCAATGCATGATAGGATTATTGGCCAAGATGAAGCAATTGTAACTGTTTCAAAAGCAGTGAGAAGGGCTCGAGCTGGCTTGAAGGATCCAAGGCGACCCATAGGTAATTTTCTGTTCTTAGGACCTACTGGTGTAGGAAAGACCGAATTAGTTCGGACTCTTTCAGATTTCATGTTTGGCTCTGAAGACGCGATGATTCGTTTGGATATGTCCGAATTTATGGAGCGGCACAGTGTAGCGAGATTGGTTGGTTCGCCACCAGGGTATGTAGGGTACGAGGATGGAGGCCAATTGACCGAAGCTGTTCGACGTAAGTCTTATTGTGTTATTTTGCTCGACGAGATTGAAAAAGCGCATCCAGAGGTGTTTAACATACTTCTGCAAATATTCGATGATGGTCATTTAACAGATGCAAAGGGCAGGAAAGTGGATTTTCGTAATGCCGTCATTGTCATGACATCAAATATCGGTGCAGAGGTTATAAAGAAAGACTCGAATATAGGCTTTTCACTCGAAGTAGATGGCGTGAAAGCTAGGAAGAAATCTTACGATTCAATGAAAGATAAAGTACTGAATGAAGTTAAGCAATACTTTAGGCCCGAGTTCCTGAACCGTATTGATGCCCAAGTCGTGTTCCATGCTTTATCGGAAGAACATATTCGTGAAATTGTTGATCTTATGATTGTAGAACTTGAGACACAGCTTTCGGAGAAACAAATTACTATTGAGGTTACCAATGAAGCTAGAGATTATATTGGACGAGAAGGATATGATGAAACTTATGGAGCTCGACCCCTTCGTCGGGTGATACAGAATTTAATTGAAGATAAATTATCTGACATGATTCTGGAGGGCTCGGTTCAAGAAGGGAACAATGTTATCGTCGATTTTGTCGATGAAGATATATTTATAAGTGTCAAAAACATTGTAGAAGATAATGCCTCTGAAGAGGTTAATGATTCCGAAGTAGATGGTGAAAAAAGCCCGGTTGCTTAGAAATAATTCACTTTATGTAATGGTAATCAGGACGTTTTTCTTTAATGAAATTCTTATATTTTGATAAAGCCGATTTTTGCTTAGATGCGTAGTATCCAGGTAATCATCACAGCAGGTTTTAGGATCAATTATGGCTAAGAGTAAATCAGCATACAGTTGTACCGCTTGTGGGAATCAGTCTAATAGCTGGCTTGGGAGATGTCCTATTTGTGATTCGTGGGGATCTCTTGTTGAAATCGAACGACAAGTTAACCCAGGAGTTAGCGAAGCAAATTTAGTTTCTCCATATAAATTCTCTGAGATAATGGACTCCTCAAAAGGTCTTGATAGAGTTTTTTTTGGAATGCCAGAAACTGAAAGAGTTTTTGGAGGAGGCATGGTCAAAGGTTCCACCACTTTGTTAGTTGGCGAACCTGGGATAGGTAAATCAACTCTGTTGCTTCATCTCGCTGATGGTTTGAGTGATAGTAATGATGAAAAAATTTATTACGTGGCTGGTGAGGAATCACCTGTTCAAATAGGCATTAGAGGGAAGCGAATTGGTATCAAGGGTAAACATCTAGAAATACTTCCCGAAACTAATGTAGATTTAGTTATTGCTGAGTTAGACAAAAATCAACCATCCATGGTCATCATTGATTCTATCCAAACCTTGTTTGATTCAAGTCTAGATTCAGTAGCAGGGACTATAGGACAAATTCGTGCATGCGCTTCTAAACTTATATCGTGGTCTAAGGTTTCAACCATCCCTTTATTGATGAGTGGACATTTGACGAAAGAAGGCTCGGTTGCGGGACCTAAGGTACTAGAACATTCGGTTGATGTAGTTCTTCAATTAGATGGTAATAGTTCGGGATCTTTTAGATCACTGCATGGTTTAAAAAATCGATTTGGTTCTACAAATGAAATGGCTGTTTTTGAAATGAGAGAAAATGGCCTTATTGAAGTGCTTGATCCTTCTAGTGATTTGATAGCGGAAAGACCAGAAGGAGTTCCAGGCTCGGTAGTAGTTCCAATAATTGAAGGTACTAGACCGTTGCTCGTCGAAGTACAGTCTTTAGTTTCTCAAACAGGGAATTCTTTTGAGCCAAGGAGAACAGCAACGGGTATAGAGTTAAATAGGTTAGTTTTGATATCTGCAGTGCTTTCGAAACGGTCTTTAGTTGATCTAAAAGGCCAAGATATAATCGTAAATGTTGTTGGAGGTATTCGAGTTAGTGAACCTGCCGCTGATTTAGGTATCGCTCTTGCGATTGCAAGCAGTGCACTAGATAAAGAATTCCCGTCTAATATGGCAGCAGTCGGCGAGGTGGGTTTGACTGGCGAAATCAGGAAATCAACACACATTGAGAGGCGAATAACAGAGTTGGCTAGGTTGGGCTTCAAGAAAGTATTAGTTCCTGCATCTTTTGTACAAAACGACCCATTAGCGGGAATGAATATAGAACTAGTTGGAGTCAATAATATTCAGGATGCGATTAAAAAGATCTAAAAACATACTCTATTAGTACGAGCAAAAATATATTATGTCGCATAAATTAACTTGACGTGATCCATCCTAACATTCATACTTAAATCCGCTAGCAAATGCTAGTTTATTTTCTTGTGATGTCGAGTAGGGTTTGACTGTCGTGTGGCCCGAGTGGCGCAATGGTAGCGCAGCCGATTTGTAATCGGCAGGTTAGCGGGTTCGAATCCCCTCTCGGGCTCCAAGAAAAATTGATTTACTGGTGTACCCGTAAAGAACAAAAAAATATCGGATTTATTAGAATAAGCGGGCCCACATAGCTCAGCGGTAGAGCACGTTCTTGGTAAGAACGAGGTCACCAGTTCAATTCTGGTTGTGGGCTCCATGGTGAAGGAGGATTAGATAAGTCATGGCCAAACAGAAGTTTGTGCGGAACAAGCCGCATTTGAATGTGGGGACTATTGGTCACGTGGATCATGGTAAAACGACGTTGACTGCTGCTATTACAAAAGTTTTGAATACCGCTGGTACTAGCGAATTCCGAGCATTTGATACTATAGACAACGCACCTGAAGAAAGAGCACGTGGCGTTACAATTAATATATCTCATGTGGAATATGAGACTGCAACCAGGCATTATGCACACGTTGATTGCCCCGGTCACGCGGACTATATAAAAAATATGATTACAGGCGCCGCTCAGATGGATGGCGCAATACTAGTAGTTAGTGCTCCTGATGGGCCGATGCCACAGACAAGAGAGCATATTTTGTTAGCGCGTCAAGTTGAAGTTCCAAGAATCGTAGTCTTTCTGAATAAAGTTGATCAGATGGATGATGAAGAACTACTCGAACTGGTTGAGATGGAAGTCAGAGAACTTCTATCCACATATGATTTTCCTGGAGACGAAATTCCAATAATTCGTGGTAGCGCCTTAGGTGTTCTCGAAGAATCTTCTGGAGACATAAGTTCCGAAGTTTACCAACCAATTGTTCAATTAATGGAAGCCGTTGATAGTTATATACCTGAGCCAGATCGACCTAAAGACCAGCCTTTCTTGATGCCTATCGAGGATGTGTTTGGAATTAAGGGAAGAGGAACGGTTGTAACAGGTCGTGTAGAAAGAGGAACCCTTAAGGTTGGAGACACGATCGATATTATTGGTTTTGACGATAATAAAACAACTGTGGCGACCGGTATCGAAATGTTCCATAAAGAGGTTGATGAAACCGAACCAGGGGATGCCGTTGGGTTGTTAATAAGAGGAATTGATAGAGAAGAAGTCGTACGTGGTCAAGTAGTGTCTGAACCTAACACGGTAACACCTCATACGAAGGCAGAAGCTCAAGTTTACATACTAACTAGAGATGAAGGTGGAAGGCACACTCCATTCTTTGATGGATATAAGCCGCAATTCTACATTAGAACTACTGATGTGACTGGCAGTGCACACCTTCCTGAAGGAACCGAAATGATTATGCCTGGCGATAGTATTGAGATGAAGATAGAACTCATCACACCTATTGCTATGGAAGAAGGATTGAGGTTTGCTATTAGAGAAGGAGGACGCACGGTTGGCTCGGGTGTTATTACTAAAGTCTCAGACTAATTTAACACCGGTAATTTTGAGTTAACCTGTATGTAAAGATGGCAAAAAAAAGTGGAGCTCGTGTGCTGATAACGTTGTCTTGTGTTGAGTGCAGCGAGCGAACCTATTCTACCGAAAAAAATAGAAGAAATGATTCCGATCGAATTGAGTTTAACAAATTCTGTCCTCGATGCCGTCAACATCGGATTCATCGTGAGGTCCGATAGGGAAATACGATGAGTACAAGGAACCCAGTTAGAACTAATAGAGATTCGCGCTCAGGAGGGCTTTTTAGAGTACCTCGAGAAGTTATTTCTGAATTAAAAAAAACGACTTGGCCTTCTAAGGAAGAGTCTCGTAGACTTACGGTCATGGTTTTGGTTGTTTCTGCTTTTATGGGAGTAGTACTCGGCTTGGCAGATTTTGTTTTTAGTAAAATATTTTCAAACTTTTTTTTAAACGTATAGTTTGAGAGATTAGAGATTTCATACATGGTGAATACAGAACAGACTGATAAACCTACATCCGATTGGTATGTAGTACATACCTATTCTGGTCAAGAAGAACGAGTTAGAAGAAATCTAGAGAACAGAATAGAGTCTTTGGATGTAGAAAATTTAGTTTTACGAGTGGTTGTTCCTACGGAAGAACAGATCGAAATAAAAGGCGGAGAGAAAAAAACGGTAACAAAAAAGGTATTTCCAGGATACATACTGGTTGAGATGATAATGGATGACCATACATGGAGAGTGATCAGGGAAACTCCTGGAGTAACTGGATTTGTCAGTAGCGGAGATCCTCCTAGACCGGTGCCACTTGCTGATGCTGAAGTTAAAAATATTCTGCATCAAATGGAGGCGGAGGCTCCACGGGTAACTGTAGGCTATGCTCAAGGAGAGAGCGTGAAAATTACCGATGGCCCATTTTTGGATTTTATGGGCTCAGTTGAGGAAGTAAACGAAGATAGAGGAAAAGTTATTGTTATGGTATCGTTTTTCGGTAGAGAAACACCAGTAGAATTAGATTTCCTTCAAGTAGAAAAAATTTAATAACTAACTAATATTAGGAGCGATAGTGGCCAGAAAAGTACGGACAGTCGTGAGATTACAGATCGAGGCAGGTAAAGCAACACCTGCTCCTCCTGTTGGGACCGCTTTGGGACCGCATGGAGTTAATATCATGGGGTTTGTTAAAGAATACAACGCAAAAACTGCGTCTCAAAGTGGAAATATAATCCCAGCTGATATAACTATATATGAAGACCGATCGTTTACTTTTATTACCAAGACTCCTCCAGTTTCAGACTTGTTAAGGAAAGCAGTTGGTGTCGAAAAAGGTAGTTCTGATGTAAGAACAGAGAATGTTGGTGCCATTAGTTTAGATAAAGTTAAAGAAATTGCAAAGATTAAGTTAGAAGACCTTAATACTGACGATGTGGATGCAGCAGTAAAGATGGTTATAGGCTCGGCAAAAAGCATGGGCATTGAAGTATCTGAGAATTAAGTAGGAGAATTGGAAACAAAATATTATGGGTAATAAACGTAGCAAAAGGTATTCGCAATCGCAGGTAACCATTGATAGTGACGTACTGTACTCGCCAAGCGACGCCATTACATTGGTAAAAAATAGTTCTACTGCCTCTTTTGATGAAACTATAGAGCTACATGCTAGATTGAATGTCGATTCACGACAGGCAGACCAGCAGGTTAGAGGAGTCGTAGTGTTGCCTCATGGTGTTGGAAAGACGTTGAACGTTTTAGTTTTTGCTTCTGGTGAGGGTCAAAAAATTGCCGAGGATGCAGGGGCAGATTTTGTTGGTTCAGACGAACTGATCGGGCGAGTTGAAAAGGGGTGGACTGATTTTGATGTTGCTTTGGCAACACCAGATATGATGACCCGTATTGGTAAACTAGGTAGAGTATTAGGTAGAAAAGGCTTAATGCCAAGCCCTCGGGCGGGAACGGTTGTTGAACCGGACGATTTAGAGAAATCGATTATAGATTCTAAGAAAGGTCGGATAGAGTATCGGCTTGACCGATTTGGGATAATTCATAGCCCTATTGGGAAAGCTAGTTTTGATGCAGATCAACTGACTGGTAATTTAGCAGTACTAATGGATGCAATTCTTAGTGATAAACCCGATACAATCAAAGGCCAATTTATAAAGAGTATATCGTTGAGCAGTACTATGGGTCCCGGTATTAAAATGGATATTAACGCAGTTTCGGATATGAGAGGGTTGGCTTAATAACGGATGGTTGCTACAAAGAAAATACAACAGGTTCAAGAATTAGAGTCTTATCTAAAAGATAGCAGTATAATTATTGGAACTAATTATCGCGGATTAGACGTGCAAGAGATGCAGGGATTGAGACGCGCTCTTCGAGCTTCAGATGCTAGCTACAGAGTTGTAAAAAACCGGCTTCTATCAATAGCCGCAAGTAATATCGAAAGTAACGAGATTACTGAAATAGTTGATGGGCCTACAGGGTTGGTAACATCTAACGCAGAACCAGTGGCCGTCGCAAAAGCGCTTAATGACTATATTAGTGAAAACCAATTAGATATCAAGATTTTAGGGGCGCTGATCGACGGGGCTGTTATTGATGCAGATCAAATGAGCACTTTAGCTAAATTACCTTCAAGAGAGGTGATTTTATCGCAGTTGCTAGGTGGCCTAAATGCTCCATCGCAGAGTTTAGTATCGGTCCTTAAGAATGCTTTAACAAAATTGGTTAATACTATTGAACAGAGAAGAATACAGGTGGAGGAAAGGAATAAGTAATGGCGACAAAAAAAGAAGATATCGTGGCAGCGATAGAGGAAATGTCTGTTTTAGATCTAGCAGATCTAGTTAAGACTTTGGAGGAACGATTAGGAGTCACAGCTATGGCTGCAGCTCCTGTAGCTGCAGCGGCACCAGCTGCCTCAGCCGCATCTAATGGTGCATCTGAAAGTGGTGGTGGAGATGAAGAAGCAGCGGAAGAGGTCACCATAGTCCTTAAGGAAATTGGCCCTAATAAGATTAATGTTATTAAGGCAGTTAGAGAAGTAGTCCCAGGCCTTGGATTAAAAGAGGCTAAGGATCTTGTTGAATCTGCGCCGAAAGAAATTAAAGAAAACGTTCCGCAATCAGAATCAGATGATATTAAGAAAAAACTAGAAGACGCAGGGGCTACGGTAGAAATTAATTAAAGCGTTGTAAACTTCTAGGAGTCCGCTTCGTTTTGTTCGGTGAGCTTATATTGGTTACCTGACATTGTTTCGTCTGACGGATTGACCCATGCTAAAACTATTGAGTATATAAATCCTGCTACCGGGACGCCGAGAACTGCACCCCAGGGACCGGCTAACCTAGTACCCAATAGCACCGCTAATAGAACGAATAGTCCTGGCATTTGAATAGCCTTACCAAGAATTCTTGGTAGTACGATGTTGTTCATCAGTAGACTCCACCCCATCAATGTGATGCCTACAAATGCCGTTGTTGACAATGTCCCTGTTAAGAAACTGACCAATATTGGCATTCCAAGAGCGACAACTTCCCCTACTACAGGTACTAATTGTATTAACCCAGCTAGTATTCCGATTGGTAGCGCAAATGGAAGCCCTGCGATCATCATTATTGAGGCTATGATAATGCTATATAACGATATTATTGTAAAAATCCCTCTTAAATACCCGAAGAAAATCGTGTCTAAATGATTGAGGCCATTCCGGACGTTTTCGTGATAACTTTCAGGTATTAGCTTGTAAACTGTGCTCATTATTAAATTGCCTTCTATTACCATGTAAACAGATAACGCAAAAATTAAGGCTGATCTAAATAGAATACTTCCCGCTCCTTTGAGCGTGTCCAGCGCATTGGCTTCCATCCAATTACCAATTACCTCTCCTGCTCTTAAAAGAGTTGTGCTATCGCTCGCACCTTGCTGAGTTGTTAAACCTAAAGAAGCCGCAAAATCCTCTCCCCGATTGATGGTTCCGGATAGAGTTTCTGCGAAATTAGGCAGGTCTTTAGAAAGTGCCACTGCTTGTTCAAGAGTAATTGGCACTATTATCACGAATATAACAACAACGGGGAGCAAAACTAATAGGTAAGCTATAGGTATAGATGCCCATAATAATCGTTGAAAGATTCTTTCGTTATTTAACAAATTTACATTACTTAAAAAGGCAGGTATTTGATCATTATTAGAAGATCGAGTCAATTGGTTGATCAAAGATGATAGAACAGGATCTATTTTATTACCTACGGTATTTAGTTTTTGATCGATAAGGGGAAGAACACTTTTTATTTTTGCAACAAGGCGTCTCATCGCGAGTGATACAATCCAAGCCATGAATATGATGATTAAAACATCGAATATATAGGCTGCAAATTCCCAGCTGCTTTTAATTACATAGATAGAGCTTGCAAATGCTATATTTGCTAGTCCAAATCGCGCCCACCCTGAATTAAGCACTTGGAACTCCTTTCTATCAAAACAGCTCTAAGAATAGATATACACAGAATCAGGTATTTACCCTATAGAAGCGTTTTTTCTTGGTTCCATGTTAGCATCCTATATACATTTACTGTAATCTTCAATTTCTAAACACCGATCAGGGTTTTACAAATATCAATTACGCTTACTAGTATTGAATATTCGATCTAAATAGACCAATCTGGTAAACCTATTCCATATAGGGAAAGGGGTTCCAGCAATGCTAACATTAATTCCCCCAATGATTATGGGAGGTAGAAAATAGACCAAATGAGCAGTTAATGCAAATACCAAAGAAGCTTCTCGTTCGATGCCATGTAGCCCAAGGAAAATAATCGAAGCGAATTCGAATGGCCCGAGTCCGGAAGGAAGGCCTGGAATAACAGAAGCTATGGTTGTGATTATTAAAATTATTACATATAGTTGCCAAAAATCGATTGATAAACCTAGATCTTTCGCAATGAGCCAACCACTTATGCCAAGTAAAAGCCATTTAATATTTGTTACAAACAGTATTTTGGTGAGTCGTACTGGTTCTTGAAATAAACCTCTCCAAATTTTTCCATACTCTACTATTAATGGGAATTTTTTGAAATATTGCCATCTATTAACCGTCAAAGATATGTAACTAACTATTATTAAAAAGATAGTCAGGATTAATGATGTTGTCCAAATAACTTCCTTAAGTTCGTGCGGAGGCGGAGACAGTAATAACCCAACACTGATTGTTATTAGGGTTATTGTAAGATCAACCATTCTAACTAATACAAGAGAAGCTAACACCTGAGATTGTTTATAACCGTCTCGTACGGTGAGATATGCAAATTGGATAGGTTCTGCAAGTATGCGGATAGGAGCCAAACTATTTATACCTATGCCCGTATTCTCTACAACAAAAAGCCTTGTTAAGCGAGGTGGGTTTTCAGTAAAAAGCATCTTCCATCGGTAAGCGCTTACCACTGAGCTAAGTACTACAATCCCTATAGATCCCATTATAAACTGCAAAGACAGGTCGGAAATGTTATTTCTGAATAGGCTAAGATTTATATCCCTTGTAGTAAACCAAAGGAACATCATACCTATAACAAATCCTAGAAAGACCCTAATAATCAGTTGTGGGCTCTTTAAGGAATTCATCTAAAATGGGTTACCTTTCTTAATTATAGAATTTGTAAGTGACAACCAACCCGGATCAGTTTCTATGCTATTGATTCTCTTGTCAATAATAGATTTGATATTGTTATTTAGTTACTACATTATTAATCCACTTTTGGTATATTAGGTATTGTAATAATACAAATATAAACGAGATTCATAATGAAAATAGGCGCTCACGTTTCTTCTTCCGGAAGTATTGATAAAGCAATCGACAGGGCAGTTGCTATACAGGCTGAAGCTATACAATTATTTATTACCCCGCCACAAGGTTGGGCCAAGACAAACCACTCAGATGAATCAATAAGTTCATTTAAATCGAAGGCAGAGATAGCCAATATGGGCCCCGTGTTTTTTCATGGGATTTATTTGATTAATCTAGCTACTGACAATGAAACAAATTTAGAGAAAAGTATAGACTCACTTATTTACTATATGAATTTTGCGAAAAACCTTGGTGCCCAAGGGGTAATTTTTCATACGGGGAGTCATAAAGGAGCGGGGTTAGACGCTGTATTTAATCAGATCATAGATAGTCTCAATAGAATATTGGATAAATCACCAAGAGATGGGGTATTACTGTGCATTGAAAATAATGCGGGGCACGGGAACCAAATCGGATCAACCTTTGATGAATTGGGTGAAATTATCGGAGCTGTTGGAGACGATAGATTACGCGTTTGTTTAGACACGTGCCATTTACTTGCTTCTGGCTATGATATACGGAATAAAAAATCTTTGGATAGCGTAATGTCGCTATTCGATGAGAAAATCGGAATCGAGCGCTTGGCAGCGGTACACGCTAATGACGCTAAGAGTGATTTAGGAAGTAACTTAGATCGTCACGAAAATATCGGGGACGGATTTATAGGAATGGATGGATGGGAAACCATTGTGAGCCATGAATCATTTCGAGAAGTACCATTTTTCTTAGAAGTACCTGGGATTAAAGGAAGAACAGGCCCTGATCTAGAGAATGTTTTACGTTTAAAGACTATTCGAGATCAGGTAGATATGTAACAAATAGAATTTATGTATCTTTTAATTTTTCTGCGAGCTCGCGCGGATGAGATTTTAGCCTAGTAAACAAGGCAGATTCATCTTCGATATTTATAGAGGTTGTTTCGAGAAGTAAATCTAATCCCCCCATGAAGTCATTGGCATCGATGAATTCTGCTTCGATCGATGATTCTCCTAAACCATTGTGGTAGTGTGCAAGTGGGAAGGCTATTCCCGTAGCATGATAACCATTTAATATGAACGCACTAGCTTCGCATACACCTCCATCCATCAATTGTCGTTGAATTTGGATACCCTCCTCGCTCTCTTTCAAATGTTCTCTAGATATATTGAGAAGTGATTCTGCTGTTTGTGAAAAAGTGGTAGCGGCATCCCCTACTCTTATTATGGGTCCTTTACCTATCTCTCCTCCAGGTATTGATTTAGAAGTTTCTATTGAGATGATTATTGTTTCTTTTGATATGAGCTCGTCATGTGCTAGTAGTCTTGCGCCAACTAAACCAGCCTCCTCCGCCCTTGTGAAAATAGCTTGTACGTTGCCAGGTTTATTTTCCTTTGCAAGGTGTTCCAAGATTGTAAGAGATGCAGCACAACCAACAAGGTCGTCACAGGCCCGCATCCGAATTTTCCCGCCTTCCAGGATGAATTCTGGAAGATCAAAAACAGCGAAAGCGGGAAGCACGGGGAGTTTATTTTCAGCAGTCATAATTTGTATCGTTTCTGATGATTGAGTATCGCTTTTTATGGATTCTCCTTTAATTATTTGCCCTTCTGAATCGTGTATGATTAGTGGCGTTGATTCTGTAAATATTGAGTCAGAAGTTCGTCCAATCATTTTCCCAACCGAGTTTCCTTTTTCCACGGATGTTATTTCAATTCCTGGATGATCCATATGAGATACAAAGGCGATCGGAGGTTTCGAGTTGCTATTTATGGGATTCTTATAAGACGCGATTATGTTTCCGTAGGTGTCCTCAAAATATTTAATATTTTGCTCTTCTAGTATGTTTTTTATCTGTAAAGAAACCTTTGTTTCATGATATGGAACCGCTGCTTCTTTCCCTAATTGCTCAAGTATCGATAACGCTCTTTCAAACATTGCTTGATTCTTCAAATAGAACGCTCCTTTCAATAACTGATGCAATATTAAACCATAATAGAATTTTGAGCGACGTTACTAAAACGTGACCCAAATTTACTAGTTGCCGTGCTATCATCTGATATAGCTAGTCATGAGAATATATGTTTGTTAGGGAAGTAGTGTATGTTAAGGGCCAATAACTGTGGTGAATTAGATAGCTCTAATGTTGGACAGAAGGTAAAACTCGCAGGTTGGGTTAATAGGAGACGAGATCACGGGGGTTTAATTTTTTTAGACCTTAGGGATCGATCAGGAATCGTTCAAATAACCCTTGATCCAGACAAGAATAGAGAGAGTTATTTGATAGCAGAAGAACTGCGCAGCGAATGGGTGGTTGGAGTTGAAGGTACTGTTTTTGATAGACCTGAAGGCACATTCAATCCTAATATGAGCAGTGGTGAAATTGAGATCCAGGCAGAAAAACTTGAGGTTTTTAACAAAAGCCTTAATCCTCCGTTCTATATAAACGAAGAATCTGACGTTGATGAATCTCTCAGACTTGAATATCGTTATTTGGATCTTCGAAGAAACCGCATGTATTCTAATATTTTATTGAGGCATAATGTTGTTAAATTTATTCGAGATTTTCTTGACGAGCAGGATTTTCTTGAGGTAGAAACACCTATATTGATTAAGAGTACACCCGAAGGAGCAAGGGATTACCTTGTCCCATCTCGAGTTTACCCTGGTCATTTTTTTGCTTTACCCCAATCACCACAACAATTAAAACAACTTCTTATGATCGGGGGGATAGAAAAATATTTTCAGATTGCTCGATGTTTTCGGGACGAAGATTTACGAGCCGATCGACAGCCTGAATTTACTCAATTAGATCTGGAGATAAGTTTCGTAGAGGAAGCAGATATTTTTTCTCTTATTGAAAAACTATTTTCAAGCTTAGTGTCTGAAATTACTCCAGAACTTGAATTGTCCGGACCTTTTCCTATTTTGACCTATGAAGAATCCATGAATCGATTTGGATCAGATAAACCCGATTTACGATTTTCCATGGAACTTATAGAGATTACTGAACTTGATGGCTTAGATGGAATTGATGTATTTAGACCCGTAATAAACGGAAATGGAATGATTAAGGCAATCAATGTGCCAGGTGGCTCTCATTTATCAAGACGTGACATCACTGAGTTAACCGAAGCGGCGCGCTCGCAAGGTGCAAAAGGTCTTTTAACTATATCTATAGAAGGAGATAGTAACCTTCCTATATCTGAAATAAAAATCGAAAATATTAAGTCGCCACTTGCTAAGTATTTAACCGCTGAATTAGTCAGGAATTTATCCGTTAAAGTGAACGCAAGTGTAGGGGATATGATACTAATTGTTGCCGGAGATAAATCGGTGGTTAATCAATCTCTGGGTGAAGTACGAAATGTTTTAGGCGATAAATTAGATGTGAAAGATCCAACCAAGCTCAGTTTTGCATTTATAACTGAGTTTCCGCTTTTTCAGTGGAGTAAAGAGCGTGACCATTGGGAGGCTACGCATCATCCTTTTACTGCTCCAAAACTAGAAGACATGCGATTACTGGATGAATCTCCAGGTGATATCAAATCTAGAGCGTATGATTGTGTGTTAAATGGTTATGAGATAGCTTCAGGATCTATTAGAATTCATGAGAAGGAATTACAAGAAGATATATTAAGGTTCATTGGATATTCCTCTGAGGAAATGGATGAAAGATTTGGCCATCTGCTAACAGCTTTGAGTTATGGCGCTCCCCCTCACGGTGGTATTGCAGCTGGAATTGATCGACTCGTTGCGGTTCTTGCTGGTGAGCCCAATATAAGAGAAGTAATCCCTTTTCCCAAAACACAAACATCACAAGATTTATTAACGAAAGCACCTTCAGCAATTGATAATGAGCAATTACAAGATATTGGACTTAGTATTAATAAAATTATTGAAGAAGAATAGGTAATAAATTACTGTCTGCTGTGTATAATAGGTTCAGTAATTTCACCGATTGTTTTTAGGAGTATTAAACGTTGAAGATCACCTCAGAAGATCTAGAGAATCGACAGATACAGCTTGTCATTGAATTGGAACCCGATGAGATTGAGAAGCATAAGGAACGCTCATATAAGAAATTAGTGGGGCAATATAGCGTGCCAGGTTTTCGCAAAGGAAAAACGCCCCGTTCTATTCTTGAAAGATTTATTGGGTCAGAGACTTTGGTACAAGAAGGACTAGAGCAATTTTTGGACGATATGACCGTAGATGCTGTTCAAGAGGAGAACTTAGAGCCCGTGGCTCCCCCTAAGATAACTGATATTGATTCGCTTGATCCTATTACCTTTACGACCGTAGTTCCCTTGAAACCAGAAGTAACGTTAGGTGATTATGATTCTATAAGATTACCAAGAGAAAAAATTAAAGTGGATGAAACGCAAGTTGAAGAGGTTATTGAAAACCTAGTTATGCAGAGGACACCCTGGGAACCTGTTGAAAGAGGATTAGAATTGGGAGATCTTTCTACGGTGGACATTGATGGTTACGTTGTGAAAGACAATGGGGAAATTTCAGATTCTGCTTTTATGGCAGAGAAGTCAATCAGTTACTTAGTTAACAATGATGTAACCTATCCTGTCCCAGGTTTTGCCGATAATCTAGTAGGAGCGAGCCAAGGTGATACAAGGGAATTTTCTATCGAAGTTCCTGAAGATTTTTCTATGGAAGAGCTCAAAGGTAAAGAGGCTAAATTTATAGTTACTGTTCATGAAGTTAAAGAACAGGTAAAACCAGAAATTGATGATGAATGGGCTAAATCCGTCTCGCTAACTGAGGACGAATCTTACGAGAGCCTTGAAGATTTAAAAAATAAGATTAGAGGGGATATAGAGGAGCGAACAAAACAAGATTCAGCTGCGCAATATGAAGAGCAGATCTTGGATATGTTAGAAGAGAAAGCAACCTTGAATTTTCCTCCGATGATGCTGGATGCTGAAATAGATCATATGATACAAGATCAAGACCAACAATTAAGAAGTATGGGAATGTCTTTAGAAGCATATTTAGAAAGTAGTGGCCAGGACCCAGATGGTATTCGAGAATCAATGAAACCGCAGGCTGAAAAAAGAATCAAACAGTCATTGCTAGTCTCGGAGCTAGCGGAAGTTGCAAAAATTAGCCCTTCAGAGGATGAAATTCAAGAGGAGATCGATCGATTTATAGAAGAACAACCTGAAGGAGATCAAAGGCAACAAGCGGTTGCCTTATTCACGAATCCAGCTGCAAGAGATACTATTAGTCGTAGGTTAACAGCGAGGAAAACAGTTGATTTCCTGAGTGATATTGCAGATCAACCAGTTAAAAAGAAAAGAAAAGCTTCTACAAAGAAGAAACCAGCTGCAAAAAAGAAACCAGCTGCAAAAAAGAAACCAGTTTAGTAATTTAATAAATCAAGGAGATTAAAAAATGGCATTGATCAACGATCCGCAAAACATTATACCGATGGTTATCGAATCAGGGGCAAGAGGAGAGAGGTCTTTTGATATATATTCCCTCTTGCTTAAAGAGCGAATTATTTTTTTAGGGACCCAGATTAATGATCAGGTGGCTAACCTTATAGTTGCACAATTGTTATACCTTGATAGAGAAGATCCAGATAAAGACATCTCTTTGTATATTAATAGCCCTGGAGGAGTCATAACCTCAGGTTTAGCAATATACGATACGATGCAGCTAATAAGGGCGGACGTTTCCACTATTTGTGTCGGTATGGCCGCTAGCATGGGGACAATACTCCTTTGCGCAGGAGCAGAAGGAAAACGATATGCTTTGCCGAGTTCCACGATCCATATGCACCAACCTTTGGGAGGGGCGCAGGGGCAAGCTTCGGATATAGAAATTGCTGCAAGAGAAATATTGAGAATCCAGGAAATAATCCGAGGTATACTTTCTACCCACACGGGGCAGCCAATTGATAAGATAGCTAGAGATACTGATAGAGATTATTATTTAACATCTGAACAAGCTATGGATTACGGTTTAATCGATCAAGTGTTAAGCAAGGAAGATTCTTCAGCTGACGCTTCAGAGTAGATTTTAGGTGTATTTTAGGAAGGCAAGGGTACCGATATGAGTGACACATCCGGTGGTGATGGTAACGAATCATCTTACTCTTGTTCCTTCTGTTCCAAATCCCAAACCGAAGTTAAGAGACTTATAGCTGGTTCAGAGGAAGTGTATATATGTGATGAATGTGTCGCTGTATGCACTCAAATCATTGCTGGCGCGAATTTAACTGGGTTGACTACCAATGAATTTGATGGGATTTTAGTCAAAGATCTTCCTAAACCTAAATTTATTTATGATCGGTTGCAAGAGTACGTGATAGGTCAGGAGCACGCTAAGCGTGTTTTAAGTGTTGGTGTATATAATCACTATAAAAAAGTGCAGTCCCAGCATATGAACACCTCTGACTCTATTGAATTAGGTAAAACAAATATTTTATTAGTGGGCCCTACAGGTTCTGGGAAAACTCTACTAGCCGAAACCTTATCTAGAATTCTTGAAGTACCTTTCGCGATAGTTGACGCAACATCTTTAACAGAAGCAGGTTATGTTGGTGAGGATGTGGAAAACATATTATTGAAATTAATTCAGGCTGCTGGTAACGATATTAAAAAGGCCGAAAAAGGGATTATCTATGTTGATGAAATAGATAAGACTGGGAGGAGAAGTTCAAACCCTTCTATTACCAGAGATGTGTCTGGAGAAGGAGTGCAACAAGCGTTGCTAAAGATTATTGAAGGAGCAGTTGTAAACGTACCTCCACAAGGTGGACGAAAGCATCCGCAACAAGAGTTTATCCAAATAGATACATCCGGCATTTTATTTATATGTGGTGGAGCTTTTGAAAATATTGATGAAATTGTTGAAAAACGAGTTTCCAAAAACCGTCATGTAGTTGGATTTGATCTTTCCAGTGGTAGCGATGATGGCAGAGCTGACTCTGATACGATGTCGAATCTTAGTCATGATGACCTACTGGAGTACGGTATGATCCCAGAATTTGTAGGAAGAATGCCGTTAGCTGTTGCATTGAACCCATTGAAAAAAGACGATTTGCTTCGGGTTTTGAAAGAACCCAAGAATTCTTTAATTAAGCAGTATTTATCTTTGTTTGAGATGGATGGAGTCACTCTTTCATTTACTGAAGACGCGCTTGATGTGGTTGTAGAAAAAGCTCTCAAGCAAAATACAGGGGCTCGTGCTCTGCGTACTATCATGGAAGATATATTACTTGATTTAATGTATGAAATTCCCAGTATCGAAAATGTTCATTCTTGCGTTATTTCTAAGGATGTTGCTGAAAAGAGAGTTCCACCATCCTTGTTGGATGAAGATGGAAACGAGATCGATTGGGAAACTATTAGGAAGACCGCTTAAATACTAGCTAGGTACTAGTTTTTTGCTCCAAGTATTGTACCTTGTGACAGCATGTATCCAAGGTGTGATTTTTTTCCCTACAATTTTGGTGTGGTTTAGGGAATCCAGAAAAGTTTCTTTACCGTTATATACGGGTAATTCGTTGTAAGTTTTTCCGATTTCGTAGTTAGTGTGGGAATCTGTAACACCTACTTTATGAAGGTTAAATTCTTCTTTATTAACATTGTAAAATTGTATAGATTTATTGATATCATTAGTCATAATTGTTCTGGCATTAAAGATTTCGATAATATCCACATCATCAAGAATCTCAAAAAGAGCTTTTTCTTTTATATGGTTGTTTCGAAATCTGTCAAAAGGGTGTGGTATCTGGACAAATCCGCCTTGATCCTTGATGGCTTTTACCGTGTCTTTTGCAGATAATTTACTTTGTATAACTTTTTCTAAGAATAAACCTATTATTTCGCCATCAGAAGATAATATTTCTTGACCAATTATTACCGGAAAAGGAGCTTCATTCTGGATTTGTTGTGCTCCTTCAATCGTATGGTGGTCAGTGACAGCTATAAGATTTAAATTTTCTCTTAAACAAGCGTTGATAAGATCTGTGATCTTAAACCTCGAATCGGGTGAAAATTCTGTATGGATATGAAAATCTGCGCGGATTGGCTCTATATTATCTTCGTCTTTTTGTTGGTTAAGCACGCTCCACGTATTCCCCAGTTCGAGTATCAACCACAACTTGAGAATCTTTTTGGATGAAGCTTGGTACTGTGATTACTAGGCCTGTTTCTAGAGTTGCGGGCTTTGTTCCAGATGTCGCAGTATCACCCTTATGCGAGGGCGGAGTATCATCTACTTTTAGTACGACAGTCGTAGGCATTTGGGCACCGATAGGATCGTTTTCATAGAAATCTAGTTCTAATAACATATTATCCGTCATGAATGGGATAACATTCTCGATATTTTCTTTATTTAATGGGAACTGATCAAATGATTCTGTGTCCATGAAATAATATAAATCTTCATCGTTATATAGGTATTGTACTTCTCTTGTTTCGACATCAGCTTTGACAAATTTTTCTCCAGAAAAGACTGTTTTTTCTACGGTGTGTCCGTTTTTCACGTCACGTAGTTTCATTCGGACCTGTGCTGATCTCTTAGCTTTTATGTGATGAACGTCGAGTAATTGGAATAAGACGCCGTCTATTTCTATGGTCACTCCCTTGTGAAGATCTCCGGTGTTTAATGTCATTTCCAGGTTCCTCTCTAAACCTCTCTAATTTTTGAAGCTTGGCTTAATAGACTACAGTGACCGTCTTTTAACTCAACAATATCTTCTATTCTGATACCGCCCCAGCCAGTTAAATAGATCCCAGGCTCTACTGTAAAAATCATCCCATCTTTTAAGGTTTCTTCTGCTGATTTAGCTAATCTTGGATATTCATGCACTGCAAGCCCTACTCCATGACCAAGGGAATGGCCAAAATTTTCTCCGAAACCAGCATCTTCGATTATTGCTCTTGCAATGTTGTCAGCTTTGTCACCTGTGATTCCGGATTGTATGGTTGCAATTGCTGTTTCTTGAGCAGTCAATACTATATCAAATATGTCGTGGAATTTGTTATCGGCGTTGCCAATTGTGAATGTCCGAGTTAAATCAGCGTGATAACCGTTGAACTTCGCTCCAATATCAATAACAATCGGAACACCCTTTTCTATTTTTGTTTCGGAAGGGAAATGGTGTGCCATGGCTCCGTTTGGCCCTGATGCAACAATCAGGTCAAATGCTATTCCTTCAGCACCGAGGGTTCTCATATTTTGTTCAATTTCCCAAGAGACATCTTTTTCGGTCATATTGGTATTTATAGTTCCCATCAATCTTTCGATTGAAGCATCAGTTATTTCGATTGCTTTTTTTAACCACTGTTTTTCATCTTCATCTTTAATATTCCGTTGTTGCTCTAATAAACCATTCATGGGCTTTAAGGTTATACTGAGTTGATCAGAAACTGTCTTAAATCTGTTGAAGGTTCCATAAGTTACGTGCTCGGACTCTATACCTAAATTACTACCTTTTGGAAGATTATTAAGCAATTCTGGCAACCATTTATCAAAAGTTCCTGTAGTTTGAATTACTGATAGTTCAGGACATTGTTTGGTTGCTTGTTCTGTATATCTAGAATCTGTTGCTAAAATTGCTTCTTTATCTGAGATAATACAAATACCAGATGATCCGGTGAATCCACTGATGTATCTTCTGTTTTCCGGTTGAGAAATTATAATTCCGTGCAACTCTTCTTTTAGAAGAGAATTACGAAGATATTCAATTCTTTTGTTATAGTCCACCATAAATTAACTACTCACTTACTCTAGAGAATTATTTTCGGCTAAAAAGTCTAGGGCCGATAGGTATCCATTGAGACCCAAACCTGAAATTTGTCCCGTGGCGATGTCTGCTATCACACTTTTATTTCGGAAATCTTCCCTAGCATATATATTTGAGATATGTACTTCTATAATTTGTTTCCCGAAGTCCTCTAACGCGTCTCTAAGGCTATATCCGTAATGTGTAAGGGCACCTGGGTTAATTACGATAGCGTCGGCTGGGTTGTTTTGAATAAAATCAACTAAATCCCCTTCACTGTTGGCTTGAAAAAACGAAACTGACCCTATGTTGAGATCGTTAGCGCGCTTTTGAAATGCTTTTTCTATGACTTCGAGAGTGATAGTTCCATAGTGATCTGCATCTCGATTGCCCAGTATATTTAGATTTGGTCCATTCATTAACAATATATGCATCTTCATTCCTAATACTATGTTTAAGACATTCTAGCATCTAGATCACATATTTTTGTATACCCATATCATTCTCGATTCATCCTAGGGTGTGATCTCGCATAAACCGTGGCTATTTGTGACTGAGTTACATGGGTATATATTTCTGTTGTCTCTACCGATGAATGCCCTAGGAGTTCTTGAACAGTGCGAAGATCTGCCCCTCCATCCAGTAAATGTGTAGCAAAAGAATGCCTTAAGGTGTGAGGATGAATTTTACCTTCTATACCCGCTAAAGAAGCCCATTTTTTTACTACAAGTTCAAACCCGCGAACAGATAATCTGGTACCTCTATTATTAACAAAAAGCGCGGTTTCCATTTGATTTTTTATTAAGAACTGTCTCGATAAATCGATGTAGGTAGTGAGGGCAGTTTTACAGGCTTCACCAAAAAAAGATTCTCTCTCTTTGCCACCTTTTCCTATAACTCTAACAATACTTCTCTGTAAGTTTATATTTTCTAGATCAAGTTGGGCTAGTTCTGAAACTCTTAATCCTGCTCCGTAACAAATTTCAAGGATCGCTGTGTCTCTATGCAAACGAGACTTTTTAATTGTGTGACCGATTGTATTGTTAGCATTTAGAGACTCGTATTCTTTTGCTGGGCCTTCAATTAGAAATTCGATTTCTCTTTGTGTGAGAAATCTAGGGAGGGTACGCCCTTTTTTCGGAGAGGGTATTCTGGTAGGCATTTCTCTATTGTTTACAATCTTTTTTTCTGCTAAAAAATTCCAGAAATTACGTATTGCAGAAAGTTTTCGAGCAATTGAGGATTTTGCAGTTCCTGAATTATTTAATTCGAAAATAAATTTTTCGATATGGGGCCGATCGATATCATATAAATTATGGCAGCCAATTTCTGAGGCGAATTTTAAGAAGGCTACCATATCCTCTGTGTAATTACGTATTGTGTACTGTGAAAGTTGACGTTCATTTTTTAGGTATAATTCATATATTCCAATTATCGCCTTGGGTTCATCTAAACTTGTATGAATTTGAGATTTAGACACCTAGCATTCCTAACGATATTATCTTTGGGACTTAGAGTAGTTATCAGATAATGGGTTACACTTTTTCTGATACTGGGCTGGTTAGTTCGTCTGTGGATCCATTCCATCCACATTCCTTATCAACACATTTTGCTTCATCTTTTCTTGCTGCAACTAACAAACCCTGACACTCTGGGCATTTTTCAATTATGGGTTTCTGATTTACAAGGAAATCACATTTTGGGAAGCTTGAGCATCCGTAAAAGGTCCTTTTTGTTTTGTTAGATTTTCGTTCTAATAGTTCGCTGCCGCACTTAGGACAATCTACACCGGTTTTCGATTCAATCTTTTTCGTACCTTTACATTCTGGGAAAGTTGAGCATGACAAAAATGGACCAAATCTTCCTCTTTTTATAACCATTTTACTCTCACAGAGGGGGCAAATTTCGTTCGAAGGTTCGTCGATGTCGGTTACTCTAGGCATATTTTCTTTTGCAGACTCAATTTGAAAATTGAATGGATTGTAGAAAGTTTTTATCACTGGAGTTCTTTCTAGTTCTCCATTAGCTATGTCGTCCAATTTGTTTTCCATTTCAGACGTGAAATCCAAGTCGACGATCTCTGGGAAGAATTGTTTAAGAAGATCTGAGACTGCCACTCCCAATCGCAAAGCTTTGAAAGAATTGTTTTCTTTATCGACGTAACCTCTGTCTTGAATAGTTCCCATTATGGTCGCATAAGTACTTGGCCGCCCAATCCCTTTTTCTTCTAAAGCTTTTACAAGGGAGGCTTCAGTGTATCTAGGGGGAGGTTGAGTGAAATGTTGATTTGGAGCAATATCGGAAGCATTCAGCACTTGACCTTCAGATAATTTTGGAATAATTCGACCGTCATCAGAATCATTACTTGGCTCATCTTTGCCTTCCGTGTAAATTTTGAGAAAGCCATCAAATGTCATGATCGACCCACTTGTCCGAAGTAGATATTGAACGTCGGATGCACTATTTTTTGTATGGATATCTACAGACGTTTGCTGAAATTTTGCATCAGACATTTGAGATGCAACTGCTCTTTTCCATATGAGATCGTATAGTCGATACTGGTCGCTGGTCAGGTTGTCCTTTACAGATTCTGGTAATCGAGAAAACGAGGTTGGTCTGATGGCCTCATGGGCTTCTTGCGCTCCTTTTACCTTCGTTTTATAGAACTTTGGTTTCTCTGGAATATGGTCGCTTCCATATTTTTCTTTGATGACGTCTCTGGCCTGCTCAATCGCATATGAGGACATATTAATTGAATCAGTTCTCATATATGTAATTAATCCTGAAGAACCTTCAGAATCTAGGTTAATACCCTCGTATAATTGCTGTGCAACTGACATCGTTCTTCGAGCTGTGAATCTTAATTTTCTAAAGGCTTCTTGTTGCAAAGTTGATGTAATGAAGGCAGGGGATGGTCGTCTTGTTGTAGGTCTAGTATTTATCGAATCAACTTCATACTCTGAAGTCCGTAGAATCTTTGCTATAGATTGTGCTTCATTATCGCTATTGATTTCAATATTTTTTCTTTCGCCCACTACTCTATGGAGCTTTGCGATAAAATGGTTATCTTTTTCATTATTTGTATTAAGTGTGATTTCAATCGACCAGTATTCTCGTGGGTTGAAAGCATCTATTTCTTGTTGGCGGTCGACTACTAGGCGTAAAGCAGCGGATTGAACCCTTCCGGCAGATAGACCTCTTCTAACTTTCTTCCAGAGAACTGGGCTTAACGTGTAACCAACTAACCGGTCAAGAACTCGTCTTGCTTGCTGTGCTTCTACTAAATTCCAATCAATTTTTCTAGGTTCTTTGAAAGCTTCTAGTATTGCTGAATTTGTTATTTCGTGGAAAACTACTCTCTCAACAATATCTGGATCGATTGAAGCAGCTTCCATTAAGTGCCAGGAGATTGCTTCACCTTCTCGGTCTGGATCTGTTGCAAGGTAAACATTGGTAGCATTTTTTATAGCGGCTTTAACCTCTTTAATTATGGTGCTTTTACCACGCGGGATTCTGTACTGAGGCTCGAAATCGTTTTCTATATCAATCCCCAGTTTTCCGCTGGGTAGATCTCTTACATGACCCATAGAAGCGATAACAGAATACTCTGGCCCTAGTATCCCTGAAAGGGTTCTGGCTTTTGCTGGTGATTCTACGATCACAAGTTTGCTTTTATTAGCATTCTTAGAAGCTTTACCAGATTTTTTTGCTTTCGGTTTTGTTTTAGTTGGCATCCGTAGGTTTCTCCTTCATCAAGCATAGTTATTTAATATTTGTTTTGTGGATTCGTCAACATGTATCGATAATTTAACGTATTACATATTGTTAAATTGTATACCACCAGATATAACGAGGACTGTATTTTTCAGTTATTGTATGTGCACTCATTGAATTTTTTCAAGATAATCTATGACTTCACCAAAGTGGACTATTGGTTGAACACTCCCTTGAGTTATCAATAAATTTGGCCCTCTACTGGTGTCAGAGAATATATTGCCTGGAATCGCGAACACCGGCTTTTTCTGTTTAAGAGCGTTTAATATTATCGATAATTCAGTTCCATCTTCCTTACCTTCTATAAATATTGACGCAGCACTTATTTCAGTAACTAGTTGTTCGCTTGAGAGGTAGGATTGTTTTAAGGGTCTGGTTCCTATGGGCTGATTGCTAATTAATAGACCTGAGTTCGTTATCTCTCTAGATAAATCTAAATTTTGGGAGGGAGATATGATGTCGATTCCTGATGAGAGTACTCCTATGGTTTTACCTTTATGTAGAAGCATTGTACTGTGGCATAAGGCATCCATGCCTTTAGCAAGCCCGCCTACGAAGGCGTAGCCAGATGCAACTAGGTCCTTGATAATGTTTCGAGCTACCTCTCGAGAATAATCTGTGGTTTCAAGACCACCGATTAAGGAAATGGTTTTACTCTCTAATAAAGCAATGTTCCCTTTGTAATAAATAATGGGAGATATTGGTAAAAGTCTTTGAACGTTGGTTTGGAAAAAAAGATTATCTGAAGTCATAGCTTCTATACCATACCTACTAAGTTTTTCGAGTTGTTCTAAGGGATCCTGATGGGATCTTTTAGAGACAATATGGTTGACAACTGATTTTGGCATCCCAACTGTAAAGAGTGTATCTCTAGGCGCTTTCCAGGCTTTTTCTATACTATCGAACTTTGATTTAATCAAATTGAAATGGTTTGATTTGAAACCCGGTATATTATGGAAAGCCAGCCAAAACTCCAAGTCTTTTTCCATTCTCCCTCTCTTATTTACCTTAGTATAATTTTATTAATAGCGGTATTTGACTACGCTGGCGTTCTGGCCTAGATACATTAAATTAGTCTTCATCTTTCTGACTTGTTAAGCTATCTTCAACTATATTTTCAGGTCGGGATAGATAGATCTCTGATTTTAGCTCGTTTATTTTATCTAAAGGTTTTTCTAACATTCTAACCCGTCTCGATAAATCATCTGAGTATGTATTTTGTAGCGTTTGGATCTGCTTTCCGAGTCTGTCGTATTGAGATTTAAATTTTCCCCACTCTGCATCAAAAACACTCATGAGTTCCGTAATTTCATTGGCAGACTGTTTTATTTTTATTGTATCTAGAATATGCCTTATAGTTGCTAATGCAGAGTAGAGAGTAATAGGTGATAACAGCAGGACTCGTTGCTGCAACGCTCTTTCAAATAAATTTTGGTCGCTTTCATATAGGAAAGACATTACCGCCTCGTTTGGTATGAACATGAAAACATAGTCAACTGTCCCCTGGGCGATATTAATGTATTTTGGTAATGTTTTTATTTTTCTTTCAACATCTTGTAGGAAACGTTTCCTATGTTCTTCTTTTTTGGATTTTGATTCTTCATTAAAATATTCTTCGTAAGCTGTGAATGGAAATTTTACATCCATATAGACTTTAAGACCCCCGGGTAATGGGAATTCATAGTCCGGTCTTGTCCCTCCATCTTGTCCTTGGTAACTTTGTTGCTTTTCGTATCCTATACCTTCGACGAAACCCAACGATCTTAGGATATCCTCGGTAACTCTCTCTCCCCATTGGCCTCTTTTAGGGTTATTGTCTAGTAAATTATTAAGGTGCTCCGTTGTGTTTCTTAATTCATTTGCCTGTTCACCTACGTTTTTGATTTCAGTAGTGATTTTACTTCCTAATTCCCCTGTCGAAGTTGTCAAATTTTGAATACTTCCGAAAACTCTGTCCATGCTTTTTTCTATATGGTTTCTTTTCTGTTCAAAATCTTTTGTTAAAGACTCCATGTGTTGTTGGTTTAACTTGATCAAGTAATCGGAAGATTTGTTAACAGCTTCTGGGAAAGCGTTCCCCAACTGCTCTTTAATAACGGACTCTGTTATTTCCTGGTATTCTTTTCTACGATCTTTTTTTAGTTTAGAGTTCCAAATCCCCAAAAACACTATTAAACAAAATAGACCGATGGTAATAAAACTAGCGATTAGCATATCCATAAACTTATTCCTTATAATATTTGCTAGTCTGGCGGAGAGAGCGGGATTCGAACCCGCGAGAGCCCTTGCAGACCCTACACGCTTTCCAGGCGTGCCTGTTCAGCCACTCCAGCATCTCTCCGCGGAGAGGGTGGGATTCGAACCCACGGTCCCCTAATAAGAAGACTCCGCTTTTCGAGAGCGACGCCTTAAACCGCTCGGCCACCTCTCCAAAAAAAGACGCTAGCATCTCGGATTGTCATTATAGCAGTGGTTGGTGCCATTTGATTAACATTCAATGCATTTAAAAGATTTCCTAACATTTAAAAGACATTTAAAAGATTTCCTATGTAAAATTACTTGACACACCTAACATAGAATGCCTATCATGACCGTATTGGACCACAGTATGTGGTTTATCGGATATAGATATCCGTTTATAAATCTCCTAGAAGGAGGAGCCAACGTGTTCAAAGGGAAAGCGATTTACCCCCTAGTTATACTATCTTTAATTGGGATGTTGTTGGTCGCTGCTTGTGCAGGCCCTGCTGGTGAAGCAGGTTCAGCAGGTGCAGCGGGTGCAGCAGGTGCAGCGGGTCCGGCAGGCGCAGCAGGCGCAGCAGGTCCAGCGGGACCAGCAGGCCCAGCAGGCGCGGACGGATCAGACGGAGCAGACGGTAGAAAAGGTGCTGATGGCAGCGCTGCTAGGTTTGCTTCAATAGCTGTATCAACAGTTAGGAATGTTGCTGGTCAAGAAACGTTGAAAGTAACTTTATCGGGATTTGCCCGTAAAGATACGATCACAGTGACGATAGTTGAAGCTGATGGCCCTGGCGGTGATCACACGGTTGGTAGTGCTAAGACCAATGGATCAGGAGCGGTAGAGGAAACTCTAGGCTCTGCTGGTAGCCCAGCAATTCCATCTGGACTTGGTGTTGGAGTATATACACTTAAAGCAACAAGCGATCGCGATGGAGCGTCTGCTACAACAGCTTTACATGTGAAGGCTACTCTTCTACCTGATCCTATTACCGGGGAATAGATTAGATAATCTAAGGGAACTAAAATAAAAGAACCCCCTTTTGGGGGGGTTCTTTTATTTTACTTTCTCTTTTATAGTTTTTAGAAGCCTAAACGGTCAATAGAGCTGTTGTGGAGAGCTAAGTCTCACCATTTACCCCTCAAAATGAACCCTATGATAATATTGCCGTATGCGATATCTATATAACTGAGGAAGATAAACTATGCGGATTTTAGCAGTCGTAATAGGCCTACTCAGTATTCCGGCATTACCTCTTCTGGGAGGTGTCGGAGGTATTATAGCAATTCTTTTCGCCATCGCTCTTTATATCTATGGATCCAAAGAAGCAGGAAAAAAAGCAGCAAGAAAAGCAGCAGAAGTAGCAGCCTATGCAGCATCACCAGAAGGAAAAGCAGCAGCCAAAAAAGGACACTCAGTCCTAGCTACTGAAAGAGTTTGGGCAGCACCTAGAGATGATTTATTGAAAGAACCACCACCGAACACAGTGGGGGAGAACCGTGCACCTGCATACTGGATGATCGGAGGTGGGATTTTTGTACTGATTGTTCTCGCATGGGTTCTAAGTTAATGTTCCCAAATCTCCAGAAGAGCTAGGACTAACGATTTACATCCCGGTTATTCGATTTACCTCTATTACAATCCCAACACAACACTTGTAAATTTTCCAGCTTATGTTCTTTTACCTTCAATTTACTCCATGGGGTTATGTGATCCACTTCAGTTACTAAATCAGGGTATTCTTCCCCTCTTCTTTTCCCGCAAATTTGGCATGTATTATTGTGTCGTAAGCGAACTTTGTATTTTAATCTAGCTGGTATGCCTCTGCCTTTTGGGTAATAGACATGTTAGGTATCTAGTTTTATTGTTCTGTTCCGTTTGCCTCAATATCTAGTCGATTCACTCGTACCCGCCTTATTCGACGTCCCGAGGTCGTTAGGACACGTATTCGTACTTGAGCGTCTTCTACAATATCTCCTGGGTGAGGCATTCTACCTAATCTATCATAAATTAACCCACCTAATGTGGCAGAACCTTCCGCTTCTAGATCCAGTTTGAATAAATCATTCACATACTGTAGTGGTGCTCGTGCGTCTATTATTGCCGTGTCTTCATTAATCTGTTCAATGATGGGTTCTGCTACAGTAAACTCATCTTCTATATCTCCTACGATTTCTTCTAAAAGGTCCTCGTTAGTGACTAACCCAGACAAACTTCCATATTCATCAATGACTAAAGCTATTTGTATTCTTTTTTCTTGAAATTCACGCAGGAGCGAACCTAATTTTTTTGTTTCAGGGATAAGTAAAGCTGAACGTGCCACGCTGGCTAAATTTGCAGAAGGCTCTTTTTGAGATACGGCAAGCAAATCCTTGGCGTATACCACGCCTCTTATATTGTCTATAGTTTCATGATATAAAGGGATGCGGCTATAGCCTTCTTGCAAGACTACATCTATGCCCTCTCTAACAGTTTTATCAGTTGCAATGCTTATTATATCTGGGCGCGGAATCATTATTTCCTTAACTGACATTGATTCAAGCCTTAAGGCACCTCTCATTATTTGGCGTCCAAGTTTGTTATCTTCGGATGTTCTTGAAGAATCGCCGTCGATAAGTAGGGTATCTAAACCGTCGCCACTAGAGTTATCATTTCCATTTCCATTTGTTTCAGGTTTTTTACCCAATAATTTTATGATGGGAGGTATTACTACCGATGTCATAAGTTTAACCAAAGGAGAGACCGTTTTAGTGAGTAATAAAACACTAGGGGTTAATTTCAAAGCAAGGGTTTCGGGGTTATTATTTGCCCATAATTGTCCTAAAGTTTGAGTAATTATTATTACTACTAGACCTATACTTGCTGCTATGATATCTGTCCATGGCCCTTCAATTAAAACCTGGCCGAAACCGATACTCATTATTATAAATGGCACTATCAGTGCGGTTCGCACCATTAGTATAGTTACCATAACCGACACGTTTTTTTCTTGAAGTGATTCGAGTCGCCTTGCTCCCGCAGATCTATTTTGGACAAGCCGCTCGAGGTTATCCCCTTTAACAATTGAAAAAGCAGTTTCTGCTAAAGATAAAATTAATATAAATATAACTATAAAAGTTAATCCAATTGAGTAGATTATGGGGGATAGTACAATCAATTCATATTTCTCTTATTAATACTAGTGCTGCTAAACAGATGCGTGTCGATAAGAAACGTGAGAGTAGGTTGGTGGACATACATAGAGAAAATTACCAAACATGGTGAACACCGAACTCATTTGAGCGCTGTTAGAAAAACTAGTTACTGTTTTGCTATGTATAAATTTAGGTTGAATAGAGTAATTATATAAATTACTGCTTTGGAGACTACTTAATAGCGTTCCTATATTAAGATTAAATTTATTCTTCAAAAGATATTGGGGCCTCGATCCCCTTCCACGTATCCATGTTCGGACATAGTAATCATGCTAGGAATTGGTGTCAAGTTCACGGTAAATCAAGATTGGATATAAAAGTTTGCCGATGAAGGGGGCTTGGCCCTAATTTAGATAGAGCTTTTTGATGCCCATCTGTACCGTAACCTTTGTTTCGTGTCCAACTATATCCGGGAAATTGATTGTCTAAATCCCTCATTAGAGCGTCTCTGGCTACTTTAGCTATTATTGATGCACTAGCAATTGAGATTGATAATTGATCCCCTCGGATTATCGATAATTTATGTTGAACCTGTGCTTCGGGTAGGTCGATAGCATCAATCAATAGCCCATCTAGCTGCGGGTTCACGACACTAACTGCCTGTAACATGGCTTTTTGAGTCGCCTTTATTATTCCTATCTGATCAATGACATTTGATGCGACCATGCCTAGCCCTACATGGGCATCTTTTATGATTTGTTTGTAAAGTTTTTCTCTTATTCTACTTGTGAGCTGCTTGCTGTCGTTTACTTGTTCGAACCACGGTAAGGGGTCATCAGGTAGAATCACCGCAGCAGCAGCAACAGGTCCGGCTAGAGACCCTCTACCTGCTTCATCAACACCTGCTATTATAGTTGCGCCAAGTCTAGCTAATTTAAGTTCATATCCTAGCGTAGGTTTTCCTGTTGCTTTAGACGGCATTATTATTCAGTTTAAGATGCTTCGTATGGGACTTCGGGGGTTTCTCTTGATGCGGTTAAAACTTCCCTAATGTAATTTATAGAACCGGCATGGAGATTAACGTGTGTATTTAAAATTATCAGATAACGCATACTTTGCATCATTTTTTCTTCTGAAAGAGCTTCTTCACTTGAGCCTAATTTTTCGACTGACCTAAGAGCTGCACGGAAAGTTGTTTTTAAATATTCGACCAATTCTGATTTTGGTGGCTCTTCGAAATGTGATATTTGTTCGCCTGTGTAATCTTGGCCTGTCTCGTCCAAAGGGAGGCCGAACTGTTGCGCCCATCCTTGGCTGGACCATATTTCTGGTTGCTCCAGAATATATTTGTGTATTAGTACATCTTGAACCCGGGCAACGTGCCAAATTAAGAATCCGGTCGACGGTGTTTCTGGATATGGTCGCCATAGCATCTCTTTCTCAGAGAATGTTTCTATTGATTGTAGAATGGTCTGTTCAGCGGCTTCGATGGCACCGTATAAAAAATCTGTAGATATGTAGCCCTGTGAGTTGACCTCACTGTAAGTGCTGTGCGTATCTAAGTCTCTCTTTTTTAGCCAATTTTTAGTAGCTAAAGTTATTGCTATTATGGACATCTATTTTTCCCCCGCGGCTAATTCTACCTTATTTTGGGAAGTTTCGTCGGCATCAGTGAGTAAAGCTTTATCGATTTTCCCTCCACCAATTAGAATATCTTGCTTGTATAAGACAACTGCTTGACCTGGTGTGACTGCTCTTTGTGGGGAATCAAATATTAGAGAAAATGATGATTCATCGTCACCTGGTATAAAGGTAGCTTTTATTATGGGAGCTTGGTAACGCAATTTTATTGTTACCTCAGGGTTTTTCTCCAGTGATTCGGCCATAGTTGGAGAAATAAAATTAGCATCGGATGCCTCTAAGCCTTTTGCAAACAGACTTTCATGGTCCCCAATAACTATAGTATTGGATTCCGCGTCTATTGTTACTACAAATTGTCGTTTTCCAGTTTTACTTGACGGTAGGCCTTTGCGCTGTCCCACTGTATACCCCGCGGTCCCATTATGAGTTCCAACGGTGTTTCCATCTAGATCTACTATCGGGCCTGGGGTGAACTCAATTTTATCTATGAGAAACTCACGATAGTTACCACTTGGTACGAAACATATTTCCTGTGAATCTGGCTTATCTGCCACAGGAAGTTTTAGCTCCTTTGCTATAGACCGTACTTGTTCTTTTGGAAGATCCCCGATTGGGAAAAGTGCTCGCTCTAAATCTTTTTGTGATAATCCGTATAAAACATAGGTCTGATCCTTACTCTCGTCTTCTGCTCTTTTTAAACGATATTCAGAGTCTTGCTGGACACGCCTGGCGTAATGGCCGGTTGCTATAAAGTCTGCATCTAAAGTCATTGCTCTATCTAAAAAGAAGGCGAATTTAATTTTATCGTTGCAAGCTATGCATGGGTGTGGTGTTCTTCCTTGTTTATATTCTTCTATAAAATAACCCATCACATGTTTTTGAAATTCTTTTTCAAAATTTAATACATAGTGAGGTATTCCGAGAATTTGGCACACTCTTTTTGCATCTTGAGTATCTTCTATAGAACAACACTGCCGATTATGCTTAGATGCCATTTCGACTTCTGTGCTCCAGAGCCTCATGGTGACGCCGATTACTTCATAACCTTGTTTTTTTAATAGATAAGCTGCTACGGAAGAATCAACTCCTCCACTCATAGCGACTACGACACGGCTTTTTGTTTTCATGATGGGCATCAGCATACTCGAAAATCAAGTAAATGCCAATATTTTACCTTCCAAATAATGGCCCTAATGGCACACAGTTGCGAGTAATCTAATCAGGCTATCGCCAGTGCTCCCACTGCCCCCAAAGCTAACAATATTCCTAACCCTTTTCCTTTTGTAAATTCTTCGTGTAAAAGTATTATGCCAAGTATGGCTGTCACAACAAAACTGAGTTGAACTATAGGGTAAATGATGCTGGCTTCACCGAATGATAACGCCGTTAGTGTTAGCGATGCCCAGATGAGTTGTAATACTGCGATCCAAGGCGAATATCGTCTTGTTGCTTGGTTGGGCTTCCATTTTTTCGTATATACCACATAAATACTGGCCGCTACTTGGAAGGCAATTGTTTGGGTCAACAATAATGGTATTGGTTCAGCATCGTTATTTAATCCATATTTGATTAATATCCCCACTATTCCAAAAACGATGGATCCGAGGGAAACGAGAGCAAGTGATGATAGTTGGCTGCTATTAAAATTAAGTGATTTTATTCCTGCAAAAGATATTACACTAAGCAGAGCAAGAGTAATCCCTACAAGTTTTGCTAAAGCAAATGACTCACCGAGCAAGATCATGGCTCCTGCACTTGTGATTACAAAATTTAATCGAAATATTGGTGCGTTTACACTGACATCTCCTGTTTTGACGCTCAATAAAAATAAGGTTAAACCAACATATCCCAATGCTCCTCCTGGTAATCCAATTAGCCATGTGAAAGTATCTAATTTGAGAATGTCACCAGAAAATATAGCGTAAACCCATAAAATGACTGCAAAAATAACTGATTGCCAAAATATAAATAGTCCGGAATCAATACCTCGATTCTGAGCTACTCTGTATAGTAAATCAGCCAATCCCCCTACTAATAAGGCGACCCCGGCTAACAATATTGCTAATGACATTATTTAACTCCTAAATTCTTTGATTTCTATTGAAGCAGATTATTTAGTGGAATAAAATAAAACTATGGTGAATAGCGAAACGGAAATAAATGATGATTCTAGTAAATCTTTTGAAATTGCTAGAGAGATTATTAATGTGGCTGAAAATCTTCAAGCGCAGGATATACTCTTGCTCGATGTTAGAGGAGTATGCTCTTATGCTGACGCGTTCGTTTTGCTTTCCGGAGCATCGGATCGCCAAATAAATTCTATTAAAGAAGCGATTGATCAGCATTTCGGTAAAGGTACGCAAAAGTTGCTCCATTCGGAGGGAGACGCGCCATCCGGATGGATTCTCATGGACTATAGCGACGTTATTGTCCATATATTTTCTCCTTCGGGTAGAAATTACTACGGTTTAGAACATGTTTGGCGTGATGCAAAGGATTTGGTTAGGATTCAATGATCCACGGCTCCATTGTCTGTTCGAATTCAATGATTTCCAATTGATCAAACCATATTGCTATCTCTTCTTTGCCTCGTTCGGCTGAGTCCGAACCATGCACGAGGTTACGACCTACAGTTAAGCCAAGATCGCCTCTTATAGTTCCCGGAGCTGCTTCTGCGGGATCAGTTGATCCGATGGTTTGCCTTGAAATCGAGACCGCTCTTTCTCCTTCAATCACCATGGCTAAGACGGGACCAGAAGTTATGAATCCTATTAAACCTTCGTAAAAAGGTTTTCCAACGTGCTCTGCATAATGTATCTCTGCTATTGATCGTGTTGGTCGAATAAGTTTAGCTCCAACAATTTTTAGTCCACGTTTTTCTAATCGGTTTACAATCTCACCCGTTAAACCTCTTTGAACTCCATCTGGTTTCACAAGTATTAGAGTTTGTTCCACTGACATAACATCTCCCTATAAACAAAATATTCAAATTAATAGTATCAGATCTGGGGCTAATGATCCGAGACATTAGAGATTGTGGGTATTAATATAATAATTTACTTGGAGTTAAATATTTACATAATGTTAATTAATTTGTAATATATATGAACCAATGCTAAAAAATGATGCTAATAAGACGGATATAGTCAAAACTAACCCCTCCGGGGAACTTTACCATTTGCTGGATAACTTATTCCACCATTTAAGATCTCGGGTATCAGAGGAATGGATGGATGTCGATTTGACGATGCCTCAGGTCAGACTCATGTTTGCTTTGCATCGAAACGGTGCATGCCGTATGAGTGTTATAGCGTCACTTTTAGACATATCGCTACCCAATAGTACGGGTCTTGTAGATAGATTAGTTGAGAAAAATCTTGTTTTGCGTAAAACCGGTACAGATGATCGTCGATCTGTCTCTTGCGAACTTTCTCGTGAGGGGCAAGAGTTGGTAGAGAGGCTACTTTACTCCAGGAAAAGCTGGTGGGACAGCAGGCTTCGTGAACTAGATGAAAATGAGATACAGGACGCCTTGAAAGGGCTTTCTGCATTAATCGCCGCTATTAAGCGGGCGGATTAGGAGATATATTGAGCCGATTAGATACTGAGATATCTGGACTTGATGACCAAGAGCCATCTGCTGATTCTAAAAATGAATCGAGCCCTAATCCTTCTGACGATGGTTTTCGAGTATCTACTTTTGCTTCTCTTTCCGTTCCTGCGTTTCGTATTTATTACATAGTTGTCCTCGGGCAAATGGCAGCAATGAATATGCAAATGGTCGCTCGATCGTGGTTTGTATACGAATTAACCCATAATATATCTTTACTTGGAGTTTTAGCGTTAGCCAATGCTGTGCCAATGCTATTTCTTTCACTGTTTGGTGGAGTATTAGCAGATAATATATCTAAAAAGAAGGTTCTAATAGGGGGGCATATAGCATCGGCATTAGTTACTCTAATGGTTGGTTTCGCTATTGTTTTCGGATCTGTTACATGGTTGCATTTGATGGCAGCATCCTTTTTACAGGGATGCGTAATGAGCCTCATGATGCCGGCACGGCAGGCAGTTATTCCTGAACTTGTTGGCCCAAGGCTGATCACTAACGCCGTTACCTTGAATGGTGCTGCTATGAATTTGTTCCGCCTTATAGGTCCGGCCTTAGCAGGCTTTTTAATAGCACTTTGGAGTATTCAAGGTGTTTATTTCATTATGTCTATTTTATATCTGTATGGAGCTGTGTTTTTGGTAAAAATGCCGGATACAGGCGGAGTTAGTATTAAAGGTAACGGTATGTTGTCTGAAATAGGGGAGGGCGTTCGCTATATTCATTCTAATAAAGCTATTCTTTCCCTACTAATTTTCACATTAATCTCGTTTGTTTTTTCGATGCCGTATATGTTTTTATTGCCTGCGTTTACCGACAGTATTTTGGTTGTGGAAATGGGCAAAACACTTTCAAGTGAAGGGATCTTTTTGCCGTCATATATATCTGATGGATTGGTAGGGTTTCGTCTTTCTGCTGTAGGGTCAGTTCCGTTGGTAGGAGGCTTCTTAGAAACCTTGTCGAGCTCTGCGGCAAGACAGGGGCTACTACTAAGCGTCTCCGGGGTCGGTGCTTTGATAGGTTCCTATTTTATTGCATCAATGCCTGACCGGAATAGGGGTAAATGGTTGATACTTAATATACTAGTGATGGCCGTAAGTTTAGTGGTATTTAGTGTCACAGATTCCTTTTTTGTGTCCTTAATAATCTTCATTCCTTTGGGACTAGGTCAAGCTGGTAGAATGGCTTTAAGTAACAGTTTGGCCCAAGCGTACAGTGCACCGGAGTATAGAGGTCGAGTAATGAGCATATATATGCTTAATTGGGGTATGACGAGTGTTGGTATTTTCATAGTTGCTTTGATTGCAGACGTTATTGGAGTTCAAATAGCAATTGGAACAACCGCTGCGTTGTTAGTTGTTGTAACAGGGTATTACATCTTTGTTTCGAAACGAATATACAATTTGGATTGAAAATACAATACTTATTAATTGGTATGAGGGCAGTTTTTTTAATGCATTCTAATCGTTTTTGGATAATCATTAATTATGGTGAATAAACTTATCCAATCTTTTCAGTCTGGAGCGTTTGGAAGTTTATCTGATCTTTTAAGCCAGGGTTCATTTAAGTATTTATTAATAGGCGTTACTTCCCATGCTTTTACCCTTTGGATGGAGATAGTTGCAAGAAACTGGTTGATTTGGGAGATGACAGGATCTGTAGCTGCAGTTGGTTTAGTTAATTTTTGGCGTACTATTCCTATTTTGTTTTTGGCTGTACCTGCTGGCGTAGTCGCTGATCGCATAAACAGAAAAACTATATTAATATCAACGCAAGTTGGCATATTACTGGTTTATCTTTCAATCCTAACTCTATTACTTCTGGATGTTTTGGAAATTTGGCATGTTTACACTTTGTTTTTTTTAAGAGGTGTGATGATAGCTTTCAACCAACCACCAAGGCAAGCTTTAATCCCATCGTTAGTAAAAAAAACGGATATTGGCTCAGCCGTTGCGATCCAGCAATTCTTGTTTAATGGAACTAGAGTGATCTCTCCTATTTTGGCTGGATTACTATTTGCTTTCTCTGGATCATCGTTGGTGTTTGGAGTCATAGTCTTTTTTGAAGTCATTGTTATTATTGCATGGATAAATATCAAAGTTCCTGACGATAAGAAAATTAGTAAACCCAACGAATCAGTTTTAAAGAGCACATTAGAAGGTCTGTCTTATGTGAAAAATAATAGAAGCATAGTTATTTTGCTGGTGCTAGGATTCTTGTCACTTTTACTCATTCAACCATTTATGGTGGTCTTGCCTTCACTGGCTGGGGAGAAATTTAATATTGGCCCAGAGGGTTTTGGTTTATTAGTTAGCATGATGGGAGCAGGATCGTTAATTGGCCCGCTGATATTAGCTTTCATGGGTGATTTTCGAGCAAAGGGAGCCATGGTGTCTATCACAATGTGCCTCAGTGGTTTTGCGCTAGTCGCTTTAGGGTTAGCACCTTATCTCATTTTGGCAATGATAGTTCTTGTAACAGTTGGCTTGTTTGATTCAACACAGAGGACTGTAACTAACGGCCTGTTGCTTACTTTAAGTGAAACAAAATACCACGGGCGGGTTATTAGCTTGTATTTGTTAGATCGAGGATTTGTACCCTTAGGCAGTTTAATTGCTGGGTACTCAGCAGAATTTTTTGGTCCGTCCGTAGCATTGATCTCGATGGGGATTATTTTGAGTATTTCTGTACTTTTGGTTTTGCTTGTACAGCCAAAATTTTTGTTCGTCAAATAAAATAGCTCTATTTGTTTGTAGTATCATATGGTTAAAATTACTTTCTGATAGGAGCTTTGCCCCATGCGCTGGACGCTTACAACGTCAAACTCCGATGAAACCTTGGCATTTGGAACTGCTATAGGTGAAACACTGGAAGGAGATGAGCTTTTTTTGATGGTAGGTCCATTAGGAGCAGGGAAAACTAAAATGACACAAGGTATAGCAAATGGCCTCGGGGTTAACGAATATACAAAGAGTCCCTCGTTTGTTTTGGTTAACGAATATGAAGGGCGGCTACCGCTGATTCATGCAGATCTATATCGAGTAGCAAAAGCAGAAGAGGCTTGGTTATTAGGGTTGGATGATTATGTATCCCAAGGGTGTGTGATTGTTGTCGAATGGGGTGATCGGGCTCCTGATATTTTCCCTGATGACCACATCGTTATAACTATCAATGTTGTTTCCAATGATGTTAGAGATATTGTTATTGAATCAAAAGGCTCAAAATCAGATAGCACTCTGAGCACTTTTAAGAATAAATGGGAATATAGGATCTGAGTAATATGCTTCTTGCCTTAGATACATCGACTGAGCAGGCTGGGGTCGCTTTGATAAGCGAATCCGGTAGTGTTATTTATGAAAAGAACTGGTTGTCACAAAGAAATCATACATCGGAGCTACATGTTGCTATAAAAGCGGCACTAGATAGTTCTTCAATAAACGTTAATGATTTAAAAGGTTTGATAGTCACTAACGGACCGGGTACTTTTACAGGAATTCGTATAGGCCTTGCAGTTTCAAAGGCAATTACGATTGCTTTGGATATTCCTATTATCGGCATAAGCACTTTAGATGTTGGAGCGTTTCCCTTTATGGATGAGGAAAAAAATATTGTATCGGTATTGCCAGTTGGACGAGGAGACTTTGCTTGTGCTGTGTTCGGAATTGATCAAGAGGGGTCTGACTTGTTATCACCTTATGCAAAGGTAATTGATGATCATATAATCACCACAGATATGCTATTTTCGTATCTTAATACTCAAGAGCGCACTATGACGCTATGTGGCGAGATTACGGAGGATCTACAAGAAAGGGTATCTCATTTGAGAACTACAATTGTTGATATCCCTACAGAATCTGATCGACAGCGCCGATCTGGAAATTTAGCGCGTTTGGGCTACAAGCGTTTTATTCGGGGACTAATAGATGACCCTGCAAGTCTCCAACCGGTTTATTTAAGAAAATCTGCTGCAGAAGAGAGAATTGAGCAAGGGTAAAATGTCTTGGGATTCCCTATTTCTGGCGTTTCTTCCCTAGGTAGGACATGACTAAAAGGGTTACTAATATGATTACTATAAAGGCAAAATTAGCTATCTCATCTCCGTAACCGGCGCTTGACGAAAATATGTGTAATAGAATTGTGGATCCCATGTTATTATTTCAAATCCATGATAGTTATATTTTTCTCGACTTATTTGAAAGCCGCAAAAAACTTTTATTCAATAGCCATAACTTCGATTTCAAATATAAGTACTTTTCCGGCTAGGGGATGATTTGCGTCTATTTCTACAATTTCATCGGTTATTGATATTATTCTAGCTCTGCTACCGTTATCTAATACAACTTCATCACCAATGCTTATCCCCTCTGGAGCACCAGTTATTGGGTATTGAAATACTAGATCAGAATTGTATGGGCCGTACGCTTTCTCAGGCTCAAGTGTGATTTTAACCGTTTGTCCCGTTGATAGCCCTAAAACACCCGTTTCAAAACCTTCTATTACTTGGCCTTGTCCTAGCGTAAAGGAGAAGGGTGATCTTTCTCTGGAATTGTCGAATTCTTCTCCGCTTTCTAAGGTTCCTACGTAGTGAACCCAAACTGTATCTCCCGTTGCTATTACGCGTTCTCCGGGATTTCCGGAATCACTCAATTTATTGGTACCACAAGATACAGATGCGAATAGATATAGGGAAAATACCATTACTTGTAAAATAATCCTAATCATTTTTTATTAGTGACCTCAATTAATATCTTTTTTTATAGCAGTGCATATCTCGATAATCTATATTAGCTTAAAAATAGTTAATAACAAATCACGTGACATATCTTTGTAACTAGATATATATATACTATTTAAATTAAGCTACAATTACATTGATTAAGATGTAAATGTTGAATGAATTACTTGCAAAACTTGTTATATTCTCTATTATCATACTGTCAATAATATCTCTTGGATGTGAATCCCAGGATAAAAAAATTGAAGGAGACTTGTTTGTGAACAAATATAATGAACCACCGGGGATGGCGATTGAGCCTGATACAAAAACGTATCAAGCGATATTTAAAACAGGGGACGGTCAATTCACCGTAGAACTTTTCGCAGATAAAGTTCCAAATACCGTGAATAATTTTGTGTTCCTTGCTCGAGACAAATATTACGATGGCACTACTTTCCATAGAGTAATTCCGCAATTTATGGCTCAAGGAGGAGACCCAAGTGGAACTGGGATGGGCGGCCCTGGCTATCGATTCGATGACGAATTTGATAATTCACTAAGGCATGATCGTCCAGGCGTTCTTTCTATGGCCAACGCAGGACCAGGAACTAACGGGAGTCAATTTTTTATTACTTTCGCTGAAACTCCTCATTTGGACGATCGCCATTCTGTATTTGGTCGGGTTATAGAAGGTATGGATGTTGTGCTAGCTATAGAAGTCCGCGATCCTCAATCTTCTACCAGCCCTGGCCAGTCATTGGATGAAGTGACTATAGTAGAGGCAGATAAGTAACCGAGGTTCTTCTTGACAGAGAACAGATGTTCTATTATTGTTCTGGGCATAGAGGTGCTTTATGCTGAACAAATTATTGATAAGAAACCTAGGTTTAATAGATTCAATCGAAATCGATTTCCAGTCAGGGTTAACGGTTTTGACCGGGGAAACTGGTTCAGGTAAATCGTTAATAGTTCGAGCGATTGCTTTGCTTTTCGGAGCTAAGGCGGGTCTCCATGACATCCGATTTAAAGAAGATTACTTTGTTATAGAAGGCCTTTTTTCATTAGATCTTGAATCGAAAAAACAATTACATTTAATGGATTTAGATCTAGGTTCTGATACAACGAATATGGATCAAATACGCTTAACGAGATCTTTCAATATGAAATCCAAGAATATGGCTCAGTTAAACGGAAAACGGATACCTTTAAAATTATTAAAAAAGATTGGTAATATAGTTGCTGATATCCACGCCCAAGGAGATCATGCAAAAATATTTGATACTGCAGAGCATTTGTCTGTTTTTGATACACATACTGGTCTGAGCGAAAGAGCGTTTCAAATTAATAATATGTTATCGGATGTTCTCAAACATCGATCGACCGTACTCAAATTAGAACGAATTACTAAAGAAAACCAAGAAAAAGCTCATCTGGTTAATCAAGAATATGATGAAATAACTCAAATTGAACTAAAGTCTGGTGAATTAGAAGAATTAGAGAATCAAATAAATATTTTATCTAATGTTCAAGTGTTAATTGATTCGTCACAATTATCTCTAGAGACAATTTCTGGTTCCAGCGACGAAGATGCTTCATTGAATTCTCAGTTACAAGGAATTTTGAATAATTTATCTAGTGCTGCGATATTTGATAAAGAATTTGATGTTATGCACACAAAGGTAGAAGGAATGATAAATGATTTAGATACCCTAGGACGCTTTTTACGAAAATATATCGATGAACTCGACAGTGACCCGAACCGCTTGGATGAGTTAATGCATAGAAAAAATTTAATTAAAGATCTGATGATTAAATATGAGGCCAGTTCTATCGAAATTTTATTAGAGCGTTCTTCTTTCTTAGAAAAACAGATGGAAAATAGAGATAATACCGAGAATCAACTAGATCTGGAAAGAGAAATATTCCTCGGAGCTTTCCAAGAATTGGTCCGCGCTCATGATGATCTTTCGGCTTCTAGAAGAGTATTGTCAGATGCCTTTATAGCAACTATTAAGAGCGAATTGACTGAATTAGGTATGGAATACACCGATATTGATATGAATATTACAGATGGTACTCTACTTGATCAAATTGATACCTGTTTGGAATCGGATAATAATTTTGGTCAACTTCTTCAAGAAGTTGAATTTATGATTAGCTCTGGAAAAGGAGAGTCATTCAGAAGTTTACAGAAAGTAGCCTCTGGAGGAGAGGCTGCAAGATTGATGTTGGCATTCAAGGCCTCCTCAGTCGATTCTAAACTAAAGAGATCTTTAATATTGGACGAAATTGATTATGGCATAGGGGGTAGGCTGGGAGCTGTTATTGGCAAAAAACTGAGTAAACTATCGATAAATAACCAAATCATTTGTGTAACGCATCTGCCTCAGCTAGCGATATTCGCTGATAATCATATCAAAGTTGAAAAAACGTATTTAAACGACCGCACTGTTAGTATCAACTCTTATGTATACGGAATCGATAGAATTAGTGAAATAACTAATATGTATGGACATTCGAACCATATGAATGACACTACAAATCAACTGCTGCAGGATGCTGGTGACTGGAAACAGTCGCTGCGAGAACTGGAAACTGTTCCAGCATAATTAATAAAACTTTAAATTTCTCTTAATAATTCGATTCTACCCATATTATTTTTTGCCTATATAATAGTAAAACTATGGCAGATCTTACAGTAAATAGAGACGTTACCGCGAGAATCCCAACTAAAGAAGGGGATTTTTCGCTGGTTTACTATTCTAATAATCAAGATAATAAAGAGCATGTTGCATTAGTGACAGGGCCTCTAGAGGGTAAAAAAAACGTCCTGGTTCGAATTCATTCGGAGTGTTTTACAGGAGACGTGTTTGGTTCAAGGCGCTGTGATTGTGGCAATCAATTGAGACAAGCAATGGAGAAGATATCAGAAGAAGGATCTGGAGTAGTAATATACTTGAGGCAAGAAGGTAGAGGTATTGGGTTAAAAGATAAGCTTAGAGCGTATAACCTCCAAGATGAAGGTTACGATACCGTTGATGCAAATATAGAACTTGGTCATCAAGCCGATGAACGTGATTATAAAATCGCCTGTCTCATGCTTGAGGACTTAGGTATTCAATCGGTAAAACTACTAACCAATAATACCTCTAAGATTAACGCTCTAGAAAAATTTGGTATAGATGTATCTAAAAGAGAGCCAATTGAAACTATTCCTAATCAGGACAATATTGGCTATTTAAGTACAAAAAGTAAACGTATGGGCCATATGCTGGATCTCAATACGAAAACTTATAGAGGGATTCCTATCCCGGTTGCTCCAAAAAGTATGTCTGGTGACCTAGAACTTGAAAGGCCATTTGTGACATTGAGTTATGCTCAAAGTATTGATGGTTCGATCGCACTTGATCAAGATGTTCCTCTTTCTATGAGTGGTAAACAAGCTAATGCGATGACCCATGCTCTTCGCTCAGAACATGACGTGATATTAGTGGGGATTGGTACGATTATATCTGATGATCCTGATTTGACTGTGCGAGAAGTAGAGGGGGTAAACCCCCAACCAATTATTCTTGATAGCAAATTACGATTCCCTACCACCGCGAATATGCTTCGAAATTCTGGACCACCCGCTTGGGTTTTTTGCGGACCGAATCCTTCTCTTAAAAAGAAAAACAATTTGGAAGATGCGGGATTGAGAGTTTCGTCAGTTAGCCTTGATGGAGAAGGTAGACTTAATTTGGATGATATTCTCGAAAAAGTATATTCGGAGGGATTTCGTTCGATAATGGTAGAAGGAGGACGGCAAGTTATAACTCAATTTATACTTAACGAGCTTGTTGACCACGTTGTAATTACGCTCACGCCTAGTTTACTAGGTGGATTGAATGCAATAGGTGATATTAATAAATTAGGTAATCTTCGCCCGAGACTTAGGAATATAGGATATGAAAAACTTGGAGACGATTTTATAGTTTGGGGAACCCCTGATTGGGAGAATGTTGAAAAATAGATTCTTGCTGTTCAACAACCCTTTCGAGGTTTTGGTGAAAGAGGGCACGATCGATGTAGATATCCCTGATGACAATGTTCTTGTGAAAAGTATTTATAGTGGTATTAGTGCTGGTACAGAGCTTTTAGTGTATCGAGGCCAAATACCAGAGGGAATGTTATTAGATCCTCTTATCCCTGAGTTTAGTGAAACGTTTAGTTACCCGGTTCAGTATGGTTATTCGGTAGTAGGAGAGGTAGTAAAGGCGGGTAATAAAATTGACCAGAAATGGGTTGGCCGCCGAATTTTTGCCTTTAATGCACACGAGGCCTATTTTTCTGTAGATCTTAATAGTGTCATTGAGATACCTGATGAGATTAGTTATCTAGATGCTTTATTCTTACCTAATACTGAAACAGCCCTTAATTTTTTGATGGACGGTGCTCCAGTCCTTGGTGAGAATGTTGCAGTTATAGGGCAGGGAGTAGTGGGTTTATTAACTACACGATTGCTAGATTCTTTTCCAATAAGCAATTTGGTGACGTTTGATAATATTTTAAACAGGAGACAAATGTCATTAGATTTTGGAGCCAGGCATAGTTTTGATAACTTTGATGATTCTAAAATCAATTCAATATTTCATAATGACTATAAAGGATTTGATCTTGTATACGAACTTTCTGGGAATCCAATGGCATTAAACAATGCTTTAGATATAACGGGGTACAGCGGGAGGATTATTGTTGGATCCTGGTACGGTAATAAGGAGAGTGTTTTATCTTTAGGTAGTTCTTTTCATCGAAATCGGATAACAATATCTAGTAGTCAAGTAAGTACTATTGACCCTAAATTTTCTGGTCGATGGACCAAAGAACGTAGATTTAGCGTTGTTTGGGACTTAGTTAAAGATATCAAGCCATCAAGACTGATCACTCATAAGTATTCTATTGAGGAAGCCAGTTTGGCTTATGATAATCTGGACCAAAACTCGGGAGATACTTTACAGGTAATTTTTGAATATGATAAATAAACTAAGGAAAATTGGTTGTCAGGGGGGGATATGTATAAAGTAGCAGTTTCTAGGGAATTTATAGCGCAGCATTATTTAGTTGGAGGAGATTGGGGAAAGGAAAACGAACTTAATTCGCACCAATACCGACTTGAAATTATAATCCAGAATGAACAATTGGATGAACATGGTTATTTGGTAGATATCGTCGAAGTTGAAAGCGCGATCAATGATATTGTGAGTACTTATCAAGATAATACACTAAATGCATTTTCTGAATTCCAAGGATTGAATCCGAGTCTGGAGAATTTTGCGAGAATTATAGGGGATGTATTTTGTTCAAAACTATCGAATATTAACCTAGATTCCGTTGAAATTAAATTGTGGGAAGATTCAAATGCATGGGCGTCTCATACGCGAATTCTAAAATGAAAATTGGTTTAGTCATCTATGGCAGCATAGATAGCCTCTCTGGTGGATACTTATATGATCGGATGCTGGTTGATTACCTTAGATCCCAAGGCGATGATGTTCAAATAATATCGATCCCTAGTAAATACTACTATTCTAATTTTGCTGATAATTGGTCTAGAGAGTTAGCAGAAATTATGAATGGTATCGATATCGATTTGATGTTGCAGGATGAATTGAATCACCCGTCTCTTTTCCGATTGAATAGAAAATTACGTAAGACCTATCCAATAATCTCTATAGTTCATCACCTAAGGTCTAATGAGTTACATAATAGCGTTGCAAACTGGATCTATCGTAAAACTGAGAGAATGTATTTAAATTCTGTTGACGGTTATATTTTTAATAGTGATACCACAAAGGAAAGTGTTGAAAAACTTACTCATTCCAATAAGCCCTACGTTGTGTCTAAGCCCGGAGGAGATCGGTTTAATGACAAGGTAACAAAGAAATTTATAGAGACTCGAATCGCATCTAATGATCGATTAAATATTATTTTCATTGGTAACTTAATACCTAGGAAACAATTAATGGTTCTTATAGAAGCTCTTTATTTAATTGATAGTAATCTCTGGCATTTGAATGTCGTTGGAAACATGGAGATAGATACTAAATATTCAGGTATCGTCAAGGAGCGCATAAAATTTCTTGGTATGGATAGGAACGTAACATTTTCGGGGGTTCTCTCAGACAAAGACTTATTAGAACAACTGAAGTGTTCTGATGTATTGGCGGTTCCTTCTTCATGGGAAGGATTTGGGATTGTGTATTTAGAAGGTATGGCTTTTGGGCTTCCTGCTATAGCAAGTACCGAGGGAGCTGCTAAGGAAATTATAAATCATGGAGAGAATGGTTATTTAATCGATACTGGTGATAATGAAACACTCGCGTCACACCTGAGGCTCTTGATTGAAGATAGGCATACTTTAACCAGAATGAGTACAAATGCTTTAGATACATATGCTAACTATCCTACATGGCAAGATTCTGGGGCTAGTTCCAGAGATTTCCTTATGAATATTTTGGAGGGCAATTAAGACAATATGGATTATCAGTATAACTATCAGAGGTATTTGGCTTCTAAGAAACAAATTGATGATTTAGCTTTAAACAAAAGAGTTTTAGATACTTTATCAGAAAAACTAGATCGCAAAGGTTCTGGTGCCCCAATAAAGATTATTGAAATTGGTGCAGGTATAGGAACAATGGTGGAACGTTTATTGGAAACAAACACAATTCCTAGTGCTCAGTATACGGCTTTTGATATTTCTCGAGCCAATATTGAAGAGGCCAAGGAAAGACTTGTAAAGTTTGCTGAAAAAACAAATTATTCACTCGAGATTGTGGCACCGTACGAGCTTATTATGACAAAAGGTTCATTTAGCCTGAAATTAAATTTAATTGATCAGGACGCAGCAGAATTTATAGAGTCAACCAAAGGGATCCAAGATACTGATCTTGTGATTGCTCAGGCTGTCCTTGATCTACTAAATCCGGAAAAAATTCTGCCTGATGTTTTTTCCATATTGAAACAAGATGGTCTTTTGTATTCGTCAATAAATTTTGATGGGATAACTCATTTTGGGCCAAATATAGATAATGAATTTGACTCAATTATCGAAGATCAATATCACAAAACAATGATGGATAGCAGAACTGGTCGTCATCTTTTGTCTTTGCTAGTAGAGTCCACATGGGAAATCTTAGCTGCTGGTAGCTCAGATTGGATTATTTATCCGCCTAGCGATGGGTACGACGGAGATACTTCGTATTTTCTCCATTATATTATTAATACTGTGTACGAAGCGCTTTCAAACAATTCTAATATTAATCAAGTACGTCTCGAATCTTGGATTAATAAAAGGCATGAACAAGTTGAGAATAACATCTTGCAATATATTGCTCATCAATTTGATTATTTGGCAACAAGAGGGCCTAATTCATAGTAAATAAGCAAACCATAGATATTTATTAAGAACTTGTAGGTAGCTTCTTGGTGAGCAGGTTTTTAACTTCTACCACAGTCTCCTTTTGCCAAGAAGGATACAGTGCATAAATTTGCTCTCTTATTGATTTTCTTCTTTCTTGATCATCAGCATTCGCCATATCTTTTTCAACTTTAGTAACAATTTGATCGGATTGTTCGTATCCTTTTACAGGTCGCTCGATCCATCTTGTTATCTCATTGAGTTTATCATCATAAAATACTGCGACAGGTATAGATCGAAATTCACCATCTTTTAGAAATTCATCAATCATGTCGAGGTTATCATCTCTAGGGAAAATCCGCGTTTCGATCCCAGCAGCCTCTGCGATTCTGGCGAATACAGGCATTCCTCTAAATACGTCTGGGCACCAATCTTCTCCTATTATCATTAACTTTTTTATTCCATCCGGCATCGATGCAGCACTGGCGAAAAAATCCTGGTCTTCTTTTGTTAATGCTGCGCTTTCATAATATGTTTCGAATCTATCTTTGTTTACTTTAATTTGTAGTATGTAATCTTCGTAAGTAAAGCCCGAATTATATCTTTCTAAATTTACAACACTCATGGTATTTGACATCAAATCTACTCCTTACCAGCAATTTATTTAACCTATGTTACAGCCTATCATGTCTTTGTAACCCATAGTAACTTTCCCATCGGGATATACGACGATTGGAACAATGTCGCCAAACTCCCTAGCTTCATCCAACCAATCTTGATTTTGATCGACTTGTCTCTCTTCAAATTTTATGGAGTCTTTTTCCCAATCTTCTTTTAAAACTATACAAGAAGGACATGTTTTTAAGGTGTAGACGATGGGCACTGACTTACCATTGATGGTTGCCATATTTATCTCCTTAATAATATTTGCTGATTTCTAATAGGTGAATACTATACAGTGATTTATAAGTATTCTTTGCCTATTATATTAACTTATTTAGGAAGACTAAACCCCCCAAATGTTTGTTCCTCTACTTGGTCAGGCCATAGGATTTTGGCAAGTTCCTCTATTCCTCGTATATTCCAAAAAGATAGAGTTGTGAAGTGCTTTGTCTCCATAAAGTAAATTTGGTTTTTCATTACGGCAGGAATTTGTTTTGTAACATCGCTGGTCATTAAATCATCACGAAGTTCTGATCCTCCGAATTCTTTAGGTTGTGTAATAATAATAATTTCGGGTTCCATCCTTATTAAACCTTCTATGCTTGTTGTCGCGTTTCCAATTATTCCAGATGTAGATGCTACATTTATCCCTCCAGCGGCATCTATTATCATACCTTCAGTTGAATTACTTCCAGCAGTCCATATTTGATCCGAATATCTAGTGATGGATGCTACTTTCTTTTTTTGTTCCTGGCTTTTATCTGCGGTTATTGATTGGATATATTCATACCTTTTATTGATTTCCGCGGAGAGAACTTCTGCTCGATTCTCCTCACCGTATATGTACCCCAAAAGCAATATATTGGTGATTTGGTCTTTAATATTAGCTGCTAGCTCAGTCTGCACCACTGTTATTTTTAGATCGTTTAGCCTTTTTATTGATTCTTCCGGGAAATATTGACTGGTTACAATAATATCAGGGTTTAAAGCAACTATATTCTCAGGATCTCTATCTACTTCAGGGATATTTTTGACCAACGAAGCCACGTTTGAATATGTAGGGTCTTTTGTAATTCCTGCTACCCCAACAAGTCGTTCTAGGTTAACCAGGGATACTGTTAGCTCATCATGGCCGACAGAGGCTGTAAGTATTCTTTGTGGTTTTTTAGTAATTGATATTGTTCCATTGAACACTTTTACTTCTCTCGGCCAACTGTCATCTAAATTTATTTCTGGTGTTTTTTGCTCATCAAGTGTTTTACTTATGGTTGTATCTTCTTGGTTGAACCCACCTGTTACAACTATCAAGAATAGAGCTCCAATAATTGCTGATATTATTGTAATAAAATAGGATTTTCTGATTGACCTCTTGGGATTTTGGGTGTTCAAGCTAGTATCCTCCTAAAAATTCTGTAGTCGACTTTTATTTTTTACTAGTAAGAATAGGAAAAATGGGGCTCCCAAAAAAGATGTAACCATTCCGACTTGTAATTCGGCTGGCTGTATCATAGTTCTAGCTAATGTATCCGCTAATACTACGAATATGGCTCCTGCAAGCGCAGATAAAGGAACTAAAATTCGGTGGTCGGGCCCAACGATTAGACGTAACATATGAGGGGTTATAAGTCCTACAAATATGATGGTTCCACTGACCGCGACTGCCATTGCAGTTAGTAAAGCAGATAGAATTATTAATAAAGGTCTTGCGAAATTTATATTCACTCCTAAGGCTTTAGCATCGGAGTCGTTTAGGTTTAAAAGATTCAAATCACGCGAATAGAATACGATTATGATGGCCCCTAATATTATGAGTGGACCTGCAGTCATAACATGGTCCCAGGATCGTGAATCTAGTCCTCCAGCTAACCAGAACAATATTTCTCTGACAGAGTTCGAATCTTTTTCAAGTACAACTATGGCAGAAATGAGAGAACTGAAAAATGCTGACACGGCTACTCCTGCTAGTAGCAAGGCGGGCATGGAAAGATAACCTCTTGAATGACCAAAAGAATATACGATCATAGCTGATACTATCGATCCAATGAAAGCGCACGCAGGGACTGAAATAATTGATTGTTGATCTAGGTTTAAAGCAATTGCTACTACAGCTCCAAATGAACCCCCAGCGGAAATACCAATGATTCCTGGATCTGCCATAGGGTTTCGAAATAGAGCTTGCATGGTGACACCGGCTACACTTAATCCTATTCCTACTAAAAGCCCTACAATAATTCTAGGCAATCTTAGTTCAGTAACTATTAGAAATTCGAGGGGGCTGTGGGTGGTCGTTTCTATTGGGCCTAGTGTTAGAAGAACACTTAAAACGTTTTCCATTGAAATGGGGACTGGCCCGACGGACACAGAAAGTAGGATGGTAAAAACCAATAAAATTGCAAGGGCAGAACTTCCAACAAACAATCTTGCTCGTAAAGATTTGTGTCCATTTATTCTAGCATTATTACTTAACAATAAACCTCCAACTTATTTCGATTAAGAGGTTCAGTTTAGTCCAGTAATAGTACTCGGGCTAAGACTTTTCTCTTGAAATGCGAAGAGAGCGGTAGCCTTTGTTGCTGGCAGGTCTCCTGACTCAAAAAACGGTGTATTATTAATGCACGTAACGACCGATTTTCTTACAGTGGCGCATCCGCGACGGATTCTAACCGTCTTCCCTATTCTCCCCAATTAATTATGGGGCACCAGCACCAATTAACTTCATCCGAAAGTAACATAACTAAGTTATGCCTGTAAAGTATTTGCTTATAATATTTGGGACAAAAATAGTTTAGTTCGATCGTTCTTAGGGTTGTCAAATATCTCTTCTGGGCTTCCGGCCTCCACAATATTGCCTTCATCAAACATCACTAATCGATCTGCTACCTCACGTGCAAAACCCATTTCGTGTGTTACGACAACCATTGTCATTCCAGATGATGCTAGCTCTTTCATCACATCTAGGACCTCTTTAATCATTTCTGGGTCTAGTGCAGATGTTGGCTCATCAAATAGCATGATCTTTGGCTGCATAGCTAAAGAACGAGCGATAGCAACCCGTTGTTGCTGACCTCCGGAAAGTTGGGCAGGGTACTTATCTGCTTGATCTGAGATACCTACTCTTTCGAGTAGCTCTTCAGAGATGTTCGTAGCTTCTTGTCTAGACCATTTACGTACTTTCATAGGTGCAAGTGAGATATTATCTCTAACTGTTAAGTGAGGAAACAAATTGAATGACTGAAAGACCATGCCAACTTCCCTCCTAACCGCTTCAATATTCTTCAAATCGGTGGTAAGTTCTATGCCATCGATAGTAATTTTTCCATTTTGATGCTCTTCTAAGCGATTGATTGTTCTTATAAAGGTTGATTTCCCAGATCCTGAAGGGCCAAAAACTACAACGACCTCACCTTTACCTATTTCTATGTTGATTCCTTTGAGCACATGGAAATCTCCGAACCATTTGTGTACTTGCTCAAAAAGAATTATCGGGTCATTGGTATCTATTTTGTTACTCATCTATCACCTACTCCGAGCGACTGCTCTAGTATTTGACTCACGTGCGACATTGAAAATGTGAATACCCAGTATACAGCTGCAATAAATAGATATACTTCCGCTTGCTGGTCGATATATTCAACGTTTCCAAGAACTACTGCTTTTCCAATCCCTACCAAGTCTAACAGGCCAACTATCACAACAAGGCTAGTATCTTTGAACAGGCTTATGAATTGACCGACTATCGCGGGTATAACGTTTCTTAGAGCTTGAGGAAGCACGATCAATGTTGTGGTCAACAAGGGTCCTAATCCCAACGCTTTTGCTGCCTCTGTTTGACCTATTGGGACCGATGCTAGCCCTCCTCTGACATTTTCTGCCATGTAAGCTCCGCTGAAAATAGTTATAGCGGCAATAGCTCGTCCAACTCTATCCAGTCGCCATCCCTCTGGGAGCAATAAAGGGACTATTATTAGTGTCATAAATAATAAAGTTACTAATGGAACGGCTCTAATTGACTCAATGAAAATTACGCAAGCTCCTTTGAGGAATGGTAATTTGCTTCTTCGCCCCAGCGCAAGGAAAATACCCAAAGGAAAAGATAAGAATATGCCAATTATTGCTAAGAAAAATGTTAGTAGTAGGCCGCCCCATTCGTTTGTTGATACATATGGTAGTATACCAACGCCTTCAATTCCTCTAAGTAGTATGAAGTCGACAACCATACTTACTAACCAAGCGATTAATAGGTTCTTGCTAGAAATAGACCAGAATCGTGATATGTAATAGCCTATTATGAATCCAGAACTTACCAACGTTAACCATGATCGAAGAATGGCGCTTATGTCGAGGAAAATAGGTGGCATTAAGACCAGGGTCAGTAGTGGTACTAATATGATCAAACTTAAACGTCGAAAGACCAATCCTTTTAGATGCCAAGAAATACCTAATAAGATTGTTGTTATGGAAGCAACTGTGCCAATTCTCCACAATTCGCTTTGAGGATATTGTCCAACAAGAAATATCCTGATATTTGAGGTGACTGCTCCCCATTCCGCTTTATTTAATATCCAGTCAATGGAGGATACAAATAAATAAACTGATAGAGGAAAAATCAATAGGGAAATCATTATATTTATAGGAGAACCAAATAAATTTTCTTGAGCCCAAGAATAAGCTCCTTTGGTTATATTAGATACTGATGTCGTTTGTTGGATAGCCAATCTAATTTCCCCCGCTACTCATCTTGCGATTGAAAATATTTCCAGCAATGGACCATACCAAGCTAATAAGGCCGTAACACATCATTACCATGCCGAAAATAGGCACAGCTCGGCCAGCTTGATTGATCATTGTCCTGCCCACAAAAAAAGCATCCGGATAACCGATGGCAATTGCAAGGCTCGAATTTTTAGAGAGGTTTAAGTACTGATTTATCATTGGAGGGATTATAACTTTCAGAGCTTGTGGAAGAATAATTAGCTTAAGTGTAGCTGTTTTTGATAGGCCTAAAGCGTAGGCTGATTCGTATTGCCCTTTAGGCACAGATTGTATTCCAGCCCGTACTATTTCTGCTATAAAACTAGCTGTGTATATTGTTAAACCCAAAAGCAGTGCAGCAAATTCGGGAGTGATTCGGAGTCCACCGGTAAAATTAAATTTACCTAATGATGGTGTGCTTATACTTAGTTGCATTTGGGTTAAGCTAAAATACAATAAACCGATAATGGCCACAGCGCTTGCAAAACTGATGAAATATCTTGTAGTTTGTTCAAACAACAGTTTTCTTTTCAATCTACTTTTGTACATTGCTACAGTGATTACAGCGACTAATAACAGACATGTGAACACAACGGTAGTTGATTGCGAAGAAAAACTTGGATTAGGTAAAAATATTCCTCTATTCGATAAATATATCTTACCTGGTAATAATATCGCATCTTGGACCTTAGGCAATGATTGGAATACTATGAAGTACCAGAAAAATAACTGGACTAGAAGTGGAATATTTCTAAAAATTTCCACATATATGAGGGATAAACTTTTTAAAGCCCAGTTCGTGGAAACCCTCGCTATGCCAAGTAGCGTTCCGAGTATCGTAGCAAAAAATATTCCAATAAACGCGACTCGAATGGTGTTGAGAATCCCTACATAAAAAGCGTGGAGAAATGAATCAGATTCTGTGTAATTAACTACTGATTCAGATATTGGAAATCCTGCTTCTTGATAAATAAAATCAAACCCTAATGAAAACCCTCTGTTATTGGCTGCATTCAGGAGATTTGATATCAAAAATACGAATAGGCTAATAACGAGAACAGTTGAGAGTAATTGAGCTGCCCACGAAATTACTTTCGTGTCTCTCCATAAGGGGATTCCTTTTCTATAAAGAACCATCTTCTTTAAATTATTCTAGGTTTGCGTCTGTATGTTGAATAAGACCAAACAAAGGGGTGGTAATGACAGCGTATGCCGTCATTACCGCCCCCCTTGGTTATCAATCTTCTAATTACGCTTTCCTCTTATTTCGCTGGAGGCGCGTAGATTAGACCGCCATTGTTCCAGAGCTCGTTAGGTCCTCTTGGAAGTGTAAACGATTCGCCATTTGGTCCCATGTAGCGATCGTATATTTCTCCGTAGTTACCAACTGCTTTTATAACGTCGACAGCGAAATCATCACTTAATCCGACGTCACTTTGTCCGAAGGATCCTTCAACTCCGAGTAATTTTCTAACTGGAATGCTGTCACTAGATTTCTGCGCATCTACATTGGCCTGGGTTACTCCAAGCTCTTCAGCGTTGACTAGTACGTACATTACCAATTTTACGAGATCGAACCATGAATCATCTCCGTGAGGAACCGCTGGTGTTAGAGGCTCCTTTGATATTGTCTCAGGGAGAATCTTATGGTCATTCGGGTTTTGTAAACCAGAGCGTATTGCGGCTAATTGGGATTTATCAGAAGTAGCTGCGTCGCAGCGTCCTTCTTCATAAGCTCCATATACCGACGCTGAATCCTCGAATACAACTGTGTCAAGGGAGAATCCATTTTGCCTAAAGTAATCAGCTAAATTGGATTCAGTTGTGGTACCACTAGTGACACATACGGTGATCCCGTTTAAGTCAGTTGCGTGATCAAATCCACTATCTGCTCGTACCATGAATCCTTGTCCATCATAGAACATCACGTTAGTAAAGTTACCCCACTGTGCATCTCTAGATGTTGTCCAAGTTACGTTACGAGTCAATACATCAACCTCGCCACCTTGGATAGTTGGGCCACGTTCTGCTGCACTGATAGGAACAACTTCAAGGCTACTGCCATCTCCAAAAATCGCTGCTGCTACGGCTCTAGCAAGATCTATATCAAAACCTGCATTCGAACCATCATCTCGCAAGAATCCAAATCCTGGAAGATCAGTCCTACCAGCCGCGATCAGGTTTCCTCGTTCTTGTACGGTGTCTAGCCTACTTGAACTTGAATCGTCTGAACTGGTTGTACATCCTAGTCCTAAGATTGCCACAATAACCATAAGGCTTCCTATTGTAGCTAATAACTTGTATTTCATCGTATCCCCCTACCTCTATAAAAAGATATTTTCCATGCTATAAAAAGCAATGTAAACCTATTATTGGTAAAAGTCCAATCTATTGCTTGGATGGGGAAAATTAATTTTGTTAATGTGTACACCTTGCTACTGTGGTTGTACGTACTGCGCAACGCTGTTGTTTTAGGGTATGATCGATCGATGATTATTGAAACCGAAGTTTTGTTGATGGGGACGATCGTGTTCTTTTTTGCTGGATTGACTCAGGGTTTGACGGGCTTTGGCTTTGGTTTAGTAGCGGTCCCGATTTTAGGTTTTATTATCTCCCCTAAAATGATTGCTCCTATGGTTGTAATATACACTTCTTTCACAAATTTACTGGTGTTAAATAATGCCAAGGCACACTTAAACATTAGAAGAATTTATGTTTTAACCACCGCGGGTGTCCTCACTATTCCTTTGGGAACTTGGATGATTAGTTACATGACACCCGACCATTTAAGACTTTTTATCGGATTTGCAGTAACAATATCAGCGATTTTGATGTCGGCAGGAATTAGATTAAAAATAGTTAGAGAACGGCTAGCTTCAGCAGTAGTAGGTGTTGTTAGCGGAATTTTAAGTGGGAGTATAGCAATAGGAGGCCCTCCCGTGATCTTGTTTTTTTCAAACCAAGAGGTACCAAGAGAAGAATTCAGAGCTAATATTGCAGCATATTTTTTCCCTATAAGCCTGGCTGCAAATGTAAGTTTTTATTTTGCTGGGTTATTGACTTTAGAGACCGTATTATATGCTTTGTGGTTTGTGCCGGCGTTGGTTTTAGGCGTTGCTATAGGAAACAAATATAATAATCTATTGTCAGAGATTATTTATAGGAGAGTCGCATTGATTGTTGTTTTTTTTGCTGGTATTTTGTCGATACTAAATGGTGCTGGTGTTCTATGATGAATCGCAAACAATTGTTAAAGCATTAATAAGGCTAGAAGGAACATTAATTCTCATTCGAAGATCGGTGAATTATGAATGAATGCCCCAATTGCGGTAAACGAAATATGGAAACCAATGTGTTTTGCACATATTGTGGTTCTAGAATGCGGTCTTCAGATACTGCTCAAGAAGAAATTGCCAACATTCGCGGAATTTTGGGGGATTTGGTTGAGAGAATCGATTATCTAGAAGAGCAGTTAGTTGATGTTAATGATAAGTCTTCTGCTTCATATACTCCGATGCACACTTCTGAAGAGATTGAAGCTGTTGGTTCGTTGGAAAAGAAACTTGATCAACCTGCAACGGATTCTCACACTCAAAAAGGATCTATATTTTCTAGATATTTTGGGAAATATAACCAAGGAGATTGGGAAAATATCATAGGCAGGAATTGGTTCGCAATTCTTGGTGTAGCTGCGCTAGCTATAGGAATCGCTTTCTTCTTATTGCTTGCTTTTGAAAATAATTGGGTTAACGACCTCGGACGAGTGGGCATTGGCATTGGAGTTGGAGCTTTATTGATAATGTTAGGGGACTACGTCAGAAATCGGTATGTAATTTGGTCTAGAGCGGTTGTAGGCGGAGGCCTTGCGATTTTATTTATTACTCTCTACGTAGCGTTCGAATCGTATGGGATAATACCGTACTTAGGCGCGCTAGTTTTACTGAGTGGTGTTTCTATTATGGGGGCTTTTCTAGCTCTAAGACATAATTCACGTTTGACCGCTATTTTAAGTATCGTGATAGCTTTTATAAACCCAGCATTATTAGATTTTTCTGAATTTCAAAAGCTGATTCCTTATATAGCAATTATTAACTTATCTGTCCTTTTATTAGCTTTTACTAGAAATTGGCGTATTTTAACGTCTTTTGCCCTTGCTGGATCCTATTTTTATATGTTCTCGATCGTGGCCTCTATTTATGATGGTGAACTCCAATTCCTACTATCAGAGATAATCACTTTGCAATCTGGGTTTACAATTATTTTCCTCATTTTTATTGGCGCGACTACGGTCTTTCATTTGTATTCAAAAGCAACTCCAGAATACAGTGATCTGTCTCTCATGATCATTAACCCATTGGCCTACTATGTGTTAAGTTTTGCTTTTTTGGATGGGCAAAATCTTGGCAACATTTACATAGAATATATCGGCTGGATAATGGGTGGCATCTACTTGATTATTAGCTACATATCCTATAGAGCGTTGATGGTCTCACCTCGTATTCCTCTGTTTTCAGCTGGTATCGCTGTGCTGTTTTTCACTGTATCTATCGCAGTGCAATTCGGTGGAGAATGGTTGTCTGTTGCTTGGGGAGCGGAAGGGCTTTTATTGATAGTGTCCGGGCTATTACTGAAACAATGGCGTGCGCGGTCCCTAGGCCTTGTATTGATTTTGATTGCCGGCCTTAGGCTATTAGAAATCCCTTCATTGGACATAATTAATGCTTCTCAAAAATTTCTCCCATTACAAAATGATCTTTTTGTTGCGTCAATAATGTTAGTTATTATTTCTTACGTAGCTTCTTATGCGTTGTACTTAAACAGAAATTTCCAACTCGAGGAAGATATTTGGTTAAAAAAGAGGGATATATGGCCTACACGGTGGTGGCTTACGATATTAGCAACAGTGTTGACCATATGGTCATTTTCGAGGGAGATCCTTACTTATTTTCGTAATATATCGTTGTCCGGAGATCAGATGTTTCTTGGTCAGCCTCCAGATATCGCAGGAGAGCTAGTAGTAACGATCTTCTTAGCAATTTACGCGGCTCTAGTTTTTGTAATAGGGGCAAGGCTAAAATCACTAATATTTAGGAACATATTTATTGCGGTTGGGGGAGTTGCTGTTGCTAAATTATTACTTTTCGACGCTTCTAGTTTCACTGTAATACCCTATGAATTCGTAGCAATTTTTAATTTATATTTCGCAATAAAATTTATAGTAGCGGTTTTACTTTTACTGGTCATTATGTCTACGAAATGGTGGTATTCAACGAATACAGACTATTTGATGCAGAAAGCATTATGGATTGTTTTCAACGTTTTGGTTATTTTCTCGCTAACGACAGAATTAATTAATTTTTTCGAAAGCAGAGTATACGTATCCTCTTTGGACACAATGAGTGCGATGCATTTGAGTTTAACCCTGCTTTGGGCTCTTCATGCTGTAGTACTACTGATATACGGTTTCTTATCTAAGGACCGAGTAGTTAGAATAGCTGGCCTTGGTTTGTTGGCAATACCTATTGGAAAACTTTTTATATTCGATGTGTTTTTACTTGAAAGCGGCTACAGAGTCGTGGCATTTGTAGTGTTGGGAATAACGATGCTATCTATAGGGTTTGGCTACCAGAAATATAATCGATTGTTTAAAGGCCTGTTTTGGGGCTCTAATTAATCCATATCGGTAGCATTTAATTTCAACCGTCCAACCTATATATAGTAATTATAAGCCTTGACATTAGTTATCTAGTGGTATATACATACTTCGTCTTTAATAACTCAAGACTTAGCTTAGCTAAGAAGGAGCGTGGAATGGACATAGTAATATTGGTTGCAACTATATTAGCGATAGTAGGTGCCGTAAATTGGGGCCTTGCCGGATTATTCGGACTCGATCTAGTTGCAGCAGTTACTGGATCTAAATTTGGAGAAACCAACACAATATCCAAAGTAATATATGGATTAGTTGGCCTTTCCGGTCTAGTAGTTCTAGGTGAACTCGCAGGACTTATTTAGGTATTGGCGGGCTACCCATTTTGTGAGGTAGCCCGTTAGTATTGTTCCGAGGAAATCCTGTTGGAACAGATTTGTCCTAGCTAGGATTTCCCACATCTGAATTGTGCCCCATTTGATTTTATGCAATTCAGTGTATATTTCTATTGCCCTATTTGGCCTCGTATATCCTGTATATTTTTCAAGTTATTCTCTGTAGCGTAGGATTCTAAACCCTGAATTATATCTATCATAGTATTGGGTCTTGTAAAAGTAGCAGTCCCAACAGATATTGCAGATGCTCCCGCTAAAATAAATTCAAGTGCGTCTTCGGTATTTGTTATCCCTCCCATACCAACTATTGGTATTTTGACATTTTGACTTACGTCCCACACCATTTTTAGTGCGATTGGTTTTATGGCAGGGCCTGATAATCCTGCTTTTCCTAGGCCGGTTGTTATTGATTTTTCCACCATATTCACTCCTATTGCCGATACGGTATTGATTAACGACACTGCCGTTGACCCTGCAGTTTCTGCTGCTACTGCTATTTCGGTTATAGAGGTAACATTTGGCGTTAATTTTGTAATCACTGGTTTACTGAATCTTTTTACAACACCTTCTACTAATATTGCTAAATTACTTGGGTTACTCCCTATTTCCAATCCCCCTTCGTCAATATTTGGGCATGAAACATTAATTTCTAGAGCTTTAACACTATTCACTTCATTAAGGCGTTCCGCTAAATCCCAATAATTGGGTATATTTAGTCCTCCTATACTTATAATCAAAGGAGGCCCCATGTTCGCATAATGTTCAATTTTGTTCTGTAGAAAATCTTCAAGTCCATCGGAAGGTATACCGACAGAATTTAACATACCGTAAGGCGCTTCCGCTGTTCTTGGTGAAGGGTTTCCTTTTCTGGGATACAAAAATATTGTTTTAGGTACAATCGCACCAATAGAACTAACCGTGGTAAATTTTGCTAGTTCAGGCCCAAAACACCCTGATGCTGGGAGCACAGGATTATTTAGATTTAAAGACCCTATGTCCAGATTGAGTTTATTGAGCTTGTCCAATATCAAAGCCCCTTGTTTGTACTACCAAATTTGTCCAATAACTTTGATCTGATAGAATGGTTCCGTTAAGTTTGCAACCTAAAAGAATATTATTATTCTAGCATGAGTTGAGGGGTCAAGTGGAAGGGATGGAATAAAAAATGCCTGGTAAATTATATACACCAATATGCGATCTATTGGGGATAGAGTACCCTATTTTCTTAGCCGGTATGAATAGTGGGGGTGCCGGTCAAGCTAAGTCTCCTACGCCAGTAAAACTTGTAGCAGAGATTAGTAATGCGGGTGGATTAGGAGTTCTGGGAGATAGCTTTCTATCTCTTGAAGATCTAGACCAAGGTATTCGTGAATTAAAAAGTCTTGTAGGTGGCCGACCTTTTGGAGTTGATTTTATGCTTCCGGCGAAGCTAGAGAATGTTGGAGAAAGAACAAATCTAGAAATCCACGACGATATAAAAAAAGAATACCCTGAACACGTTAAATTTATTCAAAGGATGATAGAGGAACTTGAGCTAAAGAACGTGGAAATCCCTGAGAGTTCCCCGATGACATATCAGCATATTTTAAAGAAAATCGAGATAGTCATGGATAATGATGTTCCTATTTTTGCTGCGGCACTTGGGGACCCAGCTTTGGTATCTGAAAAAGCCCATGATCAAGGTATGATTCTAATGGGAATGGCTGGTGCCCCTCGTCATGCTGAAAGGCAGATCGCTGCTGGCACCGATATAGTTGTGGCCCAGGGAACAGAGGCAGGAGGTCATACTGGTAGCATTTCAACAATGGTTTTGGTGCCTCAAGTAGTAGATGTTTGTAGCCCTAAACCAGTTTTGGCAGCTGGTGGGATTGGTACAGGATCCCAAGTAGCCGCAGGTTTAGCGTTGGGTGCCCAAGGCGCCTGGATTGGAACTGCTTTCTTGGTGGCTGAAGAAGGTAATAGTCCGGAAGTTCAAAAAGACCAAATCCTTGGCGCTCGGTCAGAACAATTTTCAATAAGTACGAGCCAATCTGGTAAACAGCAAAGGGCTTATCATAATATCGTTCGTGAGGCATGGGCGAATTCAGGACTTAAAACTCTTCCTATGCCTCTCCAAGGTGTTCTTAATGAACCATTGAATGAGGCAATCAAGGCGGCTGAACGTGATGATTTAGCTCAAATACCTTCTGGCCAAATAGGTGGAATGTTAACGGAGCGCCGTCCTGCAAGAGAGATATTTTTCGACTTGGTACACGAAGCGGAAGAAACAATAGATTCGATGAAATCTAATCTGAAATAGAGTGGATTTATCAAATATATTATAGAATCCTGTATTTGGATTTTAGTGTCTGTGGACCATTATTAATTTAATCCGTTAAATTGATAAGACTGATCAGATTCTAGTTTCCAGTCTTGGTAGTACTCTCGAATGTATGGATCTAATTGTTGAGCTAACATCCTATCTTCGAAGACTGTAGTTGGGGTTTGCTTAGACAATTCTGAACCTATCTGTTGGTATATTTTTTCCTTATCAATGTTATTGAATGATCCGTTGTCATAAACTATATCTCCATCAATTATAACGGTTTGAACGTCATCCTTTCGAGCTCGAGATACCAATGCTTCCAAAGGGTCTAAATCTTCGGAAATGTATGATGAAGTAATACGATTCCAGTCGATAAGCACGATATCTGCTTTGGTTCCAGGTTCTAGAGTACCAATTGATTCTCCAAAAGTAGTCACCTTTGATCCACCAACGGTTGCCATGTGTAATATTTCCGCTGCAGATATAGATTTATTGTAATGACCTGGGGGCCTGTGTAATCTTAATGCTAAACCCATTTCTTGGAGCAAGTCATCGTTGTCATTAATCCCTGCGCTATCGGTTCCAATACCGACAACAACTTTCCGTTTTATCATTTCTGTTACCGGTGCTATCCCGCTGCTTAGCCGTAGGTTCGAGCTTGGGTTATGGCTAATTGATGTGCCCGTTGCTGCCATCAAATCTAGATCATCTTGCGTGAGCCAAACACCGTGTGCAAAGGACACCTCTGGGCCTAGCATTCCTAGCTTGTTTAGCCTGCTCACCGGAGTTTCATTATTTATCTTTTCTGAATATAGTCGCTGGTACATTGTTTCTACCATATGTAGGTGGATACCCATATTGTTATTACGCGAAAGATCTCCGATCTCACCAAGAGTTTTTTCATCTACCCAATGATATGCTTGGGGGCTTAGCAAAATCTTTACTTTTTCGTTTTCTCGGTATTCATCATTTAATTTTTTAGTAAAATCCCAATATTCTTCGAAATTGATTACAGTCGTGTTTACTTTGTCCCTCGCTCTTCCAGCTAATTCAGGGTCTATTGAATCCAGAAAAGCTTCGGTATCGCCATACACTAGAAAAGATTGGTTTCTAAAAGCTATGGAAAAGGCGACGCGAACTCCAATGTCACTAAATGCCTGTAACGTTTTGTTAGCTTCAGTTTGAATTTGGGACACGGGGCCGGCGGTTTGATTGAACATTACGGTAGTGGTACCTGACTGAATTTGTTGCATCAGTGTTCCCATCGACATCAGGTAAGGATCTAGTGGTCGTTTTCCCCAACCACGATGAATCCACGTTTCTAAATGTCCATCCGTTTGTCCCATCATTAGCCCAGATGCTATCCCTCTTCCATGATGGTGCGCGTTAATGAGCCCTGGAATTACGAATTGGTCTCCGGTCCCTATTTTTGTTATGCCGGGGTATTTCGCATTTAATTCAGAGTAAGTTCCGGTTTCTATAATCGTACCGGAATCCTGTACGACCGCCCCATCTTCGATAACCTTGCTATTGCCCTCTAAGTCTGCTTTTACTAAAACATACTTACCACGTATCATCGTTTTGCTCATAGTATCCTCCCGATTGGATCGTACTTGCTACATTTAATAATACTAACATTGTAATGAGTCAATATATGTATGTTTAAAAATAATTAGGGTGCCTTATCTAATAAGGCACCCTAATTAGGTATTGAGTCTCTTAGGATTTTAGGAATTAGGATCCAAAACTGTTATTTCACCGGCATTCATTTCACCAGTGAAAGTGAATTCTGGGCCGAAAATTGCATGGTTTAATGGTGCAGTGGCCTCGTCAAAGAACACTGTGTATGCGAATGTATCTCCAGCTTGGCCTCCTCCGACGCCATTATCTACTGCTAGCACTCTGTAGGTAGCAGGTTCTGACGCGGCTCGGTCACCGAACTGTGTTCCTCCAGAGAATACTTCGGTATTACAGCCTAGAGTTCCTGTCATTTCAACTTGTGTGGATCCATCACTGTTTGTACTAACTTCGTATGTATCTACGCTACTTGCCACCATTGACATGAAGAAGCCGTTTTTATCTATCGGAACTGCTCCCATTCCAAATGTTGGCATAGTGAATGCTATTGGGTTGCTCTCTACCCAGCAGATTGCATGGTTCCTGTCGAAACTGAAAACCTCTTCCATTGGAACAGTAGCTTCCATTGTATTTTGGTCAGGAAGGAGTTTTATATTCATTCCTCCGCCTGAAGCGGTATTAGCTGATAAAGCCTCAATCTTGTCGTTTGCGGTGTTAAGGGAGCCTTGTGTACTAAACCAAACTCCTCCACCGACTAAGAGGGCTGTGATTACCACAGCGACTAAGGTTTGCGAAATCGTAGAATTCATAATATATTTGCCTTTCAAAATAAGTTAACTATTTTATACATTCGTGTTCTGATAATTGCATTGGTATCGACATATACGAATAGTCGTTTATTTTAATTTCCCCGTTAAGGCCGGGAATGGACATCATATTTGCTTTTTAATTTGGTAAAACCGAATTAAAGTGTATCTTATAGTAACTTGATGTTTATATAATAACTGGTGAATTGTTAACGATGATATCCAATAAAATTCTTATCTCTATCGTAATTAGTGTATTTTTTATTATCGGATGCAACATAGATATTGGTGGCTCAGAACTCGAAGGAGATCTCGAGGCGGCAATCGGCGATGTGCCTGCGATTTCAGTGCATATTGATCAAAATGACATACTGACAAATAACATTAGTGTCGAAAAAATCTTAGAAATGGGTGAAGTGTTGTTTTTAGCGTCTTTTAACACTTTAGATGGAGTTGGACGCCCAGAGACCAATGGCGATTTTGATGCTAGGCCTCGTAGAGAAAGCCCAGATAATTTCAACCGCATATCTGGACCTGATGCTAATGCTTGCTCTGGGTGCCATAACCTACCAAAGACTGGTGGTGGCGGTGACAATGTAGCTAACGTATTTGTTTTATCAGGCGAATTGCCTTTTGTTGAAGACATGTCTTTATCCGAGGTAGGCAATGAGAGGAATACTTTAGGGATGTTTGGTTCTGGTTATGTTGAGTTATTAGCGCGAGAAATTACCGACGACTTAGAACAAATTAGGTATGATGCGTTCTGGAAATCCAAAATTACTAAAGAAGTACTAAGAGTTCAACTTATTTCCAAGGGTATTGATTTTGGTTTCATCACCGTTCATCCAAACGGAGTTGTTGATACTAGCGAAACCGAGGGTATAGATGAAGATCTAATCATCAAACCCTTTGGGCAAAAAGGTTCGATGATTTCCTTGCGACAATTTACGATTTTTGCCTTAAATTTGCATCATGGTATCCAAGCGGCAGAGACATATGGTGTTGGTAAAGACCCTGATCAGGACGGGATATCCGATGAGTTGACAGTAGGAGATATTACAGCCCTCACTTTATTCCAAGCAGCTCTACCTGCTCCTAGGATAAATTATCCTGAATCAGAGCAGGCAAAAGATGCGGCGCTTTTAGGGGAAAATATTTTTGGTACTATAGGCTGTGCCTCGTGCCATATACCTAAATTGCCTCTGGAAAGCTCCGTTTTTATAGAGCCTAACCCGTATAACCCTCCACGGATTTACAGAGAGGAAAGTGGAGCGTCACCTTTCTCGATTGATTTAATCGATCTTGATGCGAACGCTAATTTTGAAACTGATTCTGATGGTCGAATAATGATACCCGTTTTCACAGATTTCAAACGGCACGATATGGGTGATCAATTAGATAATGAAAAAGTTGGTCAATGTGAAAGATCAAATTCTGGCAGGTGTTTCGATATTCCTTCCAGTCAATGGCTTACGAAAAAATTGTGGGGATTTGCGTCGGAACCACCGTTTTTACATCACGGTAGAGCTACGCTGATTAGTGAAGCTATCGAGGCTCACGGAGGGGAAGCTGCAGAATCGAGATCCAAATTCCAAAATTTGGCTGTGGAGGATCAAAATGCGGTTGTGGAATTTTTGAAATCCCTCAGAATACCATAAGAGATGACAGTTAACCTACCTAAAGGAAACTCCCACCCAGTAAGAAGTGTTCTATCGAACAGGAGCTATCGCTATCTTTGGCCAAATGGCCTTTTGTGGCAATTAGCTCGGTGGATGTGGATGCTAGTCTCAGGCTATTTAGTGCTCGAACTTAGTGGTTCAATCTTACAAACTTCACTTGTTGGGGTTGCATATTTCGCACCCATGCTTCTAGGAGGATTATTTAGCGGTGCCCTTGTGGACTCTTACAACAGGAAATTCTTAATGGTTTCAGCTCATATATGGAACCTGAGTGTCGTAGCAATGTGCTTTAGCTTAGTTTATTCCGAGATTGTAGAATCCTGGCAAGTTATCGCTCTAACTTTCTTTTTTGGCATGGCTGGTACTTTGGATATCACTGCCAGGAGGACTTTAGCGTACGACCTCGTAGGGTCTGAGTTAGTAGCGACAGCCATATCTCTAGAATATTTATCCGCGACTAGCGCTTTAATATTGGGTCCTACTATAGGAGGTATTTTGTTGGATGTTTCTATAATTGGTGGAACAGCCAACGCAGGTGGAGCTTACCTTAGTATTATTGTGTTGTTTTTGATTTCGATTATCTTTTTGTCTCAAGTCAGCGTTCCCAAAAAACAACGAGAGGGATCTTCATCAAAAAATATATTCCGTGCGCTAATAGATGGTCTACGGGTTGTTAGCGCTAATAGGGCGATATTAGGTTTGCTCGGCATAACGATAATCATCAATATTAGCTTTTTTCCTTATTTGCCTTTAATCCCTGTATTTGCTGAACAAGTTTTAGAGGTTGGCCCTGTGGCGATGGGTATACTGGGAAGTTCACAAGGTTTTGGCTCATTATTAGGAGCTTTTTATTTAGTTTCCAGGAACAAGTCATATAGAAAATACCCTTACTATATCGGAGGAGCTTTTTGTTCACTTCTTGGGCTACTAATATTTTCTTTATCGTCTACGTATGTTATCTCCGCATTGAGTTTGGTGGTGGCAGGTATTGGAGTAGCAGGGTTCGCCACGATGCAGGCTACATTAGTGCTTTTATTAGCTGACGAGGATACTCGAGGGAGAGCTATAGGGATGCTTAACATGGCTATAGGCGTTCTCCCTCTTTCAATGTTTGGTCTAGGGGCTCTCGCGGAATTATTAGGACCGGGTGTCGCTGTCACGTTAGTAACGTCTGTTGGGCTTGTTTTTATAGTAAGTTGGTACAGAATTGCCGTACAGCTAAGACAATATTAACTGAAAACCAATTGTTTCTGGTGGAGGCGGGGGGGTGTCGAACCCCCCGTCCAAAGGATGCCCTAAGTGAAGCGCTACAGGTTTAGTCGGTTAATATTGTTGCCACGATAAGACCCAACCGACGCAGTCCAATCGTAGCTAGCCGGAAAATCTTAGGCTGCTAGGCCCCGGCCACCTAGCGGCAGCGCCCTACTTAATTGTCGCTCGAAAGTTCCAGTAAGGAGAGAAATTTCCGAACGTCACAGCGTATTAATTACGCAGCGAGTGCAAGCTGTTTTTTGCCAGCTAGTTTTTTGCCATCAGTTTAACGAGGTGGTGGCACCTCGACCTGCTCTATCACCGGGGTGGATCCCTTGTCGAAACCACGCGCCCCCGTACAAGCTATTATAAAATATATATATCTACCTATCTACCCATCGTTCGGATACGATATAAATCACCAATATTAAATATATGCTATGGAATATGTTTAACTCGTTTGGTTTTTGAGACGGCGGGACATTTCTCTATCGGTGTCCCTTTTTGCTATAGATTGCCTTTTATCATGAAGCTTTTTGCCTTGAGCAAGAGCGAGCTCTACTTTTGCTTTGTGCCTCGTTATATATAAACGTAACGGGATTATTGTTAGGTTAGAAGATTTTATTTCACGCTCAAGATCTTTAATTTGAGCTTTTCTCAGTAATAATTTTCGAGGTCGTGCCGGATCATGGTTATATATATTGCCTTTTTCATATGCCGGTATATGCATGCCATGTAACCACGCTTCCGATTTGCTTATGCGCGCAAATGAATGTTGTATCGAAACTCTCGCAGTCCGAATTGATTTGATCTCCGTCCCTTTTAATGTGATGCCAGCCTCCATACTTTTTAGGATATGGTATTCGTAACGTGCACGGCGGTTCACAGAGATCAAGCGGTCACCAGATCTTGGTTTATTAGATTTCTGTTTATGTTTATTACTGTTCATTATGTACTTATTATATATTCTATGAGCAAATTTGATTAGCTCTGTCCTATGTAAATCGTGTAATACCCGCTGAAATTTCCTTAAATATCACCTTAAAAACACCGAAATCATGCTCTCTAGGGTTGACAAATAAACGCTACAGGTAGTTAATTATGGCTTGCGGCTCCGATATATAGGACATATTAGTTAATTTATTGACCGGGAGGGTATCGAAAGAAAGAAGACTCGGAGCCTCGGGAGATTTCGATGCGTTGCACGCATTGTGGCGATAACGAATCAAAGGTATTAGACACGAGAGATTCGCAAACAGGAATTCGCCGGAGGCGAGAATGTTTGCGATGTGGAAGTCGTTATAGCACGATTGAAAAGATGCAGACATCCAATCTTTCGGTTGTTAAACAAGATGGTAGAGTAGAGGAATTTAATAGAGAGAAACTATTGAACGGGATTAGCATCGCTCTTGCAAAGAGAGTTTTACCGTCCGGTTCGGCAGAAAAAATAGTTGAGGAAATAGAGGAGGAGCTACATAAAAGAGGAAGAGAAGAGATTTCTAGCAAATTGATTGGAGAGTTAACTATGAATGCTTTGCGAATAATGGATCGAGTGGCCTATATAAGATTTGCCAGTGTTTATCGTGACTTTGCAGACGAAGATGATTTTAGAGAGGCCGTAGAGGGCCTACAGTTAGAGAACTCTTTGTTTTCAACAGAACAACTAGCTTTACTTCCACCTGACCATTCAACTTCAAGGAGGCGTGGAAGACCAAGAAAGTCATAAGTAGCAATGGGCGGTGAGATGCTCATAAAGGTTTTAATACTGCATTTATTTTAGGAGGCGTACAGTTATCATGGCAACCGAGATTGACCCCACATCATTTTCAGCAGCAAACAAGAAAGCACTTAAAAGTGCAATTGAAAATCTTTTGAGTGAAAGTACTGCTGATACCGGAACCCTTACAGAGGAAATACTTTCTTATATCGAAGATTCAGGAGCTTCAAGCGAGCTAGAAGGATTAAGTAAATTAGAGAATGGCTCTCAAAATGGTAAAGGGTTTAAACAGTGGCTTTCCGATATTATCGAAGAGACTCATCAACTAAATGGTAATGGTCATATTCTGCCTGCAACATCTGTAGAGAATGCTGGTTGGGACTTAGCCAGCGCACCTGAACCTCCTCTGTCCCCTAATGCCGCTACTATACTTGAACAAAGGTATCTCGCTAGGAATGAAGAAGGAGAGACGATAGAAGACGCTAAAGGCCTTTTCTATCGGGTAGCACGGGCTATATCAGCAGGCGAAGAAAATTTTACTGATAATGAAGAAGAAGTTTCCGAATGGACTAGAAAATTTTACGAACTGACATCTAGTTTAAAATTTTTGCCGAACTCCCCAACATTAGTTAATGCAGGGAAAGATAATAAAGGATCTCTTAGCGCATGTTTTGTTGTTTCGCCTGAAGATAATATGGAATCTATTATGAAAGTAGCACACGATGCTGCAATGATTGAAAAATGGGGAGGCGGAATCGGATTTGGTTTTTCTGATTTGCGCCCAAAGGGTGACCCAATAGCTACCACTCATGGTATGGCATGTGGGCCTATAGCTGTTATGAAATTGTATTCAGCTGTAGGAGCAACGTTAACCCAAGGATCTTTTAGATTGGGAGCGCATATGGGTCAACTGAGTGTCAGTCATCCTGACATCATGGAATTCATTCACGCCAAAGACGACGATGCTTCTTTACAGAACTTCAATATATCTGTCCAGGTTACAGATGATTTTATGCGAGCGGTTGAGGACGATAAAGATTGGGATCTAATTAATCCTAAAAGCAATGTAGTAGAGAACACTATTAAAGCCAGAGATTTGTGGCATGACATAGCAGAATCTGCATGGAAAACGGGTGACCCAGGTTTAGTTTTCATTGACAGAGTTTGGGATACTCAGCCTAGTCCCCAACTTGGTAAAATCAAAACTTCAAATCCTTGTGGAGAGGAATTCTTAGAGAATTATGGTAATTGCTGCCTAGGTTCTATCGATTTATCCAAGCATATTGGTGATGCAAATGATTTTGATTGGGATGAGCTAGAGAAAACAGTGAGGCTTGCTGTTAGATTTTTAGATGATGTGATAGAGGTGAATACATTTCCGTTGCCTGAGCTAAGGGAAATGAATCTTCAGACTCGAAGAATAGGGCTTGGCATAATGGGATGGGCAGATTCATTAGTGAAATTTGATCTTCCATATAACTCAGAGGAAGCTCTTGAACTCGCTAAGACAGTAGGCTCTTTTATAAGAGAAAAAGCATGGTTAGAATCTGAAGAATTGGCCTCTGTTAGAGGTGAATTCCCGGCTTATCAAGGATCAAGATTACAAGAAAATGGTATGCCACCTGTTCGACATTCGAGCGTAACAACTATAGCTCCGACCGGTACAATATCCCGGTTGGCAGATTGCTCTTCAGGGATCGAACCGCATTTTGCTCTAGCTTGGTGGTCTAATATATTGTGGGAAGACCACGATGGCACAAGTACTAGATTTTTGGATTCACCACTTCCAGTTAGGCAAGCATTGGTAGATGAAGTTGGCAAAGAAAGAGCAGATGCTGTTTTACGGAATTTAGCGGATGATCCGCAATGGCGTGATGAAGCAGTTGAGATGATTATTGACAAACACGGTGTTAGAACCGCCATGGCTATAGATCCTGGTTGGCACATAAAAATGCAGGCAGCATGGCAGGACAATACTACTAATTCTGTTTCAAAAACAATTAACCTTGCTAATTCAGCTTCTATCGAGGATATAGCACAATCATTTTGGTTATCTTGGGAAACTGGATGTAAAGCCACAACGGTGTACCGTGATGGATCGAAGAGTATGCAAGTTCTAGAGACCGGTAAAGGAGATAGTTCCGAATCTGATGCAGACCCGGTTGTTAATATGAAAGCACCGAGGGTACGACCTACAACGCTACCAGCAGTTACAGATCGTATTCGAACAGGTCATGGCAATCTTTATGTAACAATCACTTTTAATGAAGAAGGACGTCCGTTCGAAGTTTTTACAAATCTTGGTAAAGCGGGGTCGAGTGATGCTGCTTATTTAGAAGCAGTGAGTCGAATGGCTTCCTTGGCTTTGCGCTCAGGGGTAGATGTCGCTCAAGTGGTTGATCAACTACGGGGTATTACTGATTTGCCCACATGGGACAAAGGTCAACAAGTTTTAAGCGCACCTGATGCTGTAGCACTAGCACTTATAAGGCATGCGGTCCCTGAGGATGAAGAGCGTGAAGAGCTTGCAAGAAGAGCAAGGAAAGCTTTTTCAGATAAAATGGCACCTGGCGCAGAATATACTGAGATAGAAACAGCAACGGATCCGGGGCCCGAAGAAGAGGCCCCGACACATATCGTTCAGCCAAGTTTGTTTTCGAAACCTTCAACTAACGATCAAGGGTCCAGTGGCCCCCAATGCCCAGATTGTTATGCATCACTAGTATTCACCGAAGGTTGTTTAATGTGTTTCTCCTGCGGCTATTCAAAATGTTAATTGTTCGCAGGTTGGTTAGTTTGTAATAAATTACCCTTTTTTTCTCCTTTACTCCCTGGCCACCGAGCTGGTTCCCCACACTAGCTCGGTGGTGGCATTGGGAACTAGATTGTAATCAATATTGAGAATTTGTCAAAAAAGAATCTCAGATAGTCGTCGATAAATCTATGGTGTATTATTCTATTTAATCAGTATTGATTCCGATATCAGGCACAATCATTAAAAGAGGTAAATTTTGGGCCATCTAAGGTTAATATTATTTTTTGTTATATTTCTAAGTATTAGTATTAGTTGTTCAATATTTCCGCTAGATGAAACCATAGATAATGATGAAAATACTTCTGAAATATTGCCTTTGGAAGTGACTCAACCCCCAGAAATTCAATCATCTGAAAGAATCCTTCTTTCAGACGAAGATCTAGATAAGGCACTCCAAATTGTTAGTGCTCAAGAGGCTGTACTTAATAATATTTACCAAGATCTACTTCCATCTGTGGTTCACGTGGAGATAAAACGGAAAGTTCAAGTGTCTGGTTATGGTGGTTCTTCGGAAAGCCAAGATTATTATTTACCAGGAGATGGTTCAGGTTTCCTTTGGTCTGAAGATGGATATGTGGTTACCAATCACCATGTTGTAGCTGATGCTGATATAGTGAGCGTCATTTTTTATGATGGATTAAGCCTCAAGGCTGAGGTTGTTGGCATTGATCCAGATTCAGACCTAGCTGTACTTAAAGTCCAACTAGATCCGGGTCGTTATACACCTGTTTCGCTTGGAGATAGTGATATTGTACGGGTGGGCGAAATGGCTGCCGCTATAGGAACGCCTTTTGGCCAAGAGTTTACGTTAACAAGTGGGATTATAAGTGCAGTTGGACGCACCATCCAAGGAGATAGCCAATATTCTATACCGGAAGCTATACAAACCGATGCTTCTATTAATCCTGGTAACTCAGGAGGGCCTTTGCTCAATCGGCTTGGGCAGGTGATCGGTATTAACAGCCAAATTATAACTACGAGTAATTCGAGCGCTGGTATCGGATTCGCTATACCGGTCAATATTGCAAAAAAAGTAATACCTGACTTAATCATTTATGGTAAGCATGAATATGCCTGGCTCGGTGTGGAGGGTTTTGCGGTTGGAACCGTTATAGCAGAGGCATTAGGTTTAGATAGGGATACCAAGGGCGCGTTTATATCTAGAGTGGTAGATGGCGGCCCGGCAGACTTAGCTGGACTTTTGGGATCTTCAGGTGAGATTGAAATCGAAGGTACCAAAATACCTATTGGAGGAGATATTATTGTAGCTATAGATGAAGAGGAAATATCGGGGGTTGACGATGTTGTCTCATATCTAATCAGAAGAGGAGCACCAGGTGAGACTCATCTTTTCACAGTTATTAGAGATGGAGAGCCAATAGATGTTTCGGTTATTTTAGGCACTAGGCCGTCACAATAAGGTTTCTTGAATAATCTAACGTATTTATTTTGCAGCAAATTTCGTAAATAATTCGATCAAGGTTCGAACAGGTTGTCCTGTTGCACCCTTCTGATAGATTCCATCGACTTTTGAGCTCATGAATACCGACGCTATGTCTAGGTGGGCCCAAGGTGTGTCTCCTGCGAACTCGTGAAGAAATTGCGCTGCGGTAATTGATCCTGCTTGTCTGCCACCTGTATTTTTAATATCAGCAACGGTGCTTTTATTTTGATCTTTATATTCGTCCCATAGTGGCATTCGCCACATTTTTTCACCTGTAGACTCGCTGCTTGCGATTAATTCTCCTGCTAGAGTATCGTCGTTGGAAAATAAGCCCATTGAAACTGATCCTAGGGCGACCCCTATCGCTCCAGTTAATGTCGCTACATCGATCAACGGTGATAAACCCTTATCATTCGCGTAGGCCAGCGCATCTGCTAAAATCAAACGTCCTTCTGCATCGGTATTCTCAACCTCAATAGTGGTCCCGTTCATTGCAGTCAGTAAATCTCCGGGTTTAGTAGCGGATCCGCCAGGCAAGTTTTCAGTTGCCGGTACAAGTGCGGTAATATTTATTTTTAATTCCAGACGTGCTACTCCATATATTGATGCTATAACTGCAGCTGCTCCTCCCATATCACCTTTCATAGCTGACATATTAGCTGCAGGCTTTATGGATATTCCTCCAGAATCGAAAGTTATGCCCTTACCAATTAGCCCAAGCTCTTTGTCGGGATTTTTGGGATCTCCGGAGTATTTTAAGATTATGAATTTGGGTTCTTCATCCGAGCCTTTTGCAACGCCCAGGAATGCTCCCATACCGAGTTTTTCAATCTGATTTTTCGTTAAGGATTTATAATCTAGTTTGGTATCTTTAGCGGCTAATTTTGCTCTTTCTGCAAGGATTGTTGGCGTCATTAAGTTTGCAGGCTCATTGACTAGGTCACGAGCGAGTTTTGCCGATTCAGACACCACTTTAGCGGTTTTTATTGCTTTATGCACAGCATCCTGCTGTTTATTGGTTAACCCAACTGAACCATCTAATAAAAGGCTACTGGATTTAGGTTTTGTTGAATCACTTTTTTTACGCATATGATCGTCGAAAGCATAAAGACCTAAACTTGCTCCTTCGACTATGGCTGAAAAAAGGTCGCTAACTTCTATAGCTTTTGGTAACTCAATACGCCCAGGCAGTGCTCCAGAAACGTTAAAATTCTTATTACTAATAAATTTTGCGATATTAGCGCTCATCTTACGGGCGCGGTCCAAATTGAAATCTTGTTTTTTACCCATTCCTGCAAACAGTATTCTTTTTGGTTTTGCCTTTTTATGAGTATGGACTAGATTTAGTTGACCGAATCGGCCATTGACTTCTCCATCCTCGATTAAGTCGGTTATATAATCGGAGAGGATCTTATTTAATTCTAACGCTTCCAGACTTGGATCGATGTCGTCTTCAAATACAAAAGATACTAAGCAGTCTAGCTCCATATCCAATAGATCCTTTTGGCTCATTTCAATATTCATATTTGCTCCCATTATGTCAAATCAATTTTAATTAGGACGATCCAAGATTAGGATACGAAGAATCGATCTTTGGGGAATATCACCGGTTATGGGATCGGGTGGCCAAGGTGCAGTAAGTCTGCGAATCAGAATTAATCCTATGAAAAACCATGACCCCATGGCTGCTATAGTTATCCCTTTATTGAATGCAAGTAATCCGTATAATGCAAAAGATAAAATTACGACAATGGGTACGATTTTGCTTCGAGGTGATGAATCAGAATTATCAGATTTAAGAATTTTATATACTTTTGAAAACGTTGTGCTCAAGAAAAAGACTAGAGCAATCAAAAAAGAAGCTTGATCAAAATATAGAGATGCACCAGCTGCGGTCGCATTTCCTCGGCCTCCCTGGAACTTTGAAGTTGCTGGCCACATTTGGCCCATCATAGCACCTATTGCGGACGCTAATTGAACCGCTGGGCCGAATCCAAGCATGTGCATACACAAGGGGGGTAAAAATCCTTTGCCCATGTCCGTTATAATTGCTAAAGCTCCTATTGACTTACCTGTGTGACGGTAGGCATTAGAAGTACCTACATTTCCTGTACCAACAGATCTAAGATCAATCCCTCTTGATTTTGCCATTTGAAACAGTATAGGAGTTGCACCTATCGCGTAACCAAGAATTAAACCAAATATATATCCCATTGGCACCTCTGATATTTTTATCTAAATCCTATTTTTAATCATACTAACATTTTAATATAGTTGGCACATTGAAATTTGGTTAGCTTATTCCAATATCACGCAGCTACTTTAGGGAATCCCTTAAAGAATATCTTATTCATTATCGGAACAAACAGGATTATTAATGTAATTATTCCAAGAAATATAATACCTGGAATTATAAGGACTATTTGTGATCCGTAAACATCTGATAGGCTTCCTAATACAAGGTTTGATATCGCCATGAGGCTTAATGCACTGAGGGTGAATAGGCCTCCAACTCGTCCTCTGATGTCATCTGGTACTACACTTTGTAGATACGTCATGGTTAGAGACATAAAAGGAGCTTGTGTAAGCCCCATCAAAAAAGCAGCAGCAAGACCATACATTAAAGATGGAGATAAAGCCATCAAAACTACACCACTAGAGCTTCCTAGACCGGTCAGCATAAGAACTCTTCCTTTTGTAACGTCATTCCTAATGGCTGCGATACTAATTACACCTACCACGGCCCCTGCTCCAAAGAAAGAAATAATACTTGAAAAACCAGATAGGCCTACATCAAAATTGTTCGTAACGTGGGATGGAAATACCGATTCAAATGACATAGTTAAACTACAATGTAACCCAATAACCACCAGCATTAATCCTACCCCAGGATTTTTGTATGCGTAAACTAGCCCTGCAGAAATCGTTTGCCAGATCGAAGCACGATTATCAATAACCCCTCGTGATTCTGTTTTTAACGATAAAGTTAATACCATTGCAACTATGTAAAGGAATGTTGCTACGACAAACGCAGCACCAACGCCCCATTCTGTGAACATCATTCCAGTTACTAAGATTGAACCAAAAAAACGTGATCCCTGTAAAGATAACGCGTTCAACGCAATAGCGTTTAACAAATCTTCTTTTGGAACCAAATTGGGGACGAGAGCTATTTGTGCTGGCAGCTGGAAGCCTCGGGCTATACCACTGAATAGACTAAGAGCAACTAGGTGCCAAAGTTCGGTGGTTGAGAAGAAATATATTAGTGCCAAAATTAAAGCAAAAATGATGTTTGAACCATGACCTATAGCTACTAATTTTTTTCGATCAAACCTATCAGCTATGATCCCACTGAAAGGAGGCACGATCACGAAAGGTATTAGTGCTGCAAATGTAGTCAAGCCTACTGCTGTAGAGGATTGATCTGATATCTCGTACGCCAATGCACCTCGAGCAACAATAAGACCCCACACGCCGCATGCAGCAATGGATGCCCCATACCAATAGCGCCGAAAATCGTTGTGTTTAAGTGCGGAGACGTACCTGTTCCAAAGGTTACTTGTTATACTATCGGTGCTCAAAATATCTCCTTACTGTGTATTGTAATACTATTTGAATTGTAACGGTTTTGTAGCTAGCCAAGCCTAAATAGTATCATTTGGATCAACTGCAGTATGATTATGGCCACCATAGGGGTGATATCTATCATTCCCGTTCTCGGTATTAGTGGTCTAATTATTGATAGAACGGGCTCACTCAATTGATATATTAATGCGATCAAGAAATTGTTTTGAGTTTGGATTGGTAAAAAAGAGATCAACGCTCTTAGAAATATTGCTAGTGATAAAACGTCCGTGATGATAATAACGAACGATTTTAGTATTTGTATCATTTAAATTAGATTATCCTAGGTTTTTTGATTTTTCGAAAGCAGCTGTAACCGCAGCTTCAACTATACTAGAAAGCTCGAAATCGTTAAACGCCTTTATAGCTTGTTCCGTAGTTCCTCCAGGCGAAGTCACTTTTTCTCTTAGCTGACTTGGGCTAAAATCCGATAACTCAATTAGCCGTGACGTTCCAAACAACGTTTGTTGAGCTAGAATCGTTGCCTGAGATTCAGTAAGTCCAATCTTGGTTCCTGCTTCTATCAAGTGCTCAAGGAACAGCAAGAAATATGCAGGTCCACTGCCGCTTAGTGCGGTCGACATATCTAGCTGTGCTTCATCTTCCACCTCCATCTCTTTCCCAAGAGATTGGAGAAGAGATGCTACGATAGCTTTTTGTTTCGACGAAACATCGTTTGTAGGAATCCATACACTCATGCCCATTTTTACTTGGGCTGGAGTGTTTGGCATGACGCGCACTACTAAATCGTGTTTAAATAACGTCTGTAATTTATCGAGTCTGGTCCCTGCAACGATCGAAACTATCGTGCAAGAAGGATTTATCAACCCACTCACTTCCGTTGCTAATATAGGAACATCTTGTGGTTTAATAGCAATCACTAACATATCTGACGATTCAATAACTTCTAAATTACTCACAGTTGCGTTAACCGAAAAAGTTTCAGATAGATAGATTCTTCTTTCTTGCGAGATATCCCCAACGGTAATGTCCGCGGGCTCAATAAATTGGTCTGTGATAATGGCGTCTATTATGGCTTCTGCCATCTGACCCCCGCCTATAAAACCTAATTTCATTTAACCACCACCATTTGTAAATCTAAACCAACATTTATTTATTAATTATAGTGCTTTGCTTGAGTGACCATTCCCGTGACCCTATAATATAATCAAGAACGGTAAACTCACATGTTTACCGTACAACCTATTTATTCCGCGGTAGCTCAGTTGGTAGAGCGTTCGGCTGTTAACCGAAATGTCCTAGGTTCGAGTCCTAGCCGCGGAGCTTTAATAGCGGATTTGGATTGCTGAGACAACATAAATCCGCATCTTGTAACTGATCCCGCTTTTTTACAGCACCACCTCTGCTCTTAATTACCCTTCAAAATCAAGACTTTAAATTACTTGCCAAGATCTTTTTCCATCTAATCGAATAACTTTTCCTATGTTGCTTCCTAAAACCATGTGGCCTGCTGCCACAGTAAATCCTTCTGACTCTAAGCGCTCCATTAATGACCCTCTTGTTTTTGCCGCCAGAGGTTTGTCGACATCAAACCCGACGTTCCAGTCGGTTTCTTGTAATTGAGCTACTGTATGAAAAGCATCGCCGGCAATTAAAGCTTTTTCTCCTCCAGAATTGATGAGAGTACTTTGGTGGCCTGGAGTATGCCCTGGTGTCCCAAGAGTAGTTATTTCAGGAGTTAAAGAGAAGTTATCATCAACAATTTCAAGAACGCCGAGTTCCTGTAGAGGTAATACGTTGGCTGGCATATGCGGAGAATTTGGAAGTACGTCTTCTTTATTAAAATGGTCCCAGTCCCCTTTGGGCACAAAGTATTTAGCGTTTGGAAAAGTTGCACTTACCTTCTCTCCGTCACGTGTGATATTCCATCCAACATGATCCCCATGTAAATGTGTTATAAGAACGGAATCAACATCTTCAGGCCTTATGCCCGCCTTTTGTAGATTATTAAGAGCTTGGCCAGAAATTCCGCCCATAGCCTCATGAGGCCCTTTTCCTAATCCTGTATCTACTACAATAATTTTTCCATCTGCTCTTAATACGAAGAATCCCATTTGAAAAGGCAGATCTCCATCCTCGTTTAAAGTGTCTTTGTATTCATCCCATTTTTCTGCTGGTACATCTGGAAATACCCCGCTCGTTGGTCGGGTAGTGGGTCCTATATCCACAAATGCCATTATTTCTACGTTTCCTATTGTTGCTCGTTCACTCATCGTATCCTCCTCAAAGGTTAATCAAAAAAATCATCTGAACCAATATTAACCGTATACGCGCTATATAGGCAATTGTATATTATTAGCTGTATTTTTGGCATCTATATTTTATTGACCAAATATGTTTTCGATGGATACAGTGTATTTATGAAGGATACTATGCCAAATATCGACCAAGATTATTTGCAATCGATCGAAGAATCAGCTGTTAAATTTGCGAGAGAAGCAGGAGATATGCTTCTCAACTATTTTGAAACTGATCTAGATATTGAATATAAATCTGAAAACAAAAGAGACCCCGTAACTGAAGCTGACAAGAATGTTGAGAAATATGTCCGTGAAAGTATACTCCGATCATATCCAGAACATGGTGTTGTCGGAGAAGAGTTTGATAATACTATTCATGATTCGCCCGAATATGTTTGGATAATAGACCCTTTGGATGGGACCAATAATTTTGTTAATAGGTTGCAAATTTTTTCGTGTTCGATAGCCGTTATATATAGGGGAGTTCCAGTAGTTGCTGTGGTTTTTTTGCCTTGGGGAGATCATGGGTCGATCATCCGTGCGAGAGTTGGCCATGGTGCTTTTGAAAATGATCGCCAACTTAAATTAGAAGGTGGGGAATCACCTCAAAGAGGTAGGCTTAGTGGCTTGCCATCTTACTACTGGGCTATGTTCGGATTTCGTAATGGCTTAAGAAGGCAAATAGGAGAGATACGTTCTTTGGGTAGTGTTGTTTATGAATTGGCTTTAACTGCAAGAGGGTCAATGCAAATATCTTTGTTTTATAGCCCTAAAATATGGGATGTTGCTGCAGGTGTATTGTTGGTAAAAGAGGCCGGGGGTGATGTAAGGATTAGGACAAAAAACACTAATGGTTGGGCACCTTTTATATCTTTTGTACCTGGAACAGCCACATTACAAGAACTGCATGATTGGCAAGGCGCCATATTGGCAGGAGATCAAAATATTGCTCACTATGTTTCTCGCAGATTAATCTACAGACGGAGATTGTGGTTTAGATTTGTAAGATGGCTCAAAGATCTAACTGGCAATATGAGGTAATTATTGGTTGCTAAAAAGGTGGCCAAGGTACATTTCTCCCTGAACCTGGGAAAGGAAATATTTGGAGATCGATAAGTAACGAAATACGGTCTTTTAATGCGGCTAGTTCATCTTTATCAATTAACTGATTGATAGATGAGAACAGTGAACTTCCAGTCGAAATTCTTTCATCAATTGTTTTTAAGTCACGTATAATTTTGTCAGGAATCGAATCTCCGATAAAATCCCAAACGACAGTTCTTAACTTGTAGTCCGTGCTAAAAGTTAAACCGTGATCTATACCCCATATTTGATCATTTTGGTCTAATAAAAAGTGAGTTCCTTTTCTATCAGCATTATTTGTAATTATGTCAAAAACAGCAAATTCTTGTAATCGATATTCATGGGTTTTTTTTAATTCGATATAAGTTGAATTCGAATCATGGTCAATATATTCTTGAACACTTCCTATGCCGTATGGGCCAGTTCTAATGGTAGTCGTAGGTACTATGTCCCAGGATAGTGCTTCGGAAACTAGATACGATGCATGCTCTCTTTGGAAAAGAGTCCCTCTAGGGAAATCGTATAAAGGGGCTTCACCAGACTTTGGTTTATATATCGCACGTACGTTTTCAGCTGGAGTGCCTATTAACGTATCAAATACCCTATTAGTTCCATCATAAATCTCTTTTACATCAAGAAAATCACCTTGTTCAAGGATTTGATTTAGTGAGAGGCCGTCAGAATTCATTGAGACCTTCCTTTAAATTAAGTTAAAGCAGTTGCATGACCATTACTTCGTGGACATATATGATTTTCATTGAGATTTAGTGGGGTGTCGCATAAGGGGCATTTAGATCTGCCGGCCCCGTATACCTCCAAGCCAGCGATTACAAAATCTTCTGCTATTTTTCTAGATAATAGTAGAGTTAATACAGGGTTTTGATTATCTTCTTGTACTTCCCCGTAGACTAGAAGCTCGATGGTTGATGAAACTTCATCATATCTCAAAGACATATTCCCTGATTTAAAATCCAAATCTAGCCCATTATTGCTATATACCGTTTCTGAATCAGACTGACTTGATTCTTTACTAGACTGATCACCGGCTTTGTCATCAATTAGTCGAAAAATCCTTTCAAAAGCCATAATTAAGCTATTTAATTGTTCTTTTTCAACCCAGATTTTGGCAGTTCCTATTTGAGAAATTGCTTTTAAGTAGAATGTCCGATTTCCTGGATTTCCCTCTGAAATCGCTTCGAATGACGAAGCGGGCCCCATTTTATTATTGGAATCTTCCATCTGTGTCCTCGTTTCCAGCTAGATTTTCTGGATGCATTGTTGTAGCTGGTAATATCCTATTCATTTAAATTTAATAGATCCATTAAGTCGTCATTTTCAGATAGTAATATATCTAGCATATGATCTGTTTTTTCTTTGTTTGGGCTACCTTTTTCTGCAAAAAATCCCTGACTTAAGCTTGTTGCTACTGCCACAGTGCCATTGGGGACGACCGCTACTGGAGTTTGAAGTTCATTGATCCGGTTTAAAACATAAGGTATAGGTCCGTTTCCTCCTGTCAGAATTAGACCTTGGCATCCGGTATTAAGTGCGGGCATCTGAAGATCTGGGCGATCCCATCTTGTTATAACTATTTTTTCGGAGTATTTGCCGTAATAATATATGCCTCCATCTAGAGCAAGGGCGCCTAGCATGACAGTGTTAACTGGCCGGTTTAAGTTTTCTGGAAACGCTACTACATCTCCATTAAGATACTCTATAACTTCTCCGAAACTTCTTGAATTTAGCTCTCGATTTTGTGATACCACTTGCAGGGGAGGTATATTTTCTTTAGAAAGTTTACTGAGTATCTCGGTTTTAGCGTAGTGAGTGCGACTTACTGGAACTCCATTTAGGATAACGGTCTTAAGATTTCCGTTAAAATCTTTTAATTCATTTTGGATGGCAGTTATATCTCCATCACCCATAGACGCTTCTTCATACCAAATTATTTTTACCATGGAAGCTTCGATCGCTTCTACTATGTCTTTATCCGAGCGCAATCTTTTTTCAATATCCAAAAAATTATCTGATTCAATTATTACAGATTCGTATGTTTCACTTAAAGCATTTAACTTACTGTTAAAATCTTCAAGACCGTGGTCGCATACGATACCATCTTCGACTTTGTGCTCTTCAATATGCTCAATTATGTCCGCAAACGTAGGGGTTAAATCCTCAGATTCTGTTGGTCTATAGCTTTTTGTGGTTATATCATTAGATAACTTTATATATGCTGTGTTTTCTCCTTTAGAATGGAAAAAAGTTGCAATGACGTCGGCAAATATCGTTTTGCCAGCTTTTGGGTAGTTTGATGTTATGTATATTTTTCTCATGATGGTTACAATTCCAATGGAAGTGTAAACTATTTCATCATAATATTCAGCAAGTGGGTCGTTCAATTCGAAATAAACAAATAGTAAACCTTGACACTAAATATACCTCTTCGTACGATGTTGTCTGCCCGTGGTACGCCGAGGTAGCTCAGTCGGTAGAGCACGCGACTGAAAATCGCGGTGTCGGCAGTTCGATTCTGCCCCTCGGCACCCGGTGCAAATATGCGGAAGTGGCGCAGTGGTAGCGCGTCTCCTTGCCAAGGAGAAGGTCGCGGGTTCAAATCCCGTCTTCCGCTCCAAAGAAAACTAACTCTTTCTCATCTAGGCCTACTACTAAAAGCCTTTAAAGTCTGGGGATCTCTTTTCCATAAATGAATTTATCCCTTCGTCAAAATCACGAGTTTCACGTATATGGGCAGATGCTTTATCTATTAAATCCCAATGAGATTTGAACATTCCTAGATGAAATTCTCTTACCATATGTTTAGTTAATTGTTGCGTTACCGGGGGACCTTTAGCTATCTTATTAGCTAGTTCTAATGACGCCGGAAGCAGGTCTTTGCTGTCATAAATGTTATTCACTAAACCAAACTTAAAAGCATCTTCCGCACTTAATGCTTCCCCCGTAAATAACATTTGCATAGCTATACCATGAGGAAGAAGGAAAGGAGCCCAGAACGCTCCACCATCAAGTGGAATTAGCCCTCTTCTCACATAAACTTCTATAAATCGAGCATCTTTGCTAGCTAGCCTGATGTCACATGCCAGCGCAAGATCGCAACCTGCTCCAGCAGCAACTCCATTTACGGCTGCTATGGTGGGTTTGTCCAGATTATAGACCTGCATGTGGATGCGACGTCCGTTAAAAGGTTCATTTTTTAATCGTTCGTCCGAATCCATGGTAGGAACGTTCCATCCTCCTCTTCTACGGTCTTTCTTTTCTTTCATGAAATGCGGTACAGGCTGATTTTCTCCTTGCTGGAACGCAGAAACATCTCCTCCGGAGGAAAAGGCTCGGCCAGCTCCCGTAAATATTACTACTCTATCTTCTGCATTTGATTTGATATGATCGAGTTCAGTCGTCATTTCTTCCATCATGGGTATATACCACGGGTTTAAATGTTCGGGTGCATTTAAAGTTATTGTTACTACTCCACTTGCATTTCTTTCAACATGAATGTATTGATTTTCCACCATATACCTCTTTTCGCAATGGGCTCTATTTTTAATGCTAGGTTTACAATAATCGGCTTTTCCGCTTTTTGCACTACACTATATGGTTAATTTCTTAAGGTATTAAAAGTAATTTTCCGCTAGTTTTTCTACTCTCCAGATCGCGGTGCGCTTTGCTTGCGTTTTCAAGGCCTATTTTTTCATGGACTCTAATATCAAGGCGACCTTCTTGTATCCAACTAAAAAGATCACTCGTTCGCCAATCGAGTTCGCTCCTATCTTGTAAGTAATGCCCAAGTGCTGGCCTTGTCAAGAAATTTGAACCTGCATTCAGGCTGAGAGGGGAAATGGGAGGGACTACTCCGCTAGATTGGCCAAATAAAACTAAGTATCCTCTAGGTGCTAAGGAGAGTAGGCTTTTTTCGTATGTTGTTAAACCAACTGAATCATATACTACCTGAACTCCTTTACCGCTTGTGATCTTCTTTACTTCTTCGAGGAAATCAGTTTCTGTGTAAATAATAATGTGGTCTGCGCCTGCTTTTTTTGCTAAAGCTGCTTTCTCGTTATTTGATACAGTAGTTATAATGTTGCATCCGATCATTTTCGCAATTTGAATCATCAAGAGACCTACGCCCCCAGCTCCAGCGTGTATAAGAATTGTGTCGCTATCTTTCACTGAAAAAGTACTGTACAACAAGTAATGTGCCGTCGTTCCTTGGAGCATAGTAGCGGCAGCTGTGTCTACAGAAATCCCGTTAGGAATCTTAACCAGTTTATCCGCGGGTGCTATAACTTCTTCTGCATAGGAAGAAGTTACACCGGTGTAAGCAACGTGGTCGCCTATACTAATACCAGACACGTTTGGTCCTAATTCAGTGACCACTCCGGCTCCTTCTCCTCCTGGTATTACCGGCAGATTATTCCCATACAACCCAATTCTGGTATAAACATCCATGTAATTTACACCGATCGATTCTAATTTGATTCTCGCTGTTCCAGTTTGAATTGTAGGATTAGGAACATCTTTGTAAATCAAAACCTCTGGCCCTCCGTGATTGGTGACTTGGATTGCTTTCATTTTCCCCCCCGCTTAATTCTTAAAATTGATCACTTAGTCAGGTGATTTATTTCTTAATTGTATAATGAAGTCACATGTGCTGTTTTAGATACTAGCTTATTGAACGAGATTAGCTTAGCATGAATTCTTTGGGGGTGTTAATCATGGAAACTATGACAGGTGGTCAAGCTTTAGTTCAAACTTTAAAACGAGAAGGGGTTGAAGTAATTTTTGGCCTCCCAGGGGTCCAGATGGACTGGGCGTTTGATGCTTTATGGGAAGAACGTGAGAGTATAAAAGTCATCCATACCAGGAATGAACAAGCAACTTCCTATATGGCTGATGGTTATGCAAGGTCCACTGGGAAAGTTGGTGTGTGTATGATGGTCCCGGGGCCCGGCTTATTAAACGCAATGGCTGGTCTCTCTACTGCTTACGCTTCGAACTCACGTGTTTTGTGTATTGCCGGCCAAGTTGCAACTCACCATATAGGACAAGAACGGGGAGCGTTACACGAAATTAAGAACCAATTAGAAACGGTTCGCTCTGTTACAAAATGGGCTGAACGTGCAATGACCCCACAAGAAGTAACACAGGTTGTACATGACGCATTTATTAATTTGAAAACAGGCCGTTCCAGGCCTGTTGAGATCGAAGTACCCCACGATATTTTTGCAAAAAATGACAGTGTGGTTTTGACGGAACCAGGAAATGTTAGTGTTCTTAAAGGTGATTCTGCTGATTTAGATCGTGCAGCTAAATTATTAGGTGAAGCAAAGAATCCGATTATTTTTGTGGGAGGAGGAGTAGTGACGACCGGTTCCTCAGGAAAATTAGATGAGTTAGCAGATATGCTTCAAGCACCAACTATCATGTCTACAAATGGTAAGGGTGCCTTGTCGTCTAGGAATTATTTAGCTCATCCTGTGATCGCTGGATATGAGTTGATTGAGAAAGCAGATGTGATACTCGCTCTAGGAACACGATTTGTATTACCCGGACCGGTTTCGTGGCCTGTTTCACCTGAACAAAAATTGATTCGTATTGACATTGATCCTGAAGAAATTAACAGGAATATTGAACCTGATCTAAAAATAATAGGCGATGCGGTAGCAGCAATTGACGATTTAGTTGAAAGAATACCAAGACATAATCAGAGCCGTGCTTCTAGAGAAGATGAAATGAAGTCTGTGGCCGCAAATACCCAGCGAATGCTAGGTGCTTTTCCGCAATTAGCCGCTTACTCTGATGTTGTTCGAGAGCAGCTTCCAGATGACGGTATTTTAGTTGCTGAGATGACACAAGTTGGCTATTACTCGTACCATGGTTTTCCAGTCTACGCCCCGAGAACGTATATAACTCCTGGTTATCAAGGAACCCTAGGATATGGATTCTCAACTGCTATTGGTGTCAAAGTGGGCAATCCTGATAAAACAGTAGTTTCCATAGCGGGAGATGGAGGTTTTATGTTTGGTGTGCAAGAGATGGCTACTATGGTTCAGAACGGTATTAATTTAGTAACTATTGTTTTCAATGATGGAGCCTATGGGAACGTTCGGAGAACACAGTCGGATATGTTTGGGGGTAGGGTTATTGCAAGTAAATTAGATAATCCAGATTTTCCTAAATTAGCTGAATCCTTTGGAGTAGCAGGACGAAAAGCAGATGGGCCAGAGGCTCTTACCCGTGAACTAAAAGCAGCAATACTAGCGAATGAACCGACTTTGATCGATGTGCCGATTGAATCCAATCCTAGTACATTCGCGCATTTTGCTCCTCCAGCAAGATTGATGAACAGATAGCATTATTACGGAGTTTCCAACAACCTTATAATATCTTTTCTATCCATACTTCTAGCTAAAGAAGTGAGTTCTGGTATATATGGTTTTACATTTGCCCCAGCAGATAAGAGAATTTTTGTAGTCTCAAAATTACCCCCATAAACTGCGTAATGTAGGGGTACTACTGGATTAATATCTTCGTAAGTTTGGTATGAGTTTGCGGCTGAAATATCATGAGAGAGAATCTTGTTTAGATGATCTGCATTCCCCAAAAAACATGTCGTGAATATGTCCATGATGTTTCCATGATCCATCAAATATGATCCTATATTATTGTGTCCTCGGGAAACAGCTAACGCATAAGGAGTTAATAATAAAGGAGCACCTCCTGGAACATTGGGATTTGTCCCTTTTTCTATAAGCAGCCTTGTTATTGCAATATGGCCGTTTCTAGCCGATTCCCATAGTAATGTCCGCCCGGCTGTACCTCGTTGGGTAACGATTCCAGGTGTCTCTGTAATGATTTTTTCGATTGCGTCAATGTCGCCGTTTCCTGCAAGCCTCAGAGCTTTTAATAGTTGAGGAAAATCTGCTCCATCGTTGACCATCTCGTGTGCGATAGGTGCAAGTACTTCCATAATACCCGCACGATCTTTTTCTAAAACGCCAGCTTCCTTGAGGGCGAAAGCCATATGATGTAACCAACGGCCTGCCGCCTTGACTGGGATAACAAATCTGTAGTGTATCCCATGCATGCCTCCTTGGATTGCCCCTTTTTCTTTGCCTCTACTTGAATATAGAGGGCTACCTCCGAGCCATTCTTCAAGGAATAATTTTTGCATTTGACGTCCATGGTGTAAAGATTTAGGGAATAAGGGTCTTAAATCAGGGTCTTTTTCCACGCGGTCGTAAAAAACTTCAACTACTCTGTGTATAGTTTTTGAGCCTCCGATTTTCTCGAAAAAATCTTTGTTTCCGTAAAGATGCACGATCCCCCGCTATGATGATGAAATGATTTATTGGTAGTATTATATCTGTATATTCTTTAAAACTATACTCTTAATATTTCTATTGTCTCTTGTTTTGTGGGATGTTGAAAGGTGTTTCTAATGAACAGCTACGATGTTGTCGGCAAGTCGGTGGTTAGGAACGACGGCACCGATAAAATTTTGGGGCGTGCTCAATACGCGATAGATCTAATTGCACCTAATTATTTGTGGTGTGTTTTCGTTCGTTCACCATACCCACACGCAAAAATATTGTCCATCGATTATTCTGAGGCCCTGATGATGGATGGAGTCGAAGCTATATTAACTGGGGAAGATGTAGAAGGGTTACGTGGTGGAAATATTATAGTTGATGAACCGTTAATTTCTTCGTGGGATCGGGTTAGATTTATTGGTGATAAAGTTGCTGCTGTTGCTGCAATTGATAAGGAAACGGCAGTACGGGCCGCTAATTTGATTCAGATAGATTATGAGCAACTACCAGCAGTTTTTGACCCTATAAAAGCATCCCTAGATTCTGCGCCTTTAATACATCCTGATTACGCTGAATATAGAAACGCCCTTCCCCAAGAAAGCTCTTCAAATGTGTACCACCATTTGGTGGATGAAAAAGGTGATCTAGAAAATGGTTTTGAGTTGGCTGACGTAATAATTGAAGGCTCTTATTCTACGGAGAGAGTACATCAGGCATATTTAGAACCACACTGTTCATTGGTTTATATTGACGAACAAGGTCGCCTCCAAATTTGGTGTTCCAATCAAGCTCCGACCGCAAGAAGAGTCCACTTGGCAAGGATGGTTGGGATGGAACGTAGCGATATCGTTATTAATCCAATTAATATTGGTGGTTCCTACGGAGGTAAGCTCGATGTGACGGGTGTTGCAGTGTCTTATTTTCTATCTAAGAAGACTGGTAGGCCAATAAAATTTGTTATGGACTACCAGGAAGAATTTACGTCTATGAATCCTCGCCATCCATCTATTTTTAATATAAGAACAGGGGTGAAATTAGATGGTGAAATAACGGCATGGGAAGTCTCGAGCTATTTTGCATCAGGAGGCTATGCTGCCTACGCTCCCTCTCCTCCATTTGGCGAAATGTCTGGTAGAGCAGCGTTAGATGTTTACGATATTCCCAATGTTAAGATTGAATCGCGCCAAGTATATACGAATACGGTTCCCTGCGGCTACTTCCGGGCACCTGGTTCTACTCAAGCAGTTTTTGCAGGCGAATCCCATATGGATGTAATTGCCAGGTCAATAGATATGGACCCTATAGAATTAAGGCGAAGAAATATTATTTCAGGAACCAGAGAAGTCGATAAACTAAATGACTCTAACCTAGACACACAGCCAATATTATTGGGTGAAGTAATAGATATTGCATTAAAGGAATCAGGCTATTATCAACCAAAAACTGATGGGGTTGGCAGAGGAGTCGCCATAACAGAGCACGGTCAGATTGGGTTTGAAGGGCATGCAGCAGTCCACATTTATCCTGAAGGTAAAATACTAGCTAATATGTCCACATTTGACCCAGGTATGGGTACAGGAACTATTCTTGCCCAAGTACTTTCTGAGGAATTAGGTGTACCCATTGAAAAAATTGAAGTCCAGGCATGGAATACTGAGGAAGGATTTAGAGATCAAGGTGTAGGAGGGTCTAGAGGTGCAAGGGTGACCAGTATAGCTGGTTATGAAGCAGCTCGAGACCTTAAAGATAAACTCAAAAGACTTGCTGCAGAGTTTTATGGCTGGGACGAGGACTCGATAATAATAGAGCAGGGCAACGTTGTTAAAGGTGACAGAAAACGAGAAATACCCTTTGTCGAGCTGGCAAATAGAGCAGGGGAGAAAATTACCGGAGAAGGTCATATTGATGAAGGAAGAGGTAACCAATTTGTTTCATATGCAGCGCATGTTGCTGAGGTTTTAGTTGATGTAGAAACTGGTGAAGTAACTTTGAAAAAATATTGTTCAGTTCAAGAAACTGGCGCGGTTTTGAATCCAATAGGTTTTGAAGGTCAGATCGAAGGCGGTATCATACAAGGTATAGGCCAAGCGTTGATGGAGGATATGAATTTGGACCACGGTCAAGTTGTGAATCCCTCTTTCGCCGACTATAAAATCCCGGTCATGCCGGATATACCGGGATTTAAATCGCTTATTTTGGAGTCAGAACAAGGGCACGGCCCGTATAATGTAAGAGGAATTGGAGAAGGGGCGATTACTATGCCGTGCCCAGCTATAATGAATGCGATACAAGACGCATGCGGAGTTCGAATTAATGATTTACCCGCAACGTCTGAAAAAATTTATAGGAAACTCAAATCTAGCTCTCTATTACAATAGACAGAGTAGAGTAAATTTTTATGATTGGGAGAGTAATTTAGTTTTATTCTTATGTTGAACTCTAAAGCGAACGAAAACCTTTTGGAAGCTTTGAATGATGAACAAAGGACAGCTGTTGAAAGCGTTCAAGGGCCTTTGTTAATTATGGCAGGTCCAGGATCAGGAAAGACGAGGGTCATAACTCATCGCATAGCTTATTTGGTTCAAGTCATGGGTGTTCACCCGACTAATATACTAGCTGTTACTTTTACCAATAAGGCCGCGAAAGAGATGCAGGAACGCGTTAATCAATTGTTGGGATCTCAAGCGTCACAATTAACGCTTGGCACTTTCCATAATTTTGGAGCTCGTGTTTTACGACAATTTGGAGATAAATTAGGGATTGATAAACAATTTGTTATATACGATGCTGATGAACAAAAAGCTATTGTAAAGCAAGCTCTTGAAGAATTTAGTTTAGATCCCAAGCAATATTCTCCCGCTGCTATCAGCAACTCTATATCGTCAGCTAAAAACAAAATGCTTAGCCCGGATGATCATGCAGGCCATGCTGTAACTTATTTTGATGAAATAGTTAATCGTGTATACGTAAGATATGAGAAAGCTTTGCTTGACAACCATGCTCTTGATTTCGATGATCTTCTATTAAAAACTGTTTTATTGTTTCAACAAGATAAGAATATTCTTGAAAAGTATCAAGGACGGTATAAATTTTTAATGGTAGATGAATGGCAAGATACTAATAAAGTACAATATTTAATGACAAGAATGGTAGCCGGACCCAATAATAATTTGTGCGTTGTTGGTGATCCTAACCAATCAATATATTCATGGCGACATGCGGATATAACAAACATATTAGATTTTGAACACGATAACGACAAAGTCAAAATTGTAAATTTAGGAAGAAATTATAGGTCCACCGGAACGATCGTATCTGCTGCGCAAAATGTTATCAAACCAAACTCAAACAAAAGTGATCTTCAACTATGGACCGATAATCCTGATGGTGATCCTATTGGGGTGTCATACAACTACAACGAACATGAAGAAGCTCTTGGAGTCGCCTCAGAAATCGAAAAATTGGTGAATCAAGAAGGATTGAGATACGGAGATATCGCTATAATGTATCGCACAAATGCTCAATCCCGAGCACCTGAAGAGGCGTTTGTGCGAGCGGGAGTCCCTTATAGAATTATAGGAGGCTTGAGGTTTTGGGAGAGAAAAGAAGTCAAGGATTTGCTCGCTTATCTCCGAGTCATCCATAATCCATTTGATTCTCTTAGCTTAGCTCGCATAGTAAACATTCCCGCTAGAGGGATTGGACAAAAAACGATGTCTTTACTTAACGGCTGGTCGCAATTAAACGATTTACCACTCCATCAAATAATTACCAATTCACTTCGAGAAGATTTCCAGAATGAAGAATCCAGCACCTCAACTATTAGTACGAGGGCAAAAAAACAGCTTGAATTGTTTATGACTATGCTTGAAAAGTTGACCGATATAGCTGCCGATGCGGATGTTCTACAATTATTTGATCAATTAATAGAAAGTATCCAATATAAAAAATATATTGGAGAACAAGATAAGAGCGACGATAGATGGGAAAACATTCTTGAACTCCGGTCAGCGATATCGGACTATCAAGATTTTGCTCCCGATATAGGTTTAAGTGCCTTCTTGGAATCGGCTGCATTGTCAACTGATCTGGATCAAATGGATGATACTGGACCAGATGCTGTTACTCTTATTACTTTGCATCAAGCCAAGGGATTAGAGTTTCCTGCTGTGTTTATGATAGGAATGGAAGAAGGTCTTTTGCCTCATCGTAGATCTATCGATTCTGGTGATATAGCTGAAATAGAGGAAGAACGAAGATTGTGTTATGTCGGGATGACTCGAGCCCGGAAAAAGCTTTTCATGACCATCGCAACAAATCGTTCCATGTATGGAAATTACAATCCTGGGATGAGCCAGACTGCAGGGCCATCTAGATTCTTGAAAGATATACCATCCCACCTAATATCTATCGACAGTGATTCTAGTTTACGAAAAGGGCCTGATGTTCCTAAGCCAGATTCTTTGACTCACTCTATCGAACGCCAATCGCGTGAACGTGGAGGTAAGACTAGCCCCTTTGATCCAGGTGATCATGTGAAGCACAAAATATTTGGCGAAGGAGTAGTCGTCGGTTGCCTCATAACACCTCTGGGAAATGACTTTGAGGTTACGGTGGCTTTTAAAGGGCAGGGTGTTAAGAGATTGCTTGCGAGTATTAGTAATTTGGAGATCTCAGATTGATTGAGAAACTTATTGATAATGAGAATGAACTATCCAATTTAGTTAGCGACCTATTGAAAGAACAGACTATTGCAATAGACACGGAATCAAATAGCTTCTTTGGTTACCCAGAAAAAGTTTGTTTGATTCAGGTTGCTACAAATTCTGATACTTGGATTATAGACCCTTTATCGATAAACAATATGAATCCACTGCGCAAGTTGCTGGAATCGCAAAATGTTCAAAAAATTATTCACGCGGCGGAAAACGATCTTCGAGTTATCGACAGAGATTGGAAATTTAATATACGGAATATTTTTGACACCAGCATCGCAGCCAAATTTTGTGGTTATGAGAGGACTGGCCTCGAAGTTGTTCTTGAAAGAACAATAGGAGTTGTTATCGAGAAAAATAAAAAATTACAGCGTGCTAATTGGGGTCTTCGCCCGCTGTCACCAGAAGCCTTGAACTACGCTGAGACAGATGTTATTTATCTCGTTAAGTTAAGAGATGGTTTGATCGAAAAATTAGAAGAGCTCGGCAGGTTGGCCTGGACAACAGAAGAATTTAAGCGAATAGAGAACGTGCGGTATAATCCTCCTTCACCTCCAGAACTAGCTTTTTTTTCAATGAAAGGTAGCTATTCTTTGAGACCTAAAGAATTATCTGTTCTGAAAGCCGTGTATGAATTCCGGGATTTGCAGGCAAGAAAAAGAGATATTCCTCCGTTTAAACTGCTATCAAATGAGGTTCTCTTATTTTTAAGTAAGAATCCATACGTGCCTTTTGATAAAGTTTCTGGATTGTCACGTAAATTATCTCAACAATTCTTAGCTCAATTAAAAAATCGGATAAATGATGGATTAAAAGGTGATGGGATTTCTAGACCTAACCACGAAAAAAGAGATAAAAAAGTCGGCGTTGTTCAATATGCTGCCAGGTTTAAAGAACTAAAAAAATGGCGAGAGGATATAGGGAAAAAATTGGATTTGGATCCACCCCTTATATGGCCTACGAACAGCTTGAACCAACTTGCTCGCGTACCTGATTCGATAGATACAGAACTATTAGAATCTCGAGATGTACGTGTTTGGCAGAAAGGTGAGTTTGGAGGATCAATTCGAAATAAATTAGATGATTTATGAAGGGCGACTTTGATCACCTATGCAGTTTTTTTGGTTCGTATTTCCCATTTATCTCTATTTAATTCCATAAGGATGAACTGATATTGACCTTGCCGAGAGGCACCATATTTAGAGAACCCTATTTTATCGAATGCTCGTTGTGCCCGGATGTTCCAGTCTAGAGTTTTTAGATAGACCCGATCAAGTTCAAGATGTTCAAACATGTAATCTACTAAAAGATTAACCGCTTCAGTTCCAAACCCTCCGTTCCAATATCCTCGATCTCCGATCATTATTCCTAGCTCTGCTTGGTTTTTCTTTGTATCAAGATCGTAATACATGCAATTGCCTATATGGATAGAATCCTCTATGGTTTCCACAGCAAATCTATGGCTTCGTGGCGTCGGATACTGTAAATCCTCTTTATGGATTCTTTGGTATCGTTCAAAAGGCATATTTAGTCTAGGAGCTGCATCAAGTTCGGCTAATTCTAGATCGGCCCGCCAGACATAATCATTCCAGGCATCGTCTGTATATTTTTCTCTTAATCGCACTTTGGTTCCGCTTGCGTTCACTTCATTGATGGAAATTGAATTCCCTCCCTTGTAGTACAGCAGCCCGAGCAGTTTTGATAACATCCAAATCAGTCTCATAAGTCATAAATTTGTGAGCATCTGTTTCTGCTAGCCACCGAATTGTATCAAACTCATCATCGTGCCTATCAAAAGATCCTCCTGTTTGTTTCATCAAAAAGAAATATACATCTTTTTCGATAATTGTGCTTCCTAGCTGAAAATTATAATGAACTTTTTTGAGGGGAGATACAATTTCAACTTTAAGCCCGGTTTCCTCTTCAACTTCTCTTAAAGCCGTTTGATCCCGCCCTTCTCCATCTATGGGCGTTCCTTTTGGTAGCATCCATTGAACCGGGTTAACTCGTCCACAAATCACAACATCAAAACCGTCATTCTGTTTACGGAATATTACCCCACCTGATGACTCTACTAATTTATGGTTTTTGTTATTCATCTTTTATTTCACTAATCAATATCTTCCAATCCTTCATCGAAGTTAGAAAAAATTTCATCGAGCTCTTCTCCAGGCGAAGAAAAAGGTTCATATATGTTCCCTTTTGATATTTCTTCTATTGATAATTGTTCTTTTTCCATATTTTCTAGTGCATCCTGGGCAACTGATCTAACATTATTATTTTCGTGCTGTAAAAATCGGGTCAAAACTTTTATGGAATTGCTGCCTCCAATAAGATTTAACGCTGTTATAACCTGAGAAACTACTTCAAAGCTATCGTCATTGCCCATTCGTGCTAGGTCAGGGATTAAAGATTCATCTCCAATTCTTCCGGCTGCTCCTGCAGCTTCAAACCTGATCTCAGGATTAGAATTGTCCATTTCGTCTAATATATAAGGGATCCAATCGGAGTCTCCATTTTCGCCCATTGAGAATATTGCGGATGCTCTTAATCGTTCATCTAAACTGTGGTAATTATCTAAGATAATATCGTGAATTTCTGGTGTGTTATAAGGTGATAAAGCTTCAATTATTCGCCTTTTAATATCAACAGGAATTTCTTCTTGTATATCACTATGATCGTCATCAATTAATGATTGTAACGTTTCATAAATTTTATCCGAGTCACGATCTAATAATTTTCCTTCTTCCGCTAGAATGGAAAATCTACGTATTCCGATCGCAGCCGCTATTCTGACGGCAGTACTATCATCTTCTGTGAGCTTCTCCAACAGAGGTTCTATAAGAGTTCTTTCGTCATATTCCCATAGTCCCCGTATAGAAATCTCCCTTATTTCCTCCCGATCGCTGTTTAATTTATTAATGAATATCTCATCAAAATTTACATCAAATCGATCTTCGCTAACGTTGAGTAAATGATCCAAAATCTGTATTTCTCTTTCCAACTCTAGAGTAGATAAAGTATTAGATACTTTATTTGCTGAACCGATATCTAGATCGGATAGTGAAGCGATATCGAGGGACGCGACTGGCATCTTACCATCTTCTATATGCTTGAGAATGTTTTCGTTAACCATTATATAAATTACTGACCTTGGCGTGGAGAAATAGAAATTTCCCTGCAGAGTATTGGTGGGCTTTGCAACGATCCGCCAATTTCTTCGGATTCGTTTCCAACCTCATCTAAATTATTCAATGCTTCATATATATTGCAATTGAGCATTGTATCTTTTACTCGACCTTTTATTACCCCATTCTGGACTCTATAACCCAATAAAATATTCCCCCCGGCATCTCCTCCTAAGGTATTACCTTGGCCCATTCCGATAAGCTGTTCGACAACAATCCCATCTTCTATTTTACTTAGAAGTTCTTCTGTACTCGAATTGCCTTCTGCTATCGTTAGATAGGAACTGGAAACCGTTGGCATGGATCCTAAACCCCGTGATGCATTTCCGGTACTTTCCTTGCCACTTTGGCCTCCCGTTTGCAGGTCGTATAAAATTGTTTCTAACGTGCCATTTTTAACGAGATGCCTTGGAACAGTTGCAACCCCTTCATCATCTGCAAATCGGGCAGTCAGTTTATTATTCAGCCAAGGATCATCATATATTGAAATTCGTTCGTCAAAAATCCTTGTTCCGATTTTATCGGCGAGAGGTGATGATCCATGGAGCACTGATTTGCCATTTATACCTGACAGAAAAGGGCTCAAGAGTATTGAAATCACGGCTCTCGGCATAAATAAAACAGGTAGATTGCCTGAAGGTGAATCGACTGTGTTCTTACTCCAATCCAATTGTCGTTCAACGCCCGATATAAGCGGTGCAAAATCCCAATTAGGTTGAATACCTCTTTTCCTTTCTGAAACGAATAACATATCTGTTCCTCTTATTAAGGTTCCAGATAACCAAGAAGAAAAACTACTTTTTTCATAAGAAAAGCTTAGGCCGTTTGAATTAATCAGGCCAAATTGAGACATTGATTTTTGTAGCCCTGCATCGAACAGGACTTCTTCTTTCCCTGGCTTAACCTCTTCAATCATTGATTTCCCAGATTCAATCATTTTTTCGATGGGTATTGATTCTACTGAAGGATCGATTGTATTTAATGAACTGAAATTTTGATCTGAAGGAAAATTAAAATGCGCTTCAGGCCCAAACTTCGACAAATCTTGAGCGCGTTCAATAGCAAGTTTATAGTTTTCTGGGTTATTCGTGGAAGAGATCCCAATTTTTCCATCTTTTATGAGTCTTATACCAATTCCCCATGATTCTCTTGTTTCAATATCTTTCAATTGTTCCGCTTCAAAACCCACTGGGGTTGAAATATTTTGATACATTAATATTTCTACTTGATCAGATGTTTTTTCAGCATAACTTAGTGCCTTCTCCAATAATTCTTGATCCTGTGCGTCCATTTTATGATCCTCCTAGGAGACAATTTTGGATTCTTATATGTGGACTACCATTAGATACAGGCAACGGTGATTGGCCAGCTTTCCCACATCCTCCTCCTTGATTCATGTCAAGATCGTTTGCCACAGCATCTAGATTTTCTAGGGTTGTGAAAACGTTGCCTGATAGCACGACTGGCCTAAGAAGTTCTTCTACTTTACCGTTTCTTATTCTGTATGCTTCACCTGCGGAAAAAGTAAACATCTCCATACTAGTCATACCACCGTACCAATTTTTTGCATATACCCCATCTTTTACTTCTGATATTAGCTCTTCTACAGTTGCCTCTCCAGGTTCTATATATGTATTTGTCATCCTAACAATAGGCGGATGTCTGTAATCTATGGCTCGAGCGTTCCCAGTTGTTGATTCCCCCATTTTGGAGGCTGTTTCTCTTGAATGGAGACGGCCAACCAATTTACCTTCATGGATTAACTGGGATTTTTGTGAAGGAACTCCTTCGTCATCGTAATCATAGGAACCTCTTAATCCAGGGACACTGGCGCCGTCAACGATATTTAGGTGGGTTCCTCCAAACCTTCTTCCCAGAACCATTATTTCTTTCATCTGTTGATTTTCATATATAAAATCCGATTCCGATAAATGCCCAAAGGCTTCGTGCGCAAATACCCCACCAAGAATCGGATCACATATGACTGTGTATTCTCCTCCATCTAACTGGGGAGCCGAAAGAAGATCATTCGCTTTCTCTGAGATTTCTTTCATCTGGTTTTCAAGATTTAAAACGACTCCATAATCCCCAAGACTTCCAATACTAATACCGTACTGTTGAACGTCGTTTTCTTTTTTTGCTACTGCTCTCGCACCTAATGTCACATCAACTCTTTCTTGCGCTATGTAACTTCCTTCTGAATTCGCAAAATAAGTTGTTCGTTTTCTATCTCCATAGTTGATACTTGTACTTTGCAAAGTTTTTACACTCCAAAGAGCTTCTATATATTCCTTCAAAGTATCTACTTTTTGCTCAATAGTTACTTCAAAAGGATCCATCTGAATGACAGGATCAATTGTTTTTATGACTGGATCTGCGGCGATTATTGATCCTCCGTTGCCGTTTGCCATTCTTGCTTGCCGTACAGCTAATTCGACTTTTGAACGTAGGTTTTCTGTTTTCGTAAAAGTGACAAAACCCCAGGCCCCATTCACGTATGCTCTCGCACATCCGCCGCTATTTAGGGAACTGCTAATATCTTCCAGATCCCGGCCTCTATACGAAATCCGACTGCCGTCTAATGTTTCTAATCTTAGTTCAACGTAATCAGCGTTGTGCCCTTTTAAAGCATCCACCATTAAATCTTGCATCAAACCCTCTCTTCTTTTGTGGCTAGGTTACCGCAGTGTAGAATATTTGTATGGCTATTCTATCGAAAATTAGGCGACAAAGGTCAAGAGAAACCGTTGAGTTGTTGGAATCTCTTTATGGAACCCGCTTGTGGACTCAACGGTTTGAACCTATCGGTGAATTGATTTTCACTGTTTTATCTCAAAACACTTCTGATTTAAATACCTACCGTAGTTACGAAGCCTTAACAAAAAAATACCCTTCTTGGGATCGTGTTATGAGTGCCAGTACAACAGATATCGAGCACGAGATCAAAATAGGCGGACTTTCTAAAATAAAAGCTCCAAGAATAAAAAACATACTACTCGAAATTTTTTCCAGAAATGGTGAGCTGTCAATCGACTCTCTAAATAGGATGTCTATTCAAGAATCAGTGGATTGGCTCACGAGTCTTCCCGGTGTAGGTCGAAAAACAGCATCTTGTGTGCTTCTTTTTTCTTTTGGTAGGGCAGCATTTCCTGTAGATACTCACGTTCTTCGTATGTCGAAACGATTGGGTTTAATAGATAAGAACGTATCTGCAGATAAGTCGCATAAAATTCTGGAACAATTGGTTGAAGAAGGTAAGTATTACCAAACCCATATGGATATGATTGAACATGGTAGAAATGTTTGCAAAGCTATAACACCTCATTGCAAAAAATGCGTTTTAAGCGAAATTTGCCCTTCTGCATCACTTTAGTTTGGTTTGTGTTTTATACTGTAATCCTAATTTAGTTATTAAAAGCGACTATGTCGATGAGAAGGGTGGGTAATTTTATATGATTAGAGCAGGAATTATTAATGTTACTGGCTATGCAGGAATGGAACTTGCTCGGTTGATTAAATTCCATCCCGACGTAGATTTAGTGGGCGTGACAGGGCGCAGTGCTTCGGGAACTGAGCTAGAGTCCTTTTTGCCCCACCTTGATGGTATGAACCAGTTCATAGTAGAAGAGGGTGAAATCGAAGACCCTGATGTTATTTTTTCAGCACTCCCGCATAAGGTTAGTGCTGAAGCTTGCATTGAGTATTTAAATCAAGGTGTTAAAGTAGTTGATATTTCTGCTGACTTTCGTCTCGATTCTTTGGAAGAGTATGAGTCTTGGTATGTTGAACATCCAGCTCCAGAGTATATTGAAGAGGCTGTGTACGGTTTAACAGAACTGAATCGTGCTAAGGTAAGAGAGGCTCGATTAGTTGCCAACCCTGGTTGTTATCCTACAGGTGCCTTGCTAGGTTTAGCTCCGTTGGTATCTGAAAACATGATAACTAAAGACGTAATAGTCGATTCTAAATCTGGTGTTTCCGGAGCAGGTCGCTCCCTTGGCCTCAATGTCCATTTTTCTGAAGCGAATGAAGATGTGTCTGCATATGGTCTTCAAGGCCATAGGCATTTGCCAGAGATAGAGCAAGGATTATCCGAGTTGAATTCTTCAGTTGAGTGGGCGATAACTTTCACTCCACATTTGATTCCGATGACCAGAGGTATTTTGAGTACTATATATGCTTATCCTGTAGATAATGTATTGCCTGTAAATAGTGCTGGACAAAAAGCGCTAGAGGATTTGTATAGGGAATTTTACAAAGATGAACCTTTCATAAGAATTACAGAAGCGCCACCTCATACCAAACAAGTTGCAGGTAGCAATATGACTCAGATCCATCCTATTTTAGATATTAGATCTGGGAAAGTAATTGTGGTAACAGCTATCGATAACCTTGTAAAAGGGGCAGCAGGGCAGGCGATCCAGAATATGAACGTAATGCTTGGTATTGGAGAGACCCAAGGACTAAACGGACTTGCTTTGTTTCCATAATTGGAAAGAACTATTTATCAGATAAAGGAGTAGTAAAATCACAGGGCAATTTATATTAGCAAACGGAATAAGACAATATTATGAGGTCAGTGGTCATTCTGATCATCCATGGATAACTCTCATTCATGGATCTGGTGATAATCATTTGGCTTGGGAACATCAAGTTAAAGATCTTGAGAAATTTTATAGGGTTCTAACCTACGATGTTCGTGGACATGGAGCGACGGAAACTCCGCTTGATGTGGAGGTTACTCAAAAGACTTTTGTACAGGATTTACATGAATTATTACAGTCTCTCAAAATAAATAGCACGGCAGTGCTTGGTTATTCTATGGGTGCTGGAATTGCAAGAAATTTCGCAGCTACTTTCCCAGAGCAAGTATGGGGTTTAGTAATATCGAACGGCGGTAAATTAGATACTAATACAGTTGATTCAGATGATGAGACTAAAGCAATATTAGACCGGAAAGAATCAATTAGATCCGGAGGCATGGATTCGGTATTCGAAGGATGGATTTCAAGTGTTTATACCCCTGAATTTGTCTTAGCTAGGCCTGAAATTGTTGAATGGCACAGAAATATAATGACTTCTAATAATGTTGAAAAATATATTCATGTTATAGGAGCACAAGGTAAGTCAAGTGAATTTCCTCTTAGCCAAATCAATGCTCCAACTTTAATTATTGTTGGTTCAGGGGATGAATATACTGGCCCGGCTCAGGCTCTAGAGATTCAAGATGCTCTAGTGGGTTCCGACGTTAGTATAAATATTTTCCCTACAAGGCACGGATCTCCTTTTGAAAGGGCCAGTGAGTATAACGAGCTGATTTTGTCTTTTTTTAAAGATTTAGAGCAAAGTCTTTTTTAGAATGCTTTGGCCTCTTAGCGTAAAATTTGACGTTTTGAGGTACAGATCCTAATATTTTTGCCGTTAAACCTTTTACAGGTAGATGTTTGTTGGGTATAGTTTGAACATTCTGTAATGTGCCCCTATCGTCTAGTGGCCTAGGACTGCGGCCCTTCAAGCCGCCAACAGGGGTTCGAACCCCCTTGGGGGCACCAAATAGGTTATCTTCGATGTTATAGTGTGACTATTACATCTTTGGCTCCAAATAATTGTTTTTTGAATATGAGTGCACAGTACAATGGATATACAGTTTCGATACGCTATTGAGCAAGATTTAGGCACAATAGTGGATATCTATAACCAGGCCGTAAAGCAAGGATTTACGTCTCACGAGGAAAGCTTGTCTGTAGAAGATCGGCTTGATTGGTTTAACAAGCATAGTTTCGACGCTCGACCAATATGGGTTGCGGTTGGGAGTGACCAAAAGATTTACGGATGGGTAAGTGTACGAGATTACTACGGTAACCCAGCATACAAGCATACCGCTGAAATTAGCGTTTATGTATCTTCGGAAAATAGAAGGAAAGGCCTAGGATCTGCCCTTGTAGATCTCGTAATAGAAAATGCTCCATCTAAAAATATAACGAATCTAATAGCTGTCATTTATGCCGACAATTTATCTAGTATGAAACTTTTTGAGAATAAAAAATTTAAACAGTGGGGTTTTCTGCCTTCAGTAACCCATGTTTTTGGTAAATATAGAGATGTGGTTTTAATGGGATATTCATATAATTAAAAACTGAGAAATTTATATTTAACAAAATATGGCTAATAACAGGGCATTTCAGGTCATAAATTTCTCTATCTTACCGATATCGATGAAAATGGGTTGACAGGAATCGAATGTCTGCCTAGAGTGATCAAAATTAATGTTTTTAGACATTGATTGTTTTCGAAACTGACTAACCAAAAAACGGGAGGATAGAGGTTAATCATGTGGACCTATGTTATCAGACGTTTATTGTTAGCCGTGCCGACCCTATTAGGGGTCACGGTCGTGGTTTTTGGTGTCATGAGGGTTGCCCCAGGAGACGTAGCTGTTTTAATACTTGGCGGTGATTCAGGTTTAGTAGGAACTCCTGAGCAATTAGAAGCTCTTCGTGAAAAATTAGGCTTAAATAGACCCCTTTATATCCAGTACTTTGAATGGTTATGGGGGCTTATCACTTTTAATTGGGGTGAAAGTTATTTTTATAATGCTGAGATGACTCAGCTGCTTTCGAGGAAATTACCATTAAGTGCTCAAGTAGGAATTATGGGACTGCTTTTTGGCAGTATATTAGGAATAATTGGCGGCGTGATTGCTGCGCTTAAACAAGATACTTGGTCTGACTACGTGATTCGTATCATATCTATTTTAGGTATATCGGTTCCAACCTTTTGGAGTGGAATGATGTTGATACTTATATTCGTCAGATTTTTTGGATGGATACCCGAACAAGGTTATGTCCCACTATGGGAGGATCCAGGTCGTAACATGGCACAGTTAGTATGGCCTGCTTTAATAATCGGGTTAGGGTTTTTGATGGGTGTTCCGCTCAGGATGATGCGGGCCACAATGTTGGAGGTTATGAGAGAGGATTATATTAGAACCGCTCGATCTAAAGGTTTGAGAGAAAACGTTATTATTGTGCGACATGCGATGAGAAATGCCATGATACCAGTGATAACGCTCATAGGAATATTTATTCCGCTTACTGTTACGGGACTCGTTGTTACCGAGCAAGTATTTGGTCTCCCTGGTATAGGTAGAATGATGGTAGATGCTATAAACCAGAGAGACTACCCAGTCGTCCAACTTGTTGTGACTCTTACGGGATTCGTGGTTGTGATGGCTAATCTCGGTGTTGATCTAATTTATGGATGGTTGGATCCGAGGATTAGGTATTAATCTTAAAAACACTACAAAACATTAAAGTATTGTTGACTTTTAAGGAGAATAATTATGGCCCAGGCAGAATCAAACGTCGCAGAGGTTTTTGATAGCGCGAGAAGAAGAAACGCGTTTCAACAGAACTGGTTGCTCTGGAGAAGGCGTCCACTAGGCTTAATGGGATTAATACTTTGTGCTTTTCTGGGTTTAATGGCGATCACTGCTGACCTCTGGTCAATTCTTGCAGCAAATGCGGCCGGCTATGAAGGTGAGCAACCATATAAGTATGCTCTTTCAATTGGGGCCCAGTTAGTCCCACCAGATGGGGCAAACTGGCTTGGTGGCGATCGTTATGGAAGAGATTTATTTACCAGGATAGTTTATGGAGCACAAATATCGTTATATGTCGGATTTGCTGTTGCTCTGGGAGCAGGTAGTATTGCTGGCGTACTTGGTGTTATGAGTGCGTATTTTGGTGGTAAACCTGACCTTATCGGTCAAAGAATTGTTGATATATTACAAGCTTTTCCTGGATTGATTTTAGCTATGGCAATTGTAGCTATCCTCCAGACTTTCAGTATTGAAGCTACTATTATTGCTATTTCGGTTCCCACCCTACCAAGGATGGTTCGAGTAGTACGTTCTCAAGCACTTAGTGTTGTTAGTACTGACTACGTTTTAGCAGGGAGAACAATCGGGGCTGGGCATTGGCGCTTGATATTTAAATACGTTATGCCTAACTCGATGGCTCCATGGATTATTGTTGTAACAGGTCAGTTGGGGTCTGCGATAACTACAGAGGCTTCTTTGAGCTTTCTTGGATTAGGTGTTCCGGAGCCGTATCCCTCTTGGGGAGGTATGCTTAACGCAAACGCGCTCGACTTTGCAGAATTAGCTCCTCACGTAATTATTTATCCTGGTATAGCATTGAGTCTTGCGGTCTTTGGTTTTAACGTATTCGGGGATGCACTGAGAGATGTGTTGGACCCACGATTGCGAGGGCGCTAAAGAGAAGGTTGATAATATAAATAATAGAAAAACCATGTCTCGTGTCTGTTCAACACTAATCTAATAAATGAATTAAGTGAAAAGAAAGAGAGAGTAATATGGTTAGTAATAAGCTGTTAATATTATTAATTATATCTATAACAATAGTTTTGTCTTCAGCATGCTCTGAGGCAGATGGCACACCGATATACTTTCAATCTGATCGAGACGGTCAATGGGAGATCTACTCTATATGGCACGATGGTACTAATCTACAAAGGCTGACCGAAGACCCAGCAAGTGATGCTAATCCAAGTTTAAGCTTAGATGGAACCAAATTAGCATGGATCAAAACTATTGACGGTGCTACTGATATTTATACGATGAACCCTGATGGCACTGGCGCTCAAAATTTATCTAATGGAAATATACCAGGGGTTATTGATTACGTAACATGGTCATTTAAGGGGAACTTATTGATCTTATCAGTTACCGACCCTCAAGTTGCGAATGGTAATCACCAGATTTATAGCATAAATGCAGCTGATGGTTCTAGTTATACACGATTAACTACAGATGACTCTATTAAACACCTTCACCCTCGGGTAAATACGCAAGGATTAGGGTATATAGTAAGCGCAGGAGCCTCAGATGACAGTCTGGATCTACTGTTGATAAATCTTGAAGGAAAAGCAATGGCTGTGATTCCGAGGGAAACATTTAGAACCGGCGGCAATTTCCAAGAATCGGGGAACTCTGAGGACTATGCAACTTTCCAGGCCACTGGTAGAGCAGTGATGTTTACCACTAATCTGGATGGTAATTGGGAGATTTATAGGGTTGAACCAGATGGACGTAAGCCGGGGAACATAACTAACCAACCAGATTCGAACCAAACTCGTCCTGACTGGGGTGGTGCTCTAGACGGTGTTACCTTTGCGTATGTCTCTGATCAAGATGGTAACGAAGAAATTTATACTTATAGCTCTGATAAAGGTGTTCCGACAAGACTAACGGTTAACGATGCTGTAGATACTAACCCTACTTGGATTAAGTTAGTTCAAGAATAGATTCCAGTTCGTAGGGAGCAGAAAATAGTTTGCCATGAGAGTTGTGGTAAATGAATATTCTGGTGGAAGATAAACTTAGAGGCACGTGTGGCATTAGCGTTGGTTCCATTTGCAGAAGTAACGCTCAGACGCATCTAGCAGATAATATATTGCTAGACCTAAAGCGGCCATTGATAGTACCCCTGCATATAATTCTTCGTACGCTAAACGACCCCAAGATTCTATAAGAATGTAATATCCTAAACCTTCTTGGGTACCAAAACTTTCAACGAAAAATAATACAGCAATTGCGACTCCAGTACTTATTCTTAGCGCTGAGAATAAGCCAGGAAGCGCGGCCGGAAAATATACTCTAGTGATCATTGTAAGCGTACCTGCACCGAGCGATTTTACAGATAATATTAGCTCTGGGCTGACAGCTCGAACATTGTCTCGTACAAGAAGTACTACTTGAAAGAATAGGATCAATGATATTAGAAATATCTTGCTTACATCACCAAGACCTAGGAAAAGTAATACCAATGGAAGAAATACAATCTTAGGTATAGGATAAGTGAGATAGATCACAGGAGCAGAAATAGAGTAAACTCTTTGGTTCATACCTATTGCTATTCCTGCCGCCGTTCCGATGAAACCGCTAATTACTATGGAGATTATTACTCTATATGAGCTAATTCCAATATGATCTATTAGAAGGCCTTCGCTGAGCTCTTTGAATAATGTTCGGAACACCGATAGCGGATCCGGTAGAACATTTGAATTGAGTAAAGAGGATGCCAGATACCATATAGATATGAAAACCCCTAGTGTTACTAGCTGCCCAATTATTGCTTGGTAAGTTCTATTGATCTTCATAATTTAAGGGCCTGCCGAAGTTCTAATCTCATAGTTTTAAACTCTTGAGTTTCGGGATATTCGTGGAGCCCACCAGATGGATTCTGTATAACTATTGGCTTGTTCACGGATTGATTTGATAGAACCAATATTTTCTTGGATAATCTTAACGCTTCGTTTATATCGTGGGTAATTATGATTGAACTTAACCCATTAGTTATTCCAAGATCTAGCGATACTTCGTAAAGTGATTCACTTGTTATTGCATCTAAACCAGTAAACGGCTCGTCCATCAGTAATAAATCTGGGTCTAAAATGAGAGTCCTTGCTAGCGCTACTCGCTGCCTTTGTCCCCCAGATATTTGATTCGGATATCTATCACCAAGCCCCTCTATTCCCAGCTTATACATCCATAATTGAACTTTTTCTTCAATCTGTTTTTTGCTAAAATTTCTTATTTTAAGACCTAATGCTATATTCTCTGAAACGGTTGACCAGGGCAGCAAACCTCGGTCTTGGAGTACCAACCCCGTTGTTTCCCTCGGCCCTTTAAGGGGCTCACTTTCTATTTCTATATCACCCTGTGATGGGAATAGAAGACCAGCTAATAAGTAGATTAAAGTAGTCTTCCCGCAACCCGACGGGCCGATGATTGACCAAGACTCATGGGCATTAATTTCCCAAGAGAAATTATGTAGCACTGATACCGATGGTGCGTAGCCAAAACTTACGTTTTTTAAATTAGCAATCAGTTGGTCTGAAACCATCGTGTCTCGCTTTAGTCTACTTTGTAAACTCGGTATTGACTACTTCATCATAACTTCTTGCTGAATCTATTAGCCCTTTAGATAAAAGCCAGTCATTTGACCTTTTGATTTCAGCCTCGGTTGGAACATCTCCCACTGGGAAAGGTGGCATTCTAAATATTTCTTTTAATACTTCAGGAAGCCTGGCTTTCTCCGATAAAAGATTTTCGTAATTTGAGGGGTTTGTATTTATGTTATTAATTGATTCATCGTGAATGTCGACTATTAATTTGACCAGACCTGGGTGCTCGTCGATGAAGTCTTTTTTGAATTCTAAAACACTTAACCCTAACCTACTATTTTGATCGTCCATAACTATCGTTCCACCAAACTTCACTGCGAGTGTAGTTAAGGGTTCCGGTAGAATCGCAGTTTCCAATTGCCCAGCCGATAGTAGTTCGAATCTGGTTGGTATACTTGCGATTTCCACTTTGACGACATCATTCCTATTTATTCCAGCCTCGTCTAGATACATATCTAGGTGATATTCAATTAAAGAGTTAGAGGATATCCCTACTTCTTTTCCCTTAAGATCTGCAGGAGTCTTTACACTGCTATCTTTACCAGCGACTAAAGCGATCATACCTTTCTTATCATTTGCTCGGTACGTTGTCTTAACAATTTGTACTAAATGCTCATCGTTGTTTAGCAAACCGGTCGCAATTAAATCTGCTAGTTGTGCATCAATCGCTCCTGTTTGGAGTGCGACATTTCTCTCTGCTGCACTTGCGAATGTTTCCAACTGAACGTTTAAGCCGTTTTCTTCAAAAAGGCCGTCGGCCTCGGCTGCATAAAATGGAACACTATCGATAATTTGTAGCAAGCCAATTCTAATAGGCTGGTCATAATCTATGGGATCATCCACAATCGAACAACCGACTACAGAAATGGATAGTATCAAGCCTGCTATCAAGGTTACTAGGTAACCGCTAATCGTATTTTTCAAATCTTTTCCTCCAATATTATTTATTATCATATTATTAGGCTTCGTCGATGCCTTGTTTATATTCGAAGTTTTCTGAAAGTAAGCCTTCCTGTGGTACGAACGATGTTATCGCTTTTCGGGCTAGATAATCGGTAATATCGTCAACGGATTTAGGATCAAGATAAAAGGCAGGAGCAGGAACTTGTACCGTCACACCAATTTCTGCTAGGGCCTGTAAATTTTTTAAATGTATGACAGATAATGGTGTTTCTCGAGCCATTATAGTAAGTGGTCTGCCTTCTTTTATCGTAACATCTGCAGCTCTTCGTATAAGATTATCTGATAGACCGTGTGCAATCGATGCTGCTGTGGACATACTGCAAGGGACTATAATCATTCCTTTTACGTTATGAGTACCACTGGCGATAGGGGCTCCTATTTGATTAATAGCATAATGTTTGAAATTTGGGTTCTGGTTCCACTCGTTAATAGCTTCTGAAATAGGTTCTTTCATTTCCTGCATCCATACTTGCTTTGCTGCATTAGAGCAAACCATTTCGACGCTAATCCCATTATCTAAAAGCAAATCGATTACTTTTTTTGAGATTATTACTCCGCTACCACCTGTTATTCCTACTATGACCGATGCCATTTTTACGTCTCCGCGTTCTATATTTAATTCATTAAAATCGCTGCAGCAGTAAATGCAAATATTGTTAGAGCAATGTATCCATTTACGTTAAAGAAAGCTATAGTTACTCGAGTTAAATCATTAGCTTTTACCAAACTGTGTTCGTAAACAAGCAATAATGATGCTATAGCCACCCCGATGAAGTATACCAGAGATAATTCATGAGTCCATCCCACAGTTATTAAACTTACTATAGTTATTATGTGCATTAATTTTGCCAAAGCTAGTGATACACTATTACCCCATCTAGCGGGAATAGATTTGAGGTCATTTTTTATGTCAAATTCTCTATCCATGCATTGATAGATAAGATCAAAGCCGGCAATCCAGGAAGATACTGCTATGCACAATATGATCGACTCCGGTGTTATCGTATTTGATACTGCGATCCACCCTCCGACAGGTGCTATCCCATCTGCTAAACCTAACCAAAAGTGACTTAGCCATGTGAAACGCTTTGAATATGAATATAAAACGATTACTAAAGCGGCTATAGGTGATAGGGCGAAAGCCAAACTGTTAAGCATGAATGCTGAAAACATAAATATGATTAAGCTTACTCCGCACATGATAATCATATCGGATGGTTTCATTCTTCCCGCTGGTAGGGCTCTTACAGCCGTTCGTGGGTTTTTGGCATCTATATCTTTATCTATATATCTGTTGGCACCCATAGCTAGTGTTCTTGCAGCAACCATTGCTATCGTGATCCAGAAAATCTTTTCTAAACTTGGTAATCCATCGGCGGCCATCATCATTCCCAGGTATGCAAAAGGGAGTGCAAAAATAGAATGCTCAAACCTGATAGAGTCTAAAAGCAATCCTAATTTCCCCATGTAGGACCAAGGTTTATCTAATTTGGCTTGATTACTCATGATATACCGTATTCATCCCAGTTTTTTGACACTGCATCTAATATTGTTTCGTCCATGGTAATATCTGGCATCCACATTCTAGTACCCATCTCCGATGGATGAATTTTTCGTGTAGCATCTATTCCTATTTTGCTGCCCAGATGACTGGTTGGTGATGATACGTCTAGATCATCTAAAGGTCCCTCTGAGAAAAAGATGTCCCGTTTGGGATCCGTATTGCTTGTTATTCTCCATAGTACCTCTGATGGATCACTTAGATTGACGTCGGAATCTAACAATACAATTGCCCTAGTTAGAGACATTAATCCGAGACCCCATAAAGCATGGGCTACCTTCTGTGCCTGACCTGGGTATTCTTTATCTATTGATACAAGAATTAAGTTATGGAATACTCCTTCTGCAGGCATATTCACATCCTTGATTTCAGGATTTGTTAGTTTCATCAGAGGTAAGAAAATACGTTCAGTGGCTTTTCCTAACCAGTAATCCTCCTGGGGAGGCTTTCCGACTACTATTGACGGATATATAGGGTTTTTTCTGTGAGTTATAGCAGTTACGTGGAAAACTGGATATGGTTCTGCAATTGAATAATAGCCCGTATGATCTCCAAATGGACCTTCAACTCTAGATTCTTCAGGATCTACATAGCCTTCTAGAATTATTTCGGCTTCTGCTGGCACATTTAGATCTACAGTTATGCCTTTTGTTACTGGAACACCTTTACCCCTGATAAAGCCGGCTAGAACATACTCACTTATATCTGGTGGTAATGGTGCTGAGGCACTCCATATTAATGCTGGATCTGCACCTAGTGCTACAGCTACTTCCATCCGAGGGTTACCTTTTTTTAGTTCTAGTGCTTGGTGACGTTTTCCTACCTTTTGAGTTTGCCAGTGCATTCCGGTGGTCTTCTTATCGAAAACTTGCATTCTATACATTCCAATATTGTGTGTCTCATTTTCCGGATCTTTTGTAATTACTAAGGGCAAAGTTATGTAGCGCCCGCCGTCTAGCGGCCATGTTTTTAGTATCGGGAATTTAAATAAATCTAATTCATTTTCTAAGATCACCGTTTCTTGGGAAGGTGCCTTAGTTGTCTCTTTGGGACCGATTCTTGCAACGTTTAATAATTCTCTTAAAAGGGTAACTTTTTCGAATATACCTGCTGGTGGTCCCTGCACATTAGAGAGTAATTTGGTAATTCGATCTCCAATCTCGTCTAGATCTTCTACGCCCAGAGCCCAACTCATCCTTTGTCTTGTACCAAACGCATTTATCAAAACAGGGATATCAGAATCAGAAACATTTTCAAATAGTATAGCTGGACCCTCTTCTTTAAGGACTCGCTGAACTATCTCTGTTATTTCTAGATCCCATGAGACAGGTTTACTTACCCTTACAAGGTCTTTTTTTTCTTCGAGAAATGAAACGAAATCGCGAATGTTTTGATAGGATGTATCCAAATCATTTCCTCTCTATATTTACCATTATATTTTATTATTGTTATCCGTTAATAAACGTTTATTTCATGGAAAGCACTGTTGATTCTAAGATCATAAGTTTTTTTGGTCAAACAATTTAGTGAATTAAGTTAAAGTATTGCTTGGATCTGAAAGGTAAGACATCGAATGAAGATCCCTGTATTTTTTTGAGTTCTTTAGTAGTTCATTATGTGTACCTAAACCTGATATTTCACCATCTTCGAATACAATAATTCTGTCAGCTTCTCTAATGGTAGAAAGTCTATGAGCAATTACAAAAGACGTTCTTGTTGAGAGAAGTCTCTTTAAGGAATTTTGTATTAGTGTTTCTGTTTTAGTATCGATATTTGCAGTAGCTTCGTCTAAGATCAGTAGACGAGGGTTTGCTACGACAGCTCTTGCTATACTTATTAATTGTTGATGCCCCATACTTAAGTTAGAGCCACGTTCTTGTATGTGAGTTGCATAACCATTGGGCATTTCAGATATTAATTCATGTATTCCCGCGGTTTTGGCAGCAAGCACTATTTCGTCTTTTGTTGCAGCGGGATTTCCGAACTGTATGTTTTCTTCTATAGATCCGGTGAACAGAAATGGTTCTTGGAGAACTATACCTGTTTGAGACGAAAGAGCATCCATTTTTATGTCTCTAATATCGATACCATCTATTGTTATGCGTCCTTTGTTAACATCATAAAATCTTGCGATCAGACTTATGAATGTAGTTTTACCAGCTCCTGTTGGACCTACAAGAGCAATAGTTTCCCCCTCACGTACGTCAATATTAATTTTATTTAACACATTTACATCTTGTGTGTAGTTAAAAGAAACGTCTTTAAATGAAACATTCCCTTTAATGTTATTGATTGCCTTAGCTCCTTTTGAGTCGTAGATGGATGGATCAGTATCAAATAAATCAAATATACGCACCCCTGAAGCCATTGCCCGCTGCAGTTCCGTGTATTGCATGGTTAAATTTCTAATTGGGTCAAAAAATCTTTGGACAAATAAACCAAACGCGACTAGTGTTCCGACTCCCATACTTCCGCCTATTACAAGCCAACCTCCGAACATGACTACCAAAGCGGTAGAAAGACCTACGATAATTTCTACAGAAGGAAACATACCAGCAGAAAGCCGTGAAGCTTTAAGATTAGCTTCAAGATGAGAACGGTTAATCGACTCAAATATGCTCATATTCTCAGTTTCTCTATTCATATTTTGGACTACCCTCACCCCCGATACATTTTCTTGGAGCGTACCATTAACTACTGATATGGCGCTTCGAACGGCGAGAAAAGCTACCCTGGCTCTTTTTTGCCAAAAAAACGCGAGTATCACTAGTGCAGGGACCACACTTAGCGAAACTATAGATAGCTTCCAATCCATAGAGAACATTACTAGGATAATTCCAGCGAGACTCAGGACGTCTGCTAAACTTCCAATAATACCTCCGGTCATAACTTGCTGGATTTGCTCAACATCGCTTACCACTCTGGACATTAATCGACCAACTTGCTGGCGATCATAAAAATTTAGAGAAAGCTTTTGGAGGTGTCTAAAAAGATCAGTTCTAATGTTGACTAACATTGAGTGGGCTACCTGGGCTATATAGTAGCTTTGAAGATAAGAACCCAAAGCGTTGATTGCCACACAACCGAAAAATAAAACGCTGAGAAACCACAAGTCTGCCACCGTAGAGCTCGAGATAGCTGCATCTATTATGAACCCTATTAAAGGAGGAATAGCAATACTAGTTAGGGTCGCCGATATCATACCGATAAACGCTAGGCTTAGATGAAATTTATGGGGTTTCATATAAGGTATCAGCCGCACAAATATCTTGTGATTATAGGCACTCCCAAGTTCACTATTGTCCCAACCATCGTAATTGTGGTGTCCGCCGCCGCCGCCTCGCCCCATCATCATTTTGAGGGCTCCACAATGTGATCGCTCTTTTGGTTTGCGAGTTGTAGTTGGTATAGATCCTTGTAAGCGCCATTTATTGCAATTAATTCAGTGTGAGTGCCAGACTGGATTATTTCACCATTATCTAAAACCAGAATTTTATCTGCCTTATATATACTTCCTATTCGTTGCGCGACGATCAATGTAGTAGTTTGCTCGGCTAGTTGCTTGACGTTGTTTTGAATTAGAGCTTCTGTTTCGGTGTCTACACTTGATAATGAATCGTCAAAAATCATAATTTTTGGGCTTAAAAGTATAGTTCTAGCGATTGCTAAACGCTGTCTTTGACCGCCTGATAAATTTATTCCTCGCTCTCCTACAATGCTTTCGTAACCGTTTGGGAGGCTCGATATAAATTTATCCATCTGTGCGAATTTTGCAGCGTCTTGGATTGATTCAAATGAGGCGTCAGGTTTACCATAACCGATATTTTCTCTTATGGTCGTGGAAAATAGAAATATTGCTTGTTGTACAAACCCGATGCTATTTCGCAGGGATTCTAGAGACATCTTTTTGATGTCGACTCCGTCGATTCTGATCTCTCCATTGGTGGGTTCATAAAATCTCGACAATAAATTTATAAGGGTGCTTTTTCCACTTCCTGTAGCTCCCACGATAGCGATTGTTTCACCAGGATTTACGGAAAAGGTAATATTTTTTAGTATAGGTCGTCCATCGTCGTAATGAAATGAGACGTCATCATATTCAATTTTGCCTTTTTGAATTGAATGCGATGACGTACTTTGAGCATTCTTTATTTTGGGTTCAAGATCAAGAATGTCAAAGATTCTTTCTCCAGCTGCTACGGCCCTAGATAGTACATTTCCTAACCAGCCAATCATTCGGACATAGACAGTTATTGTTAATAGGTAAAATATAAAAGAAGTCAAATCTCCAGGTGATATAGTTCCATTTATTACGAGCGAACCTCCGTAGAGCAGTTGTATACCGGCTGCAATATATACAGCAAATGTCATTAGAGCAGTGTTAGCAGCTTGTTCGCCGTTGGCTTGGACATTGCGAGAATATACTTCCATCGCTTGTTCATTAAATTTTTGTGTTTGCTCATTTTCTCTACCAAACGCTTTAACAACTTTCATACCGGAAAGATTTTCCTGGAGTATTGTGCTTAAAACGGCTATTCCTTCTTGGACACTTAGCCAAATAGGGCGCAAGCGTCTACTTGTTTTGGTGGTACGAAAGCCAATGAATGGTAAAACTGCTAAAGTAACCAAAGCCAATTGCCAGTTCTTGCTAAATAATATTCCGGTTACCATCAAAAGTAATACTGCGACTTGCACCATGCGTAATATTGCGAAACTGATCAACATTCTTATGGCTTCTACATCAGCAGTCGCTCTGGACATTAGTTCAGCAGTAGGCGTTTTGTCGAAAAAAGCGAAATTTTGTCTTTGAAAACGATCATAGAGAAGATTACGAATATCAAAAGCTATTTTCTGGGATACAGCTTGACTGTAATATGCTTGACCGTAAGAGGCTATACCTCTAAATATCCCTGAACCTATAATTCCCAACGCAATAAAAGTAATTGATCTAAAGCTTGGTTGGGTCTGAATTATATCGACTGCTTTTCCAAGTAAGGCCGGTATTACTAAAACAAATATGCTGGAAATGGCTAGAAAACCGTATACCAGAACCATGTCTGCTTTGTACGGTAATAAGAATTTTTGCAGTCGCAAAAAAATTATTAGATTATATTTTACGCCCGAACGGCTTTCTTTTTGTTCCATCTTAGATATTATAATCATTTGTGAAGACTTGTGTATCTGACAATGATTTATTTATTTGCTAGAATGCTTGTTCGATTCTTTATTGCATAACAACGGAGCTATTATTTATAGGAAAGATTGGGAATAGACACGATGGATGTAGGTGAATACCTTCTAAGGCCAATGGATGAAGGAGATATCTCTCAAGCTATTCAAATAGATAAAGAAGCTTTTCCGGAAAACAATGCGTCTCCAGCATTTAAGCGCGAACTTAGAGAAAATAAATTATCTCTGTACTTAGTGGTCGTGGACGAATCCACAACTTATAAGAGATGGGCTGAACCACATGGTTTACCAGATTTGGCGACACCCACGAAAAACAACCGGAACAAATTTTCTGGCACGATTTGGCGAATGCTGAGAGGCGAAGAGGAATTTATTGAACCTACTAAAGAACTTGTTGTCGGGTATATAGGAATTTGGTCGGTCATTGATCAGGGCCATATTATTAGTATTGCTGTTAGGCAAACTCACCGAAAAGTTGGAATAGGCGAATTAATGGTCATTGGGGCGGTCGAAAGTAACCAATTAATAGGTAATAATGAATTAACCTTGGAAGTTAGAGTATCAAATGATGCCGCCCAAAATTTATATAAGAAATTTGGATTCAAAATTGTAGGGCGTAGAAAACAATATTACTCAGATAACAGGGAAGATGCTTATATAATGACTACGAGTCAGATTGGTTCTGAAGAATATAGAGAATTAATGGAAAATCTAAGGAATACGTACACCCAAAGATGGGGTTTAAGGCCTCGGTACTTAGATGGGCTAAATTAGTCTGGACTATTTTTGACTACTCTTGGGCAATCATAATTTATTTAGTATGGACGTAGCCGACCAATTCTACAAAAGCCCTGTGGCCTTCTTGTTCTGTAAAGTAATAACCATTAGTTGCTCCGGATACCGTTGCTACACCTTCCCAATAGATTGTTTGAGGAGGAAAGGCTTCAGTTAGTTCCTGGTCGGCTACCGCAGATTCTATTTCAAGAAGAATGCCGTGTTTTTTTATACTGATAATCCATTTTCGTGGATAAATCGCCTTTGTTTTTGTGCTGGTCCAATAATCTAGTGTTATAAGTTCTATATCTTCTTCACTTATATGATGCGTGGAACCCAAACTATCTCTGAAGGTTGCGTATGTGGAACGATCATTTTCAGTTTTTCTGGACTCCGAAAGCATAAGGTATTCATTGTTAGGCAACGGTATACCAAACCATTGCCACCCAGATGGGTATCCAGAAACGATAAATTCCCCCCATTGATGATCCATCCAACTTGAACCTGCCACAGCGGTAGTTTCACCATTTAATGTCAATTGCCCTGAAGTAGCCAAATCTGGCTCAGTGTAATAATACGTCCAGCCAGTTTCGTCACCTATATATCCAGTTAAGTTATGTAGCATTATGTTTCCAGAACCAACCATATTGAGATCCAACGTATGATCAACGCTACTAACTAATACCTTATGGTTGTTGTCAGTAGCTTGTATTTTCCAATTATCATTAGTAAATGAGTACCAGTAGTTTATGTTTTCATTAGTGTTCCCTAATTTGGTAGATTGATAATATTTTTGGTTGTTTATATCTGTTAAGGATGTATGAGCCATATATCCGATTTGGCTATTTCCCGATCTTCCTTTAAAGATAACTGCATGAAAACCGTAAGGATTTCCTCTTGAATCGTTGAGATGGCCATTGTAATACCACCATTCTATTGAATTATTGTGTGGGTAATGGTCTTCTGGAAGATGGATTTCCTGATGAGGCAAAAACCTGGTGGTAGGTTGGTTAAGATTTTGCTTTGCAGTCATTGTTTGGTTAGTAAATAGATCGAAATTGATAAGCACAAAAACACCCACAAGGAGTGTCGAAGTAACTAGGATATAGATCACTGCAATTTTTTTCACGTTTGAAATTATATTCTAAGCTTTCTTTAAAATCTGCAAAAATTTGTTTAGTCTCCTTAATTTACCTCTATATTACGATTGTTATGGTTAATTTATTTGTAATCGCGTAGACACACATTATAATAATGTTGTTTGAGTACAATAATTTGGTTGGAGGCACTAATTAAATGGCATTGATGACAGTTAATAAGATTGACGAAACCCCCAGTTTTTTAGGTACAAGATCCCAGGATCTTGCAAGATTTTACCGCGGATTAGGTGACCCTACGAGATTAAAAATCCTTAAACTATTGTCAACCGGTGAAAAGAGTGTTTCTGCTTTAGTTGAGCAGCTAAAATCTCCGCAAGGAAGAGTTTCTTCTCATTTGGCTTGCTTACGCTGGTGTGGATTTGTCGTCTCAGAGAGGCGAGGTAGAAGCGTCTATTATACGATAATTGATCCCAAGGTTATTTCCTTGTTGAATTTAGGAGAAGATATATTTGGAACTGCAAATGAAAGAATTATTTCCTGTGAAATACTTGACGAAGAAATTACCAATTAATAAAAATTATTGAGTATATGATCACAGAAATTTTTGTTCCATATAAGGATTCTGGAAAGTAATTAGGTCGTTTTATAGTGTCTGAATTACCTGTGATTTTTGCTTTTACGGCGGGACTGGCGGCTTTAGTAAGTCCTTGCGGTGCTGTTATGCTGCCGGCTTATGTCTCGTACTATTTGGGACTTGATGAAAACTCCCAAGTTGATAGCAAAGTTAGACTAAATTTTATTAATCCATTGAAGATTGGTTTGGTCGCTAGTATTGGAATAGTGATTCTCTTTGCGGGGTTTGGTATTTTTTGGTCTTTGATCGGGCAAATTATTAAAAATGTGCTACCCACGGTCGGGCTGATACTAGGAATAGGGTTAGCTTTTATTGGGGCATATGTGCTCGCGACTGGGAAATACCTTCAAATACCGGTAGTAACCCTTCAAAACTACAAGTTGGAACGTACATACACTTCTATTTTTCTATTTGGGCTTGCCTATGGGATCGCTACAATCAGTTGCACATTTCCAATCTTTTTAGCGATTATGGGTCATGCATTGACGTTGTGGGGAGGTGCCGCGGCGGTCATCCAGTTTACCTTTTATGGATTAGGACTTTCTTTTGGCCTTGTTTTAATAACATTGGTGGCTGCTACGTTTAAATCTATGGGTGTTGGACTGATTAGAACCGTTGTTCCTTATATGGAACGTATATATGCTTTGACTCTTATGTTTTCAGGAATTTATATAAGTTGGTATTGGTGGGATAATTGGTTTATGTTTAACTGAGGATACTGAATTATTTATTCGAAGATAGGAATAGGAATTTAAATCATGAGACACCTAATTTCTATTAATGATCTTTTAGAAGAGGACTTAAAAAATTTATTAGATGTCTCCGATGATATAGAAGCAAATCCCCAAAAATACCGATCTATAATGGATCGGAAAGTGCTAACAAATTTATTTTATGAACCATCGACACGCACAAGTTCATCTTTTCATTCTGCAATGCTCCGATTAGGGGGGTCAGTTATACAAATCAATGAGGTTCAATATAGCAGCGTATCCAAAGGTGAAAATCTTCAAGATACTATTTTGACGATCGGCAGTTACAGTGACTTTATTGTATTGCGTTCTCAATATGCCGGTGATGCGAAGATCGCTTCTGAGGTCAGCCAGGTTCCTTTAATTAATGCCGGTGATGGTTCTGGTGAACACCCAACTCAGGCCCTTCTAGATTTAAGAACAATTTATAAAAACAAAGGTACTCTGGAAGGACTAAAGATTGTTTTTGTTGGGGATATAGCTAATGGGAGAACGGTTCATTCTCTAGGTACATATCTCCAAAATAATAACGAGTGCCACTACTTTGAAACTTATGAAGATATGGCATCTGAATTATATGATGCCGATGTGTTGTATATGACACGTGTTCAGACTGAAAGAGGTAGCACTGAATCTTATGAATTGACCAGAGATCATGTAGATGTACTATCAAAAGAATGTATTGTTATGCATCCATTTCCAAGGAATGATGAATTACCCAGGTGGTTTGATAGAGATCCTCGGGCAAAATATATTGAACAGATGAAACATGGATTATTCATGAGAATGGCGATCTTGACCTCGTTAGATTAGGAGTTGTCTTGGCAGATCTTGACCGAAGAGAGTTTCTGAGAGTAGCAGCCACGTTAGGATTATCCGTAGCAGCTCTTGCGGTGTTTGAACAAGCGTGCTCAATAGCAGATTCAACTGCCACTAATGCATCTCGTACGAATATGATGATAGGAAGCAGCGATCCACTAGTGTTGGAATCCACGGGTGAAACTTACCCTACAATCCAAACTTCTTCGATAACTTACAGCTCCGTTGGAAATAAAGAAGAGGATACGCCAGGCATAAAATCTTCTTCTAATGCATTAGGTTTACCTGGAGATATTATTGAAGATCCAATTATTCGAATGAAGCACCTTGCACGGAGAGCAGGGTTTGGAGCTAACGACAAAGAACTTACTGAATTACTTCAAATGGGTGAAGAGGCGGCCATAGAGTGGTTTTTGAATTACGAAGAAATTGATGATTCTGATGTGGAAGATAGACTCTCGAAAATGGGGCTGGGCTCTAGTATGTCGTTTGAGAAAACTAATGCAAATTACAAACCTGCTCTACAGCAGGAGGCACTATTAAGAATGATCTACAGCAAAAGACCATTACAAGAAAAAATGGTTTTGTTTTGGCATGGGATAATCACTAGTGCGTTTGGCAAAGTACCACAGAATAGAAGATATATGGCGGACCAAGACCAACTATTTCGCGAGTATGCCTTATCTAATTATGATGATTTCTTAAAAAAAATAGCGCGAGATCCTGCAATGCTTATATATTTGGATAATCGACTCAACAAAAAAGGGAAACCGAATGAGAATTTTGCGCGGGAATTAATGGAATTATTTTCTATGGGAGTTGGTACCTTCACTGAACTCGATGTAAAAGAGGCTTCACGAGCATTTACAGGTTGGGGTATAAAGAACCACGAATTTCAATTTTTTAAAAACCAACATGATTCCGGAACGAAAATTTTCATAGATCAAGAGGGCGAGCATGATGGCGACGACATAATCGATATTATTATGCAGCAACCTGTTACTTCTAGATTCATTACAAAACGATTATTTGAATTTTTTGTTTATGATGATCCTAGTGATGAAATTATCGGAAAATTGAGTGCAACATTCGAGCGTACGAAATATAATGTCAAAGCTGTTATGAGTGAGATCTTTCAGTCAGATGAATTTTATTCTCAACGCGCCTATAGATCAAAAATCAAAAGCCCTGTAGAGCTTATAGCAGGCACTTTTAAGGTTCTTAAAATCGATACAGATGCTAACCGGGTTATGCAGCGATATGGTAGTCCGATGGGTCAAAATCTATTCCAACCTTTCGATGTTTCAGGTTTTCCTGAAGGGCCCGAATGGATTAATAGTTCTACTTTAATTAACAGACTTAACTTTGCTAACGCATTCGCGACAGGGAGTAAGAGCCTTCATTTAAACACTTTCGATCCTCGCGGTATTGTTCCCGATAATATTCGTAATTCTACTGGAGATGTAGTTGGACATTTTCTTTCCCTGCTTCTAGACGACGTGATTGCTGATGAAGAAAGAAACATCTATGTAAATTATTTCGATGGCCTAAAAGAAACTACAAGGGTAGTTGGAAATAAACAATGGAATGGTAGCAATAAGCAGTGGAATTTAGAGGGAGAAAGACTGAGAAGTCTAATATATCTGGTAATGAGTTCCCCAGATTATCAATTGGCATGAAAGGGAGGTCTAGAGTATGCAATTAACCAGGCGAAACTTTCTGAAATCGAGTGTCGCGGTATTGCCAGCGTTCGCGACGTTGCCTGCAGTTTTTAGGAGAGCAGTGGCATCTTCAATAGTGGAATCGCCTACAAATACTTCCCCATATCCTGACCGAACACTGATTATTGTACAGATGGCGGGAGGTAATGATGGGTTGAACACAGTAATTCCGTTTACAGATGGCAAATATTACGATCATCGATCGTATTTAGCGGTGCAAGAAAATGAGGTCTTAGATCTGAATGGAGAAGTTGGGCTTCATCCCGTTTTAGAAAAAATGAAGTTGCTCTGGGATGAAGGCGATTTAGCCATCGTTCAAGGTGTAGGGTATCCTAATCAGAGCTACTCGCATTTTGAATCTATGCATATATGGCAAACGTCTGATAACAAAGGGAAACTTAAGGAAGGTTGGCTAGGTCGCTACTTCGATTCACTAAAGGAAACGCAAGACAATATATTTCAAGGTTTAGCGACGGGGCAGGGTCAACTTCCCCCCGAGTACTCTGCTGAAAATTATTCTGCTCCCGTTCTTCGAACTGTATCCGAATATCAATTAAAGGGAGATCCGATATATGTTGGGTCTAATCAATCAAGAGCGGAAGCCGTGATGAAATTATATGCGGCTTCACCCCTCCAAACGCCTTACGGTATTCTTCTAGATAACACCATTGAAGCGGCATATAAGAGTTCCCAACAGATTAAAGAAGCTGCTGATCAGTACGTTTCAGGTATCGAGTATCCGGATACGTCCTTTGCCAAAAGCCTGAAAGTAATTGCTCAAGCTATAACTGCAGGATTAGGAGTTAAAGTTGGCCATGTTAGGATCGGAGGCTTTGATACCCATTCCGATCAATTAGTAGAGCAACCTGATTTACTTAAAACGATGTCTGAAGCGATTTATGCTTTTCTCCAAGATATTAAGGCCGCAAATAAAGAAGATGATGTTTTGGTAATGACATGGTCAGAATTTGGTAGGAGGGTTGGGAGTAATGGTAGCGGCGGAACTGATCATGGTGCAGCTGCTCCTATGTTTCTTATGGGAAAACCTGTGGCTGGAGGAATTTATGGGGAAAAACCTGATTTAGTTCGCCTTGATAAGGATAATCTTAGATTTACGACCGATTTCCGTTCTGTATATTCTACCGTTTTATCTCAATGGTTAGGAGCTGACCCCGAGGCAATTATTGGCAGCGAACGCTTTGATACTATTCCTTTATTGCTCAAATCAAAATGAAGGTTCCAACATTATTGATATATCAATTACGAAACCGGTTCTATGGGTTAGCGCAAGGTATGTTTTTTGGGGCATTTTTTGTTGGCATGATATTCTTGATGGGGTGCCAAAATTCAAATGTTGTGGAAACAAAAATTATAGACTTTGAATTAGAAAATATAGAGATAACAATTGGTACTACGGTGAGATGGATTAATGAAGATGATAAAGCTCACACGGTTACACAAGGTAACCCTCCGATATCCGGTGAATGGGGGAGCCCATTTATAGCGACCAATGATCTATTCGAATACCAATTTAATAAGCCTGGGTCTTTTGATTATTGGTGTCGTGTACACCCTTTCATGGTAGGCACCGTCACAGTCACTGATAATTAAAGAAGATCACTTATTTTAACTGATGAAAGGCGAGCAATAGCCCTTTCTAGCTCTTCATCTGAAACAGTTAAAGAGCACCTTATGTAACCCTCGCCCGCTTCTCCATAACCTCTTCCGGGTGTTACAACAACGTTTGCTTTATCTATCAAATTTGTCGCAAAATCACCCGAATTCAATCCATCTGGCAGTTTTGCCCATACATAAAGACTCGCTTTAGGTGGTTCAACGTCGAGGCCCATACTCGTTAAAGCAGCAACAAGCTTGTCTCTTCTTTTTTCGTAGATTTTGTTTCTTTTACTGATGATGTCTTGAGGTCCGTTCAGAGCTGCTATACCAGCGTACTGCACAGCTTGGAAGATACCAGAATCAATGTTAGATTTGACTATCATCAATGCATTAATAACGTCTGCATTCCCTACAGCCATTCCTATTCTCCAGCCCGTCATATTGAAAGATTTAGAAAGTGAATGAAATTCTATTCCAACATCTTTTGCCCCTTCTGCTTCTAGGAAACTTATGGGCTCGTATCCGTCGTAAGCCACTTCTGTATACGGTCCGTCATGGCAAACAATGATGTCATATTTTTTTGCGAAGGCCACAACTTTATTGTAGAAATCGATAGTGGCGACTGCTGCAGTTGGGTTGTTAGGGTAATTGATCCATAATATACTCGCTTTTTGTGCAATATCTTCTGGAATTGCTTCTAAATCAGGCAGAAATCCGTCCTCTTCTTTTAGCGGCATTAAGTAGGATTCTCCTCCGGCAAGTAAGGTACCTATACTATAGACAGGATATCCCGGATCAGGAACGAGGGCGATATCCCCTTTATCTATGTAACACAAAGCTAAATGAGCAATTGCTTCTTTGGATCCCAATGTTGGTAATACCTCTGTATCGGGATTAAGAGTTACGTTGAATCTATTTTTGTACCACTTAGCTACAGCTTCTCTAAATTCAGGTAATCCTTCCGATTCAGGGTATCGATGATTTGCAGTATCCTCTAAAGATTCTTTAAGAGCATCAATTATATGGTCCGGTGTTGGTAAATCGGGATCTCCGATTGCCAATGAAATTACGTCTTCGCCTTGAGAGCGTTTCTGGTTAATTTTTTTTGATACTTCGACAAACAAATACGGAGGTAAGTCTGATATACGATTAGCTATTTTCATGTATGATCCGTCCCTTTTCATAATCAATTATTGTTGTAACCCTTGCACTCTAGCAGATTTGCTTGTTTTATCTCAAGAACATACGATTAAGAAAATGTTTAATCGACTTTTTAACAAGAATCATATATAGAATGCGTGATTGAATTAATGACTAAGCAAGAGTTAATCAAAAACTTGATTAATTATCCCTCAAGAATCTTTTATGGCTGGTGGATGGTTTTAGCCGGCATGCTACTTATGTTTTTTTCAACAGGCATTTCTTTTTTTGGGTTTACTGCTTTTTTTGATGCAATCAGACTCAATCTAAAATGGACAAGGGCTGAAGTAGCTATGGGCCCGGCAATCCAAGCGTTGCAGACAGCTGTCATGGCTCCTTTTATTGGTTATCTTGTCGATAACTTAGGTCCTAGAATTGTATATAGCGCTGCAATGTTTGTCGGTGGTTTAGGTTTTGTTATGCTTTCCAGAGTTACTGAACCACTTCATTATTATGTCGCATGCATAATGATTGGGACAGGAATGGGAACGACAGCCTACGTTATTGTTGCTGCTGCGATAAGTAATTGGTTTGTCCAAAGTAGGGGGAAGGCGATGGGCCTTACGTTTCTGGGCCCTGGCTTTGGTGGGATTCTAGTGACATTAATAGTGTTTTTCATCGATCTGCACGGGTGGCGCCCTGTCGCAAATTTTGTTGGGATTTCAACGTGGGTATTTGCGATCCCGCTATCATTAATTTTACGATCTGCGCCTGAAAAATATGGTATGAAACCAGATGGGTTTAAAGCTTCCGAAGTAGAAAAAAATGATTTGCTGGAGGAAGAGGAAGAGTTTCCGTTCAAAGAAGTTTTGCGCCATAAATCTTATTGGCTCTATGTAATTGCTTGTGGTTTCCAGCAAATGGCGATTGCTGCTATGGTCGTTCATCATATACCCGCTCTTGTGAGTTTTGGGATCAGTACTCAAACCGCAGGGTTTATGATCTTGATTTTTACTTTAGCTAGCCTACCTATGCGATTTTATTCAGGATATCTTGCAGATAAATATGACCCTAGAATCGTTACAGCAAGTATGCTTGCCTTCCAGCTGACTGGCGCAGTGTTATTCGTTGTTATTTATAACATATGGATTGCTGTTATTTTTGAAATTATCTATGGAATAGGGTGGGGTGGTAGTAATCCTGCACGGCTAACTTTACAAGGGAAATATTGGGGCAGGAGTATTTTTGGGTCATTAATGGGAATACAAATTGGTATTGGAGCTTTGGGAGGATTTATAGCGCCGATATTCGTAGGGTGGGTTGCTGACGTTAGTGATTATCGAGTGGCATTCATGTTTCTCGTAATACCATTGGCGTTATCTGTTTTAATGATTTATTCGATGAGACCTCCTATCATTAGTAAGTTATCAAGCGCTAGGTGATATATGGATTCTATAAGCAAGGAAGAGAACACCGTCAACAAGAAACCAAAGTATTTTAAAGGTTGGAATATGGTCGCTTCCGGGGCGCTAATAGCTTTCTACGTCGATGGTGTTGGGTTTTGGGGATTCTCCGGATTTTTTAAAGAGATTATTGCAGAATTTGGTTGGAGCCGTGGAGTCGCTGCTGTTGCTCCCTCGCTGCACCGACTAGAGGCCAGTATTTTTGCGCCCTTTAGTGGATTTATAGTAGATAAATGGGGTGCAAGGAAAACCATGCTGGTAGGGCTATTTTTCGCCGGTTTAGGTTTTATGGCACTGAGCATGATTCAAAACCTCTGGCAATACTATTTGGTTTTTGTTGTTATAGCATTTGGCTTAAGTGCGGGTTCTTACGTTGTCGTCGCTGCTCTCTTAAATAATTGGTTTCAACGTAATCGGGGGTTAGCATTTTCCCTTCTTGTATTAGGAACTGGTAGTTCTGCAATTCTTGGTGGGTTATGGATTTTTGTGATTCCATTTCTTGGTTGGCGAACTACATTATTCATTGCGGGATTAGGGTTTTGGGTCTTTTGTATTCCGTTGGCATATTTCGTAATGCGTGATAGCCCAAAAGATTACGGGTTGAATCCCGATGGTGATATTGATGAAGTGCAAGAAGAACAAGGAGACGTTACTGTAAAACGTATTCCTTTTAAACGAATACTTTGGAGTCGAAGTTATCTACAGTACGTTGCAGTAACTTTCTTGGTTGGTGGTAGCTGGTCGACTATCACTTTCGCGGCAGATATATTAAGTTCATACGGATTTTCCGCATCGATTACAGCTGGAATCTTTGTCATGGGTTTTGCAATTCCCAGTTTACCAGCTCGTGTTCTGGCCGGATGGCTTGCAGATAGATTTGATAAACGATTGGTCCTTAGCTATGCTATTTTCCTTCTTTTTATTGGAACACTTTTATTTGCGATAGCCAAGGTACCTTGGGTAGCCATTCTAGGCGCGATGTTGATAGGGATGGGAACTGGAAGCATAAGCCCTGTGAGATTTGCCCTTCAGTCCGAGTACTGGGGGCCAAACGTTTTTGGTCGTCTAGCAGGGATACAAATGGGTATAGCAGGAATTCCTGCCATAGCCTCCCCTGTTTTTTTGGGGTTTATGTTTGATTATTATGGGCATTATCGAACTGGTTTAACCGTACTGGCTATTCCATTGTTACTGTCTGCTATCTTGTGTCTTACTATAAAGAAGCCTGACCCTGAAATGGCTGAGTAGGTACCCCAAACAATTTGTTTAGTTAGAATACATATATAGTCAGTATGATTACGTTAAGTATGAGGGCGGGTAATAGCCCAACCAACACAGCTTTTATATGCCCAAAACCATTGGTGCCATCTAAGTAGCCTTTACCGGCCACAAATCCGATCGGTACGGTAAAAATGCCCCCGGTGAAAATAGTGGCAAATAATAAAGTTTCTGAGTAGTCATTTACAGATGAATAATAAGCTCCGGCATGTGCAAATTTTTCGTCTCCTGTTAGAAAAAGCAGGACACCTTGTACTTCTGGAGTCATTATTCCAAAAATATGAACAAACCATAGCGCATATGCTCCAAGAACGATCAAGGTGTACGTGCCAACACGGCTTACGCGTAGATCGTTTCCGCAGGAGGTGCAATAGATAGCTTCGAGGTTTCGTTCAAAACTAGAGCCGCAATTGGGGCAAGTTATTCGATTAGGGTCGTTGGATTTCCCACCCGCTATTTTCGCAGATTTATGTATGACCGCCCCGATGATGCCGCCGATAATGGATCCCCAACTCAATTTATCACTCTTCCTTACTCATGATAGCTGTGATTTTATTTAAATCGTCATTATTAATGCCGAATTATCTAACTAACTCCACTAACATAAGTTATAGTTTTAACTGCGATGCACTAATCCTATTAGAATTTGTGCAAAAATCAAAACTGAGGAGATAAAAATGTCAGCAGAAATAGGCCAATCTGCCCCACAACTTACATTAGTTAATAATGAGAGAAAGAGTTTCACACTGGATGATTTAGGGAGTAAGCCCGCAGTGCTAGTGTTTTTCCCAGGTGCTTTTACCGGAGGATGCCAACAGGAGGCATGTACATTTAGAGATTCAATGAATGAATACAATGAACTGGGAGTTTCAGTATATGGGATTAGCGTTGACTCATTTTTTGTTCAAAATGCTTTTATTGCAGATAACGACCTAAACTTTGAATTTTTGAGTGATTATACTCGTGAAACTATCGAGAATTACGGAATAGCTGTAAATGATTTTGCTGGAATGGCAGGGTATACGACATCGATGAGAGCAGTTTTTGTTATCGATGCTTCAGGAATTATTACCTATAAACAAGCTGTTCCACCCCCGGAGCAGCCTGATTTTAATGCACTAAAAGATGCAGTCACTAAACTGAAAAACTAAGAAATTGACTCTGGTTCGCATTAAAGCGGTTCATTATGTCCCTAAATAAGAAGGACAAGGGTGAATGTTGAAATTAAGATCTAGGCCAAAAATTTTCTATGGATGGTGGATGGCTTTATCTGGATTCGGTATTCTGTTTTATACTTCCGGGGTATTTTTCTATGGTTTCTCACCGTTTTTTGACGAAATACTTGGAGAGTTTGGATGGGGTGCAGGTGTCGCGGCAGGTGCTTTTGCATTCCAGCGATTAGAGCAGGGGCTTTTTGGTCCTATTGTGGGTTATATAACCGATCGTTTTGGACCAAGAAAGTCACTAATTGGAGGAATATTTATTCTTGGAGTTGGGTTTCTTTTGCTCTCCCAGATAACTAATCTTTGGCAATTTTATTTAGCGTTTGGTTTATTAGCTTTTGGCTTAGGTTTCGGTTCATTTTTGACTGTAAATACCGCAGTGAATGCATGGTTTGTTCGTAAGAGAGGGCGCGCCATGGCTTTAGTTTCGTATGGGCCTGGACTTAGTTCACTTCTAGTGCCTGTCATAGTGGCGATGATAGCATTTTTTTCTTGGAGAGAGACTTTAATTTATATGGGGATAGCTACATGGGTTATTTGTATTCCGCTCGCTATAGTGATGCGGCGTTCACCCGAATCCTACGGTTTATTCCCTGATGGCGATGATAAACCTATGACCGATGATTTAAATATCAAACAAGGTCAAGACTTTTCTCTAAAACAAGCTCTTCGGACTTCAGCCTATTGGAAATATGCCATGTCATCAATGTGTGGGTTTACTTTTTTTTCTGCTCTAGTTATACATCAATACGTAGCTTTTAAGAGTTTTGGTTTGCCAGACGTTTGGGCAGCAACTCTTGTTACATTGTGGCCGCTTGCTAGCTTCCCAGGCAGGATAGTTGGAGGGATACTTGTTGATATGTACGACACGCGTAAAGTGGTGGCAGGAGCTTGGGCCCTCCAATTTTTAGGGGCCATAATGTTCGTGGTAATCTATAACCCAATCGTTGGCATTATATATGCGGTGGTATTTGGATTTGGATTTGGATTAGGTAATCCAGGAAGGCTTGCGATCCTAGGTGAATTTTTTGGAAGAAAAGCCTATGGCTCCTTACTTGGCACCCAGCAATTCTTGTCTTCGATATCGGGTATAGTTGCTCCAGTATATGCCGGATTCATGTATGACATATATGGTGCAGATGGTTATAGGTTAGCGTTTCTGAGTTTGGCGTTACCTGGGGCAATTTCCGTCTACTTATATTTATCAATGAAAAGGCCGGTTCTCAACGAAACACATACGGTAACTACGCGATAACTCATGCAAAAAATGGGGTTAAATGTTTCCAGTGAACACAGTTTCTACTGAACCGGTCATATATACTGAACCCTCTCCGTCCCATTCGATAACCAGTGTGCCCCCAGGAAGTTCGACATCTGCTCGATTTCCAACTAATCCTTTGAGATGAGCTGCTGCGAAAGAGGCACATGCACCTGAACCGCATGCTAGGGTTATACCTGCTCCTCTTTCCCAGACTCTTACTTTCAGTGACTCTTTGTTTAGCACGTTTACTATTTCGAAATTTGTTTTATTTGGGAATAGTAAATGTGACTCAACTTGAGGACCTAGATCTTCCAGATTTACTGATTCCAAATCTCCGTCATAGAAATGTATCGCATGAGGGTTGCCCATCGATATAAAACTTAGGTTGAGATCATTATTATGAATATTGACTGGGTAGTCTATAATTGGGCCGTTTGAATCAATGGTTACGGGAATTTTACTGGGCTCAACGATCGGTTTATTCATATCAACTCTAACTTTTTCTATTTTTCCATTTGAGTCCACGGTTGACCAAACTTCATATATCCCTGAACCAGTTGCAATTGTTATATTGCTAGGATTGTCAACAAGTCCTTCATCATAAGCGAATTTAGCAACGCATCGAATCCCATTACCACACATTTCAGATTCAGTTCCGTCAGGATTAAACATACGCATTGAGATATCTGACGAAGTTCCTCGTTTCACTAGGATCAAACCATCAGCCCCTATTCCAAAGCGTCTGTTACAGACTTTGGTTGCAAGCTCGGCCCAGTTGGTTTCCTCTTCACTTAGATCGTGGCAAACAATAAAATCGTTGCCGGTTCCTTGTATTTTATGAAAATCCATTTGTTAAATTCTTTCCTATAGGGTCGAGAGTATTTTCTGGTACCTAATGATGATAATCTGATTGCAATAATTTATCTATTGTAAATTTAAATCAGTTATAACCTTTCCGACTATTTTAGGAGAAGGTTTTTCTAATTGATCTATCCAACCAATTCTAGGATCTGATAATCGAAACCACCCATATTGTTTTCTACTAAACCGATGTGTCAATTTCGTTATTTGTGATAGTGTTGCTTCCATTGTAATATGCCCATCGATATATTGCCCAATTTCCTTGTAGCCTAAAGCCGATAACGATGGTAATTCCTCTGTATAACCTTTTTCTCGTAAAATTTTAACCTCTTCGGGCCAACCAGCTTCGAATTGCTCTAAAACTCTGTCAGATATCGCTTTTTGTAGCTTCTGCTTATCCATTGTTAGCCCAATGATTTTTACTTTCCAGTCGGGAGTTTTTCTTGCGCTTAATTTAGAGAACATCTCACCAGTTTGGTCTATAACCTCTAATGCACGGATTACCCTTCTGACATTATTTGGGTGTATTTTCTCAGCAGCAACAGGGTCACTATTTGTTAGTCTGGTGTGTAAATTATGGGCTCCTTCTGTATCTGCTAAATTTTCTAGTTGAGTCCTTAACGATGGGTTTGGGGGTACACGAGGAACTTGCCAGCCTTCTAAAATTGCCCATATATATTGAGCTGTTCCTCCGACTAATATAGGTAGCTTATCTTTTTTGAGAACATCATCTATCGTTTGCCTAGCATGATCTAAGTAAACTCCAAGAGAGAATGGCTGGTCTGGATTGACCAGTTGATACATGTGATGTTTTACTTTGGCTATCTGAAATGCATCTGGAGTACTTGTACCAATGTCCATATATTTATAGATTTGTTTACTATCTGCATTGATGATTTCTCCGTTAACAGATTCAGCCAATTCTATGGCGAACCGAGATTTCCCGGTAGCAGTTGGTCCTATAATCGCTATAAGATCGACCAATGATACCCCAACACTTTTCTAGGATCTATCTGGAAGATCAATCCAAGTATTTTCTTGTCTCATGGAAGCTACGAAGCCCTCTGCAAAATCCAGACTTTTTAGAGCTATAACGGCGTCTAAAAGTATTGGAGATGGTGTCACTCCAGCTAATAACCATTCAATGAATTGTTTTTCAACCAAAACACCCCTTGGGTCATTCCATGAATCTTTTAAGTGATTTGGTATTTCAACAGGTTCCATTTGACCCGTAGAAGCATTTGATATAAATATTGAAGGATCTTCATGGTTTAGCTCTCCCTCGTCCTGAGAAGCATAATTTAGCTGTCCCGCATAAACAACAAGAGAGGCATCTTCTCCATGTATTTCCACTTTTGGTTTTCTAAGCAATTCTGAAACAACAGTGTTATGGGTATAAGTCACTGATATATCATTTTCTAGCTCAGCTATGACTGAGGTTAATCCTCTTTTTACGGGCCTCCCATGTACTGTTTCTCCGCCAATTTCATATTGCTTCCTGTAACCCAGGACCCTCTTATGATTACCGACCCATCTGTGCATTACCTCTTGATAACTTGCAAGAGCGAGGTATGGCGTATGCCAAGTCACGTTTGCAGTTAATATTCTTCCCAATCGGTTGGATTTTAGTAAATCTAATACAATTTCATCTTCTCTAGCGTAGGGATGTTGGGCGAATGAGGGATATTGTTTGAATTTGACTTCAGGATTTTGTTGGAGTGCCTTAACTATTTCTTCACCTTGTTGAGAAGTCATTGCTAGAGGGTTAAGTGTGAAAACGTGCTTATTATTGGATATAGCGTCAAGAATAATAGCATGATGTTCGGGTGCTTGAGTCCCATTATAGATAAGATCGATATCTTCCGAATTGACTATAGCTTTCCAATCTTCTTCGGCTCGGTCGAATCCAAAAGTTTTTGCAACTTCATCGGTTGACTCTTTTGATCTATTAGCTACTGCTACTAACTCCACTTCCGGAATCTCATTTAATTCTGGTAAAACTCGCCTTTTACTGTGCCCACCTGCACCTATAACTCCAATTCTAATTTTGCGGTCGTTGGCCATGGGATAATCCTCCTGGAAAATTATGTTATTAATATTCTAGTTGCGGTTGATCCTCTATGCTAGTCATTGGTAGCTGTTTTTGAGGAAAATAGTTCTGATTTATTGATAATCGCTATAAAACTCTCAGGATCCAAAGATGCACCGCCTATTAATCCACCGTCAATCCCGGCATCGCTTAACAGAGATTCAATGTTTTGAGGATTTACGCTTCCACCGTAAAGCACCTTCGATGATTGCATGGGTAAAGTTCCATACATTTCTTCGATAATTGAACGTATGGTGTCCATTCCTTTTTTACAATCTGCAATGGAGGCAGAAACACCGGTGCCTATTGCCCATACAGGTTCATAAGCTATGGTTATATTTTTGAATTCTTTTACTTTAGATAATGATTCGGTTAGCTGTGTATTAATGACTACTTGAGTTTCTCCCAGTTCTCTTTGCTCCAATGTTTCGCCCACGCAAAGAATGATATGTAAGCCTTCCTTTATAGCAGCGGTTATCTTTTTGCTAATAACTTGGTTTGTTTCCCCCAAAAGTAGACGTCTTTCAGAGTGACCAATAATTACATAATCACAAAACTCTTTTATCATTCTTGGTGAGATTTCTCCTGTGAAAGCTCCTTTGTCTTCGTGGAAGACATTTTGAGCTCCCACTTTTATATTTGTTTCGTTGGTTAATTCTGAGACTTTATTGAGAGCGGTAAAAGGAGGGCATAAAATTATTTCAACATTATTGATAGATTTAACGTTTTCCTTAATTGCCTGTACTAATTTTGCGGCTTCTTGGGTATTGTTATTCATTTTCCAATTTCCAGCTATAATTATGTCACTCATTTTAGTTCCTTAATTTCTTATGCACCGAACTTCTCTAATTTTCCTGAGTGTGCCAAAGCCAAAGGCATTAAATCTGTTGCTTGAATCGTCCCTAGAGCACCTTTTTTTGCTTCTCTCTCGGTGAATTTTTCTGTTTCTCCATTTTGGTTCATCGCAGAGCTTATCACAAAAGGTACTGGATGCCAGGAGTGGCCCGCCATAACGCTCGGGGTTGAGTGATCTCCTGCTACAACTAAAACATCCGGATCAAGTTGAAGAATTTTGGGTAGCTCTTGATCTAAACTTTCCAGAGCATTTACTTTTTCTGTGAAATTACCATCTTCACCGGCAGAATCAGTTGGTTTGTAATGAACGAAAAAGAAATCATGATTTTCCCATTGATCCTCGAGTGTATCTAATTGGTCGGCGAATGTGTCACCTGTTGGTGCAACGCTCATTCCTAGCATTTGAGATAATCCTTTGTACATGGGGTAGCTTGCTATACAAACTGGGTTAAGTTTATATATTTTTTTCATCAGTGGGATTTTCGGTTTACTAGAAAAACCTCGCAAAATGATTCCATTTGCTTCAGAAGACTCTCGAAGAATAGTGTTTGCTTGTTCGAGGAAAGATTGGATTATGGATGCAGTTTCCGAGGCGTTTTTTGTAATGGCTTTAACTTGGTTAGGAAAAACATTTGTTTGCTGGGGATCACTATCGGTTATTTGGTCGCTAAATTTAGCATCGTTCGTTGGATTAAAAACAATAGCTGCTCGGTGCTCTTTACCTGCTTTAATATCGATCGTGGCACCATCTATGTTTATGTTGCTCAATGTTTCAGTAAGTTCTAGATTCTGTTCCGTACTCAATCGGCCTGCTCTTCTATCCGTTATTTTCCCTTCAGCATCTAACAAACAATAATTACCTCTCCCTGCGATGCTATTTTGACCCACTTGCATTTCAAGACCTAGAGCTTCTAATATTCCTCGTCCAATCTGATATTTGAATGGATCGTATCCGAAAAGAGCTAGATGCCCTGGGCCGCTACCAGGTGTGACACCATGTTCAACTGGTATTGTTAATCCAGTGGTTCCTGTTCTTGCTAGACGGTCAAGGTTTGGGGTAGAAGCAGCTTCCAACTCCGTCATTCCGATATCATGGTGAATTAACCCTCCGAGCCCATCTACGACAAGAAATACAATTTTGCTGCTGGTTTTTTTGGATATAGAGCTTATTAATTCAAAGTTCGACATTATTCCCTCATTTATTTTCGCTAGAATCGGTTAGCAAGTGTTTAATTCCAGGCATATCTTTTCCTTCAAGAAATTGCAGTGAGGCCCCTCCTCCAGTGGATACATGGGTTACTTTATCTAATATACCAAATTTCTTTGCCGCTTCTGCAGTAGAACCCCCTCCTAAGAGTGTAATTCCTCCATTATTAGCTTGTTCTTCAATAGCCTGTGCGATTTCCTTAGTTCCGTTTGAAAATTCATCTACTTCGAAGATTCCCATTGGGCCGTTCCATAAGATTGTTTGACTGGTCTCTAATATTTTTGAGAAATTAGAAGTCGTTTTCGGTCCTATATCAACTATCATTTGATTTGATGAGATCGAATCGACTTTAACAGTTTGAAAAAATCCTGAGTTAGAAATACTGTCAGAAATAAGAACATCTTCGGGGATTAGTAAGTTCGTTTTGTTGGTTTTGGCCACAGAAACAATTTTCCTTGCCAGAACTTCTCCGTTTGGTTCTAGCATACTGGTTCCTATGTTATGGCCGGATGCACGGAGGAATGCTGCTGCCATTCCTCCGCCAACTAGAATATTTTCAGATAGTGGCACTAATTTTTCCATGAGGTTCATTTTGTCTGAAACTTTTGCCCCTCCCATAATTAAGGATAAGGGTTTTGAGGGGGTTCTCAGTATCCGTCCGAGTTCAAATATTTCTTTTTCCATAAGGAACCCGGCTACGCTGGGCATTAATTGTGGCAGTGATTCAATTGATGCGTGTGCTCTGTGTGAAACACTAAATGCTTCATTCACGTAGTAATCTCCTAATAACGATAACGCATACGAGAAAGCCTGGTCGTTGGCCTCTTCCTCTTCATAAAATCTAAGGTTCTCTAGTAGTACGATGCCTCCTGGTGGTAACGATAGGGTTTTTGCGATGATCTCGTCTCCAATACAATCATCTAACACAGGAACATTAATGCCAAGAAGTGAACTTAGACGTTCCCCAATAGGTTTTAAAGAAAACGATTCACTTTTGCCCGATGGACGGCCCCTATGAGATATCAGAATTATCTTTGCATTTTGGTCGATAAGATATTCCAAACTTGGTAAAGTTAACTTTATTCGAGAGTCGTCAGAAATACCCCCCGTTTTTTTGTCAAAAGGCACATTGTAATCAACACGAACAACAACTCTCTTTCCAGAAACAGGGATGGTCTTTATTGTTTGGTACATAGTCATGATTAGTATTATATCAACCTCTTATAAAAGATATATTGGCTAATATACCCTTAAAACGTTGACGAGCGGGATTGTACATGATAACTTCGCCCCTAAATGAGGTTTTACCTCTGATGGGAATTTATTTTTTAAATAGAGTTGGTAGGAGAAATTTTATACTGGATAAATAGCTCAATATACTCCGCTACGGGGCCCGCTAGCTCAATTGGCAGAGCAGCTGACTCTTAATCAGCGGGTTCCAGGTTCGAGTCCTGGGCGGGTCACACTTAAGTATATGGATATAATATTTTCAATATTGAGTTATAATTGGGGAAGTGTCGGAATTGGCAGACGAGCATGATTTAGGATCATGTGCCGCGAGGCGTAGGAGTTCGAGTCTCCTCTTCCCCATATTAAAGTATAAGTAACGGATGAAATTGGTAATCTATTAATCTAGAGGAGGATCCGTGTCTACACAAAAAAAGGGAAAACCTGTTCTCGAAATTAAAAACCTTGTAACTAAATTTTACACTGCTGATGGGATAGTTAATGCAGTAGATAATGTAAGCTACAACGTTCACGAAGGTGAAATTGTGGGTGTGGTGGGAGAAAGTGGCTCAGGCAAAAGCGTAACAGCTTTGTCGGTGATGCGCTTAATTCCTTGGCCCCCAGGGAAAATAGAGAATGGTCAAGCAATCCTTAATGGTGAGGATATGATCACCATGTCGGACGAAGATGTTCTAAGGGTACGTGGTGCCGATATCGCAATGATATTTCAGGAGCCTATGACTTCTCTAAACCCTGTCTTAACTATAGGACAACAATTATCTGAAGCCGTTGAGACACATAAGGGGATGACTAAAGAACAGGGTTGGGAACGTGCAGCCGAATTACTCGATTTGGTGGGAATCCCAGATGCGGCTAGTAGGCTACATGACTATCCGCACCAATTTAGTGGGGGTATGCGCCAAAGAGTTATGATTGCTATGGGGCTGAGCTGTGAGCCAAGATTATTGATCGCTGATGAGCCGACAACTGCGTTGGACGTTACAATTCAGGCTCAGATCCTCGAGTTAATCCAGAGATTGAATGAAGAATTAGGAACCGCTGTTATCATAATTACTCATAACCTTGGTGTCGTAGCGAGGTATGCAGATTGGGTAAATGTTATGTATGCGGGCAGGATAATAGAATCAGGCCCTGCAGATGTGATTTATGCTAATCCAAGGCACCCTTACACATTGGGATTGTTAGCTTCCGTTCCTCGATTAGATTCTGATAAAGGTGACAAACTTGAACCTATAGAAGGTATGCCTCCGGATTTGATGAATTTGCCTGGCGGATGCCCTTTTAGGCCGAGATGTAAGTTCGCTGTTGATAAGTGTGCGACTGAGTATCCACCAATGGAACTAGTAGAGGGAGAAACTGATCATCATAAAGCGTGTTGGGTCGACGTAACTACAGCGACTGAGAGGAAATAAATGACTACTGAAACTGAAAATATTCTTGAAGTAAAGAATCTAAAGATGTGGTTCCCAGTGAACTCTAGGGGAATATTACCCAAGCTAATTGGCCACGTTAAGGCAGTGGACGATGTTACCATCAATGTTCAACAAGGTGAGACACTTGGCGTTGTTGGAGAATCTGGTTGTGGTAAAACCACACTTGGACGTTCAATTATGCAAGTTTATGATGTTACAGGTGGAGAAATCGTATTTGAAGGCCAAGAACTAACACAATTGAAAGCTAAGCAAATGAGATCAATGCGTCGTAGGATGCAGATGATCTTTCAAGATCCATACAGCTCTTTAAACCCTAGAATGACAGCGGGAAACATTATTGGAGAGCCAATTCAGATTCATGGTTTAGCTAAGTCTAAAGAAGATTATGCTGAGCAAGTAGAAGAATTACTAAGAGTAGTTGGGTTAAATCCTTATATGAGAGATCGGTACCCTCACGAATTTTCTGGTGGCCAGAGGCAAAGAATTGGAATAGCTCGCGCTTTGGCGGTTAGGCCAGGATTGATCATAGCGGATGAGCCCGTATCGGCTTTAGATGTCTCGATTCAAGCTCAAGTTATAAACTTGTTGCAAGAACTACAAGAGCAATTTAGTTTGACGTACATGTTCATTGCTCATGATCTATCGGTAGTCCGACATATTAGTGATCGAATAGCCGTTATGTATCTCGGCCATGTTGTGGAATTAGCTGAGAGAGACGAACTTTATGAGAACCCACTCCACCCTTACACTCGTGCTCTATTGTCTGCAGTTCCTATACCTGATCCTGTTATAGAGCGTGGTCGAGAGCGAATAGTTCTTGAAGGAGATTTACCTAGTCCGACAAACCCTCCTCCTGGATGCGTTTTTAAAACTAGGTGTCCTGATCCATCTCACGAGTGCACAAATGGTACGGATACTATGCACCTAATAGAGCCAACTCCTGGCCATTTTGTTGACGCTTGCTGTGTCAATTGCGGATAGATCTGGTCTCTTATAGCTAGGTAATAGTAACTAAGCTTAGGTATCGAACGTACGGATTTGATGTTAAATCAAGCCTATTTGATTGAAAGAGTTATCTATATATCTCGTATAGTATTCGTACTCAAATAAGGAATCTAATTCTTTATTATCAATTAGCCCCGTTACTTTGCTATTATTTTTGATTAAATCTCTGAAATCAGAGCGGTCTTTCCAAGATTCTGCTGCAGTATCTTGAACTATTTTATAAGCGTCCGTTCTGCTCAACCCTTTTTCAATTAAATTTAGTAAAACCCTCTGTGAAAATAATAGACCCCGTGTTGATTCCATATTTTGATACATATTATTTTCGTTTACTGTTAAATTTTCCATAACGTCAGAGAAAATATATAGCATATAGTCTAGCGCCATGCATGTATCTGGGAATATTATTCTTTCCGCTGACGAATGGGAGATATCGCGTTCATGCCATAAAGAAATATTTTCTATAGATGCCATCGCGTTTCCTCTAACTATCCTTGCTAATCCACAAACCCGTTCTGATAATTCAGGATTACGTTTATGTGGCATTGCGGATGAACCCGTTTGTCCTTCTCCAAAAGGTTCCTCTACTTCCATGACCTCAGTTTTTTGTAGCGACCTAATTTCGGTTGCAAATTTCTCTAAAGAAGCTGCTATTAAAGCTAACGTTGTAGTAAATTGTGCGTGACGATCACGAGGAATTATTTGGCTTGCTATTGGTTCCGGTATTAGATCGAGCAAATTACATGCCGTTTTTTCAACCGATGGTGGGAGGGTAGCGTGTGTGCCTACTGCTCCAGAAAGTTTTCCTACAGAAATCATTTCCTTTGCTTCGATCAGGCGTTTTTTCCCTCTGCGTAGCTCTTCAACCCAGAGAGCTAATTTGAATCCAAAAGTCGTTGGTTCTGCGTGAATACCATGTGTCCTTCCGACCATTAGAGTATGCTTATATTTTTTTGCTTGCTTTACCAATATCTGCTCTAAGTTATTGACCCCGTCTAGGATTAGGTCACAAGATTCACGTAATTGAAGCCCAGTGGCTGTATCCCAAACATCACTACTTGTGAGCCCGAGATGTATGAAACGACTTTCTGGACCGATACTTGCAGAAACGGACTCAAGGAAAGCTGTTACATCGTGACGAGTCCTTGAGAAAGCCTGCTCCCATATTTCCATGTTAAAAGTTGCTTTTTTTAATTTTGGTAGCACTTCTTTGGGTATGGACCCTTCTTCGACCCATGCTTCGCAAACTGCCAACTCTACTTCTAGCCATTTATTGAATTTATTTTCGTCTTGCCAGACACTTTTCATTTGTGGACGGGCATATCGATCAATCATTATTTCGCTTCCTTTTCCGTTAACTGGCGGATTGATTATCTCTAAAAGTTTTATAATTTGATTTAATAGATTCGTGTTTTAAGCTAAGTATGCTTGCTGCCAGATATGCTGCGTTTCTTGCACCCATACTGCCTATGGCAACCGTTGCTACGGGAACTCCTGGCGGCATTTGGACAATGCTATAAAGAGAATCGATGCCATTTAGATCAGTTCCTGGCAAAGGAACACCTATAACTGGGATGGTGCTCCAACTCGATAGAACTCCTGGAAGTGCTGCAGCTGCACCTGCAAGCCCTATCATAACTTCTATTCCTCTTTCTTCTGCGGTTTTGGCGTATTCACCTGTTTCTTTTGGCTTACGGTGTGCAGATATTATTCTTGTTTCATACTCAATAGAAAGTTCATCTAGAACTTTCTGAGTCTCTTCAGCATATTTAGCATCAGATTTACTACCCATTACGATTCCTACTAGTGGCATTGCATAACTCCTTCACATATTATGAATTGCTCTTAAACCTATATCTGTTCTGTATTGCATTCCTTCGAAATAGATTCTATCTACATTTTGGTATAACTTGTTTCGCGCTTCTTCAATGCTCGCTCCGGTTGATACGAGTGTTAAAACTCTTCCTCCACTGGTGATTACAGTTTCCCCTTTCCTTGTCGTACCTGAATGGAAAGCAAGGATATCTTTATCCAGTTTATCTAATCCTGTTATAGGAATTCCAGTTTTTGGGTTTTCTGGGTATCCTTCAGATGCGATAACTAAACCTACTGTCGCTTCAGAAGACCACTTGATATTTAATTCTGAGAGTGTCCCCGTTGTTATGGATTCATAGATTTCTAGGAGATCATGGTCTAGCCTTGGTAGAATAACTTGAGTCTCTGGATCGCCCATTCTACAGTTAAATTCCAATACTTTTGCTCCGGTTTCGGTAATCATTAAACCTATATATAAGGTACCTTTATAGGGAATACCTTGTTGCTCCAATTGTTTGAGTGTTGGTTGAACGATGGATGTTTCTATTTCAGATAACTCTCTAGCAGACAAAAATTCTGGAGGGCTGTAACTACCCATTCCACCGGTATTGGGTCCTAGATCATTGTCACCTATTCTTTTGTAATCACACGCTGGAATAGTCATTATTGAGCTTTCTCCATCGCATAGAACAAAGATACTTGCTTCTTTTCCATTTAGACACTCTTCGATGAGTATTGTATTTCCAGCGCCTTTGAAAGTTTTTGAAATCATAAGTTGATTAATAAAGATCTCTGCTTCGGATATATTTTGGCACACCGCAACTCCCTTACCTGCGGCGAGTCCATCCGCTTTTATTACAATTGGCATTTCACATTTTTGTATATGTTCTATTGCACTCTGTGCTTGATCAAAAGATTGCCATTTAGCGGTAGGTATATTGGCAGAGTCCATTAAATTCTTTGCGAAAATCTTACTTGCTTCAATTTGGGCTGCATTTTTGCTAGGACCTACGGATTTAATCCCGACTTCCTCCAGAGCATCTACAATCCCAAGAGCGAGTGGGTCTTCCGGCCCTATAACTACCAGATCTATGTTTCTAGATTTTGCTGCCGAAACGATGCCATCAATATCGTTAGGGTTTACGTTAATCGATTCCGCTAATTTCTGGGATCCTCCGTTACCAGGTGCGACCCAAAGATCTTTTATACTGTTACTTTGGGATAATTTCCAAGTTATAGCGTGTTCGCGACCGCCGCCTCCCACAACCATGATTTTTTTCATCAAATTCATCCCTCAAAGAATTCCCAAGTAAGAGTATACAACAAAGAATTCAGGCGCAGCTTTACAGAATGCCTGAAATTATTATTAAATTGATTAGAAGCCGCATTATTTCATCATCGGTAATGAAATAATACCAACTGAAGTTGAAATCTATTCAGATTATCTAGTGCTAAGAATGTTGGTTAATTATCGAGAAATAGGCCAGGCTGGTATAAACCAGCCTGGCCTATAAAATTCTCAATTAGCCTGCAATGTCTAAAGCCTGCGCCACGAAGAACAGTACTGATGCAATTGCTATACCTATCGATCCATAATTCAGTGCTTCTAATTTACCGGCTAACGCCTTGATAACGACATATGCGATAAATCCAAGAGCGATTCCATAAGCAATCGAATAGGTCAATGGCATCACTATTGCAGCCAGAACAGCTGGTGCATATTCTGATACATCATCCCAGTCGATATCCTTTAAATTCCTTATGAAATAGGCTGCAATGAATATCAGGGCTGGAGCCGTTGCGAAAGCTGGCACTGACTGTGCCAATGGTGCAAAGATCAGGCAGGCTGCAAATAGAGCAGCTACTGTAACCGCAGTTAATCCAGTGCGGCCACCTTCTTTGACACCGGCACCACTTTCTATGTACGACGTAGTGTTGGACGTGCCTACTAGTGCACCAACGACTGTTGCAGAAGAATCAGCCAGCAACGCTCGGTCAATATCTTCAACTTCTCCGTCATCATTGATCTTACCAGCAACATTGGCTACAGATGTGAGCGTTCCTGCTGTGTCAAGAAAATCTACAAACAGGAAGGCAAAAGCTGTACCCATAAAACCAGCTGTTGCTAATAAGGAAAAATCTAGTGAAAAGGCATGCGTTGGGTTTGGCACAGAGCCTACTACACCACTTAATGAAGACACACCGGTTGCCCATGCAATTGCAGCAACGGTAAGAATCCCAATGATAATAGCCCCCGGTATCCCACGTTTATCTAGCACAGTAATGATAATAAAACCAAGACCTGCAAGCAGGACAGGAGCTGATGCGAGATCACCTAGTCCTACTAATGTTGCCGGATTATCAATCACAATTCCTGCATTCTGGAACCCAATAATTGCGAGGAAAAGGCCGATGCCCGCGCCGATACCTAATTTCATGCTCTTCGGGATAGAATTGATAATGTATTTGCGTGCTGGAGTAACTGAAAGTATCACAAAGACAATACCTGCAACCAGAACAGCTGTTAACGCCTGGGAATAGGTGTAGCCTTGGCCAAAAATCACACTAAAGGTAAAGAAGGCGTTTAAACCCATCCCTGGTGCTAGTGCGATCGGCCAGTTTGCCCATAGTCCCATTATCAATGTTCCAACAACTGACGCGATGATCGTAGCTGTGAACACAGCACCGAATTCCATTCCGGTTCCTTCAGTGCTTAGAATTCCTGGGTTAACAACCGTGATGTAAGCCATCGTAAGAAAGGTTGCTAAGCCAGCCATTAACTCGGTTCGGACCGAGGTACCTGCTTTGTTTAAACCAAAAAGAGTCTCTAACATTTTGCCTCCCCCTATATTTTCCCATTGCTACAGGTTCTGGCTACGACAATACCACATTTAGGAATTAATACCAAATGAACGGCATATATAGTCGCGATTTCCTTTTTATTCCGACTTAATGACTAGATTATGTCTTTTGATCAGTTGGATTATAGGTGGGCCGTGTTACCGAGTAAGCCCAATAGAAAAATATAAACTGCAGAGGGAGACGAAAATAGAGTAGTGCAACTGGGGTATCAGGAAAATTCTCCGGTGTAATAGCCATATAAATATTAACGGGATAAACAGCAATTAAAAGGGCAACTAATCCCCAACCAGCTATTCTGCGCAGTCGAGGAATCAAAACACAGATGCCTCCCAGTAGTTCAAAAAAGCCACTGATATATACTGCCTCAGAATGTAAAGGGAAATTGGGAGGCATAATGGATATATAGAAATCTGGATTAACAAAATGATCTATTCCTACATTGATAAAAAAAGCAGACAAACTCAATAGAACCAACTTTTTCCACCAACTGGTAGGAAGATGAAGTACGGAAATAAAATTAGTTATAAAATCCAACTTTGTAAGTCTTTGTTCCTATCATGTATTTTTCAGACTTTAACGGGCGCCTTTTCCGATATGTGCGACACCTTCAATTTCCACGTAGATGTCTGGCCCGGCCAGGTTCGAGACTTCGACTAGGGAACAGGCAGGAAAATCGCCTTCAAAAAACTCGGCCCTGGCCTTCCACACCTGTGTGTTGTTCTGAATACGCGTGACATAAATGGTGAGCTTGGTAAAGTCCGCCATCTTGCCCCCAGCGGCCTCAATCAACGCCTTGTGTTTCTCGAAGATGATTTTGGTTTGCTCGTATTCATCCGCCCCGTCGATAGTCACGCCATCGGCATTTCGCGATGTTAAGCCAGAAAAGTATGCGATGCCATCGGAGACAATGCAGTTAGACCAACGCTCGGGCGCTGGTTCTGGTGCTTTCGGGCTGGTGTAACGGGTAATCATTCTTAAATCCTTTCTCTTAAAACGTTTATAAACAATAGATTAGTAGATGGAATCTACTCCCACTCGATCGTACCTGGCGGTTTTGATGTTATATCGTAAACGACTCTGTTTACGTTTGGTACTTCGTTTATGATTCTACTTGATATGGTTTCTAATACTTCGTAGGGAAGCCGGGCCCAATCTGCAGTCATGGCATCTTCACTGTGAACTACTCTAACTGCTATGACATAGCCGTATGTACGATCATCTCCCATAACTCCTACTGATTTTGAATTTGTTAAAACCGCAAAAGCTTGCCATGTCTCTTTGGTTAACCCAGCTTTTTCAATTTCGTTTGTGACTATATAGTCTGCCTCTGTAAGGATCTCTAATTTGTCTGAAGTTATATCTCCTATGATTCTTATTGCAAGGCCAGGCCCCGGAAAAGGCTGTCTCCAAACAATACTATCTGGTAATCCCATAGTGGTCCCTACTTTTCGTACCTCATCTTTAAATAGGTCCCGGATAGGTTCTACAAGTTCTAGATTCATATTTTCTGGCAATCCACCAACGTTATGATGTGACTTAATTACTGCACCCACTCCGCTGTCATCTACCATACTTTCAATTACATCAGGGTAGGTGGTTCCTTGTACCAAAAATTTAGAATTCCCTAATTGTTTCGCATTTTCTTCAAAAACCGATATGAATTCGTTGCCAATCAATTTTCGCTTTTGTTCAGGATCGGTGACTCCTGAAAGGATTGCAAGAAATCGATCTTTTGCTTTTACGTGAACTAAGGACATTTTCATATGATCTGAAAAATCTTCAATAATCGATTCAGATTCTCCTTTGCGCAGCAATCCGTTATCTACAAAGATGCAGGTTAATTGCTCTCCTATTGCCTCATGAACTAAAGATGCTGCGACCGCAGAATCTACACCTCCTGATAAACCACAGATTACTTGTTGATTGCCTACTTGTTTCTTTATTTGATTTACAGTGGTTTCCACAAATTGAGCTGGTGTCCAATTTTTGTCTGCTTCACAAATCTTGAACAAAAAATTTGCTAGTATTTCTTTACCCATTGGAGTATGAATGACTTCTGGATGGAACTGAATACCGTATTTTTTGTTCGAGTTTGCCATCGCTGCATAAGGGGAATTCATTGATAGTCCTATAGATTCAAAATCACTAGGTAAAATTTCTACTTTATCTGCATGGCTCATCCATACATCTATCTGTGATGGTAGTCCATCAAAAAGCATAGATTCATTTTTTTCTATTTTTAAATAAGATTTTCCATACTCTTGATTTTTTGATGGATTAACCTTACCGCCTAGTTGGTATGCCATAAGTTGCATTCCATAACAAATACCCAACACAGGCAGTGTTGATTTTAGTAATTCTACATTTGTGGTTGGAGCATTGTTATCGTAGACACTTGCCGGTCCTCCAGAGAGAATCACTCCTAAGGGCTTCATGGCATGGATCTCTTCGATGGTTCTAGTTGGGCTTATAACTTCGCAATAAACCTCTAGTTCTCTTATCCGTCTAGCGATTAACATACTGTATTGTGACCCGAAATCAACTACCAGTATTGGCCTTTTTGGGGATTCGTCAATATTAGTGGTGATTTCCATTTCAAATCTTTTCAATCAAACTATTAATCGTTGTTCTTTTACTTTAGTACAAACTTATTAGAAAATCTTGGTTTAACAGTCATTTTCTAGGAGTTTTCAGGTTAGCGTCCGTGGTATACTCGGTCAAGGAGGGATGGGCGTGATTAGAGACCTTAATATTCGAGCTGCAGCCGTCGTATTGAGATCCGGTGGAATGGTGGCTTTTCCAACAGATACTGTTTATGGACTTGGAGCCGACGCGTTTAATGAAAGTGCTGTCAAAAGAATATTTAGTGCAAAGAATCGCAATAAAGATCACGGACTTCCTGTCTTGATCTCTCAAATAGATCAAATAAAACAACTTGTGAATAAATTATCTAAATCGGAAGAAAAACTTATAAAACATTTCTGGCCTGGAGCTCTGACTATAGTCTTTAATAGGCATTCTAAAGTGCCAAATATTGTGTCAGGAGGTTCAGACACCATAGCCGTTAGAATGCCCTCAAGTGAAGTCGCTTTGAACTTGATCGAAGAATTCGGTGGTCCGATAGTTGGAACTAGCGCTAACCGATCCGGTTTCTCTGAGGCCGTATCAGCTGAGCAAGCGGAGAGCGAAATAGGAACTTGGTTAGATTATTTGATCCCCTCCGATGAAATTTGCTCTGGAACGCCATCTACTATTCTAGACATGACTACTTCTCCGCCACGTATCTTGCGTGAAGGTGGTGTTACAGCTGAAGAAATCTTTGATTTTCTTGGAATATCGTCTAACGATAACCAGGACGAACCACAGCCTGTTAGTTAAATAATATGTCGCATAAAATCCCGGGAGCGCTAGAACTTTATAGGCCGGCACTCGATTCTTATATGACAGAACTTTTCCAATCGAAACACCATGAGCTATACGAGATGATGCGTCATCAATTAGGTTGGGAAAAAGGTTCTTTAAGCTACCCAGGTAAATATATACGACCTTCTTTGATGCTTGTTTCAGTTGAAGGGTGCGGCGGAGATGTAGATAAAGCTTTGCCAGGAGCTGCGGCTATAGAATTACTGCATAATTTTTCGTTGATTCATGATGATATCCAAGACGAGAGCTTTCTTAGACGAGGGCGCCCTACAGTTTGGAACAATTGGAGTAAATCTCAGGCGATAAATGCGGGTGATGGGATGTATGCTGTTTCCCGTCTAACATTGTTAGATTTATTGGATAAAGGTGTTGCTCATGATAGAGTCATTGCCGCGGCAAGATTTCTTGATGAAACGTGCCTTGCTCTTTGTGAAGGCCAGTACAATGATCTTTTATTTGAAACCCAATTAAATGTGAGCCTTCCACAGTATGACAATATGATCAAAAACAAAACTGCGTCTGTTTTCAAATGTGCTTTTGAAATGGGTGCTGTCATTGCTGAAGGCGCGGGTAGTAGAAGTGAAGCACTTGGGGTCTTGGGTCTCGAACTTGGCCTCGCTTACCAGATAATCGACGATATTTTAGATATATGGGGAGATTCGGAGACGGGAAAGCAAATCGGAATAGATTTAAGGCGTGGGAAGAAAAGTTTACCAATTGTCTATGGTTTGAACAACGCTTCAAGTGACCAATATTCTAAGCTGAAATCTATTTATGAATCTTCTTCTGAAAATAGGGACGTGAATGAAATAAAGAAAATATTAGATGATATGAAAGCTAAAGAATATTGTCTAATGGAAGCAAAAAACCATTGGAATCGTGCTAAGACCCTATTAGATGAGATCGAAATGCCCAAGAATTCGATGGAATCAATATTGTTGTCCGGCCAATATTTACTTGAACGAATGAAATAGCCATAGCTCTCAGACTAGTGTAATTTTGTAACTTAAATATCTAGACTAGAGTTACCGAAATATATTGGATTACTAGCTGTGCTTTTGAATGAAATCCATTACTTTAATCCAAGAATCGTCGGATGCATTTTTATCGTATCTTTCGTCCCAGCTGTCATTGAAGAAAGCGTGTTTAGCACCCTCGTATATGTGAAGGTCCACTTCCTTTCCGCGTTCAGTTAGCGCCTGCTGAATCTCAGTCCCACGATCAGTTTCATCACTTCCGTAAATAGCTAAAACGGGCGCATTTAATCCATCTAATTGTTCGACGGGATTTGGTAGTCCACCATAATAGACAATAGCTCCTGAAAGATCTGTGTTACATGCGGTCAAAATAGAAATACCACCACCCATGCAATATCCTATTGTGAATATAGATCCGTTTGAGATATCCATGTTTTTAAGGTAGTCTGCCGCAGATATTACGTCTCTAGTAGCCCTTGTTCGATCAAGGCCTGTACTTAACCCTCTTGCCTCGTCGGGATCAGCCGTTTGTTTACCATGATAAAGATCAGGCGACAGCGCTATGAATCCGCTTCTAGCGAAGCGTCTAGTCAAATCGCGTATATGCTCATCTAGGCCCCACCATTCTTGTAAAACGATAATACTTGTGTAACTACCATCTGCAATTGGTCGAGCAAGGTATCCCGAAACTAGATCTACGTCCTCAGTTAAAATAGTATCTGGCATTGATTCACTTATACTGATCTAAACGTTTGCTTTAAGGAAATCTAACGTTTTGGTCCAAGCATCTGCTGCTGCATCACTGTTGTGGTTTCCACCTGAATCGTTAAAGAAACCGTGGCCTGCTCCTGGGTAAATATGCTTTTGAACGCTTTTACCTCTATCGTTAAGTTCTTTTTCAAGCTCGTTTGCTCTCTCACCTTCGTCTTCACCATAGACAGCCAAAATAGGAGCTTCGATATTGTCTAAAAGGTCCAAAGGATTGGGTAGGCCACCATAATAAACAACTCCAGCATCAACATTGTCGTTGCAAGCTGTAAGTAGTGATACCCCACCTCCCAAGCAATATCCGATCACTCCAAGTTTTCCATTACTAAACTCTGAATCTTTGATGTAATTCATAGCGGCTTGCGTATCTCTAACGGCACGCGCTCTATCTAAGCTCCCTGCTAGTTTACCTGCTTCTTGAGGGTCATTTGTCACTTCACCATGGAACAAATCGGGTGCAATAGCGACATAACCTTCTCTGGCAAATCTCCTGGTTACATCTCTAATGTGTTCATCTAAACCCCACCATTCTTGAATTATTACAAGTCCTGGGTAGTTGCCAGCTTCCATTGGCCTGGCCATATATCCGTTTACTAAATCAACATCATGAGAAACAATTGTATCAGGCATTTTCCCCCCCCAATATTTAGAAATCTTAATCTATCAGTAAATCCTAACAGCCATTAGTTATCTTGCCAACATTACAATTCATAATATTTAAGTAAGTCATGAATTTGGTTAGCCTCTGAATTAATGTTGTAGGATCTTTTTGTCGTTTACTCAGTTTCTCGAAATTCTCTTTTTGTACGCTCTTCCGTTGACTGTCGGGATACTGAATTTCCTAGACCAAGACCGGTTTCCAATAATGATTTTGCTACTCTAAGCCTAAGGACTTCGTCGGTTCCCATATATAATCGAAGATGTCTTGCGTCTCTATACATTCGTTCAAGAGGGTGAACCTCCATGTATCCATGGCCACCTGCTATTTGCATTGCATTGTCGGCCGATTTAATTGCGGTCTTAGCTGAGAAAACTTTTGCGATATTTAAATAAGCGGCATTTTCCTCTGTTGCAAACTGATCCTTATCAACCATCAAACTTGCTTTATAGGTTAATTCTCGTGCAGCTGAGACGTTTACGATCATATCGGCGAGATATAATTGAATTGCCTGTAATTGGGATAAAGTATCTCCGTAAATTTTTCTTTCTAAAGCATAATTTCTTGAAAATGCGATGGATTCCTCTGCAGATCCAAGGCCTCGTGCTGCGAGCAAAGGTTGAATAGCATTCATACTTAACTTTGCTATTTCTTCACCATCACCCTCATTGCCAAGCAGATTATCAGTTGATGTGATCGCGTTATCAAATGACCAATCGCAGTGAGGTATACCTTTAATACCCATTCCTTCATCTCTTCTAAGAAAGATGATTCCTGGATTTGGCATATCTAGCATAAATGCGCTCATGGATCCATTTTGAGTCTTGGCAAAAGAAATGAAATAGTCTGCTACGGTTGATCCGGAAACAAAATCCTTTTCTCCATTTATATAATAATTGCTATCATTGGCCGTAGCTTTGGTCACCATAGTTGATAAATCTGATGAAGCGTTTGGTTCGGTTAAAGCGAACGCTCCCCTTAGCGACCCTTTCATTACACCTGGTATGATTTTTTGTAAGAGGTGTTTATTGTTTGCAATCCGTATTGGCCAGGTTGTTAGGGCAGATAATATTAGAATCTGGGCTGAAGATGCACAGGCCCTTGCTATTTCTTCTACTGCGACTGCTAACCCAAGGGTCCCTAGATCAGATCCACCGATGGATTTAGGAAAAAGTATTGAAAAGAAACCTTTTTCGGCAAATAAGTTGAATATATCTTCGGGGTATTCTCGATCTTGATCAATTTCGTAGGCTCTTGGAGCAACATATTGCCTTACGGCATCTCTGACAGTCTGCCGTAAAATCTTATGTTCTTCATTAAGGTCAGAATTTATATCCATGTGAAAACCGTAACATATAATTAATCTCTAAGATATGAGAAACTATTCAATAATTACAAGTTTATTGTTTGCTTGTACGACCCTGAAGATTTAGGTGAAGCTATGGACCATTTATTAGATATATACCGTACGATGTTTACCATAAGAAAATTTGAGGAAGTAGCCTCAAATCAGATGGTGGATGAGGGTATTAGAGGATTATTGCATTCTTCCGCTGGGCAGGAAGCTGTTGCAGCAGGGGTTTGCTTAAATCTAAAGAAAGATGATTATTTGACTAGTACCCATAGGGGTCATGGCCATGCTATAGGCAAAGGTGTGAACATTGATCTCATGATGGCGGAGATTTTTGGTAGGCTAGGGGGCGCCAATAAGGGTAAAGGTGGCTCCATGCACATAGCAGATGCTTCGGTGGGTATGTTGGGAGCTAATGGCATAGTCGGATCTAGTATTCCTCTTGCGTGTGGAGCAGCTCTAAAAGCGAAAATAATGGAAACTAGCCAGGTTGCAGTTTCCTTTTTCGGAGATGGAGCTACGAGTCAGGGAGTGCTTCATGAGTCGATGAATCTTGCGGCGATTTGGAAACTACCAGTGATATTTGTTTGTGAAAATAATATGTATGCTCAGTCTACCCCATCTGAATATGCAGTTTCGGTCGAAAACATAGCTGATCGTTCCAGAGGGTACGGTATACCTGGAGAAATAGTGGATGGAATGGACCCGATCGCCGTTTTTGAGTGTGCAAAAAAAGCTATTGAACGAGCGAGAGAAGGTGAAGGCCCAACATTTATCGAAGCAAAAACATATCGGTATGGAGGGCATTTTGTAGGGGATAACCCTCTTAGATACCGCCCTGGTTCTGAAGAGTTAGAGTGGAAGAAAATCGATCCAATACCTCGATTCCGTGTGTTTCTCCTCGAAGAAAGTGGTTTGACCAAAGAACAATTAGACGAAGTAGAACTTGAAATAGGTACAGATGTTTTGGAAGCAGTCAAATTCGCGAATCAATCCCCGTTGCCTTCCGAAGAAGAACTTGTTAAAGATGTCTATGCTGATTATCCGTTAGATCAATTGAATCGCACAACAGATAATTTGGAGTAAAAATTATGTATTTAGATTTAAAAACACCCCAATCGGGAAGACCCCTCAAATATAGTCAGGCTCAAAATGAGGCATTAGTGCAATCAATGTCAGTAGATAAAACTGTTTTTGTGATGGGTGAAGATATCGTTGGAGCTGCAGGTCGATCTGAACAGGGATTTTCAGATGCCTGGGGAAACGCAGAGAGATCCACTCAAGGTTTGTTCGATCGATTTGGCTCGACTAGAGTTTTAGATACACCAATTTCGGAATCTGCTTTTGTGGGTGCTGCTATCGGTGCTGCTTCTGTCGGGATGAGACCTGTTGTTGAACTAATGTTTATCGATTTTCTTGGAGTTTGTATGGATCAAATTTTAAGTAATGCTGCGAAAACTCGATATATGTTGGGTGGCCAACTAGGTGTGCCGCTTACTTTGATAACAAGGATTGGTGCAGGGGTAGGGTGGGGGGCCCAGCATTCCGAATCGATTTACTCTCTTCTGGTTCATATACCAGGTATCAAAGTAATTGCACCGAGCGATGCTTATACAGCTAAAGGGCTTCTGAATTCAGCTATAAAAGATAATGATCCTGTCATTATTTGCGACCATAAGAAGCTCCTTAATTCAGAATCTTATGTGCCCGAAATTGAATATGAGATCCCTATTGGGAAGTCTCGGGTTTTGCGCTCAGGCTCAGATTTAACTTTAGTAGGAATATCGTATATGACCAATGTTTGTTTAGAGGCGGCAGATATCTTACAGACATTTGGGATTGACGTAGAGGTTATAGATTTGCTTAGTTTGTCCCCAATTGACAATGATTCTATATTGAAATCGGTATCAAAAACGGGAGCCCTTGTTGTGGTTGATGAAGATAATCCAAGGTGCGGTATGGCCTCCGATATAATATCCTCTGTTGTGGAAAAAGGATTCCACTTGTTGAATAGATCACCCAAAATGGTTACGGCACCTCATACTCCTGTTCCGTACAGTTCTTCTTTGGAAGACGCTTATATACCTAGCGCCGCTAAGGTCGTATCTACAGTAAAAAGAATGTTTGAAAATTAAGAATCTTATAGAACTAATTTATGTATAATTATACGTTGTTTGCACATGGTAGCTAAATTTTATTATTAACAGAGGTGGCATATGGATTTAGGGATACAAGGAAAAGTTGCTCTTGTAACAGGTGGTAGTAGAGGTTTAGGGAAACAGGCTGCCATAAGTTTAGCCAGAGAGGGTGTGCATGTGGTTATATGTGCACGAACAGAAAGTACTTTGAACGAAACGGTTGAGGACATTAAAGGAGCAGGAGGACATATTTCCGGATTTGTTGCAGATATATCAGACAGAAATCAGTGCCGCCAACTCTATGAAGATGTTGTAAAAGAAAATGGTGATATAGATATATTAGTTAATAATGCCGGAGGTAGCGTTCGAGGAGATATTGTTTCAACAACGGACGAGCAGTGGGACAATTTATTGAATCTCAATTTGATGTCAGCGATAGAGATGTCTCGACTTGTGATACCGCAAATGAAAGATAAAAACTGGGGCAGAATAATAAATATAGCGTCAATTTGGGGTAGAGAATACGGGGGAGGGGCAGCATATATGACTACTAAAGCCGCTCTTATTGCACTTACAAAAAATACAGCTTTAGACTATGCGAAGCACGGTATTCTAGTTAATTGTGTTGCTCCTGGTTCTATAGAATTCTCTGGCGGCAGTTGGGATCGATTTCAGAAGCAGCAACCCAAAGATGTGGTGGAGTCATTTATAACCCAAAATTTGCCAATGGGAAAATTTGGTTGGCCCGAGCCCGTTGGAGATCTGATAACGTTTTTATCTTCAGATAATCTTGGTATTTTAACCGGCGCTTGCATTAATATAGATGGTGGCCAGTCTAAGTCTCTAATATAGATATGGAAAAATTCAATGTTATTTTCTTATAGTATTTACCTGAAAAAACAGAGGTGCTCGATTAGATGGGGTTAGCGGATAGTGTGTTAATCAAATCACAGCTTAGAAACATAATTTCTTCCAGAATGATCATCTTTGTTGCGTTCTTCGATTTATTTATCCAATTTCCGATTGTTGCCCCATACGCGAGAGATCTAGGAGCTTCAGCCTCGTATGTTGGAGTCATAATGGCTGCTTATTCAGCAACTAATCTTATTGGAAATATAATCACTGGGAGGTTAGTAGATTTCTTGGGGCGGCAAACACCAATTATTATGGGAGCCTTTGTTACTTCTATCGCTCTTCTTGGATACGCTGCTTCAACTACGCCTTTCATCCTATTAATATCTAGATTTGTACATGGTTTTGCTTCATCTAGTTTGACACCCGGATCTTTTGCGATGCTAGGTGACAGTAGCCCGGATAATCGGAGAGCGAGCGTAATGGGGCGGAGTGGAGCATTCGTTGCAGTTGCCGCTGTGTTAGGACCTCCATTGGCAGGAATTGGAAAGGATTATTTTGGGACCAATTTCGTTTTTGTAACTGGATCAATACTGATGGCGATGGCTGGCATTATCTTTTGGATATTATCTGTAGAAACAATTAATTCCGATAAACGAACAGCTCCACTGGAGGTAAGACAATTTTTCAGCCAATCTAGCTCTTTAAGAATATTTAATAAAGGATTAATCCTAGCGTGTGTCTCTGTTCTCGCGTTTACGATAGGACTAGGAGGCTTAGTTACCCAATTACCTCTAGCTCTTGCGTCATTGGATCTTTCTTCATCGGTTTCTGGATCTGTGTTTATGGTTTATGCGCTCGCCGCTATGGTTATGATGGTTACGCCGATCCGTAGTTTAAGCGACAGATATAATAGAACTCTTTTCCTTAATATAGGCTTGATAACTATGAGTATAGGGATAGCGATCATCGGATTATATCCTGGGATATGGGGAGCCTTGTTAGGTATGGTTATTTATGGGATAGGCTTTGGTATTCTTTTTCCAGCAGCTACTGCCTTGGTTGTGGATTCCACATTGGTTGAAAGCAGAGGTTTTGGTTTTGGAATATTCTATGGCGTATATTCTGCTGGAGTAGTTATAGGTTCTCTAATGAGTGGAATTTTAACCGATGTATATGGCGATAGTTCTGGTATCCCATTCATACTTTCAGCGATGGTTGTTATATTTGTTGCAATGCCAAGTTTACTAAGCGGATTTAAGATTAGAACTTAACCCCATGGAGTTATAGCTTCTTTGAGCAACTTATATCCATCGAGGAACCCCGGTCGCTTTCCACTATATACTTGGTCAAACGTTGCTATAGCATTATCCAACCAATCCTTTAAAGCGGTATTATTGGGATTAGCATCTATGTAGGCATCTCGTATTAAAACAAAGTGGATACGTGGGTCGTATGGTTGCTTTGTTCCTCCCACCCATTCGTCTCCATTGAGAAGGCGAAGGAGCATAGCATCGGCTGATCCCAATGTTTGTTCATGTATGGGCGGGCCATCAATACGATGCATGACAGATGTCATATCTCGGCCATTTCCAGTAACGTAGCCCATTTCAGACCATATTTTCTGGGTATCAACGTCGCTACCCATTTGTTTCGCTACGATGCCACTAAATGCTCGCAAAGGATCTGAGATATCTGCTAGTAGGTCGGTAAGGCGATCTCCATCTAGATCCGTTGCCAAGACAATAGTATCTCTCTGTTCTATTAGGTCCCAGATTAAAAGCCCATAATTCGTATCCGATATATGTTGTTCAATCCTGCCGCTCCAATTTTCCATGCCATCCTTAAAATCAGAGGGAAGCAGGGCTATTATTTTATCTATTCGATCTTTATGTTCCTCATAAGGATCTACTGCATACCTACGGCCAATTTCAAACTTAGTTCCTTTAACTAACCAAGAATGTAGCCCTGCATTGATACCGTCCTCCATTGCTTGAGTAGGTTTCATTGCTACTCTTCCTAGGTGACCGGTTTCATTGACCATTTGTAAGAATAGTCGATTTGCGTAAGCCATTTGAATACCAGGTGTGTTCATTTCAGAATGTATTATGCCTAGATCATCTATTTCAAATTTAGGTTTATCTTGTGAATAAGGTAGACAAGGCATCGATCGGACCACTGTTATTGGACCGTATGGTCTTACATTACAATACACACCTGCCTGTGTTCTTAAAGGAGCATTTCCAGATTTTCCGGAAACCACTACTTTATTTCCTTTGCCATCATTTACATAGGCATCTCCTGCGGTAGACCATTTGATGGATGTCACCGGCATGTTGCCAAACCAGCCTAAAGGAGCCAAATTGGTATCGTGTCTGTACTGAGCCCACATTGGGACGGCATAAAAAGGAAGCCCTAAAATATCTACCGCTGCTAAAGTTCCTAAAAGAGCGTAAGCATCCGTCAATGAATGAGCCACAGGGTTTATGTTCCCAACGTGGTTTCCACCTTTCCAAACAACAGCGTCTGGATAACCGTCAGGTTTGATGTCGGCCGTTTCAAATAGGCTCGATAATTTGTTGAGCAGGTCGCCCCCTTGGCTTTCAGTTTCCGCGATGGACACTAGATCAATCATTTAAATTCCTCCCGTTTGGTTTCAACTATATTGATGATAACAAATCGTTCGGGGGGTTTCACTTATATCTCTACATAGTTATGGAACTGGTAGAACTATATTGCGTGTATGATTCGCGTGGGAAGATAAGAGTGGTCGGGGTGGCGAGGGTCGAACTCGCGACCTCTTGTTCCCAAAACAAGCGCGCTCCCACTGCGCTACACCCCGATTAAAATAATAGGCCTAGTAATATATTATCCAAATTACGTGTGATCGGTCCAGTTAATTTACCTATATCCAAAGATATTTGTTTACACAATCTTTTTGATTTATGTTAGTCAGCGTTACGCCTCTTACGTAAGAAGTTTTCGAGATCTTCAACTAAATCCTCCGTTGTAGGGAAATCGTTTGAACCATATGTAGTTTGCGTCGATCCAAGCTCTTGCTGAGGGAATATATCTAGATCTTCTTCGAGGATAATGTCATCAAAATATTTCTCTAATCTTTCAACGTAGTCTCTTATAGATGGATCATCTTTGATAGCTTCTTCACATCGATCTATAAACGCGGCAGATTCACCTTCGAGTTCCTTGAGGTCAACTGATATGCCCATTACAGATCGTAATCTATCAAGTATCGATTCTATTACCACTGGGTTCGGGCTAGTTTGAATATAATGAGGAACATGCCCCCAAAAACCTGTATGGTCTATTCCTCTCTCTTTAGCAATTTGAATAATTGCTGACGCTATTCCTGTAGGTCCTTCGTAAGTTCCACCACTAACGATTCCTATCCTTTCCATGATTTCAAGAGTTTGTTTTGATGTAGAGGAGCCGTTAACTTGCGCCTTCCTAGTGTGGGGCACTGCATTTAGCAGAGCTCCAAAAGTAACAATTTGTTTAACACCACACAACTCGGCGATATCCAAAAAGGAGTTTGAAAAAGTTCCCCATTTCAAATTTGGTTCAGTTCCAACAAAAAGTAGCAAAGGTATATTTCCTTCAGAGCCCTCTGAAAAGTAAAATTCGTTTTTGGGCCACGACAAACTTCTTATTCCTTGGTCTCCAACTTTTACGATAGGCCGGTTCTGTGTAAAATCAAAAAAATCCTCCGGTTCGTATTCCGCAATTAATTTAGCTTTGCGGGCCCGAATCAAGTACCTAATTGCACCTGTTGCTGCATCGCCTGCATCGGACCATCCAGAAAAAGCAGTAATAAGGGTACCAACATTTTCAGGCAGTTTTCCAATTGTACGAATATGATTCACAGATACTTCCTTAACGGTTATATTTAACCCATCACAATGTAAGTGTACATGTAATCTAAAAAGGTTGCAGCTAGTTTGATTAGTTTCAATCAGCAAAGTTAGGATTTGTATTTTCTATGGTTAATGAAGTTGTTTTAGCTGAGCCACGCGGTTTTTGCGCGGGGGTTATACGAGCTATCGAAGCCGTTGAAGAATCTTTGATATTATACGGTGCACCAATTTATGTTAGAAAACAAATAGTGCACAATCCTTTTGTCGTTAAAGAGCTCGAACAGAAAGGTGCGATATTTGTAGAGGAAGTGACTGATGTTCCCAAAGGTGCCCGAGTTATTTTTAGCGCCCATGGTATTGCTCCAACAGTGAAAACTATGGCAACTGAACGGGCCCTAGATTTTATTGATGCAACGTGCCCACTGGTAACAAAAGTCCATATCGAAGCTTTAAAATATGCCTCCAAAGGTAACACTATAATTCTAATAGGGCATGAAGGTCATGATGAAGTGATTGGTACTATGGGAGAGGCCCCAGAAAAAATGATTCTAGTTGGTACGATCGAAGAAGCTCTTAGTGCTGAGGTACCTGATCCAACAAAAGTGGCAGTAATCAGCCAAACTACATTAAGTGTTGATGATACTAAAGATATACTGAGAGTATTAAATGATCGATTCCCTGATATGGTTACTCCTTCCACATCTGATATATGCTTTGCTACTCAAAACAGACAAGACGCGGTCAAATTACTCACAACAGAAGTCGACTTAATACTTGTGTTGGGAGCAGAGAATAGTTCAAACTCTCAACGACTTCGGGAAGTGGCTAGTCTTTTAGGTACTCCATCTTATCTAATAACCAATATTTCCGAATTGAAGAATGAATGGCTCGATGGAATTCAAACAGTTGGAATAACGTCCGGTGCGTCTACTCCAGAGACGCTTGTTGAAGAGGTAGTATCATTTTTTGAAAAGCGCTACGCTCCAAAATTTAGAAGTTTAAAAGCGGTTGACGAAGATGTGGAATTTTCTTTGCCACCCGAAATTATTGAAATAAAAAAGACACGAGACCGCCTGGGTAAATAACTTTGATTATAATGAATAAGCGTAGGCTCAGATAGGATGATGGGACTGAGCCTACGCCTACATGGGGGGGTAGGGAAAATGGGAGGATGTTTATCTATTAATTAACGAACCACCCTTCCTTTTCTTCTTAAGAAAGGTGGTAAATCAAAGTCACCGTCTCCTAGAGCTTGCTGCAAAATTTCATCGACGACGGTTTCTTCGCTTGGTGTATTGGACTCGTACCCCGTGGCTATAAGGGTCAATTTTATGTCCTTATCAGCTTTTTTGTCAGGAACGACCCCAAATATGATATTTGCGTCTGGGTCTACTGAATCGGCTATGACTGCCGCTGCTTCGTGAATTTCTGAAAGGGCCAAGTCTGACCCTGCTGTAATACTGAATAATACTCCAGTAGCGCCAGTGATATCGATATCTAGTAATGGATTTTCAATTGCTGATCGTGCAGCGTCAACAGCCCTGGTGGTCCCTCTGCCTTCTCCGATGGCCATTATGGACTGTCCTGAATTAGCCATTACACTTCTAATATCTGCGAAATCTAGATTGATTTCTCCCGGAACTGTTACTAATTGGGAAATCGCATGGACACCGTTGCGTAATATGTCATCTGCTAACCCGAAAGCATCCTTCCAAGATGCTTCCATTCCAGCTACTTCTAAAAGTTTTTCATTTGGTATTACTATCAAACTATCAACCGCATCATGCATTCGAGCTATTCCTTCTTCTGCCTGCCTTGCTCGTCTTTGCCCTTCAAATGCAAACGGCTTAGTTACTATTCCGATAGTTAGAGCTCCGGTCTCTTTGGCTATCTGGGCAATCGTGGGTGCTGCACCTGTTCCGGTACCTCCACCCATTCCTGCAGCTATAAAAACCATATCTGAACCCTTGACTACTTCGTAAATGTCCTCTCGACTTTCTTCTGCTGCTTGGTTTCCGACTTCCGGATCTCCTCCGGCGCCTAAACCTCTGGTAAGTTGGTCACCTATTCTGAGTTTAGTGGGGGCTGCAGTTTTTATTAATGCTTGGGCATCGGTGTTAACCGCGATGTATTCCACGCTCGGTGATGCGTCGGCAGCCATTCTAGATACCGCGTTACTACCACCACCACCTACGCCAAATGCCTTAATCGATACTAAACTTTCTATATCTTTTTCAGTAGTCATGCCATTCTCCTTTTCGTAATCAGCTACTTCGTTTTTTACCTATCTATTTTGCCAAAGGTTATTTTGTTAAAGCGACCTCCCCTTGGGTTTTGTTATTCGGGTTTACAAGGGTAGTGGGAGTATCTGATTTATTCGCTGAAAAATATTTTTTGAGGGTTTCCATGTTGCGGATCAATTTCGTAACAAGAATTGGGGCTTTTTGGCCAACCTTGTTATTTGACCAAAGTAAACCTCCCACAACTGGAACCCAGCAAGGATTGTTTAAATTGTCTAATATTCGCTCTGCTCCCCTTGGGTTAGCTATTCTTACCGGGCAATTAAACTTTTGCTTAACGATTTCCACCAGACCGGGAAGTTCACTTGAACCTCCTGTGAGTACGATTCCTCCTGCTGGAAAATCCCCGTACCCAGATGTATTCATATAATTTTCCGCTAAACTAACAATCTCTTTAGATCTTTCTTTCAATAATTCGATCATTCGTACTCTATTTATGGCGAGAGGTTCCTCTTCATCTCGTTCAAGGTTAATTTCAGCAGAACCTACTTCTAAAACAGTTGTTCCGAACTCTAGTTTAATTTTTTCGGCTAGTTCTTTACTCACCTCAAGCCCTAAACTTAAGTCATTAGTTAAATGGTACCCTCCTCCAGGTACTATTCCTGTATCTAACATTCGGCCGCCTTTGACCAAAGTTAGAGTTGATACTCTACTACCAATGTCGAACAAGATTGCACCTAATTTGCGTTCTCCTTCTGTAAGCGCACCGAGAGTTCCTGCTCTTTGATTGGGTACTAATCTAATCTTCGCTATACCGAGCGAATCAAATATTTGTGTAAGTTCTACTTTCACATCCGTATTGATAGAAATAAGAGACACAAAAACAGACAGTTCTCTTCCTGGTATTCCAATTGGCGGATCAATAAAATATTTTCCATCTAGTGCGTATAAAGTTTTCTCCAGATCGAGATGTTCGGTCGATGCGTGGCTAGGTTCTTCGTATACCACGTTGGATAGAGCTTTAGTTAAATCGTTTGCTCTAATTCCTCTTGTTCTACCTGCAATTCTCCTCACTCCCTGGCCATTAGTATGTTGAGTTAGTATGGCAGGAACAATCACAGTGGCTTCAGATATGGGGAAACCCATTTGAGATTCAGCTATCCGGACACATTTTGATATTGCACTAGATAAAGCAATATTGTCTGAAATCGCCCCACCTTCGATTCCCGAAGATTCGACTTCAGCACTAGCTACAACTCTTAATGAGCTATCGCCTTGCCTACCTACAATCGCCCTAATGCGCGATTCTCCTAAATCAAAAGATACTTTTATTCCTTCCATCCGACCCATGCTACCTTTCTTACAACTTGTGTGATTGTTTTCTATGCTGCTTCACCGGGTAATTTTTCAGCTATTCTCAACTTTGCTGATCTACTAGCCGGGTTTTGAGATATTTCATCTAAAGAAGGAGTGACAACTCCCTTACGTACTAATTTTACGGATGCTTTATGATTGCAAACACACTCGATTTGAATGGTAGGGCATATGCAATCGGTAGCTTCTGTTTTGAAAAACTGCTTAACTATTCGATCTTCGAGAGATTGGTAACCTATTACTAGTAACCTTCCTCCTGGCTTCAGTAGATCCAAAGTTTGAGGTAAAGCTAATTCAAGAGATTGAAGATCTGCATTGACAACAATTCTCAGACCCATAAAAACCTTAGTTGCTGGGTGGATGCGAGAAGAATTTCTTTTACCAACTGCGATCTCAACAGACTCGACAAGATCCAAGGTGGTTAAAATAGGGCGGTTGGCAATTATCGCTTTTGCAATATTTTTCGCAGCCCACCTTTCTTCCTCCGCATAGGTAATAAGCATATCTATTAGTTCGTCTTGAGGTAACTCGTTCAAAATATCGGCTGCTGTTACCAACTGTTCTGGATCATACCGCATGTCGAGAGGCTGGTTTTGTTGGAAAGTAAAACCTTTTTGCTCAAACTGGATTTGCCTAGATGATAACCCGAGATCTAGTATGATCCCGTCTACAGAGTTAAAATTTTCTTGTTTTGCAATATCACCTAATTCAGAGAAATTCCCTTGGACCAATTTATACTCGGCTTTGGATACAGACTCTTTTAACCGTTGCGCTGCTACAGGCAACATTTGAGGGTCTGCCTCTAGTGCTAGCACACTTCCACCTTTTTGTGTGATTGCTTGGGAAAGCCCGCCTTCACCTAATGTACAATCTATATACTTTTTACCCTTAGACGGCTCCATAAAGCCTATAACTTCCTTAAGTAATGCTGGGATATGGAAAATCCGTGTTTCCGCTACCATACAGCCCCCCTTCAAGGTACGTTACCCTTATTTATATCTAATTATCCTGTTCCATTCCTTGGTGCTTAACCTCATCTTCCTTTTTTAAGGAGATAACATATGATCCCACCGAAAAAAGGTAGTTTCAAAAAATTGTCCTCAAACCAAAACACGTTTCTGTTAATTTATCCTTGCACTGAAAACAAATGTCTATTTGACGAAAACACCACGAAAAAGTAATCTTGATTTGTCGGACGTAATGACGGAGGATTTATGTATTTAAACATTGGCCCAAAGAAGGCTCCACCATACGCATCTCACAAAAGTTGGGAGACTTTTTTGGATAGGATTCGTTCAGATGTAATGCCTTTACCTCAGAGATTAGATAAATCGGTATGGGGGAGAATGAATTTTTCAGGCAGCACGGAGTCAGCGCTAAAAGGAGCTTTAGTATTTCTGAACTTAGCTACGCCCAACCTATATGAACCTACGGATGAATTTATAAGACTTATGGAGGCAGATAACGATCAAGAACGAAGGCGATACATGTCTCGAATTATTCTTCGAGCGTATTCGGATTTGATCGATGGTATTGAATTAGCAAGATCAACTAGAGGTGATGTTTTAGATGCGTTTAAAAGTGCAGGTTCTGGACCTGAAACCGCAGAAAAAGCCGTTAGCTTCTTTGTAGGACTCGCATTGGATGCAGAAATCCCTCTTCACACCCAACTTTCCACTAAACCGAAAACAATTAGGCGCCGAAAAAAGTTTTCGGGAAAGAAAGGACAAATGGAATTAGCGGACGAAAATTTCAAGACAGATATATTGACTCAATTTGGCTCTTTAGGTGTGGAAGGCCTTAATCGCCTGAAAGGGATTCATCCAGCTATCACAGGGCTATTAGGTGAACTACCTAACCCGAATGATTCGTGGAGCCAGGAAGCGATGGAATCCTTTCTTAATGCATTCGAAGCCGTGGTGAGACTCGTATATGAAACAGATAACAATTTAGATTCCCGAGAAAGTTCCGATACCCACGGGTTGAACGACCCTATGGATAGTGAGTAACAATTCTATAGACGTGTTGTGATAAAATTTTGGAAAGGTGAATTATATGTCTACTTTTCCCGTTGCTCTTCTTACCCTTAGCGATTCTAGATCTGAGAAACGCGGGGACGATGTGAGTGGCAGTGTTTTACGGAAGATGGTTGAATCGATTGGCGGTCAGATTTTCGAATCGAAAATTATTGCCGACGATCCAAAATTGATTTCCGAGCAATTGATGTCCTGGGCGGATTCTGGGTCGGTCGCTTTAATTCTTACCACCGGGGGTACAGGAGTGGGCCCTAGAGACAATACCCCAGAAGCAACACTAGATGTTATAGAACGGACTGTTCCTGGTATTGTTGAACACATGCGGAGAGAAACTTTGGCTTCTACACCAAATGCTATTTTATCTCGACAAGTCGCCGGTATTAGAGGGAAATGCTTGATAATCAATTTGCCAGGTAGTCCCAAAGGGGTTGAGGAATGTATGGATTCAATTTCTCATATAATTCCACACGCTCTCGATTTAATTTATTTAGAGAATACTTCTCATTAGTCCGGTTAATTCGGAGGCTTAGATGCGGTTCCACTTGATTTCGCTTTTTCCTTCCTCTTTTCCTGGGCCTCTTGGTCAAAGTGTTTTGGGCAGAGGACAAAAAGAAGGTATATTTTCCCTTTGCCTTCATGATCTCAGAAAATTTGGACAAGGTTCTAACCTCATGGTTGATGATTCTCCCTACGGAGGTGGCCCTGGAATGCTAATCAAACCAGAACCTGTTTCGAAAGCGATAGAAAGTGCGTCTGGCGAAATCTCATCCGATTTTTCACAAGTGCCGATCATTCTTCTTGATCCTAGAGGTGAAACATTCAATCAAGGACTTGCTGACGAGCTTGCTACTAAGGACGAAATTGTAATGATATCTGGTAACTATGAGGGAGTGGACGAAAGAGTGCGTAAAGAAATGGCTACTATCACGCTTAGTTTGGGTGATTTTATTATGACAGGCGGTGATTTGGCCAGCATGGTTATTATAGATGCGATCGCGAGAAGGATTCCAGGGGTTTTAGGGGGTGCAGAATCAGGTAACAATGATTCATTTTCAAGCAATTTATTACAATATCCCCAATATACTAGGCCTGAATTATTTAATGGATCTCACGTACCTTCTATATTGTTATCAGGCGATCATAAAAAAATAGAGGAATGGCGAAGACACCAGTCGCTTCTATTCACTATGAATAATCGACCAGATCTTCTAGACAGCGCAGATTTATCTGCAGAAGATAATGCTTTTCTGTTGTCGCAAGGATGGAAGCCTAATAATACGAGTTCCTAATTAGGTTTTCCATGACACAACAGTCAATTTTGCTACGCTTTGCTAAAAGTTATACGGAAAAGTATAATTTAGTTACAGTATAGGTACTTTAGGAATTTGACTCTTGGTATTTCCTGTTAATTTGCCTATATTGAACTTCAATAATTTTTTAGGAAGGTTAAATTAAAATGGACGTTGGTCATCTTATAAAAAATATGCCGAGCAAGCATAATTACACGCATATTCGGGCTGGAGATACCGTAAAGGTATTCTACCGTGTTGTTGAAGGAGAACGTCAGAGGACTCAACAGATACAGGGCGTGGTTATGTGGATGACTAGAAATGGTGCGAACGCAAATATTACCATCAGGCGTGTAATTGACGGGATAGGCGTTGAACGGACATTTTTACTTAATTCACCAAGATTAGAAAATATTGAGGTTGTAAGGCAAGGCAAAGTTCGCAGAGCAAAACTATTTTACCAAAGAGGGCGAACAGGTCGCCGTGCCAGGATCAAAGAGGGATCTAAGAAGAGAAGTGTCATTTCAAGTGCTGACACTACAGTTGAAGCCGCTACAGCTATTTCAGATAATGATGTAAATGTTGAAAAACCTGATGAAGTACAGGACGATCCTACTAAAGAAACTGAAAATATTTTAAGTCCAGAACCGGACACAGAATCAGCGCCAGATTTAGCAAATGGGGAAACAGATGATCATACAAATATCACCGATGTTTCATCTGAAGACGAAGAGGATGACGACGCTACTAAACTTAGTGATGAAAGTGTGTCGGAGGAAAATTCCGAGGATTAGAGTTTCCCTCCTTCTAGTTCGAGGTAAATGATGCGATATGCTGATGTTGCCGTGAACTCTCATGGCGGGAATAAAAGTGTTTTTACTTATTTAGTTCCGGAAAATATATCCACAATCGAAATTGGGCAGGTTGTTTGGGTTCCTTTTGGCAAGAGACAAGTTCACGGTATAGTTGTTCAAAAATTAGCTGAATCGAAATTAGAGAACATAAGAAATATTGAATCAATTATTGTTTCGGAACCTGTTGTTGATTTAAAAAGCATAAAATTAGCAACTTGGATTTCTGCAAAATATGTTTCTACTTTATATGACGCTCTTGCTTTGATGTTGCCTCCAGGATTTGGCTTTCAAACGATAGAAAATATACGGCTTAAAGATCATATTGTTAATCAAGAGCGTAATCTTGATAAATTTGAACTAGAAGTTTTGGACTACTTCAAAGAAAACTATGAAGCTACATATCGTGAAGCAAGCGTTAAATTCGGAGATGAAATTTTTAAAATAATCGACCGTCTAATCTCAAAATCTTTATTAGAAAAAAATGTAACGTTTGGGAAACCCAAGATGATGGGTGTGTCTAAAAACAAAGTATTCTTGAATGTTTCTAATGAGGATGCAGCCCAAGAGATAATTATGCTTAAAAGGTCTCGTGCATATAAGCAATCTGACGCTCTCAGCTTTATGGTATCGATTTCGGAAGAAGGTGTATTACTAGCGGATGCGAAACAAAAATCTGGTGTTTTACAGGGCTCCCCATGGAACCGGCTTGTTCAAAAAGGCTTTATTAGAATTGAAAAAATTCAAGTTAGAGGAGCTCCTTACTTAGGCCCGTCTGTTCCAGACCGCGTTGATCCGCCAGTGTTAACCATAGATCAACAGAAAGTGGAGGGAGAGATTAGTGAAGCGATAAAAAGTGAAATTAACCAAACTTTTCTATTAAATGGGGTTACCGGTAGCGGTAAAACAGAGATATATTTGAGAGCCTTATCTGAAACTATAGCAAATGGAAAACGAGGTATTGCTTTAGTCCCAGAAATCGCTTTGACAGTTCAAACGGTGAACAGATTTGCAGAGCGTTTCCCAGGTGAAGTGGCGGTTTTACATAGCGGCTTGAGCCTGAGAGAAAGGTACGAGGAATGGCATAATATTCGTGAAGGAAAATTTAAAGTAGTTATTGGTTCTAGAGGAGCTATATTCGCTCCTCAGCCTGATCTTGGTCTAATTATTATTGATGAAGAGCATGAATGGACCTATAAGCAGACGGAGAGGGCACCAAGGTTTCATGCAAGAGACGTAGCTATTCAACGGGCTGTTATGAACGACGCTGTAGTAATACTTGGAAGTGCTACCCCAGATGTGGTGACTACATATAGAGCAAAAAATAACCAGTACAAACTTCTGGAACTCCCAAATAGAATTAGACCCAATAGCCAATCCCATCAATCAAATGTTGAAACAAAAAATGCATTAGCAAAAGTTTCGATAGTAGATTTGAGAGAGGAGCTGAAAGCTGGTAATCGATCTAGTTTGAGCCGATTGTTGTTGAGTGAGATTAAGAGCGCGATAGACAAGGAGCATAAGGTCATTCTTTATGTGAACAAACGAGGTTCAAGCCAGTCCGTACAGTGCCGATATTGTGGATTTGTCGTGAAGTGTAATAGTTGCTCTGTTCCAATGACTTACCACCAGACTGGGGATCGTGTTATTTGCCATCGATGTGGATCTAATCGGAGATTTAATGGGAATTGCCCGAGTTGTAAAAAAAATAGCCTGAAACCTTTGGGGATCGGTACTCAAAGAATTGAACAAGAAGTACGTAAATTATTTAATAATGTCGGAATTATCCGGTGGGATAGTGATACAGTCCGTAATTTTTCAGATCATCAAAATATATTAAAACAATTTCTTGAGGAACAAAATCAGATTTTGATTGGGACACAAATGGTGGCGAAAGGCTTAGACATTCCACAGGTTAGTTTGGTTGGTGTGGTGAATGCTGATATAGGCTTAAACATTCCTGATTTACGAGCTGGAGAAAGATCGTTTCAGCTTCTTTGTCAGGTAGCTGGAAGAGCGGGTAGGGGTGAGATAGATGGGAAAGTGATTATTCAGACATATTCACCTGATAATAGAACGATATCATTAGGAGCAGCACAGAATTACGATGATTTCTATCAAAAGGAAATTCTATTTAGAGAATCGTTTTCTTACCCACCTTTTTTGAGCATGGCAAGGCTTTTGTATCAAGGTTCAGACAGAGATACCGTAAGGAAAAAAGCGGAAAATGATTCAATTTACCTAAGGGATGTGATTAGGTCGTATAACCTTACAGGCGTTAAAATTGTAGGGCCAGCGCCTTCAGGTATTGAAAAATTGCGAGGTAAATTTCGGTGGGAAATTGAATTGTTGGCCAATGATATCAATAGCATTTTAAGGCATGTACGCATGAATCGAGATCTCACAGTTGATGTGGATCCTGTAAGTACTTAAGATACTGATTGTATGAACCTTATGTGATTACTTATGCTTTTTGCCGTTTACATCAATCGGATATCATATATATAATTTCTGCGAACTATGTAATTGTTTTTCTAGGAGTACTATAGATGTCGGTGTTACCGCTTACTTATATTCCTGACCAAATATTGAGAAAAAAAACCAGGAAAGTTAGCAAACTAACTGATGAAATGGTTTCTTTAATTGATGATATGGTCGAAACAATGCATGCTGAACATGGTGTTGGAATCGCAGCAAATCAAGTTGGTCGAAACCTCCGTATTGCTTATATTGAAATCCCTGAGGAATCAGAAGAAAACGGAGAGAAAACAGAAGCAGTATCTTATTTATTGATTAATCCTGAAATTATCAAAAGAGTAGGGATACGAGAAGTCGATGAAGGATGCTTAAGTATTCCTGGATTTCGAGGTAATCTGTCTAGGTCAACAAAGGTCACGGTTAGGGCACAAGATATTAATGGTAAAGAATTTAGAATAAAGGCAGAAAATTTACTCGCACAAGCTCTAGAGCATGAAATTGACCACCTTAATGGTGTTCTGTATGTGGATAGAATGGAAGATGTAGAGAAATTATATTTGTTGGACCCTGCAGACGGTGCTCAATCTCAAACTAATATGACAACAACAAATATTTGGAATATGAGACATTTTGCACAACCGGTGGTACGTAAATCATGAACCAACCTCCAAGAGACTCGAAAGATCTAATGGATCGCATAGTTAAGATTTTAGATGCGGACATCGGTGGCACTTATTGCGTAGGTGGGTATGTGAGAGATGCACATATCGGTCGAAATTCTAAAGATATAGATCTCATATTTCCCAACGAAACGTTGTTGAAAAAAGTTAATAAATTGGTGGAAGCCTTTGAGTGTAGCTTTTTTGTTATGGATGAAAATCGAGGTTACTATAGGTTATTAGTTCCATCTCATGATTCTCTTGATTTTACGATAGATATAGTTCCCGTTGGTAAATCAATCGAAGAAAATTTGGCTTCTAGAGATTTCACAATTAATTCGATTGCTTTGCCATTAATAAATCACCGATTGCTAACCGAAATCATTGATCCATTTGATGGGGTTACAGACATTATTAGGAGAACAATCAGACAAGTCACACCGCATGTTTTTGAGGATGATCCTCTTAGAATGCTTAGGGCAGTACGCTTGTCGAACGAGCTTGAGTTCATTATTGATGAGCAAACTCAGCACCAAATCAAAGCTCATTCCAACCTTTTGCAAAATGTCTCGCAAGAACGATGCCGTGACGAATTTATTAACATGATGAATTTAAACGATAGTGTTTCAATACTTAAAACTCTGGATACCTATCACCTCTTAATTCAATTGTTCCCTGATTTGGAATTAGCGCGAGGTGTTTCTCAACCTGATCAACACTACTGGGACGTATTTAATCACTCAATTGAAACAGTCGGTTTTTTTGAACGCATTGCTGTTAGAAAATTACGGGATAATGATGAAAAACTTTCACGTATTCCATGGGTAGATTTTATTGAAGATTATTTCAGTGAAAAAGTTGGTTCAGGTCGATCTCGGTTAGTATTAACTAAGGTAGCAGCACTTTTGCACGATATCGCAAAACCAGCTACAAAAAAAACTGATTCAACGGGAAAAACTCGCTTTCTGGGTCATCCAGAGCAGGGCGCAGAGATGGCTAAGAGTTTGATGGGCCGTTTGAAATTTTCCAATCGAGAGATTAATTTTGTGACTCTGATAATTGAACAACATTTGCGTCCTATGCAACTAAGCAATAACTTGGAAAAACCCAGTAAGAGAGCAATTTTTAGATTTAAGCGTGATGTGAAAGATGCACTATTTTCAGTATTATACCTAAGTATTGCTGATTATTTAGCAGCAAAGGGACCAAAATTGAGGGATGATTCATGGGATCGTCGTGTAGAATATTGTCAGTGGGTTCTTTCTGACTTGATAGTTAGAGAAGACAATGATCATGTTGAACCACCATTGATTACTGGTAATGATTTAATATCATCGCTTGAATTAGTACCTGGGCCTTTAATAGGATTATTATTGGAGGAGATCCAAGAAGCGATAGCAGTTGGAGACATTACCGATAAAAAAGTAGCTTTACAGTACGCAGAAGAATTGATTAAAAAAATTGGATCAAGTGAAACACTAGCCGATAGACGTATGGAGGAAATTAGATAGTGCGCCGAGGTCAAATAATTGGGATCGTCCTTATTAGTCTTGTTTTTTTAGCCGCGTTTGCAAGTGTTGCAATTCCTGAATGGAAAGTTCCGTTCACGGATTCAACGAAAGGTTCTCAAGAAACCCCTCTGGGGTTAACTTTGGGTCTCGATCTACAAGGCGGTGTCCACTTGGTATATGAAACCGTTGATCCCAACCCTGCACCGGAAGATCTTCTTGGAACCATAGAAGTAATTCGAACTAGAGTTGATGCATATGGAGTCGCCGAACCTCTGATTCAGTCGTTAGGTTCCAATAGGGTAGTGGTTCAATTACCAGGAGTACAAGATGTTCAAGCTGCTAAAAACCTTATAGGTTCTCCAGCTGTTTTAGATTTCCGAGAACTGATAATTATTGCTGCCCCATTAGATGAGCAAGCTGATGCATCTGAAAAAGATGAATCTGAGCCTAGTGGAGCCGCGGATTCAGAAGAATCTCCAGAGCCGGTCATGGCACAGTGGGAAATAGCTAACTCTACCGTTGAAGGAGAGCTAGTATATATAAATGGTGAACGCCTTATTCCTGGTTCTGCACAGGTAAGCTTCGACCCAACTACAGGATCTCCAGAAGTATTGTTCCAGTTTGACCGTAAGGGTAGTGAAGCCTTTAGACTTTTAACGAGAGCTCTTATTCAATATGAAATCAATGACCCCAGGAGACAATTAGGGATTTTCCTTGATGCAGGAGACGAACCTTGTAAATTAGGTGAAGAGGTTACGGCTGGCTGTGAACCACTCTTAACTCCTGTGGTTCAGGCTGAGATACCGACTAGCCCTCGAATTACAGGCCTAAACTTAGATGAAGCTCAAATATTATCTATTCAACTTAATGCAGGTGCTTTCCCGGTACCGTTAAAGAAGGACCCGGTTTATGAGAGAGATGTTGATGCATTTTTGGGAGCAGGGGCTCTTGAAAGAGGGTTAAAAGCGGGTTCGTTTGGTATCATTCTCGTAATGCTATTTATGTTAATTTATTATCGATTAAATGGCCTAGTAGCAGCCCTTGCTTTAATGATGTATGCGGCTTTCGTACTCAGTATATTTAAACTTATCCCTGTAGTGCTGACCCTTTCTGGCATGGCTGCTTTTGTACTTTCTTTTGGATTCGCAGTTGATGCAAACGTATTGATTTTTGAGCGTATAAAAGAGGAGATTCGAGGAGGAAGAGGTTTGGGGTCTGCCATAGAAATTGGATTTAACCGAGCATGGCCAGCCATCCGCGATGGCAACATAACGACCCTTATAATCGCAGCGATATTATTTTGGTTTGGAGAACGGCTTGGAGCAGGTTTAGTACAAGGTTTTGCGTTCACGTTAGGAATAGGAGTTGCTTTGAGTATGCTGACCGCTTTAGTGGTTACACGTAGGATTTTGAATTTATTTTTGAGTACCCCATTGGCACGCAAATTAGGACTATTTTCTTAGAAAGGGAAAATATGTGGAATATTGTTAGATATAGGATAGTATATTTTGTTTTGTCGGCTGTTTTAATATCAAGTGGGCTTATAACGCTTTATATGGGCTCCGGGTTAAGCCTAAGTATCGAATTTACTGGGGGTGCGGCAATAAGAGCACAGTTTGATACAGATATATCACAAGGACAAGTTGAGGTAGTTGTGAATCAACTAGGATATGAAAATTATGTTGTCCAAGGATTCGGAGACGGTGAATTTTTTATTCGACTACCTTTGTCAGATGACGCAGTAGGACAAGAAAACCAAGTTAGAACCGGCCTTGAGCAACTCGCTGCTGTTAACATGAATTTTGATCAAGTTTCCCCGTCGATTGCATCTGAGACGATGCGTAACGCCCTTATAGCCGTTATGGTCGCCGTTCTCGGTATTCTGGCTTATATTATCTATGCTTTCAGAGGGGTCCAACATTCCTTTCGATATGGGATATGTGCAGTTATAGCATTAGCTCATGATATATTGATGGCTTTTGCCGTATCTGGTGTGGTTACCACCTTTGCTTCAAATATTTTCAGACTAGAAATAAGCAGTATGTTTTTAGTCGGAGTACTTACCCTGCTGGGTTACAGTATCAATGATACTATCGTTGTGTTTGATCGGATAAGAGAAAATCTTTTGCGAGAGACTCATGGATCATTGGAAGACACCGTTAATTTCAGTATTCTGGAATCAATGGGGAGGTCAATAAATACTAGTTTCACGACTTTACTGGTTCTTTTGTCATTACTGCTTGTAGGCCCTTCTTCTATATTTGATTTTCTATTCGTGATGATTGTAGGTGTTGTTTCTGGAACCTATAGCTCAATATTTGTTGCTTCACAAGTACTGGTTTATTGGGAGCAGCGCCGATCTAGGGCTTTAGGATAATTGATTTGTGAATTATAAGGATTAGAAGAGGGTTGATTTGGAAATCAAACAAATAGATTTTGATGTAGATAGCACCGGAATAAATTTAGTGGGATCATTGTTTGTACCAGATTTAAAGCAAACTGAATTTCCCGCGATAGTTTTTTGTCACGGTTTACCTGCTCAAAAATTCGACCCTCAAGCATCTCAAGATCCAAAAGATGACTCCCCAACATATCCAGAGCTTGCTAAAAATCTCGCTCAACAAGGATTTGTATCGATCATTTTCAACTTTCGAGGAACTGGTTTTAGTGGAGGGAACTATCATCCACTGGGTTGGGCAAATGATCTTGAAGCAATTTTGGAGTGGGCATGGAACCGGCCGGAAATTGATGTGGATCGAATTGGTGTTTTTGGGTCAAGTATGGGGGCTCGAGTCGCTATCTATGTCGCTTCAAAGAGGCCAGAAGTCTCTGCTCTAGTTTCCTATGCTGCTCCAGTGAGTTTAGGCAATTGGAGCCCTGAAGAAAGATTACAGAGAGCAAAAGAAGTTGGAATCATCCGAGACCCTGATTTTCCCAGTTCATTAGAACAATGGTCGCAAGAAATGGAATTATTGGATCCCCTTGAAAGTATTAGAAGAGTCGCACCTAAACCAGTACTTATTGTCCAAGGAGATGCCGACGATATTGTGGATCCCGCTGATGCCGCTTTACTTTATAATGCTGCGAAAGACCCTAAAGAGATTGCCATTCTACCTGGAGTAGGACATCGATTTCGTAGTGAACCTGAAGCCATTAGTAAGTCGTTCTCTTGGATTACGAACCAGCTGGGATAAACTTTTTATTTTAGGCCTTCGGTTAGGTATCCAATGTAACTTTTTTGGGTATCAGTGAGATGTTGTAATACATCGATCACCGTATAATCTTCCAAGGATTTTTCCCATTCTGAATCAGTTACTGGTAACACAGTGGCTTTTAGTCGTGCTATTGCTTCTTCTGCTTGTCCTAGTATTAGTTGTGCTTCTGATGGGGTTGACCCTGATGGGGATCCAGGCCTTAGAATCTTTTGAATGTGATTAACATGCTCGCGAGAGTGATTAGCGACTGCGTAGAGAATATTTCTTATTGCAGTATCTCTGCCTCCATATCCTTGAACTCGACCGTCGAGTGCTTCGTCACTTAAATTTGCAGCGAGTTCACGTATTTGGCGTAAATTGTCTTCCATTGCCGATAAAAGTTCATCTGCTTTTTGCTTAGTCATGGAACCTCCAATTATAGGTTAATTTAATATTAAAACAGCTTTGATATATTATCTGTATTTGTACAACCAGTCTATAGGAAGTAATAAAATGAGTTTATAGTTCTTTGCTATTGTTAGTTTTCTGGAAAACATTTTCTGTAATTTTCTTTAGATCTTGTACCCATTTATAGTTTAAATACTTGATAACTAAGGAAACCCCAAGAGGGGTGAATAAGAATAATGTGGTACCGGTGATCGTTTCAATGCTGTCTATTTGTGTTACATTCGGCTGGATTTCCTTTAGTTGCCAAACATGCTTTGATTCTATCCCAAACTTTTTTGCGCTCCACTCAATGGAATTTTTGGGCAAATTCAAAGGATCTGTAACTGTGAATATATTGGTTAATGTTATTGGCAAAGGATCTAACGAAATGGACATCAAAAATTTAGAATTACCATCCCATTCCGATTTGGTTAAGAAATTCGCCCGTGTACATAACTGGCTCCAGGAGGGCCAATTATCTATATCATAGAACGTTTGCATCACGGATTTTATTGGTGCGTTGATCATTGTGGTTTGTAAAATCGTAGATTGCATTAGTATTATTAATCTTTCAATTCAGATCTAGTTTTTAAACTGTTCAGCCACCCACGAGACATTTTATTGATGATAGGGCGTGGATAAAATAATTTTATGGGCAAGAAACTACTAGTAAATATCTTGGAGTCTGTCACTCGGACAATATTTCTATTTACCTTTTCCACTTTGAATTCCCTGGTACCTGTTATACCTAGAAAAGTTGAAGACCAACTTAACTCTTTGGGTTTTTCGTATTTGTTTACAGCCACTGTAAATGGAAGTGAAACCCCAGCTAGTATTAGTTCCATAGAAAATACCGATCCTATCGTCCATGTGTCACCAGATACCCATGAGGCTTTCCTACATACTTCGTTCCATGCAGGCCATGAATCCAGGGAAGTTAAGGTATCCCATACGTCCTCCACTGATGATCGGATAGTTATTTCTTCTTTAAGGGATAATTCAAATATTGATCTAATCATTAACGTTCCTTATTCCCGTAAACTAATCGAAAAGATCGTCGATTTTATAGTCCCAGGAATTTTCAGATGGCGCATCGTTTGATTGGCCCAGCCTAAGGTAAGATTCAACCGCGATTTTTTCGATAGCCACCTCACGGTTTAGCTTTATTTCTAGGCCCTTTGATACTGATCTTCCAATAACTATCCCTAGAGATTCCCGATATAGGTCAGGCTTGAATTCGTTCATCGGTTAACTCTTTGCGTGTTGAATTAGTACTATTGAATCAGCAATTTGAATAGACATTAACATGACCTATTCTTGTTTCCATGACTTGGCAAATTTAAAGAAAGTTTGTTGTAATTTTGTTGTTAAGCCATTTTTTTTGTGGACAATGAAAAGATCTCTTTCCAAATTTATCTTGTTTATCGGTATGGACTTTAGTAGACCCGCATCAACTAGTGGCTTTACAGCGAAATCAGATACAAACGATATTCCAAGCCCGGCTTGAACGCCACTAATAACAGATTGTGTGCTTCCCAGCGAAGAGAGGTTTTTCCAAGTGGACGGGTCTACCCCGGCCTTTTGAAGAATTTTTTGAATATTAGACATGGTCCCGGAACCGCCTTCTCGCCATATCATTTGCTGTTCTTGTAATTCTTCTACAGTGATCCAAGATCGTGTGCTAAAAGGATGGTGATTGGGAACTATAAGAACCATCCTATCTTTATAAAATTTGGTTTGAACCATATTAGCAACTTCTACTTTTGCTCCAGTGAAGCCTAAATCATATGGACCATCATTAACCATTTTAACCACTCCATTGGTGTCAGATACTTCTATATCGATATTCACATTTGGATATTCATTTCTAAAATCAGTAATAACGTATGGCAGGATAAACTCTCCCGGTACTGTGCTTGCCGCGATTGATAGTCTGCCTATAACCTCTGACCGTAGCGCGGATAACTCTTCTATCATTGTATCTTCTTCAGCTATGATCGATTCTGCATGTTCTTTAAACACGAGACCTGCTGGTGTTATAGCTAGTTTCCCGGAACCACGTTCAAGTAATTTTGCACCCAAATCTTGTTCTAATTTCTGAATTTGGAAGCTCACTGCTGGTTGGCTCAATTTAAGCGATCTAGCAGCTTCAGAAAAATTACCCGCACGAACAATTTCTAAAAAAGTTCTTAAATATAGGTTGTCCATCTAACTAAGATACTACAATTGGGCGATATAACAAAAGTGGGTAAATTATTTGACGGTGTCTATCAAATATATTAAAATTACCTATAAATAAATCTAATAATGAGATGAATTAAAATTAAAACAATTTTGCCGCTGCTCACGCTATTATTGCTCGTATTTTCTGGTTGTGGAGGTAGTACTCCGAACACTCAAGTACTCTATTTTAGTGGAATACCAGACCAAAATATTTCAAAATGGTCCGAAAGATATGAGATCCTTGAACAATATTTAACCAAAGAATTAGATATTGAAGTTAAGGGAATACCTTCTAAAGACTATGCTTCTGTTGTTATCGCTTTTGAACAAGATCAGATTCAACTTGGTTGGTTTGGAGGGTTAAGTGGAGTGCAGGCACGATTAGCGGTGGATGGTTCGAAAGCAGTTGCTCAAAGAGCTAGAGATGCCCAATTTCATTCTGTATTCATTGTCGGTAATGATGTGAAAGCGCAAACGTTTCAAGATTTGAAGGGCTTAAACTTTACTTTTGGTAGCGAAAGTTCTACCTCCGGACATTTAATGCCTCGGTATTATCTTTTGGAGGCGGGAGTAGATCCTGACGAACATTTTTTTGCTGACCCCGGATACTCAGGATCTCATGATAAAACTTGGCTTTTGGTTCAGACGGGAGCCTTTCAAGCTGGTGTATTAAGTGAGAGCGTATGGGATAAAGCCGTGAGCGAGGGTCGTGTTAACACTGATGAAGTCAAGGAATTACTAAGAACCCCAGAATATTTTGATTATAATTGGACCATTCGTCCCGGTCTTGATTCTGTATATGGAGAGGGGTTCGAAGAACGTTTAATTGGTGCGTTATTGAACATTGATGATCCTGAAATCCTTGATTTATTTAGTGCGGTACGATTCATTGAGACTTCTAACAGTAATTATGATTCCATTGAACGTATTGCTCGAGAGGTTGGGATATTAAGATGATTTTGCTTAATAACCAAAGTAAATATAAATTTTATTTAGATAGTTCTTAAAATGATTGATTTTCAAGGGGTAGGGAAAAAGTATGACTCCTTAACAGCTTTGGAACCAACTGATCTCCGCATTGATTCAGGTGAACGAATAGCTTTAATTGGGCCAAGCGGTAGTGGGAAGACTACCTTCATTAACTTACTGAGTGGGATTATCGAGCCCTCGTTCGGAACGGTTCTTATAGGGGGTGATTCGCTTAGCGAATTGAAGAAAACCAAACAAATTTCCCAAATGGTAGGAATTATTCAACAGCAATTTGACCTCGTGTCTCATTTGAGTGTTATTCATAATGTCAATGCAGGGAGGTTAGGGCAGTGGAGTTTTTTCAAATCCCTACTTTCTCTCATTAGCCCGATTGGAAAAACTGAGGTTATTGAGGCTTTAGATGCAGTTGGAATCGAACCTAAACTTTTCCAGAGAACTTCCAATTTGTCTGGAGGCGAGCAACAAAGAGTCGCGGTTGCTCGGGTGTTGATACAAGATCCAGAGATTGTACTAGCCGATGAACCTGTGGCCTCTTTAGATCCATCTAGGGCCGAAGATTTGGTAAAACTTTTAGTCGACATGGTGACAGAAAACGATAAAACTCTTGTAGCAAGTCTGCATAAGATAGAACTGGTTAAGAAGCATTTCACTCGTGTTATTGGGTTACGGCAAGGCACGATAATTTTCGATGTACCTGTGAGTGAATTGAATGAGGATATGCTCTCAGAACTGTACTCTTTGGACTAAATATAAATGTCTAATGAATTAAATAAAGAAACAGCGCATTATCGACGGCCTTTGATGGATTCAAGAAGGCTACTAACTCTAATTCTGTTAGGGGTGGTGTTTGTTAGTTTTGGTCAGATACCATTTGGAGAAGAGGTTATCAACCCCGCGGGCGGTAAGGCTTTAGATTTATTTTTCTCTAGTTTTTTCGAGATGGATTTTTCTCGTGATTTCCTGTTTGTTGTTGGTAAAGCTACTTTGATCACAGTATCTTTTGCGGCGGCTGGTCTATCAATAGCTTTGATATTGGGTATACCTCTAGGGTTAATAGCGTCAGGGGCACTCAGTTCAAAAAGTTATAGCCGTAATATTGTAGTAGTAGTTTTTAGAGTTTTGCTTGCAATGTTAAGGTCGATCCATGAATTAGTGTGGGCATGGTTTTTTGTTGCTGCTTTTGGCCTTTCTCCAATATGCGGTATATTTGCTTTAGCGTTTAATTACGCCGGTATTCTAGGGCGAATAACCGCTGAATTATTACAGGATTTGCCGATTGCTCCCATAAGCAACCTTTATTCCAACGGTGCTTCTAATGCGCAAGTTTTGATCTATGGGCGACTTCCGTTGATTTTCCCTGATTTATTGAGTTATATATTTTATAGATTTGAATGTGCGATACGTTCTGCTGCTATTTTGAGCTTTGTGGGTATAGCCGGTATTGGTATGCAAATAGAGCTCGCATTAGATGATCTATTTTTTGGTAGAGTTTGGACACTTCTTATTGTTCTCGCTTTATTAATATTGTTGATTGATGCATGGAGTTCTATCGTTCGGAAAAGCCTTTCTGATTAGTGAGCAATAAGGGTAATATAATGTCAAAAACTTACGAAATAATAAAACCTGAAACCAGGTTACTAAAAGCCACTAATTTATCTGTAGTAGCTTTTCTTATTATAGTGGTCTTCTCATGGACCTTTATTGGTTTTGCAGAATATCAGGGCAAAGGAGCACTATCGCTGGATGGGTATTGGGATCGAGCAGCGAATTTTTTGGCTAAGTTATTCGGGTTAAATTTGGATCGTAGCCCAGCTTTTCTGAATGGTGATCGATGGTTTGAGACATTTTTATTGGCGCTAGAAACTCTTGTGATGTCTATTCTTGCAATATCTCTAGCATCACTATCAACATTGATGACTTTGCTGTTAAGTTCTAGGAATATGGTATTTGGTGAAACTGCTTTGTTTAACCACCCAATCTTTAAAGTAATATTTTATTTAAACCGAGCAATATATATTTTTACTAGAGCTGTTCCTGAGCTTATCTGGGCTATGTTGCTCGTTTTTGTATTATCCCCGGGGATGTTACCAGGAGCCTTAGCATTAGCGATACATAATTTTGGAGTTTTAGGTAAATTATCTTCTGAAATAATAGAAGACATAGATCTCAGACCTGCGAGAGCTTTAAGGTCTAGCGGTGGAGGAGTAGGTCAAATTGTTTGGTATGCAATCATTCCTAGTTTAATGCCGCAATTTCTGACTTTAATATTTTACAGATGGGAAGTCATTATTCGTACTACAGTGGTGGTTGGGTTTGTAAGTGCTGGAGGCCTTGGGAGAGAATTTAGATTATTTATGTCGTGGTTACAATACGATGAGGTACTATTAATACTAATTTGGTACTTGATCCTAGTGCTGTTTGTAGATCTTATATGTGGTCTATTAAGGAAATTAGCTCGGGCATAGATAGGAATTAGAGTGCCTCTAGTTATTGTGTTCCACCCAAGAAATATTTACCTATATCATCATCATTAAGCATGGTTTCAGCATCCGAAGTATGAACCACTTGTCCGTTCGAAAAAATGTACCCTCTATCTGACATTGCTAAAGATGCACGGGCATTTTGTTCCACTATTAGTACCGTGATCCCGATTTTTCGTAAGTCAGATATTTTTTCAATGATCATTTCTCTAAATTTTGGTGATAATGCAGCAGTCGGTTCATCAAACATGATAAAAGATGGGTTGGAAATTAGGACACGCGATATTGCAAGCATTTGCCTTTCACCACCTGATAAAGATTCGGCTAAATGGTAAGGTTTTTGCTTGATGTTAGGGAATATATCGTAAACCTGGCCAATCCTTTCATCTATCTCAATCTTGCTTAAATTTAGGCCTCCCATTTGTAAATTTTCTTCCACAGTGAGGGAAGGGAAAACGTTATCTATTTGAGGCACGTAACCGATACCTTTGTTAACAAGAGAGTCTGCTCTGATTCCTGTGATATCCTCATTTTTATAAATGATGTCCCCTTGATACAGATTGGCAATTCCAAAAATAACCTTAATAAAAGTTGATTTCCCACACCCATTAGGGCCAATTATAGTTACAAATTCGCTTTCATATACTGTAAGATCGATTCCATTAAGAATTTGAATCGATCCATATCCACCAGATATATTTTTGACTTCTAATATCTTTTCCATACGATTTACTCCATTGAAGAACCTAAGTATGCATCTATAACAGATTTGTTACTTCGAACTTCATCTGACGTTCCTTCCATTAATATTTTCCCCGAATCCATTACAATTATTCTATCCACGCCTAATCTAAGAATAAAATCCATATTGTGTTCTATTACTAGAATCGATATACCAGTTTCATTAACAAGAGTTCGTAAATTTTGGAATATTTTCTCCGCTAGGACACTTGCCACTCCTGCGACTGGTTCATCTAGAAGAAGAATTTTTGGAGATCCCATCAAAGCTCTTGCTATATCCACTAATTTACTTTGTCCGCCAGAAAGTTTACCTGCTAAATTATCGGCAACGTGAGCGATCTCCAACGATTCGAGTATTTGGTAGGCTCTTTCAATCCTTTCTGCTTCTTCTTGTCTTGAATTTGGCCTTAGTAGACTCGAGATTGGATTATTGGATAATTGATTATTAGGAGGTACAAGAATATTTTCAATAACGGTCATTTCTCTCCATAATCTAGTATGCTGAAACGTTCTTGTTATACCAAGGTGATTAATTTGATCTGGCCTAAGATCGTTCGTGCTTTTACCCATAATTTCTATCTCACCTGATGTAGGGTCCAACAACCCGGATATACAATTAAAGGTGGTGGATTTCCCACATCCGTTAGGGCCTATTAAACCTACTAGTTCTCCCTGATTAATAGTAAATGAAATGTTATCAACAGCTCGGAGACCTCCGAAGTCATGAGTTAATTCTGATACATGGATTGCGGTACTACTCATTTTGACCTACTTTCCCTTTTTGCTTTGGTTTAAATGGTATTTCAGGAAGTAATCCTTTAGGTGCAGCTCTTAATGCTACTATTATTACTAAGCCAATTAAGGCTAATTTAAGATATGATAGCTCCAATATAACGGTTCCTTTTGGGAATGCTTCAAGTATTGATCTTTCTGACCATATAAGACCACCAAGATCATAGAGTATCCAACCAAAAATCTTGTCTATGTAGGTAGTTAGAGAATGGAAAATCAAATCTGAGTTACTGCGAGAAACTACCAAAACGTTAAAAATGAACTCCACAATTACTATTATGAATGCACCAATAAACATCCCTTTGTTATTACCTTTTCCTCCAACGATAAACGCTGCCCATATTAGGAAAGTGGAACGTATGGGGCTCATAAAGTCCGGCCACACTGCTGTATTTAACCAAGCCCATAAAACACCCCCTAATGCCGCAATAGCTGCACCCAGGGCTAGACTGGCAGCTTTATGCGAAAGTACGTTGTGTCCATGGTGCTGGCTTACTTCTTCGTCTTCTCTAATAGATTTTAGGATTCTACCCCAAGGCGAACTCAGTAATAAAGATATAATCCACCAAGTAAAAAAGCATAGGCTTATCGATAAAGTTGCAAGAAGTAAAACATAAGGGGCATGACCAGGCAAACCGATGAAGCTTCCTACAGAGTCAGAAAAACCCGAATTCCACCAATTTTTGAATGGTAATTCGTAATTAGAAATTCCCATCGCAGACGTTACGGTTCCTGCTCTAAGCAAAGGTTCGGCTTGCAAGGAAACCCTCAATATCTCGCCTAAAGAGATCGTTACGATAGCGAAGTAATCTGTTCTGAGGCGTGCAGTCGGATATGCGATTAACCAACCAATTATCGCAGCTAATAAAACTGCAAATATTGTAGCTTCGAAGGCACCCCATCCGTACCCATTGGTTTCTATTGGTGCTGACAAGATCCCCACAAAAACTGCACCTATTCCAGCGAAAAAAATCACCCCAAAATTTGTCATTCCTGTAAATCCAGAATGAATATTTAAGGAGAAACTGAGAAGGCTAAAAATACCTAGTAAAGCGACAATTCTTGCTATTTGCATCACTTTTGTAAAGTAGGAGACGCTGGGAAGAAGCATAGAGATAAGAATTAAGCTAAATAGTAGTACACCAAAAAATATCCATGATCCACGGTTGGTTTCTTTATCTATCTTTAATAGCTGTGGTGTGGACCACTTAGCCATATTTAATAGAATTCGTAAGTAACTGCCAATTAAATTTAATACCTTAAAGTAAAGTTCCAATATATAAGATTTGACTTGGATAATATAAATAAGAAACAGCCGGTGTGATTTTATTATCATCAATCTTTGTACCACTAAACTCATAGCTTGAGTTAAAAATCTTGAGATGACCTCGAACAAATCGGTTACAAAGAATAAAGATTTACGCTTCTGTGTCTCTAAGTTCTTAAATCTACTTACATTCCATTCATGGAGTGCATTGCCTAACCCACTAGGCATCAATAAAAGCACTCCAATTAAAAACATAAAAGGCATCACTTCCGCAAACCCTCCTGCCGTAGGTCTATCAAGAGCATTACCCGCACCAATGAGTAAGGGCTCTGATATAGCTCTAACAATCCCAATAATGAAAGCTGCGATGATTACACCAGGTATCGAAGTTATTGAACCCAGTACTATTACAGCAAATGCAGGTAACAATAAGGATAGGCCTAGTTCAGGATTTACAGGCAGGATCGCGGCTAATAAAGCACCACCCAGCCCAGATATACCTGCCGATAAAAAGGAACTCGTAGAGTGTATATTTTCAACATTTATCCCGCTAGTAGAAGCCAAATCAGGGTTGTCTGAAACAGCTCTCATTTTCTTTCCAAGGATTGTTTTGTGCATAATAAGCATTAATAAAGAAATCACTATGAGAATTCCGACAACCAAGGCGATTTTTGAATAAGAGAAACCATAAGGGCCAACGTTACTAACAATATTAATAAAAGGTTCTTCCATTCTGCTACCTACAACCACATCAACTCTTTGTGTAGGTACTTCAACATTTGAGGATAATAAGCGCCAATCTTTATCTGGAATAAATCGAAAAGTTCTCGCTGAGAATCTCATGTACAAAATTGCTCTAATCAACATGGCAACTCCCAGGGATGTGATCATCAGTACCTGGGCAGAAGCAAATCTTTTTCGTAGTGGTTTGTAAACTGATTTATCAATGATCACCCCAATAAATCCGCAAATAACAAATGCTGAAATCGCTGAAGCGACCAACAATCTATAATTTAGAATTCCATCGCTGGAAGCATCAGATATAGGGAAAAACATATCTGACCACATCATGATTAAGGCGACGTAAGAACCGAGTAACATGATTTCTGCCTGAGCGAAATTGCCATATTTTTGTACTTTATATGTGAGTGCTAATC
>JBJKVP010000002.1:0-94876 GCA_045562535.1 Dehalococcoidia bacterium | reverse complement strand
AAAGTCTGAGAAGGAGCAACAACTATACTATCGCCTGTATGGACTCCCATCGAATCAAAATTCTCCATGTTACAAACGGTAATACATATATCAGCTGAATCACGCATTACCTCATATTCGATTTCTTTCCAGCCCAGCAAACTTTTCTCTACCAGAACCTGACTAATCGGGCTATAGGATAACCCAGTCCGAATATATTGATTCAATTCTTCTGGTGTATGCGCAATCCCACCTCCAGTTCCTCCTAATGTATAAGCAGGCCTAACAACTAATGGCAATCCAACTTTATCCATAAATTTTTGGCCTTGCTCTAAGGAAGTCACAATTTGACTCTCAGGTACAGGTTCGCCAATCTCAATCATTATCTCTCGGAAAAGTTGCCGGTCTTCAGCTTTCCTAATTGTTTCCAAAGGTGTCCCAAGCATTTCCACGCCATATTTTTCCAAGACACCTGCGTCTGCGAGATCAACAGCAAGGTTTAGTGCTGTCTGACCACCTAAAGTCGGTAATAAACCATCAGGTTTTTCTCTTTCAATAATCCTAGATAAAGAGTCAACTGTTAAAGGCTCTATATATACGATATCTGCAATTTCCTCATCGGTCATAATCGTTGCTGGATTTGAATTCACTAATATAGATGTAACACCCTCTTCTCTAAGGGCTTTACATGCCTGAGTTCCTGCATAATCAAACTCAGCCGCTTGGCCGATTACAATTGGTCCGGAACCAATAACAAGTACCTTGGACGGTTTATTAGTCATCTAAATTTTCATCACACTTTTTATTATTAAAACAATTTCTAGATACAAATTACCAATTTCCTTACAAGACCTCCGGGCCCGCTACAAGAATCCAAAAAGCGATCCACGTAGCTATGAAAAATACTGGAAGCAAATTCCAAGCAATTTCCTCTTTTGGCAATAAGCCTGGCTTCAAGCCGGCACCAGATGACCGTAAAAAGTCTGCAAGATCTGCTCTTAATTCCTGGTCATCGGCTGCTTCTTCTTGGACAATATCTTGTAAAGCCCCACCTTTAGCTCGAATTCTGGACACCGCCATATAGATTTCCATCCTCATACCCAGGCTTTTCTCTATTTCTCTTTTCCTATGTTGCACAACTCTAAGTGAACTGAGCATCTGTCTAAGCAATCCCCACCAAATAATTGTCAAAATAATAGCAATTACGCTAACAAAAGTGACAATTGCCACTTTAAGTTCGCTTTGGCCAAGGCCATTTGGTAAAAACGTAATTCCAAGCATAGAAAGGGTTATTAATACCAAACTTGATAACCATATCCATTGGTGCTGGTGTGTCCAAAAAGAATCAAGGATTTCGTACTCGATTAATAGAACCTGCCTTTGAGAAGGCTCTGATCCCTGGGTAGCCATCGGGGTACCTCCTAAAACTATTCTGGTTTTGTATTTAAAACATATTAGTCAAGAACCTTATTATAGATAATAAACCAAAACTAACTCTATTTTAACTAACTTTATCAATCAAGTTAAGAAATCTATCAAAAATAAACTCATTCTCAAGGGGACCAGGTGAAGCTTCCGAATGATATTGGATTGTGATCAATGGCAAAGTCGTATGCTCAAGACCTTCTACAGTTCCATCATTCAGGTTTATCTGGCTAATTTTAAGATCAGAAGGTAATGAGTCGACTTGCACAGCATAACCATGGTTCTGGGCAGTCATCCTAACCATATTTGTAGACAAATCTTTGACAGGATGATTCCCGCCTCTGTGTCCAAATTTTAGCTTGTAAGTTTCAGCTCCGAGAGCACGTGCAGCTACTTGATGCCCCAAGCAAATACCCAACACTGGTACGCTCTCAACCAACTGTTTAACTGCCCCAACAATGTCATCAAGGTATCGAGGGTCTCCCGCGGACCTGGTGATAGCAAAACTCCATCCGGGTTTAAAGCCATAACACTATCGAAATCTGTTGAACTCGGTACAACCGTCACTCTGCAACCTCGGTTCTTTAATAACCTCAGTATATTGAATTTAACTCCTTGATCGAGGACAACGATGTGGAAAGTTTCTTCGTTATTTATTTCCCCATCTTCCATAGGCCAAGAGTAAGGTTCAATAGCTGAAACTGCACTAACTAGATTCTGATCTTCATATTTAGGAATATCATTCAATTTTCTCTTTGCTTCGCTTATATCAGCATTTTGGGTGATTATACCCATCATCACTCCATGGCTGCGAATACGTCTAGTCAAAGCTCTTGTGTCGATACCATGAATTGCCGGTATTGACTGGGACATCAAATATTCATCCAAAGTGAAATCTGAATATCTATTACTTGGAAATTCACAATGTTCTCTAACAACAAAACCGTTAACTTGAATCCCAGACGATTCAATATCACGATTATTAATTCCATAATTCCCTTGTAAAGGATATGTAGGAACCAAAATCTGACCAGAATAAGAAGGGTCCGTAAGCATTTCTTGATAACCTGACATAGAAGTATTAAAAACTACTTCACCAAACGCTTCTTGATTGGAAGCCCCAAACCCGTACCCTTGAAAAACGGTCCCGTCTTTTAAAATCAAAAATGCTGGACTATTATGATCGCCTAGATCTAAATCCATTATGCACCTTTACCTGTACGAACACCGCCGCTTATGTCAAACACAAATTCGCCTTTATGAATTGTCGCTATTATTTTACCTTTAAGATTACACCCATCGAGAGGTGTATTACGCCCTTTAGAAACTAACATATCAGATTTTACTACCCATTCAGTTGATGGGTCTATAATAACTATATCGGCGATGCCGCCTTTGACAAGAGTCCCTAAACCATCTTTTAAATATTTATCAGGCAATAAAGACGCTGGCTTCGCCGTAAACTTTTCGATTAATTCCGTTATATTCATTTTATCGGTTGCTACAACAGCGGTGTACAACAAACTAAATGCTGTCTCAATACCAGAGATACCCGGCAACGCGTTATCAAATCTTCCTTGTTTATCTTCTAAAGCATGAGGTGCGTGATCTGTCGCTACAATATCAATAAGCCCAGACTTCAAAGCATTAATAAGGGCTTCGATATCCATTTTATCCCTCAGGGGTGGGTTAACTCTAAACAAGTTCGATCGATTTTCTATGTCGGGCCAACCAAAATTAAACCCGCGTTGCCCTAGAAGTGAGTCGTGCGTAAAAACTAAATGGTGTGGTGTAACTTCAGCTGAAATTGTTATGCCTTTGTTTCTTGCTCTTTCTAAATATTCAAGGGATAAGCGTGAGGAAATATGTGCTATATGTAAAATACCTCCGGTTTTTTCAGCTATATCAATATCACGTGCTATCAAAGACGCTTCGGAAATTGCTGGAGACCCCGGTATACCAAGTTGTTTAGAAACCCAACCTTCATGCATTAATCCATTCTGAACAATTAAGGGGTCTTCAGAATGTTGAATTATAGGTAAATCAAGATCTCTAGATCGTTCAAGCGCTTGATACATCAGGTCGGGATCAACTAGAGCAGCTCCATCGTCACTAAATCCAATAACACCAGCTTCTTTCATTCCTAACATATCAGTTAAAGCTATGCCATCTCTGTTAATAGTCAGTGATCCAATTGGTAAAACGCGAATAATAGCTGCATTAGTTGAAAGTTCCCATATATCTGATACAGCTTGGGCTGTATCAGTTGCAGGAATGGTATTTGGCATCGCGCAAACGGTAGTATATCCTCCCGCGGCCGCGGCTGCTGATCCAGATTGGAAAGTCTCTTTATGAGACTCTCCTGGTTCTCTTAAATGGCAATGTAAGTCTATAAACCCAGGGGCGACTATCATACCTGTTGCATCGAAGATATCTACTCTATCTGGCAAAGGAAGAGCTCCTGCTTTACCAGATTCCGAAACCCACTGGACTTTTTGATCATCAATCAACAAATCACAAATTGAATTACGATCCTGTAAAGGATCGACTAAAGTGCCACCTTTAATTAATAAGGGAGTATTCTGGCTCACAAACCGTTCTCTTTTTTGTTAATATCAGATAATAAATAGTTTACCGACGTAATATATTTGTCTGCAACTTTATTAGGCCAGTAAAAACCGTGCATCATCTATTTATTTGGTGGTATTCGGTACAGTAATTCAGTAAAAAAATATAAAATAAGTACGTTTTATTTACATGATGCAATAATAAAAAAACCTGGAAGAGACATAATAAAGAAAATACATTAGGAACTTAAGATGTTGAGGAAAAAGAAACCTTTCATAGTGAACATGCTGCTCATAATGAGCATCTCTTTAATCATTTTCGGATGCAGTCCACAACAAAAATTATCTGGAGATAGAAACCTGGTACCTGGGGATACTGAAACTTCCTCGCACTATAGCAAGAATAGTACAGTAAGTGATTCAAAAAGTGAGACCGCTGATATGTCTATTAGTTCTGAAGGAGTGGTTTTTCTTGAAGAGACACCAGTCATTCCTGTTGGAACTTCGGAATGGCGTCAAACAAATTTCCGTAAAATCCTGGAAGATTTAAATATTGAGGAAATTGCATCTGGAAGTGTGGGAAGGGATGGGATTCCTCCTATTTATAACCCTACATTCATTTCAATAAAAGACTCATCAGAAATTGAATGGTTAACAGACAACCACCCAGTTGCCGTCATAGCAATCGATGGAGAAGCAAAAGCATATCCATTAGGGATATTAACATTCCATGAAATTGTAAATGATACCGTCTCAGGTAAACCCATCGTAATCACTTATTGCCCGTTGTGTTACACGGCTCTTGGCTTTGAAAGAGAAGTAGATGGTAACGTCCTAAATTTTGGTACTACAGGGAATTTAAGGAGATCAAATCTTATAATGTGGGATGATCTGACAGAATCTTGGTGGCAACAAATAACTGGGAAGGCAATAATCGGAGATCTTGCTGGAGTATCTTTAGAGACGATAAATGTTAATATCTCCTCACTCGATCAATTCAAGCATACGTACCCCTCCGGCCTAATACTCTCCCCTAATTCAACAAACTATGAAATGGATGAGATCTACGGGAAAAATCCATACTTAAGATACGACGCCCCCAATACACAACCTTTCATGTTTAAACAATCTATAGACAAAAGATTGGACCCCGTGGAACGAGTTCTTGGTATTGAGATAAATGGAAATTATTTAGCAATACCATTTATTAGTTTAGAAAATGACATAGTAGTAGAACTAGAGCATGAAGGAGAAGAAATTGTCGTATTTTATAACGATAAAACCTTGTCAGCTTTAGATAAAGAATTGATTATCGAATCTCGCATTGCCGGCTCAGCCTCAGCTTTTTCCCCATATGTTAATGGAGAACGAGTTTACTTCTATAATGATGATGGGCTTATAAGAGATGTGGCAACAAACAGTAAATGGTCGCAGCTAGGCCAAGCTTATGAGGGAATATTGGCAGGGGAAACATTGGATACACTAGAAACAGTAAATGTTTTATGGTTTGCCTGGGCATCTTTTTACCCCAGCACCGAGATAGCAGTAATCGACTAAACTGGAAAGCACATAATTCACTTAGATGAAAGGTCAAAATGACACAAGATCAAAATCCCCTCCGATTAATTCATGAGTTAGGCCAGTCATTTTGGATAGACTTTATCGACCGAGAAATGCTGACAAAAAAACATTTGGATCGAATGATAAAAGAAGACGGCTTACGAGGACTAACTAGTAACCCAAGTATTTTTGAAAAAGCGATCCTCAGTACCACAGATTATGACACTGACTTAAGAAATGCTGCTATTCAAAATCCGCAAGGATCTTCTCAAGATTGGTTTGAACAAATAGCAATTAATGATATTCAAAGAGCGTCAGATTCATTAATGGAAGTATATACTTCTTCAAACAAAAACGATGGGTATGTTTCCCTAGAAGTATCGCCGCTTTTAGCAAAAGATACAGATAAAACTATCGAAGAAGCCCGTAGATTATGGCATAGCGTTAACAGACCTAATTTAATGATAAAAATTCCAGCCACAGAAGAAGGATTCCCAGCTATAGAAAAACTACTATCAGAATCAATAAATATTAACGTAACTCTAATATTTTCATTAGAGCAATATGAAAAAACAGCCCACGCTTATTTGAGAGGAATTTCAAATCTTGCCCAAGTGAAGAATATTTCTTCTGTCGCTTCCTTCTTCGTAAGTAGAATAGATACTAAAGTGGATAAGGCGCTAGAAAATATTAACACTACTCAAGGCAACGAGCTTAAGGGGAAAGCAGCCATTGCAAATGCAAACCAAGCTTACCGGTTATTTAATCATATTTTTGAGAGCTCAGAATTTCAGATATTAAAAGAAAAAGGTGCTCGCCCTCAACGACTTTTATGGGGAAGTACGAGCACAAAAAACATCAACTATCCCGACACACTATATGTAGATCAATTGATAGGCCGTGACACTATTAATACCATACCTCCAATCACTGCCGAAGCTTTCAAAGATCACGGAACTGCAAATATAACGCTTGATCCTGATAACAATGTAAATCAAGCTATTTTTGTATCACTAGAAGAATTAGGAGTCGATTTTAAGCAAATATGCTCTGACTTGCTTGATGAAGGTGTTAAAGCTTTCGCAGACTCTTACTCATCTCTTATGACTGCTGTAGAAACAAAGGCTTTAGCTAAAGAAACAAAAAAATAAGATGCTTCTGGACTTTATAGCAACTTTCTCTGAATTCATATTTACCTATGCCAAGAAAGGCAATTTATAATAAACTAACGTTCTGCCCCTGTAGCTCAGAGGATAGAGCATTGGTTTCCTAAACCATGTGCGTGGGTTCGAGTCCCGCCAGGGGTACCACTTAACTACACCTAATGATTTATGGCGTGTAATCAGTAAGGGTTCCCGGTAAGAAGGAAGAACTCTCTCCTCGCAAACTCGAAAGGGTAATCTGTTTTGACCTTTCTCTAGCCCCAGACTTTTTCTGCTCCGTTGTCAAATCAAAACAGTATTCGCAAGAAACATCTTTCTCATATTTATCTGACTGGCGATCATCATCGGAAAGCGGAGCATTACAGCCTCTACATAGAGTATAGTCACCTCTAGTGAGTCTATGGTTTACAGTGACACGTTCATCAAAAACGAAACACTCTCCCGTCCATTGGCTATCTTCTTCAGGTGTATTTTCTAAGTACCTTAGTATTCCTCCATCAAGCTGGACGACGTTAGAAAAACCTTGCGTTTTCATATAATAAGCTGCCTTTTCGCACCTTACTCCACCGGTACAAAACATAGCCACTGTTTTATTTTTATGTGATGCCAATTCAGTATCAATGTATTTTTTGAACTCCATAAAAGAATCGACATTTGGTGTTACTGCGCCTTTAAAAGTACCTAATTTAGTCTCATATCTGTTTCGTGAATCAATCAGCAAAACATCTTTATCAGAAATCATTTGATTCCAATCGGAATAATGAACCATTTCTCCTCGTTCTTTATCCGGATCTATGGATTCTCCCAACATACTAATGATTTCTGATTTTATTTTGACTTTCATTCTATAAAACGGCATGGTGACGCTGCGAGAGAATTTTATGTTTAAATTGTTAAACCCAATATCAAATATTAATCTTTCAAACTTCTTTATCGCATCAGGATGACCGGCAACAGTACCATTTATGCCTTCCTTTGCGATGATTATCGAGCCACGAATTTTATTTAAACCACAAAAAGACTTTATCTCATCTTTGATCCGCACATCTTCAAGAACTCGTGAAAAGCTATAGAAACTTGCTATAGAAAATTCGCCATCCATTAATTACCTCTAAAAAATAACGGCGCCGAAATTATCCCCGAAATCGAACCTATTAAGATCAGCCAGATGATATTTCGATCAAAAAATAGAACCGCCAAAGAAACAAGTATAAAAATTATTCCTAAATCAATAAGCAGGTTTCCATTGTTAAGCCTTTTCTCACGGTTATCACCAAGAAATTTGGTTATATGGCAATAAAAAGGATGCTTCCGTTCTTGTGTTTGTGTCATCGTTTAATGATATAGATACCATTGCCGTCAATCAAATAAAATTCTGGGGCAAGCTCAATGGCTATATCGGAAAATGCTAACTAATAGAACACAAATATGTTATCAGATGTTAAAATCTTGGTAGCATCATATTTAGGATATAACATGAATGAAAACAATCTACCCCCTTTAGATATTGAACACTTTCGTAATCTTGTACAGGGTGCTCGCCTCAATATTTCGGAAGAAGAACTACCAAAACTGTTAAGAGCATACGAACCATTAAAAAGGCAACTTCAAGCTCTCCATGAATTACAGCTTGAAGACACTCCTTCTGCAACAAAGTTTTCCCCCAAAGATGTTCAGGATTAAATACCATGAATAAGCATGAAGATGAACTGTGTTTTCTGACAATAAAAGAAGCTGCAACCATGTTACAAACAAAAGCCTTATCCCCTGTAGAACTAACAGAGGCCTTCTTCCGAAGAATTGAACAATACGATAATCATATCCATAGCTATGTAACGCTACTTAAGGATAGCGCTATAAAATCAGCAACTACCTCAGAAAAAGAAATTATGAACGGGGATTATAAAGGGCCTTTACATGGAATCCCTATTGCACTCAAAGATTTGTATTCAACTAAGGGGGTACGGACAACCGCGCACTCAAAAATTATGGAAAACAATATCCCTGACTTTGATTCAACTGTCGTCAGTCATTTAAAAAACGCAGGTGCAATCATTCTTGGGAAGCTAGCCATGAGTGAATTCGCCCTCGGACGTGGCGATGAAAAGGAATTATTTCCTTCAGCAAAAAACCCTTGGAACCTAGATCACCTCCCTGGAAGCTCTAGTTCAGGTTCGGGAGCTGCCACAACCGCAGACCTATGTATGGGTTCACTTGGATCAGATACAGGAGGTTCAATACGAGGCCCAGCCTCCTTTTGTAATATAACTGGTATAAAACCATCTTTCGGTCGAGTAAGCAATTACGGAGTAGTCCCTCTTGCTTGGACGCTAGACACATGTGGACCTATGACGCGTACTGCAGAAGATGCAGCATTAATGCTGCAGGTAATCGCTGGTCAAGATTCTAACGATCCTTCTACCCTAGATATGCCAGTTCCAAACTATAGTGAAAATTTAAACCCTACGATTGACGGGCTAAAAATAGGTGTACCTCGAGATTTTTTCTTCAATCTGGATAAAACAGCCGATCTTGACAAAGAAATAGTGGAAACCGTGGACAAAGCATTGGAAACCCTAGTTGATTTAGGAGCTCAGATCAAAGAGGTCAATATTCCAAGTCTAGAACATACAATTGCTAACACTGTAATTATGTTGAGTGAAGCGTACTCTTTCCACGAAAATAATCTCCGTGCGAAACCAAATGATTATGGCCCGGTTAGACGGCAGTTTCTTCTGGGAGGGCTACTTAGCGCTTCAGACTATATACAAGCCCAGAGAGTTCGGAATATTATCTCGCAAGAATTATCGAATCTAATGCAAGATATCGACGTTCTAGTTACTCCTTCTTTTCCATTTACGGCTCCAAGATTTGATGACCGGGATCAAGCTAGATATGGAGCTGGTTTTCGCTTCTTAGCACCATTCAATTTATCAGGACTCCCAGCGATGTCCGTTCCATGTGGCTTTCATTCGAATGGCCTGCCTATTGGTATGCAAATAGTAGGAAACTCCTTTAGAGAAGACGTCGTCCTCTCTGTAGGACACGCGTATCAAAGCGCCACATCATGGCATAAACAAAAGCCTGCTTTAGATTTTTGAAATTTTCACTCGTTCCATATAATTTTATTCATGAAGCTGATTTATAGTAAAATGTAAACCACAATGGGAAGAGTAACGAAACTACCAAAAAAGATACTTTTACTTGGCTCTGGAGAGCTAGGAAAAGAATTTGCCATCAGTTCTAAACGTTTGGGATGCTATGTCATCGCTTGCGACAATTATCCTAATGCTCCAGCACAACAAGTAGCAGACGAACGAGAAGTTTTCGATATGCTCGATGCAACTGCTCTGAAGGATATAGTAGCAAAACATAACCCTGACTTAATTGTCCCCGAGATAGAATCAATACGAACAGAAGTCTTATTAGACTTCGAATCTGAGGGTATCCAGGTGGTCCCAAGTGCCAAAGCTGTAAATTACACTATGAATCGTGATCGGATCAGAGATTTAGTAGCAGAAGAATTACTGATTAGAACAGCAAAATATGGATATGCGGAGTCTGAAAAAGAATGCCTGGAAGTTGCAAAGTCAATATCCTATCCCTTAGTTATGAAACCCGTGATGAGCAGTTCCGGGAAAGGTCAAAGCCTTGTTAAAAGCGCAAAAAATTTAAAAGACGCATGGGAGTATGCCCGATCTGGAATGAGAGGGGACCGAGAACGTGTGATATTAGAAGAATATATTGACTTTGAATACGAAATAACCCTACTGACCATACGCCAAACCACAGGGCCAACTCTATTCTGTAACCCAATAGTTCATCGCCAAGAAAGAGGTGATTATCAAGAGTCTTGGCAACCAGCTGAAATGAACGAAGCACACCTTAAAGAGTCTCAAGATATCGCAGAAAAGGTGACTACTCAGCTGGGGGGTGCTGGTTTATTTGGAGTTGAGCTTTTTATAACCAAAGATGAAGTAATTTTTTCAGAACTCTCCCCTAGACCGCATGATACAGGAATGGTCACTTTAGTTTCCCAGAACCTGAGCGAATTCGACCTACATATTAGGAGCATCCTAGGACTTCCTATTCCAGAGATAGTTATGAATAAACCATCTGCAAGCCATGTCGTTTTAGCGGAAAAAGAAGGTATGTCTCCAACATACAGGGGTGTAGACTCAGCTCTTGCAATCCCTGGAGTTGACGTAAGAATTTTTGGTAAAACCACATCCAGAATCAATAGAAGAATGGCAGTATGTCTTGCAACTGCAGATACCGTGAATCAAGCTCGCAAAAAAGCTGCCAAGGCTGCAGAGCTCATTAAATTAACGTATAAGTAATCTACTAACTAGCAACAATACCTGCAGTCACAGAAAGAAAAAGTAGCACTAGCGCTGCTAAGGGAATATAAGCCAGTAAGACTACTCCTACCGCTTTAAAAGTAGTATCGAAATCGAGCGATTGTTTTACCGCAACAACCATAGCACTTATCCCCCAAAGTGGTATAACAAGTTGGAAAATTTGTCCCACAGTTGGTATCAATGATGCGAACGCAAATAATTGGGGAGCATTCGCAAATCCTAGAGACCTCAGCATACCTAGAAATCCGACCCTAGCATTAGACGTTGGGAACAGTTTGGTACCAATAATATAAATAACTGTAGCCCAAACTACAAAAGAAATAAGGTTCCCAATGATTGAAATTATGACAGCCATAAATGGAATGCCTGGATTGCCCAGTAAAACAACAATCCCTGCTACGCCGGACGTTCCTAAAACAACCATCAACGCCGGCCACGTAGCCGTTATATCTGCACCTATCTCTTTATAGATAGCAGAGTTCAAAGTAGCTGCGCCAGAAAGCCGTTCAACGAAACTATGTTTCCCTTGCATTTCCAACAGTTTCCTCCCGTTAAATTAAGAATTTATCAAATGAGACAGGTTATTCGACTTAAATTTATCTATCTTTGGATCAATCATAATCCTGCAATATGGAGCATTACCGTTACGCTCATAATATTTTTGATGGTATCCTTCCGCCACATAAAATTTTCCAGCAGGCTCTAACTCTGTCACAACGGGAGATGGCCAAGAAGATTTCTCGTCAATCTCTTCAATTAATTGCTTGGCTACTTCCTTTTGCTCTTCATCCTTAAAGAATATTACTGACCTATACTGAGATCCTACATCAGGTCCTTGCCTGTTCAATGTCGTAGGGTCATGAATAGAAAAGAAAATCTCCAGGATTTTCTTGATACCTATTACTTGTGAATCGAAGAAAACTTCCACGACTTCAGCGTGGCCGGTCAGACCAGTACAAACAGCTTCATAAGTTGGGTTATCTTGTTGCCCTCCTGAATAACCAGATATAACTTGTTCTACGCCTGGGACCAAATCATAAACCGCCTCAATACACCAAAAACAACCACCGCCTAAAACTATCGAATTAGCTTTATTATCCATCAAACTCTCCATCTTCAGTGGAGCTCAGGGGATTCGAACTCCTGACATCTGCATTGCGAAAGCAACTTCCGTACGTATCTCCACTATATATAAATATTGACCCGTTTTACCCACGGTTTTCATGTATTTTACAGTAAAAATGCTGAGAAGAATGCTGAGTTAATACTTTAATTGCTTATAATGTATTTATGCTGAATAAGGTTATGGCGTTTTTTAAGAAACGTTGGTCTAGAGAAAATGGATATAAACAAGTTCTCTTTATCGCATTCCCACTGATTTTAAGTACTGGATCATGGTCTATCCAACAATTCGTGGACAGAATGTATCTATCATGGTATTCACCCGATGCTTTGGCAGCCGCCGTACCCACCGGGCTCCTCAGTTTTACTATAGTCTCTTTTTTTCTTGGCACCTCCGGCTATGCCAACACTTTTGTTGCCCAATATATTGGAGCCGGAAGATCCGAAAGAGTAGGCCCTGCAATGTGGCAAGGAATTTATATTGCAATTATAGGTGGGCTTGTAGTCGCATCAACCGTCTTTCTTGCCGATCTAATTTTTGATTTTGTCGGTCATGATCCAGCGGTTAAAGCACTTGAAAAAGAATACTGGAAATACCTGGCAATAGGAGGGTTCTTCCCGATTGGTAAAGCGGCTGTCTCATCATTCTTTAATGGCAGGGGGAAAACATATCCCGTCTTGTGGGCAAGCCTAGTAGGTATGTCAATCAACGTAGTTTTGAATTATATACTAATTTTTGGAAAGCTAGGATTACCTGAAATGGGGATAGGCGGAGCCGGACTAGCTACTATCATATCGGAACTATGTAGTTTCATTATGCTCTTATATATGGCTCTTTCAGGAAATAATAATGCAAAATTTAAGACAATTTCTGGATACCGTTTCGATAAACTATTATTTTTCAGACTAATAAAATTTGGTATACCGAACGGTATCCAGTTTTCTCTGGACATACTGGCTTTTTCAATTTTTATTCTGCTCATTGGTAGACTTGGTACTCCGGAATTAGCAGCTTCAAATATTGCTTTAAATATTAGTATGCTCTCCTTCATGCCTATGATAGGAATGGGAATCACCGTGTCAATATTGGTCGGACAATCATTGGGTGGTAATAGACCAGATATGGCGAAGAGAGCTACCTTCTCCGCACTGCAAATGGCATCTTTATATATGGGCAGTATTGCTTTCTTGTATGTAATTGTGCCTCAATTATTCATATATCCTTTTTCCGCCCAAGCCGATCTTGTTGAATTCCAAGAAATTAAAATCCTTGCTATTACAGTCTTGAAATTCCTTGCTGCATGGACTCTCCTTGATTCCGTAGCGATAGTGATATCCTCAGCGCTAAAAGGAGCTGGAGACACAAGATTTATTATGTTTGCAATGCTTGGCATATCGATCACTGTTTTGATATTACCAACTTATATAGCTTTAGAAGTATTTGATTTGGGGTTAACGGCTGCATGGTCAGCCGGATTGGCCTATATGATCAGTCTTGCTGTTGCATACGGACTGAGATATAAAATTGGAAAGTGGACGTCCATGAAAGTGATAGAGCAACCATCGTCACTTATAGAAGGTTAAATAACCCCTCCCAAAAGAGAAATATTGCGATGGCCCAACCGATTAGTTTTGGTAGATTTGCTTCACCACTCTTACTGATCTCTGCCTAATAAATTAATAAGCTCCTGTTTTTCATCTTTCGACATATTTTTGATTATCGCTTCTCTTTGCGCTGCTTCACTGCGACTTGCTGATTCTTCTTTGTATACTAATTTACAGGGCCGATGTGATCGAGTATATTTAGCGCCACCTTTGATTTCTCCATTGTGTTGTTTGAGACGCTTTTCTAAGTTATTTGTGATACCGCAATAGAGACTATCGTCGCTACATTCAAGTATATAAATCAGCCAATTATTTTTAGATGTTGTATCCATAATTTTATTTAGCCTATTCGAACAATGCTTGTCAACGTTAAGTTAATTTCTAGCGACTGTTTTTGTTTTTGCAAAAAGAACCAATACATTGCCAACAATAATCAACACAACTCCAACCAGTCCTACTTGGCTCCATTGATAATCCTCAAATAGAGTTGACAACACCAAGGCAATAACAGGAGTGAAAATAAAGACATAAGAAGCCTTGTCGGCTCCAATATTTCCTACCAACTTAAGATAAGAGCCAAAACCCAATACCGAAGCAAAAAAGGCTAAACTTATCAAGGAAACAACATAACTATAGCTGACATCAAAACCAAATTTTATATCGCCAATTCCTGTATAGGCCACTAGAAGAAGAGAGCCATAAAGCATACCAAATGCATTGCTTTGTACCAACGGCATTTTCTTTGCCTGCATTTCACCTGACAACAGGGTTCCTATTGAGGCAACAAAAGTGCCCAGCAGAACCCAAATAAAGCCCTTAACCACTCCAGACTCTAATGACCACACAGTGGCCCTAATTTCATTAGAAAATATTACAGCCAAGCCGGCGATTCCAACTAACCCACCTATCAATATAGGCCACCTAATCGGGTACTTGAAAAAGATAAAACCGTTAAAAACTGTAAACAATGTCAGAGTTGAAAAAATGAGGGCTACCAAACCGGAGGCCAGATAGAAGCTTCCAAAGTAGACACAAATATAATTAACAGAGAATAGGAAAATACCTAATACAATCCATTGGAGATGACTCCGCCACGAAAAAGATAAGTTAATACCCCGAATAAAACACCAGCCAAACAATATCAAAGATGCAATCAAAAAACGCCATGCGATTGATACCTGTGGTGCAACTTCACCTAATTGAAAGGTGATGGCAAGCCATGAAGTTCCCCAACAAAATAGAACTAAGGAATAGAGAGCTATATTCATGATATGTGACTACCCCACTGAAACTCACTAAAACGGTTGAATTTATATCTAAAAAGAGGTGGTGGAGCTGAGGAGGCTCGAACTCCTGACCTTCTGATTGCGAACCAGACGCTCTCCCAACTGAGCTACAGCCCCTAATAATTACTAAGAATAGATTCATTCTATAACTCATGACTTTGAGATCCAAATGTAACTAAATCTACAATCCAATTGGATCTAGTGACATATATCTTTATTTGTTTGATAATTGCGTGTACGGGAGGGACAGAAATTGAAAAAGGAAATTGACTTAGACAACGCTCGAAAACAGCTCCTTAGTATTATCCTGGAGCACGGTTTCGAACGCGGGGTATTCCGTTTAACTTCTGGAAAACTAGGGGCATATTATATAGATTGTAGAAAAGTAAGCCTACACCCTGAAGGAGCATCTTTGATCGGGACTCTTCTATTGAATGAGTTAGAGGATTTTGAAGTGGATGCCATTGGGGGTTTAACTCTTGGTGCAGACCCAGTGGTAACTTCGGTTGCTATTGCTAGTTTCCGAGAAACTAATAACCCAATCAACGCTTTTATTGTCAGAAAAGAAGCGAAACAGCACGGCAAAAATCAAGGTATTGAAGGCCCAGATCTAAAAGATAACGCTAAGGTTGCAATTGTAGACGACGTAATAACTACTGGAGGTTCAGCCTTACAAGCTGTTGAACGTGTTGAGTCAGTAGGTGGTCAAGTTCAATGCATACTGTCCATAGTCGACCGTTTAGAAGGTGGGAGAGAAGCTATGGAAGATTTAGGATATAAGGTAAAGTCAATATTCACTATAGAAGACCTAGGTATTACAAAAAAAGAAATAGAGGATTTCAATAGAAAAGTAGAGTCCGGAGAAATAGTTGGTTAATTAAAAGGGTTTTGTGATAACAGCTGCGAAAAAGAGCTAACCTGTGATCACCTATAAAGATTGATTAAATATTATGACTAATACAAAAAATCTGACAATTACATCGATAGATGGGATTAAAGTAGGGCATTACACTGACCCTAATGGAGCAACCGGATGCACTGTAATTCTTATGCCTCCTGGTGGAGCCATTGCAGGTATAGAAGTCAGAGGAGCTGCTCCTGGAACAAGAGAGACAGACCTGTTAAAACCAGGAACTCTGGTTAATCGGATACATGCCATACTCTTGGGTGGCGGGAGCGCTTTTGGATTGGCAGCAGCAGATGGCGTAATGAAATACTTAGAGGAAAATGATATAGGATTTCAAACACGGTCAGGCCCTGTTCCTATAGTTCCAGGAGCCATCTTGTTTGATTTAGCTATTGGAGAATCTAAAGCGAGGCCGACCGCAGAAAATGGCTACCAGGCTGCATATTCCGCATCAGATAGAGAAGTCCAGCAAGGAAGCATAGGGGCAGGGACAGGGGCAACTGTTTCAAAATTTGGTGGAATAGAGAGCGCAATAAAGGGAGGAATAGGTTCATTCGCAACACAAATGAACGATGGTTTTTCTATTGGTGCTCTGATCGCTGTTAATAGTTCAGGAGATATAATAAATCCAGAAAATGGAGCGATTATTGCAGGAAGCCGTAATAGCCAAGGTGAGTTCAAGAGTTCCTTAGAGCTACTCCAAGAATCCAAACAACAGAGTCTTCTTGAAGAAAATTCAAACACGACAATAGGAATTATAGCTACTGATGCACCACTTAACGTGGAGCAGGCAAATAGGTTGGCTATTATGGCACATAGTGGAATCGCTAGAACCATCGTTCCATCTTATGGCATGGGAGACGGTGATACTTTATTTGTAGTATCAACAGCATCAAACGAAGCTAAGATCGACATTGATCTTACTAAACTAGGTGCTCTTGCTGCTTGGTCTGTCGAACAATCTATAATTAGCGCTATAAATTCTGCCACAGGTTTAGCGGGTATACCATCGGCACAAGAGTACCTAGGAAATTAGAAAGACGACATATTATGCCAAAGAAAAAGTACTGGGAAACGGTTGGTATTTCGTTTTTAGGAGCAGGGTCCGTTGCAACTGCTCTCGCATTATCTATGCAAAATAACGGTTATAACATTACAGGAATTAGTAGTAAATCAGGAGAAACAGCCAAGAATCTTGCCAGCAAAATTCATACTGAATATTACAAAGACCCCAAAGATTTAATTGCTCAATCAGATGTAACATTTGTAGCTGTTCCAGACGATGTATTACAACAATTGATACAAACATACCATTGGAAAGATGGCCACATCATCGTTCATACTTCCGGGGCTGTGGCACCTTCTTTAAATCACTCTGATAGCTCGTTAATAATAGGTAATTTCCATCCATTACAAACTTTTATCAAAGGAAGTACCCTGCCAAAAGGCACTTCTTTTGCTATAGAAGCTAATGATGCCGAGTTCATTGAATCTTTAACTGAGCTCGCTCAAGATCTTGATGGAGCAGCTATCAAGATCCCTAACGAATTAAGGCCACTGTACCACCTATCAGCAGTACTAGCTTCCAATTATTTAGTCACTCTATTAGCGTTATCGTCACAGATGTGGGAATCTTTTGGATATAAATCAAAGGAAGGCTTAGATGCGCTGTTGCCTTTAGTACGCCAAACCATCCATAATATAGACGTGCATGGGGTTAATAATGCACTTACGGGTCCTATAAATAGAGGGGATATAGGAACAATATCGAAACACCTAGAGACATTAAGGCAAAAAGCAGATAGTATATTGCCTCTGTACTGTGAATTCGCGAAGCATACAGTGGGTGTAGCAAAAGAGAATGGAAGTATAAGCGGAGAAACTGCAGAGCAGATTATAATTTTACTAGAAACAAACCAATACCAAGGAGGACCAAGTATATGATCCGTTCGATGATGGCGGGTAAAATACACCGGGCAACGGTAACCCAAGCAAACGTAGATTACGAAGGTTCGATAACGATCGATCCAGATCTTATGGATGCCGCAGGCATTTTGCAATATGAACTAGTACAAGTTCTAGATATAACTAATGGAGCAAGGCTAGAAACGTATGCTATAGAAGGAACAAGAGGTAGTGGAGACGTATGCGTTAACGGTGCTGCAGGCCTGCTAGTTAGAGACAGAGATCTTATAATAATCTTACACTTCCTTCAGATGACTGAAGAAGAAGCTTGTTCAATGAAGCCCAAGATAGTTAGAGTCGACGAAAACAATAAGATAATATCCAAGACAGACAAGATCGAAGCACATACCCTATATTAGTCGCCTAGAATGATGATATGCGTATAAGTATTCAAAAAATACAACAGTACAAGGACAATGGCGAGGTGTTCCCTGTTCTTACTGCCTACGATTATCCAACAGCTAAGATCATTGATGAAGCAGAGGTACCGATGATCTTGGTAGGAGATAGCCTGGGTAACGTAGTGCTAGGTTATGAATCAACCGTTTTCGTTACCATGTCGGATATGCTGCATCACACAAAAGCAGTAGTTCGAGGAAGCAAAAAAGCACTGGTCTTGGCTGATATGCCCTTTATGAGCTACCAGGTAAATCCTTCTGAAGCGCTAGTTAATGGATCCAAATTCCTTCAAGATGCAGGTGCACAGGCCATTAAACTAGAGGGAGGTGAAGAAATGGCAGAGACCGTGAATACTCTCGTATCTAGGGGTATACCGGTAGTAGGCCATATTGGATTCACCCCGCAATCGGCCTATCAAATTGGACAAAGAGTGCAAGGTAAAACCGTAGAGTCAGCTTTACAACTAGTGAAAGACGCTCAAGCAATTGCTGATGCAGGTGCTTTTGCAATTGTGCTTGAACTTATACCCACTGAAGTAGCTCAAATAATTACAGAAAAGCTTACTATCCCAACGATAGGTATAGGAGCAGGCCCCCATTGCGATTCACAAGTACAAGTAGTAAGCGACATGCTTGGACTTTTTACCGATTTTGTACCAAAGCACGCGAAACAATATGCCAAGATCTCGAGCGCGATGCGAGAGGGAATTGAAAACTATGTAGGTGAAGTGAAATCAGGATCTTTCCCTTCAGAAGTTCACGGGTCAAATTTAAGTGACACCGTTCTGAATGAACTGAAATCACATCTATAGATACAATAATCATCAATAAACGATTCGGAGCGTATTTTATAGATGCTCATACTTAAAACCATAGAAGAGTTTACCAAAGCTAGGAATAATTTACTCAAAGGAGACTCTTTGGGATTTGTTCCAACCATGGGTTACCTTCACGACGGGCACATCGAACTAATAAAGCAGGCACGTCGAGAAAACAAATATATCGTCGCTTCTATTTTTGTAAACCCTACCCAATTTGGACAAGATGAAGATCTAGATAAATACCCACGAGATTTTGAAAAAGATAAAAATATACTAGAAAAACATGGTTGTGACCTATTATTTTTCCCTTCCACAACAGAGATGTATCCATCAAGTAAACCTGGGGAAACGTTTGTGGTCCCCGGGGAAACAGCTGAAAGATTGGAAGGGGCACTGAGACCCGGCCACTTTAGAGGGGTAGCAACTGTTGTCGCCAAGCTATTAAATATTGTAAATCCAACAACTACTTATCTAGGCCAAAAAGATGGCCAGCAAGTGGCGGTGATAAAAAAACTTGTAGAGGACCTAAATTTCACTACAAACATAACAGTTGTTCCCACAGTTAGAGAAGAAGATGGACTAGCATTTTCAAGCAGGAATTCATATTTGAGCAAAGATGATAGAAAAAAGGCACCTATATTATATTCCTCACTTTTAATAGCAAGCTCCGAGTACAAAAAAGGAGACCGCAGCGCCGAGCATTTAAAAGAAATGATCAGAGAACAACTAAAAGTCCATGGTAAAATCACTATTGATTATATTTCTATCGCTGAATCCGATTCACTTCGAGAAGTAGAGGAAGCATCACCAGGGTGCATGATATCTGCAGCAATATGGCTTGGTAATACAAGATTAATTGATAATATTGTTTTGGAGTAAATTCATTGGAGCAACTAAATGGAATGGTCTGAATTAAGAAAAGAAATTAAAGATTTAAAAAGTAATTCTGATCTCACTCCAACCGCCGTTGCTTCAGCCGGATCTGAGTTGATTTACCGCGTCCTTTCAGAAATGTACATCGGAGAACCCGATCCTCTAAGGAAAATCGCCCTAGCGATATCAGAATCAAGGCCAAGCATAGTTGCGTTGCGAAACGTAAGTGTTGCAGTTGTCAGAACTGCCCAAGAAGCGAGAGTAGGAGATCGGATGGCCGCGGCTGGAAGAGCTGCAAGTCGCCTGAAACGGATAATTGATAAAACACCAAAAGAATTAGGTAGACGAGGCCAGCCGCTTATAGAAAACAATTCTAATGTGGCAGTTTTTAGCTATTCCTTAGCCGTGCATTATGCAACGGATATCGGAAAAGAAAAGATAAACTCTCTAATTAAAATCCCAAGCAAATCGTTCAATAATATTGGACAACAGGTTAGTTCAATACAAAAAGAAAAAGTCAGAGAAATACGTTTGGAAGACATTGATTTTGATACTGAAAAAATAGATTGCGTTCTTCTAGGATGCACTGCCTTTTTAGCCAATGGGTCTATAGTCGCTGAATCCGGAACTAAAGAACTGGTAGAAAGATGTTTCGAAAGTAATATAAAAGTGCATTTTTTTGCAGATACTTTGAAATTAGCTCCATGGCTTCCTAATGAGAATTCTAATACAGGATTCTTAGACATAATACCGGGGAAATACGTTGACCATGTGATTACTGAAGATGGGATTCGTAGGCCTGACCAACTACTAGATGCGGCAGCAGACCTAGCACCAATGTGGGAAAACCTTCGGACCGGCAACAGCTAGGTTAATTTACTAATACGAAATACTTCCTGTTATCATTGTATGTGAAAAGTCGACCATAACTAAAGGGATTTATTAACAGGAGTTAACTTTGAGCAGCAATAACGATTCTCAGGCCTCTGACGGAAACTTTGTCATATATACGAAACACGAAAACTACGCAACAATCACAATTAATAGACCAGATGTGTTAAATGCGATAAATAGCGTTACAACACAGCAGTTGTTATCAGCATTTACAGACGCAGATAATGATGATGAAGTTAGAGCAGTAATATTGAATGGAGCTGGCCGAGCATTCTCTGCAGGAGGCGATATAGGAGAATCATCGGCACGAATTTTATCAGGGGATACCGATGCCAGTGAAACCGGCGGGCCTGGCGTAGTACATATGAAAATATGGGAACTATCTAAGCCAGTGATCGCTGCCGTACACGGTTACGCTATAGGGCAAGCATTTGAGCTCGCAGCCGCGTGCGATTTTACGGTGATGGCAGATGATGCAAAAGTTGGAGAGATCCAAATACGACATGGGTATGGTCCTCCTGTATTAATGACCCCGTTTGTAGTAACTCTCAAAAGAGCAAAGGAGATTCTGCTCTTAGGGGACACAATAGATGCATCCGAGGCATTATCAATGGGGCTCGTAAACCGTGTTGTTCCTGAGAAGGATGTAATGGAAGAAGCGGAATCAATCGCAAAACGGATAGCCTCATTACCGAAAAAAACAGTGCAAATGAATAAGGCTTTAATAAATCGATCCTACGAACTATCTGGATTCAGATCAGCATTGAACTACAGAGATGACCCTAATTTTGCAGATTTATGGAAAGAATCACAAAATGACGAGGAAACTAAGGATAGATTAAAAGTATTACAAGAAAAAGGCTGGGATGCTTTTAGAAACGAGCGGGACGCTAATTATCATGGCCGGAGTGTTGAGGAAGAAAAGAAAGCCCGAGAGAAACAATAGGTATATAGGCAATAAAAAAAGGGCCTCAAAACTGAGGCCCTTTTTTAGTTACAATTATTATTCTTTAGAAGGCGGCGCAGGAGGATCCTCATCATCAATAATTTGCCACTTCACTAATGTCCAATCGGGTGTAACATCCTCAAAAACGGCTTCCACTCTTTGATTTGATCTCAATTCATGGTTAGTTTTTTGCTTCTCAGTCAACCCTAGAACATTGCCAGTCATCCTGACACCTTCATCTAATTGAATAGTAGCATTTACGTAAGGTACTTCTTCATTAAACGCAGGTATAACGGACTGATAAACCATGGTGTACGAATAAACTCGTCCTTTTCCGCTAACTTTGGTCCATTCCAATTCTTCCATAGGTGTTAAATCACCAGTAGATACTTCTCGTGGAGGAAATACGAATTTATTATTCCTTCGATCATATTGAACCCAAAGCTCGTGCTTCTTAGTACCGTCCCAAAATGGCTTAGATACTTCTGGGTTCAATGTTGCGTTTGGTAAAGGTTTCTTATAGGAACTTTCTGCAGCTGAAGCTTTTTTATCAGCTTTTTTCGCTCCTCCACCATCTCCGTAAGTCATCTCTAGAACCTCTTCTTTCTACGTAATGTAGTCTATAAATCTATTTCTTTAGAGTGCGTTCTCGGAACCGAGAACTAGCGTGCACATACTGCTCGCTGTACCACCTCAACCATTTACCAAACCGAGATCATTTCTCTCGATCTGTCTGACACCAGCTTTCCCCATAATCTGCCTCGCGGCTTCTACGACGTGTCTAAATCCGCCAGCCAAACCAGGTTGACCCGCTGACAATTGACCACCATCAGTATTTATTGGGAATTCTCCCTTATAAGTTGTGTCAGTGCTCTCAAAGAAAGGCCCGATTTCTCCTTTTGGAACTAAGCCTGCGTCTTCAAGACACATCGATTCAAGTATTGTATAGCAATCATAAAATTCGGCGAATTGTATGTCTCTTGGGGAATAGCCCGACATATTAAAAGCTATTGGAGCTGATCTAGCGACTGGAGAAGTAGTGATTTCAGGCTTCTGCAAACCGCCAAAGTCATCAAGGCCAATACCGCCACCTAGTACGTATACTGGTTTGTTTAAACTCTGGGATGCGCGCTCAGCTGTTGTGACAATCACCGCAGCAGCACCACCACAAGGCATAACAACCTCTAAAAGCCTTAGAGGGTAATTCACGTACCTGGAATCGATAACATCTTGGTGAGTTATCGGTTGGCCGTCAAACACGGCATTAGGGTTACCTTGAGCATTAAATCTCTGGTTTGATGCAACGTGTGCTAGTTGCTCTTGAGTAGTTCCATATAGTTCCATATGACGTTGATAGATCTGTCCATATCCATTGTTCGCACCAGCTGCTGGTCCGTATGGAAAGTCAAATTCGCTGCCATGTCCAGGGAATCCTTCTCCACCGCCACCAAGTGCCGGGTTTCTTGCTTGAGCAATACAAACAAGGACGTAATTAGCAAGACCATTCATCACTGCCATCGAAGCTAATGCGACTCCCGTTGCTCCACTTGCTCCCATCATACTTGAACCGGTAGCAAATCGAACACGTAAGCCAAGATATTCAGCAACGAAAGCAGGGAACGTATCTCCACCTTCTGTAATTATCCCGTCTACATCCTCTATATTTATATGAGCATCATGTATAGCCAATCGAGCGGCATCTCCGAGAAGACCTGGCATCGAACGACCTAAAGTCGTCCTTTGTGTAGGTAATTCTCCTATACCGATTATGGCTGCCTCTCCGCGGAAGCTCAAGGTTGCACCTCCATATATATATTTATCATCTTTATATATTTACCATTCATTAATAACTAATCCTCAATACGACGCCACTTAATTAAAGTCCAGTCAGGAGTGACATCCTCAAAAACAGCTTCAACTCTAGTGTTGATTTGAAGAGAGTTATTACGTACTTCATCTTCGGTCATATCAACTATATTACCAACCATTCTCGCACCCTCATCCAACTGTATTAAAGCATGAACATAGGGAGCCTCTTCTGCAAAAGCTGCAATAGCAGGCTGGTATATGGTGGTATAGGAGTATATTCTTCCTTTACCACTCACTTGAGTCCAAACTAGTTCTTCCATAGGAGTTAGATCACCAGGGGAAACCTCCCTAGGTGGGAAGAAAAACTTCTGTGAACCTTTACTATACTGAAGCCAAAGTTCGTGCTTTTTGGTACCAGCCCAAAAAGGCGCACTTACCTCAGGGTTCACACTAGGACGGGGAACAGGTTTCTTATAATCCGTAGCCATCTAAAACGTCCTCCTTAATTTTAAAGAATAATATGAATGATTGTTTAAAGCGTGTCCTCAGAACCGAGAACTAACGTGCACATAGTGCTCGCTGTACCGCCTCAACCATTCACCAATCCAATATCATTTCTTTCTATCTGTCTAACACCACCGCGTCCCATTATCTGGCGAGCTGCTTCGACAACATGCCTAAATCCACCAGCCAATCCAGGTTGACCAGAAGATAGCTGGCCACCATCGGTATTAATTGGGAATTCACCTTTATAGGTAGTATCAGTACTATCGAAGAAGTTTCCGATCTCTCCTTTTGGAACTAAACCGGAATCTTCCAGGCAAATTGCCTCTAAAATCGTATAGCAGTCATAAAACTGCGCAAATTGCATATCACGTGGTGTATATCCTGACATGGCAAAAGCCGTTGGAGCAGATCTCGCAACAGGAGATTCTGTTAGCTTATCTCGCTGCCAGCCTACCAAAGGATCAGCTGCAGCTCCAGCTCCGAGTATATAAACTGGATTATTAAAACTCGCACTTGCGCGTTCAGCACTTGTAACGACAACTGCTGCTGCACCACCACAGGGCATAACAGTCTCTAAAAGCTTTATTGGATAGTTTACATACCGTGATTCCATGACATCTTGGTGGGTAATTGCCTGGCCTTTAAAGACCGAGTTCTCATTTTCTAATGTATTAAACCTCTGATTGACAGCCATCTTAGCGAACTGTTCTTCAGTGGTACCATATTCTTCCATATGACGCTTATAAATCATTCCATAGCCAGTGTTCGCACCGGCTGACATGCCATATGGGTCTTCAAATTCAGATCTAAAACTTGGTACCCCTGGAGGAGATGCTGGAATCGCGGGGTTACGAGCTGTACCAATAACGACTAAAACGTTATTGGCAAGACCATTTTGAACCGCCATTGCTGCAAGTAAAACTCCTGTGGGGCCGCTCGCTCCCATCATTGAAGAACCTGATGCAAATTTTGGTCTGATTCCTAAGTATTCTGAAGCAAATCCAGGATATATACTCCCGCCTTCAGTAACTAAACCGTCTATATCTTTTGGTCTCAAGTGGGCATCATGTATAGCTATTCGGGCAGCATCGCCCATCAAGCCAATCATTGACCTACCAGGAGTAGATCGTTGGGTAGGGAGCTCACCAATCCCTATAATCGCGGCTTCGCCTCTTAAGGTCATCGCTTACCTCTCAATGTTTAACGTTACGACGCTTGATAAAACTATTGGTTGACTGTAGCATCGCCTTCCACAATTCGCAAGACCTTTTATCCGATTATGCGTATATTTCATTTTTCCATAAGTTAATTGGTATTAATATTTTTCCTCGTTACTGCATTGCTGTTAATGACAACCTTCGAGCGACTATGTTTGATGGGCATGCTAGACTTCATTTATAAATTGGGAGGGGTAGATGAGGATTCTAGTCACAAATGACGACGGCATTAACTCATTAGGTTTACGAGCTCTTATCAAAAGCCTACAAGATCTTGGCGATATAACTGTGGTTGCTCCAGATAGAGAGCAAAGTGGAGTTGGTGCTAGTTTCACATTACATCAACCAGTACGATTAAAAAAAATCCATTCACGTGGAATACAAAAATATACAGTTAACGGCACTCCCGGCGACGCAGTGATAATCGCTATGAATCATATCTCAAAAGATACTCCTTTTGACTGTGTAGTTTCCGGGATAAATCAGGGCACCAACTTGGGAACTGACGTCTTCCTTTCAGGTACCGTCGGAGCCGCCATGCATGGTCACTTACGTGGAATCCCATCAGTAGCAATCTCTATGCCTTTAAGGAAAAGACTCAAATGGGCGACAGGGGCGGCTGTAGCCAGAAAAATTGTCGGTGAAATTAGTTCACAGCAGGAAAACTATCAGAGCATTCTACTCAACGTCACTGTTCCAAATATCGCCTTGGAAAAACTTGAAGGGGTCGATATAACTAATTTGAGACCTTCTTCTTCTCAATTGGAAGTAACATCGGGTAACGACGGGAGAAGCGATTATTATTGGATATCGGTAAAAAAACCTAAAAAGGAAAAGGTTCAAGCGGGGACCGACCTAGCATCTTTGCAATCAAAAAGGGTGTCAATAACCCCTCTTTCAACAGATATTACTGATTATTCATTAGTTGATCGACTTGAACCACTAAGACAAGCGGCAAACTCATTGTTAGAAATAAAAAAATAACTCTCTTATAACAAGAAGATGTTAGATTTTGTGAATATAAGTTACCCTAGCAATGTCTAATCTTCACTTGACTGTTGATGGATATAGATGCTACTTTTCGGTCTGTAATTAGTTTAACCAATTGTTAAAAAAAAATATTATTGCGAGGTATATTAATGTCAACAGAATTTCTAGCGTCCCTAGCTGCAGGTGTTTTAGCTCTTATTGTGGCTGCGATCCTGACAAGAAGAGTGATGAGCCAAGATGAAGGTAATGAAACAATGTCTGGAATTGCCGTCGCTATTCAAGAAGGTTCGATGGCTTTTCTCAAGAGGGAATACACTTACCTCGCTATTTTCGTTGTCGTTGTGACCATCGTTGTGGGAGCTTTAGTTGGACCAAAAACTGCAATATCTTATGTACTAGGAGCAGTTATTTCAGGAGCAACAGGCTACCTAGGAATGACCGTTGCAACTCGTGCCAACGTACGAACTGCTGCGGCGGCGATAAAGGGACTAAACCCTGCGCTGCAAGTCGCGTTCTCAAGTGGTGCAGTAATGGGCCTTTCCGTAGTAGGTCTTGGTCTACTAGGGGTCGGCTTATTATATATGACATATACCTCCCTATACGCTACAGCTTCTGCTCCAGAAATCATGAAGTGGGTAGCAGGCTTTAGTTTTGGAGCATCTTCTATAGCGCTGTTTGCGCGCGTCGGAGGCGGAATATATACGAAAGCCGCTGATGTCGGAGCCGATTTAGTAGGAAAAGTAGAACAAGGGATACCAGAAGATGATCCAAGAAATCCTGCCACAATTGCTGATAATGTTGGAGATAACGTCGGAGACGTAGCGGGTATGGGAGCTGATCTATTCGAATCTTATGTGGGCTCGATTATAGCTGCAATGGCAATAGCTGCCGTAGCTTTCAATGTCGAATCTTTTAACTCCGCTTATATGATACTTCCACTAACCATCGCAGGTGCTGGAATACTGTGTTCTATTATTGGAATTTTCTTGGTCAGGTCTAAAGAGGACGCAAGTTTTGGTAGCTTATTATGGTCGATAAGAAGAGGTATATTCGCAGCCGCGATACTGGTAGCGATAGCAACTTATGGAATCGTAAATATACTAAGTTTTCCTGCCGGCGTGGGTATGGATCTATTCTTTGCAGTAGCTACAGGGTTAGTTGGCGGAGTAATAATAGGTTTAGTAACCGAATACTATACTTCTTACGAGTACGGTCCTACCAAATCAGTAGCTGAAAGCTCAGAAACAGGACCTGCAACCGTGATTATCTCGGGTTTCGCAATCGCAATGCAAAGTACCGTTGTACCAGTTTTGGTAGTTAGTGCAGCAATTTGGATTGCTTATTCTCTCGCAGGATTTTACGGAGTCGCCATATCTGCTGTAGGTATGTTATCAACCTTGGGTGTAACTTTAGCAACTGATGCTTATGGACCTGTGGCAGACAACGCTGGTGGAATTGCAGAGCAATCTCAATTAGATCCAGAAGTTAGAGAAAGAACCGACGCATTGGATTCTCTGGGAAACACAACAGCCGCCACCGGCAAGGGATTTGCTATCGGTTCAGCAGCTTTAACATCTCTTGCTCTTATGGCTGCTTACGCACAAGCAGTTGAACTCACAAGTATTAACTTATTGAATCACACAACTGTCGTAGGATTATTTATCGGCGCCATGCTGCCTTTCCTATTCTCAGCATTCACCATGTCAGCAGTTGGAAGAGCAGCTTATGCAATGGTTACTGAGGTTAGACGCCAATTCAGAGAAATCCCAGGAATTATGGACGGTACTGCAGAGCCAGAATATGCTCGATGCGTTGACATCAGCACACAAGGGGCTTTGAAAGAAATGGTGGTGCCTGGAATCCTTGCTGTAGCGGCACCCCTCCTGGTAGGAGTCATATTAGGAAAAGAGGCGCTTGGTGGCTTGCTTATTGGTTCAATCGCAGCCGGTTTTATGCTAGCTGTTACGATGGCAAACGCCGGGGGAGCCTGGGACAATGCCAAGAAATATATTGAATCAGGCAACCTAGATGGAAAAGGGTCAGACGCCCACGAAGCTACTGTAGTTGGTGATACCGTCGGAGACCCTTTTAAAGATACATCAGGGCCCTCTCTAAACATACTACTAAAATTAATGTCTATAGTTGCCTTAGTATTCGCACCAATATTCATAGCTTAAGTAATCCCAAAAATGACCTCTATTGCTAAATTAGAACCAGTCATCGGGTTAGAGGTTCACGTTCAGTTACTTACGAACAGCAAAATGTTTTGCAGTTGTAAGGCCGCCTATACTGGAGCAGAGCCCAACACGCACGTATGCCCGGTATGTCTAGGAATGCCAGGAACTTTACCAGTGATTAATAAAAAAGCAATTGAATTAACCGTAATGACCGCTCTTGCACTGAACTGCACAATAGCTACCGACAGCAAGTTTGATAGAAAGAATTATCCTTATCCAGATCTTATGAAAGGGTACCAAATATCGCAATTTGATCTCCCTATAACTAATAAAGGCTGGCTAAATATTGAACCTGAAAATACTGATACTCGGAAAATAGGAATAACTAGGGTTCATTTAGAAGAAGATACGGCAAGACTTATACATAGGATAGATGTTACAGGTGATACTTACTCTCTTGTAGACATAAATCGGTCTGGTGTACCACTAATGGAAATTGTCGGGGAACCAGACCTAAAATCAGCAGAAGAGGCCCGATTATACTTAACTAAACTACACACTATTCTTCAATATTTAGGCGTCTCTACTGGCAACATGGATGAAGGAAGTTTCCGATGCGATGCCAACATAAGTTTAAGGGAAAAAGGTGACCCTCTACCAAACTGGAAAGTAGAGGTTAAAAATATGAATTCGTTCCGCGCAGTTTTCAGAGCTCTAGAATTTGAGATAGATAGGCAAACCAATCTTTTCTCGAAACAACAACCGATCACCCAGGAAACCCGCGGCTGGTCAGAAGAGCTTGGCGAAACAGTATCACAAAGAACCAAAGAATACGCACATGATTATCGTTATTTTCCTGAGCCTGACCTACCTCCTCTTTTTGTTGAAAAAAAATGGGTTAACTCAATAGAAAGCACACTACCCGAACTTCCAGATGCTCGTAAAGATCGATTCATGAACGAATATATGTTACCTGCGTATGAAGCTTCTCTTCTCACATCCAGCATTGGAATGGCTAATTATTTTGAACAAGCTTTGGATGGCGTTGATACCCTTGTTTCAGACCGGCCGAAGACTACAGCAAACTGGATAATAGGTGATTTAACTCACCTTTTAAACGACTCTGGTTCTAACATCGAGGATTCACCAATCAAACCCGCATACTTACGTGAGCTTTTGGACCTTATGGATGCAGGGAAGATTAGCGTACGAATGGCTAAAGAAATTTTTGAAGAAATGTACATTGATTCTAAACAGCCATCATTAATTATAGAAGCTAAAGGATTATCGCAAATTAACGATGAAGAAAAACTGCAATCTATCGTCGCAGATATAATAGCTTCGAACTCGAAAGCTGTAGAAGACTATAAAAAAGGCAAAAGTAATGCTGTCGGGTTTCTCGTTGGCCAATTGATGAAAGAAACAAAAGGGCAGGCAAATCCCAAAACAGCCAACCAACTTGTAAAATCTGCTCTCGATGCAATCAAATAGAGAATAACTTAGTTCACGATAGTCAATTATTCATGTATTATCATCTTTAAGGAGTTTGGTTTGTGAATATTATTTATGTGGTTCAAATCATCATAGCGATAGCTTTGGTTCTCGCTATTTTACTGCAAGTAAGAAGCCAAGATATAGGTCTGTTTGGCGCGTCTACTTCGGTGTTCAGAGCAAGAAGGGGATTTGAAAAAATAGTATTCCAAACAACGATAATCCTATCTATAATATTCGTTATATTAGCTATCGCCGGTGCTCGTTTATCACAAATCAACGCGTAAATACTATTCGAATTCTTTAGTTAGATCGGTAACACGTTTCCAAGATCATCTCCGTCGACTCGTCCCGAACTAGCATATTCGTCATACCGTGCTATATCTTCTAATTTTCTATCTCGAGACAATGCTTGGGAAGCTAATCTGTTCAGTGCATCATTATCATCAAACAACTGACGATAATTCTCCGTTCCCAATTTCTCTAACGGTTGGCCACCCAAGAAACCATTTATCAAGCTCAAATCAGGAACTTGGTCTGGCCAAAAAAACGTAAACCCTGCTTTAAACGCAATTTGTTGATCGACAGGCCTATCTCCAACATGCCAAAACAGCTCACACTGGTCATACTCTTCAATTAATTCAGGAATCTTATGTTTAACTATGGCGAAATCAACTTCAAAGCCATACTGGCTCCACATATTTAATTGGGTAGATTTAGTTCTATCAGAAGCGCTACCAACAATTACTCCGTTATTTCTATAAAATTCAATGACTTGCTTGTCTACAGTTCCAACGGGATCACCAAATTCCATTGTTCCATCAATATCAAACGTAACTAATAGCATAGGATATCCAAAGAGTGGCTAAAACCCACCAAGATCTCCGGGTAATCGACCAGCGCCTTCATTGATATTTTCAGACCTGTCTTCTAATAGATCTTTGCCAGAAAGAGCATATTCTGCTAAGGATTTTACAGCATTATTGACAGAGCTAATTTTATCCTGCTGATTCATAGAGAGAATTTCCTTCAAGTTGGGGAAAAACTTATCACCCTGGGGAATTGTTGGGAATTGGTCAACCCAAAAAAAAGTAAACTCAGCCTCTTTGGCATTTTGTTGATCTAAAGGTCGATCCCCAACATGCCAATAGGAATTAAATTCCGGGTATTTTTCACGCAGAGTTTTCATGTGGTGTTTCAAAATAGCGAAATCGAGTTCAAACCCGTACCCTTTCCACATTGACTTCTGGGCACTAACGGGCCGGTCAGATGCACTTCCAACTATCGCCCCTCTATCTCGAAAATAATTAACGATCTCTTCTGTAAGTATTCCGGGGGGATCTCCAAATTCCATAGTTCCGTCGATATCAAAACTTATAAGCCACATTAAATAATTACTCCAAAAATAATAAAAGTACGCGGTATTAAAAAATAGCCACCACTCAAGGCAACCTAACTAACTTAAGGATATTTACCTAGAAGGTCAACCTAAATGGACTAATACGCATATGAGTATATTACTCAGATCGACCTAGCAACGATCGTAGTTAATTATTTATCATTGTCGAATCGAAAATTCCATTTGGTCTCATTTTTCGAGTCTTCAATGTTAACCCCTAAGTTTTCAAGCCCTTCCCTAATAAAATCAGCTAATTCGTAATTATCCTGGTCTCTTAATCGCTTTCTAGAATCAATTAACAACTCGACAAAAGGGTCAACTTGTTTAGTAGAGCTTTTTTCAATGTTCAGCTCAAGCCCAAGGAGATCGCCTAAATCTTTTACGAGTCCTCGAGCTTTTTGCACATCTTGTCCATTTTGAGCTGCTCGATTTAAATCTCTCGACAAATCAAACAATACGGCAAGTGCTTGAGGAGTGTTAAAGTCGTCATCCATCGCATCGTTAAAACGTTCTTGGTATTCACTAAAATCAAAAGATTCTGTCGAGCCTTCTACATCCGACACCGTATTAACGGTTCGCTCTAGCCTTGCTCCAGCTGTCCTGGCGGCAAGTAATGCGTCCTCACTCCAAGTCAAAGGATTCCGATAATGAGAACTCAGTACAAAAATTCTAAACCCGTCCCTGCCGTATTTAGAGACCGCGTCTTTAATGGTTACTAAATTCCCTACAGATTTGCTCATTTTTTCGCTTCCAAGCTGTAATAATCCGTGGTGTATCCAATATTTTGAAAAAGGCTTCTCTCCGGTAAATGCTTCAGATTGTGCGATTTCATTCTCGTGATGGGGAAAGAGAAGGTCAGCACCTCCTCCATGGATATCTAAACTTTTCCCTAAATAGCTCAGTGACATTGCAGAACATTCTATATGCCATCCAGGCCGCCCAGCTCCCCAAGGACTAGCCCAAGAAGGCTCTCCGGGTTTAGATCCTTTCCATAGAGTAAAGTCCAGCGGATTTTCTTTAGATTCTGAAACTGCGATCCGAGACCCAGCAATCATCCCATCTAACGATCTGTTCGACAATTTACCATAGTCTTCAAAAGCATCTACGCGAAAATATACGTCCCCATTTGACTCATAAGCAAACTCTTTTTCAATGAGCCCTTCAATCATTTGAACGATTCCTGAAATTTCTTCAGTAGCCAAAGGGTATTCAGTAGCATTAGTAACACCCAGTAAATTCATATCTTCAAAATATGCGTCCATAAAACTTTTAGAGAGATCTGAAGGATCAGTGCCATTTTGGTTTGCTCTCTGAATAATCTTGTCATCTATATCAGTAAAATTCTGTATGTGTCGAACTTGATACCCTTTGTGGCTTAGGTATCTTTTTATGACATCGAAAACAACATAACTCATACCGTGACCCACATGAGAATCCGAATAGGGTGTGATACCGCAAACGTACATAAGAACTTCATTTTTGTTAATAGGCACAAACTGTTCTTTATCCCCGGTTAAACTATTAAGAATTTTGAGCATTATCATTAAACTCCAATGAAACGATAGCGTGAGAAGCAATCACCTTGCGGGTACCAGGAGTAACCGGAAAAGTAAGCCCTTCTAAAGTTTTAAATTTCAAATTAATTCTCCCCAAAGTTATTCCCAACATATCTGTGAGATTAGATTGTATCGTCTTTCGGTAAGGCCCTAAAGTAGGTTCATCGGCGTAGATGGTAGCATCAGCATTATTAATGCGCAAATTTGTTAATTTGACACGATTATACGCCTCGAGAAGTAATTCTGTGCTGTTCCTACCTTGAATAGATGGGTCAGATTCGGGAAACATTTGCCCAATATCTCCCAATCCAGCAGCACCAAGCATCGCATCAATCAGGGAATGCACTAATGGGTCTCCATCCGAGTGGCCTTGCGGTCCTGAAGGGAAATCTATCTTTATTCCTCCTAAAATGAAATCACGCCCAGAAACAAGAAGATGACTATCAAACCCGATTCCCACCCTATTATTCAATTACTACCTCTTCTCCATTTACAAAGATTCTATGCCTCTTGATCGCAATATTGCTTCTGCTAAGTCAATATCGCCAGGAAACGTAATTTTAAAATTTTCAATATCCCCTTCGAATCTAAAAATACTTAGCCCTAGTAATTCATACAGCGAAGCATCGTCAGTTACTTGTTTCTTAGAAGTTCCGTCATAAATTGTATCTAGCTGGCCTCTACGAAAAACTTGCGGAGTTTGAATATTAAACAGACCTTCCCGTTCAACCGTTTCGGTAAATTTTCCGTCTTCACTAAAGCGCCTTATTGTATCTACTACTGGCAGCGCTGGAACAACTGGAGAATGGGTTTTTGCAGCTTGGATCGCTTCTAAAACCAAATCAGTGGTCACGCAAGGTCTAGACGCATCATGAATCATCACTAAATCTGAAGGTGGGGCAGATTTAAGGCCCAACATAGCAGATTCCATTCGTGATTCGCCTCCTTCGATAACGGTCACAAAATCATATAATTTATGCTTCTCTAATTCTGTTTCAGCCATAGTAACGGTTCCAGGCGGAACTACCAAAACGGTATGCGAAACTTCACTGGTGAGAGCAAAAGATCGAATAGAGTAAACAAACATAGGTCTCCCAAGAAGATATAAAAATGCCTTATTCCGGCCGCCTATCCTTTGGCCGGAACCCGCTCCAAGCACTATGGCCACAACTTCCATATTATTCAAATTCCATCTAACTAATTCTTGCTTCTTAGCTATTATAATTCAGTCAGCTCTATTGCTCATATTACTTCAGAAATATAATTATTGCTTGAGCAGCCGATACAATAAAAAAATCTACTCGGGTTTATCTTGAAAAAAAGATTCATAATTTAGTTGTACACTGCTATACTTCCCAGATAATGTTACCGCCGCGCCGGGGTGGCGAAATGGCAGACGCGACGGACTTAAAATCCGTTCTTCGGTAACGAGGGTGTGGGTTCGAGTCCCTCCCCCGGCACATGATAAATATGTTATAAATTTTATTGTAGAATTTATTTTAAGAGAGGCACTACTATTACTAATAATCTTAGGATTCTGGCTACTTCAGATGTTCATATAGGTGCATTCACTGATAAAAGATCACCACATCCTAACAAATGCATGTATGCATTTAAAATTGTCGTCGATAAAGCCATAGAAGAAAAAGTAGACCTCGTTTTGATTGCTGGCGACTTTTTTGATCATAATCGTATTCGTAAAGATGTATCGGACTATGTTCTCGACCAATTAGCTCGATTACCGATGCCCACGGTAATACTACCTGGTAACCACGATCCATTAGATGAGAATTCCGTATATTGGAGAATGGATCTAAAAGGTAAAGCTCCAAAAGTGCATCTGATAACTACAAAGGGCGGCGAAACTGTCTCTTATCCAGAATTAGATGTCGCAGTTTGGGGAAAGCCTCACGTTTCATACGATGACATAGAGCTATACCCTTTGAAAGACCCCCCCAAAAAAGGTAAAGAAACGTGGCAATTAGGTATTGGGCATGGACACTTCATCAGAGACCAAGGTGATATGGGTAGATCATACCCAATAGAAAAAGAAGAGATAGCGCAGTGCGATAGAGATTATGTTGCTCTAGGACACTGGGACGCGCATATGAATATCAGCCAATCCGAAGTCGTAGCATATTATGTTGGCTCACCAACATGGGTTGGGACAAGTTCGATTGTGGAATTCACAATGAAAAACGGCGGGAAAAATGTCAAAGTAGAACCCTTCCCAGTAAAGGTCGCTCCTCCTACAGAAACCCCTCAGATCAATAACAGGGGCGCCTCTTTCTGACTGCTGCAATACCTAGATATGCCCCTTGAATCGCATGTATTTAATTAGGATGGTGAAAGCTTTATAAAGTACTTTATTAACATAACATTCCCAAAGAGGTATAATTGAATTACATATGGTGAAATTAGCATAAAATTATTGAAGGAGGTGCCATACGGTACGTAAACAAAAAAATCAGGTTCAAGTCACCGAACCGAAATCTAATATAAATTCTTTAGATACATTAAGAGTGGCAGTATTTATTGACGGAAGTAATTTGTACCACGCGCTAGAGCAATCGTGCGGGAGAAGTGATCTCAATTTCGCATCTTTTATTACATGGTTAACTAAAGATCGATCTCTTTATCGAACGTATTATTACAATATCATTCAGGAAGAAAAACGACGCCCCGCAGATCATCAACAGCAACAAAAATTTCTGGAAGCCTTAAGCCAAGTCCCGTATCTCGAAACAAGATTTGGGAAAGTTGCCTATCGTGAAGGGCAAATGATAGAAAAAGGTGTAGACATAATGCTAGCAACAGACATGCTGCATTATGCATGGCTAGATTATTATGATATGGCGGTCTTAGTGAGTGGTGACGGGGATTTTGCGTATGCTCTTCAAACGGTTAAAAACATTGGGAAATTTGTTCAGGTCGTAGCATTTGAGTCAAACCAATCGCAAGAATTATGGAAAATAGGCGACACAACAACTTTACTTACCAGTGAGCTATTAAGTAAAGAAAATTTATGGCTACGAAGTGACGACAACAAACCAAAAAGAAAGCGCCGAAGCACTTCAGCTAAACCCCGCTCTTCTACAAAAACGAAGAAGGAAGTTAATAAGAAACCTCAAAAATAGATTGTTAGCAATCAATCATTTGATCATATAAGATTTATAGGAATTCCTACCAAATAGGTGAAATGAACTTACAATGAGTGGAACATTAGGGGCACTTTCAGGCTTACGAATTCTCGAGCTATCTGGCCCTGCTGGGCAACCTTGTGGACGATTATTCGGCGATCTCGGCGCAGATGTAATACTGGTAGAGCCCTCTTCTGGAACTCCTTCCAGATATTATGAACCATTTGCCTCTCAATCCCAAGACCCAGAAAGAAGCATCTATTTTCTTCATTTCAACACAAATAAACGTAGTATATGTATCGATCTTGAAACGAAATCAGGAAGGGAAACGCTACTTGATATCTTACAGACGATAGATATAGTTATCGAGAGTTTCGATCCCGGTTACCTAGATTCGATTAACCTCGGCTTTGAAGAAATGAAAAAGGTTAATCCAGAGATAATACTAGCCTCTTTGTCTCCCTTTGGGCAATCCGGGCCTTACAAAGAATTCATAGGAACAGATATAACGCTAACTGCTCTATCTGGTTTGGTACTAGGAGAAGGAAACCTAGAAGGGCCACCTATTAATATGCCTCGATACCAAGGATACCAAATGGCTGCCCTTCACGCAGCATTTGGGATATTAATAGCTCTAAGACAAAGAAATACTACAGGCGAGGCACAGAAAATTGATGTATCTAGATTTGAAGTGTTAGCAAATTTCTATTTGAATTTTGTTCGTTATTCTAGTCAACAAGTGAATACAAAAAGACGAGGTTCTGAAGGTGGAAATGGTCCCACTCAATATTACCAAACTAAAGATGGTTGGGTGCAATTAGCGTTAACTACCGAGCGCCAATGGATTGAGTTTGCAAAATGGACTGGTGATGAACAATTAAACGACCCCAAATATAGAATTCTCCAGGTTCGAGATGCTGACGGGTTGATGATTGTAGAAAAAGCTAAGCAGTTCATAAGTACCTTCTCGACAAAAGACTTCCTTGACCAAGGTGAGAAACGTAAGGTCACAGTATCTCCAGCGCATTCTCCTTCCGATTTTGACAAGCATCCCCATACTCAAGTAAATGAATACCTTACAAAAGTTATACACCCTGTCGTCGGTGAATATCAGGCACCTGGAGCTCCTGCAACTTATTCTGAAACTCCCTGGAAAATTTCCTCTCCTGCGCCTTTATTAGGTCAGCATAGCCAAGAAATACTGGATGAAATCAAATCCTTCAAACCCAATAAAATTTCTAAAACGAATAAACAAAAATCCCAAAATTTTCCTTTACACGGAATACGTATACTAGCTTTTGAAAGAGTTTGGGCAGCACCTTTCGGCACACGATATCTAGCTGATTTTGGGGCAGAAGTAATAAAGGTCGAGTCAACTCAATTTTCTGATGGCCGTGTTTTTGACAAATCTATAAACCCCTCAGCTTGGCTAAATACTAACTCAACTTATGGCGAGATTAACCGAAACAAAAAATCTATTACATTAGATTTACACACAAAAGAAGGCCAGTCCATATTTAAAGATCTTGTAAAAGTTTCTGATGTGGTAGTGGAAAATAACGCGCCAGGTGCAATGGAAAAATTCAACCTCTCATATACTGATCTTAAAAAAATAAAAAAGGATATCATAATGGTTAGTTGCCCTGGTTTCGGATCACAGGGACCTATGAGCAAATATGTAGCTGTAGGGCAATCGATAACTGCCTTCACTGGTTTAGGATATTTATGGGCACATGAGAATGCCGAATGGTCATCACGGGGCAAGAATGCCTATCCAGATTTTATAACGGCCAGTAATCTACCATTAAGTGTTCTTGCAGCTTTATATCATAGGGATAAAACTGGGGTAGGTCAGCACATAGAAATCGCTCAGTTCAAATCGGCTGCAAATACCATTGGGATAGCCACTCTCGAAAACCAATTATCTGATGCGGGTGCAGCTGCCTGGGGGAATAGCAATCCAAACGCGATACCTCAAGGTATTTATCCCTGCAAAGGCGAAGACCGTTGGATAGCCATATCATGCCCTAACGACAAATCTTGGGCTTCTCTAAGTTCTTTAATCAACATGGAAATATGGGTAGATGACGCTAATTTCGCTTCGAAAAATAAGCGTGAGGCCCAAAAAATCCTTATCGATGAAAAAATATCAGACTGGACCAGAGAGTTTACTCCTGATGAGATAATGCACAAGTGTCAATTAAGCGGCATCCCGGCAGGAGTTGTTTCCAACGGAGAAGACCTGTTTAACAATCCTCAATTACGGGCTCGCGACTATATAGTAGAAATTGATCACCCAATGCCTGGCCTCATAGAGCACCCGGGACTTACGCTAAAGATTAGCGGATTAGGAAAAGGAACATTTAACCCTGCTCCAACTCCAGGGCAACATACCGAAGAGATTTTAAAAAACACTCTAAACCTAAATAAAGAGGATATCCAAAGATTGCGTGAAACTGGTGCGCTGAGTTAATCACCAATCTAGATATTTAACTACTAATATGAGCAACATCAAGTCCCCTTCCTTCACAATTATCGAAGCATATAAATTAATGGGGTATTTCGCCGAGCAAGCTTTGTCAAAGCAATCTACAAATTCATCAGCTTATTTCCAAGAACAGCTACGAACGTATATGAGAAGCGTCCTAGCAAATATAGATTCGTCTCTAACGAAAATAGCTGAATCATGGGTTTTAAGCCAAACTACAGAGAGTGAACTCGAAAAATTACCAGAGATGGTCAATTTAGCGGAAAATTCAAAAACAAAACAACTGGTGAATCAAGTGCTAGTAAAATGTATGGATACGGTTAAATTAACCAATATCAATCCAAGAATCGTCTTAATACTAGGAGACGGTAACAATGAAACTTTGACCCAGGCAATGCAAAATGCCATAGGAGTGAGCCTTGGTAACAAAATCAGTCTCCTATTCTTTTGGCCACAGCATCAATGGAAAGACTCTCTCTCTTTTGCCGTCGCTCACGAATATTCTCATTTATGCCAAAACAGTTATGTGGAAAAGCATTTTGTCGACGGGAAAATGATCAGTGGTAAAACAGGAAGACCTGACACATTACTAGACGCAGTATTAAACGAAGGTATATCAGATGCCTTTGCTACCTCAATTCAACCCTCTTTCACGCCAAATTGGATTCACCCTTTACCTATTCAACAAGAAACCCTCGTATGGGAAGCAATGGCTGAATTACTTCATTCAGAGGATCCAATGATAATAAGATCTTTTCTTGCAGGATCAACGCCAACATTGCCTGATTGGGCAGGCCAGTACCTGGGTTATAAAATAGTCACACAATTTATCATCAATAATCCAAGTACCCATTTTGAAGACCTCTATACGTTAGACTCAGAATTCATTTACAATAACAGTGGTTATAAACCAGGGTTGTAGCACAACATTCCAAAAGTTATATGTTTAAAATTTAGGGCGGTTAGCTCAGTTGGTTAGAGCGCTGCGGTGACATCGCAGAGGTCACTGGTTCGAATCCAGTATCGCCCACCATCCCCTACTGCCTGCGATTATTCTGTATAGTTTTGGAGAGATAAATTCGACATCGAATATCTAAACCTATTTTTACCCGCTGTAAACCCTTTAATACTCTTCTTCTTAATATCAACGTTATTCTCAACGTTTTTAATCAAAAATAATTGTATTGGACGCCGGTAGGCAAAACACAATCGAAGAAAAATATCTTATACTCTTGCCACCTGTATTTATAAAGTGACATCATAGTAGGTAATAATGAAATATCTAACATATATATTCTTAGCAGGATTGATGCTCCTAGTAGTAGCTTGTGGAGTTAGTACAAAAGATATTGATGCTACTGACGAAGTAAGCGCGATAAAAGAGACAACTGAGATTGTAAATACTGCTACACCTTTACCAGCTACAGCTACTGTTATTAAACCTAGTGATGAATTTGGACTTGGAGGGCTGGTCAAAAACTTAGAATCCTGGGCAGACGTTGAACTTCCTAAGTTCATCACAGCTTCACATGTAAAGATTAGTGATACAGCCTACGTCTCTAAGTTCCGGTCATCCGCTGGTCACGATTTCTCAGATTCCTTTGAGGGGTGTTGCTCGATGAAGCACTACTTTGTTGCAATCGACTTCTTTGGTACTCGGTTCACACAGCCTATTTATTCACCCGTTGATGGCGTTGTTCTTTACTTGTCTGAACCTTCTGGTGGTCATTCAGATGACTGGAAGATTGAGTATCGGGAACAAACTGGGAAGGAGCCACCCGCTGATTATCGCGACTGGAATATATATATACGCCCGGATAATGCTCCAAACGTATGGATTACCCATATGCATGTTAACCCAATTGATGAAATCATCGAGAAGGTGGCTCCAACTAACGGTCAGAAGATGATGATGGGAGTTTCTAGGCCAGCCGCAGAAGGGTACCGCGTTAAAGCTGGTGATCTCATCGGGTATGGGCTAGCGGAAATTATAGTTAAGAGGCACTTAAATGGGTCCGGTATTCCCTCTGGTTGCAACTCCGCCGATTCACGGCAAGGTAGAGCTGCTAAGTCACCAGGATGCAGTGCAACAGTCCAACTCCACTCAATTTTTGAGTTTATGACCGATGATTTATTTAGCGAATACCAAAAAATTGCCAATGTATCGAAGTCAGATTTTATAATAACTGCGAAGGAGCGTGCTAGAAATCTGCTAGTTTGCGAGGGTGAAAACTTTGCTAATCGTGGAAATACTGATGACCCTGAAGTTTATGTCAGACTCCAAGGTTCACCTTCGAATATTGAAACGACGTCCTCTGAGTCCAATGGATCTTCCTCGAAGACAGAGGTTTCAGATACACTCCCTGGATTCCAGTCACTTGCTTCTGGTCGAGATATTATCGCTTCCTTTGAGTCTTCTGGCAGTCATGTGCTTTCAAAGTTTGATGCTGATCAATCGTATCTCTTAGTTATCGCCTCCGCTGGAGGACCAATCAAAGTTTTAGTAGGGGACAAACGAAACATCTATTCTAGGCCTTTAGGGAATGGAGTTACCATGTACGAAAGCGGCAAACTGGATGCAGGCCAAATTGAAGTGTCCGTGGAAACCAATGAAGATATTACCTGGCAAATTATAGCCGTAAAAGCCGAATGAACGTTACCTTCTGCCGAGGTATTTCTGTTCTACTGCAATCACAATAGCGTGCCCTTGTGTTAAATCACCTTAAATTTACCCTCTATTCTTCGTTATTAGGTTCATTTGTATCAATTTTGTTTATATTAGCCAACAATTTCCTTAGCCAGGATAATCTATTTGAATTTTGGGAATTTCTTTTGACATTATTTATCCCATCATTGACGGCTATTATATTTGCCAAAATATTCAAGCTAAGATTAATGACATTTATAGCTATTGGTAATTTAACCTTTCTAATTCCAATACTAGGTGCTTCCTTCGGGGCTTCAGGCTCCGAACCATTTATATCTTATGCTTTATTGGGGTTAGCAGGTGGAGCTTTTTGGAGTTTTCCATTTACAATTATATTTGTAATTCACAATCATATTAAAAAATAATGATAGATATTGATAAGGATTAATAATTATGGACACATCAAGATTCATTCAAATGGCAGTAAATGAGATAAACCGAAGTTTCGTTATTGAAACAGAAGATCTGACGCCGGAGCAAATGTTATTTCGGCCAACCCCTGAAGCCAACCACATTACATTTCTTCTTTGGCATTTCGCAAGAGTACAAGATAATGTATGGCATAGCGTTTCCACGCCTACTGGAACAGAACCACTCTGGATACAAGAGGAATGGTATACAAAATTTGGTCTTACAGAAAAGGATTCTGGAACAGGGTTCACGCCCGACGAAGTGGAAACACTCGCCCCGGATTATGAATTGTTAACATCTTATGTAGAACAAGTTTCAGCAGCTGTCTGGGAAGGGATCGGGAAGTTTAAAGAAGAGGATTACGATCGCCCTCTAAATCCTGATAATCCTCGCCAAACAGTTGGACGGCAAATTCAAAGTATTATCGTGGGGCACGGCTACTTTCATCTAGGTGAAGTTAGATTCTTAAAGGGGCTACAAGGAAAACCGTTTGCACGTTAATAGTTCAAATATGAAATCTAGAATAATTGGATTTACAGGTATGTTTTTTCTATAAATTAAAGTTGTACAAAAAGTGGTGAAAATGGAATTATTTAAGACAAGATCAGGGATAAAGAATTTATTATTGGTAATTGGACTTCTTTTCCTTATCCCCGCTTGTGCAGTTGAATCTAACACTGAATCTGTAGTCGATACATCTAATGAAAATAATCCTGCTCCTTCAGCTACAGGAGAAGACCAATATCAAAAACATGATGACGATGATGACGAACATGAGGAACAGCGAGGCGCTCAGAGTCCACAAACATTGCCTGATATAAGTTATTTTGCGACAAATAAAAGTGACAGATTTTTTGTTGATTTTGAAGATATTATCGCGGGCCATCCATATGTAGGTGCACGCAGTCCTCGGCCGCACAACGATGCGCAGATATATTTTTCAAGCAGCGACTCCAGATGGAGAAATGCCCAAGCCCCTAGCGATTTCCCTGCTATTTATGCAGTTGCAGATGGTTACATAAATATGGGTGAATCATGGTTTAATAATGTAGTAGACCATTCAAATTCCACACCTCCTTGGTGGCATGTTGCATATGGATTTACTTTGAGAGTCGCTACACATAACGGCAAGTCCATAGAGTTTATGTACCAGATGGAGCCATATATGATCCCTGAGCTTGTTGGGAAGCCAAAAGACTTTTATAAACAATTTGTAGTTGTTGATAATGGTCAATTTGTCAAAAAAGGAGATATCTTGGGCTACATGTATGTTCCATCATTTGATGAAATGGTAGGCAGTAAATCCGGTTCTCCGCACATAGCATTTTCGTTCATTAAACAGCCTCGTACTGTTTATGCTCCAGCTATTTTTACAGAGGATGTGGTCAGGAAGTTTGGAAATATTTATCGTAACCCCATAGAAGGTTGGGAAAGTAAGAGTTTTGGAAACGATTGGAACCGAGGAAGGGGATTGCCTGATGCCATGGGTTGGATGATCAGCGGCGAAGAAAACCCCTTTAATGATAATGAAGTTGACGTTTTTCTATATGACGGAATTAAAGATCAACAATTAGATTCTGTGGCAATGGTATACCCTGCAGATTTAGGATTTGAAACAGATAAGATTCTATACAGCGAATTTGGATGGGGGGATGCCGTTTTAGATAACATCAATATTGAAGAAGATTGGCAATTGCTGGTTGCTGGGATAGGTGGTCCAATGACCTTTTCAATTCAGATTTTTGAAAATGATAGTGTTAGAGAAAGCCAGGTGTTCGAATTGAGGCAGGGCCAAAACTTTAGTTTGAAACATGATTACAACTTTTTGGGAGACACGTCTGAATTCTCTATATCCATATCTGATCCAGAAGGCTGGGGTTGGAGTATTGCATTTGCAAACAAGGAGGCCAACTTCGTGGTTCCGGGAACTACCAGAGATGTAAGCCCATTATGTCCACCAGAGTGCCCTCCGAGTCCCAATCCCTACAAACTTAAAAGCAGTGATTGATATTATTTAAGACCAGATCAGGGACCAAGAATCTACTTGGAATAGAGTAAGTTAGAGGGGCGGTAGCATGAGATATCTAACATATATATTCTTAGCCGGATTAACCCTTCTCTTAGTGGGTTGTGGTGATAGCAGAGGCCCAAGCCAAACTCCAGTAGCCACAACACCGACAGCGACTCCGGCAAGTGCTAGAACTACTTCCACATCATCAACAACAGCAGTTAATCCAGTAACACCTACAGAAACATCCGTAAAGAAAGCAGAGCCCGAGGTAACACCCCAGAGCGCTAACCCTTTCCTAGTATCACCTGATATGTGCAATGACGATAATGGCCCCAATTGCAGTAAGTTGCCTCTAGGTGATGACTACTTTACTACTACGACTCCTGATAAAGGGTATCTGTACTCATGTTCAGGGCCAAACCCAGATGCACCGGGGGCAAATGAAAGCAAAATTACCTGGATCAATTTTACTGAAAAGACTTGGGATTTTTTCCAAAAACTATGGTTACCTTCTGGAACCTTTAGCCCAGGTATCGGATTATACCTAGAAAATATATTGGTCGGAGAACGCCAAATCCAAATCAATAACCTGCCAGTCGATGAAAAAATAGGTGATTGGCCTATGACACAATACCCACAATTAACTGCAATAGATGGAAATCCTGGGGTACCCGCTGCTGCGGATCGATCTTTTTCTTATACTACCAATCCTTCGGTAGCTCCATCCCCAACCTGCGTGTCGCTTGGTGCAATTGGGGTCACAAAAAATGGGGTTGTGCTTTATAACGCTTCGGACGCGCGAGGAGAAGATGCCCTTGCAAGAGAAATTGTCGATATTTTTGGGGGGCACCCGGCTAGAACTAATTACCATTATCATTACATACCTTTTCGCTTGGATAACGAGATTTTAGATGACGGTCATTCAGGAATCGTGGGGTACATTAACGATGGATTCCCTATCTATGGGTATAATGGCGAGGAGGGGAAAGAAATGTCTAACGAAGATTTAGATGAATGCCATGGTCACACCCATGGATTACTTGGGTACCATTATCACGCGACAATTGAATACCCGTACACCATCGGATGTTACAAGGGAACTCCTACTACTACTACTAGAAATAACCCTCCTAGACAGCGAAGATAGTAACTTACTAATAAAATAAAAAAGAAAGTAATTAAGCTAAAATCATGAGCAGTTTATCATCCGAGTTCTTAGAAGGCGTCGAAGATTTGGGTGTTTCTCTAGATGATTTCCAAAAAGCATCGTTTATACAATACAGGGATGCTATTCTTAAATGGAATGAGAACATTAATTTAACAGGCCTTAAAACTCCAATCGATATAGAGAAAACTCTATTTTTAGATAGCCTTTCAATTGTAAATACCGTTGATATTCAAATCGAAACAAAAATATTAGATTTAGGAAGTGGTGCAGGTATACCTGGGATACCTGTACAACTATTAAATCCAAAAACAAAAATCACATTAGTAGAATCGCAATCAAAAAAGACTAAATTTCTAACACATATATTGGATATGTTAGGTATATCAAGCTCAACATCCGTCGAGAATGAAAGAGCAGAGATATTAAGCCATAGAGAAGAACACAGAGAAAAATATGACTACGTTTTGTGCAGGGGAGTCTCAAGTATGTCTGTTCTAAATGAATTATCTCTTCCGTTCTTGAAAATCGGTGGACACATGGTCGCATACAAACAAGGAGATATAAAAACGGAGCTTGAAGACTCATTGACTAGCCTCGATCTACTTGGAGGGGAATTAGATCGAATCGATGAATTGAACTTACCCAAGATAAAAGCGGGGAGAAAAATTGTCCTCATAAAAAAAGTTAATACGACGTCTCCAAAGTTTTCTAGAAAACCAGGGATACCCCAAAAGCACCCTCTTTAGAAATTCTAGGGCCAATAGATCACCTGCAAATTTACCTAACTACTTGCGATTATCTACTGAAAACCATATACTGCTCTAGCTATGCCTAAGCGTACTTATCAACCAAAAGTCCGACGCAGAAAACGAGTTCATGGTTTCCGTGCCCGAATGGGATCTAACGGAGGCCAAAACGTTATTTCACGTAGGCGTACTAAAGGTCGCCATAGTCTCGCCGTTTAAGGAAGTTCTAAATGGGGCTTTCAAAAGAATCAAGAATTAAAAAAACCGCCGACTTTAACCACATAGCAGAAACCGGGAAATCCGTGTCTAACCGAATGCTCATACTCAAATGGTCCCTCGGACAAACACCACATTCTCGTTCTGGATTTGCGGTCAGTAAACGTATTGGTGGAGCAGTTGTTCGAAACAGAGTAAAACGGCTTCTAAGAGAATCAATTAATTCATTAGATTTATCAGAAGGCTACGATATGGTTTTTATCGCTAGAAAAGAAACTGCCAAAGCGGACTATAAGTTGATACAAAAAAGCGTTAAAGATACGTTGAAAAGATCGGGGATCTTGAAAAAAGAACTGCCAATATAGCTTAAACAACCAATAAATCCTTAAGAAAGTTTTAAGAATTGAAAAAAATCCTACTGATTTTGATTAAAGTATATAAATTAGGCATATCACCTTATCTTGTGAATAGCGTTTGTATATATACTCCCACTTGCTCACAATACGCGAAAGAAGCTATTGAAACAAAGGGCGCATTTGCAGGGACGATTTTGACAGTAAAACGACTATTACGATGCAGACCAAACAACGAAGCAGGTTACGATCCGGTTCCTCTCGAGAACGAGGTCAGATGAATAATCGAAAAATCTTTCTACTAATTTTTATGTTGTTCACCATTGGTATTACGAGCATCGGTTGTACTGGCTCAACTTTATTTGCAACAAAAAGCTGGTCGGAGGTAGTTCAGGCAGGTGACAATTTGGTCTTGGCCACAAAGAAAGGTGAAGTCTTACTAGTTAATCCTGTCAGCGGGAAATCCGTTGGGCAATGTAAAACTTCCGAAGGGGAAAACGGTATTTCCGCAATCTACGGAACTCCTTTAATAAACGACGGGGTTATTTATATTGGAGGCTTCGATGGTGCAGTTTATAAAATAGATCCCAATTCTATAATCGGAGCACGAGAAGACTCTCCATGTAGTGTTTTATTTGACCCTGATTATGGAGAAACATCGGATCCTTTCATAGGGGGGCCTAGCATCAAAGATGATGTTCTTTTAATTAATTCGGAGAGTGGCTTGCTATACGCAATTGATATAAATTCTGGTGATCAATTATGGCCAGCTCCGTTTGCTGCAGAAAGCCGTACATGGAATGCCCCCACGATTAGCGGCAATACAGTTTACATAGGAACTTTAAGTGGAAACATTTACTCTTTAGATTTTGATCGCGAAACTTTTACTATCAATAATGAATGGAATTTCAAAGCTGGGGCCGGAATCGGATCTATAACCTTAGATCGAGATGCAATGTTTATAACCTCATTTGATAACAAACTCTACGCGATCAATAAAAATAATGCCCAGTCGATCTGGGAAGAACCCTTTGAAGGAGAAAATTGGTTTTGGGGAGCCCCAGTATTATTTGAAAATCGACTTTTTGTTCCAAGTTTAGACCATAATCTATACATATTAGATAAAACTTCAGGACGAAATCTCTCAGACCCAATTAAAACAGGTGGTGCCATACGTGGATCCGCAGCGCTCACCGAAAATATGATTTTCTTTGCAAACGAAGAAGGAGAAACATGGTGGGTAGATCCTACTAATTTAAATTATGATGCAGGCGGTAAATTACCAGAAGCAAATTATGCTGGAATTAATAATTTGGGAGGTACACTTTATATTCATACCGACGAAGATCTTATTTTCTCGGTAAGGGCTGATTCCCGTCTGCCCTTAAAGATTTTCCCGTTTGATGATTAAGGATTTGTAATGGACGTTATAGGAGACATATTTATAGTATTGCTGCTTCAACCGATGTTGAACGCGCTAATATTCCTATACGCAATACTTTTCGAAAATATCGCCTACGCAATAATAGCTTTAACAGTGGTAACTAGATTAATTTTCTACCCTCTTACGGTTAAACAATTAAAGTCCAGTGCAACAATGCAAAGACTAGGTCCAGAAATGGCACAACTAAAGGAAAAATATAAGTCCAATCCTCAAGCCCAACAAAAAGCTACTATGAAACTGTACAAAGACAATGGGGTGAGCCCTTTAGGCTGTTTAGGGCCTATGCTAATTCAATTCCCAATATGGATAGGTCTCTATTACGCAATAATTAAAGGGTTGGGAGACCTACCAGACAGTTTTATGTACCTCTCCCAACGACTGTACGACTGGATGCCATATGGGAGCGAGTTGTTGCCAATGAACACTCAGGTGCCATGGTTAGCAGGGTCGCTTGATCTAACCCAGCCCGATCCAACACCCATATTGCCTCTACTGGTAGCAGTTTCAACATGGGCACAACAAAAAATAATGCAGCAGCCGGCCATGAGCAATCAGCAACGTCAACAACAGCAAATTATGCTATTCATGTTCCCAATAATGTTGGGATTTTTAGCATTTAGTTTTCCTTCAGGGCTTGCTCTCTATTGGTTCGTATCCAATATAATTACAGTGATATTACAAGGGTTCTTCTCTGGATGGGGAAATCTGAGTATAATTGGTTCTTCAAGGCCCATGATAACGCCTGCAAAGGTATCATCTGATTCGGAGGGGGAGTCAGACGATAAAGAACAAACTAACAAATCAAATAAACGTAAAAGAGATAGCAAAAGAAAAAGGCCTACACGCGGTAGATCAGGAAAAAGAAGAAATAACAGAAGTTGATTGATCATGACAATGATCTTATTATCAGATTAGAAAAGACTAGGAAAAACAATTGAGTAGTAATGAAAACGACATAGAGAAATTGAACGATTGGGCAAACCAAGCAGAAGAAATCCTTTCACAGATCCTTGAATTTATGGGTGTGGAAGCAGATATAGAAGTCATCATGCCCGATGAAAATGACGATGGAGATCCAATCATTCTTAATATCGAAGGTGAAGATGCTGGCCTATTAATTGGCAGGCGTGGATCAACCTTAAGAGATTTGCAATCAATCGTTACGACTGTAGTAAGCAGAACTATTGGCGAGTTTGTTGCCCTTCGGGTAGACGTAGAAAATTATCAACAGAGAAAATTAGACCAGATACGTGAAGTTGCCGAAAGAGCAGCTAACCATGTTATAGATCGCAGAAGACCCATTACACTGGAACCAATGTCCCCTACTGAGAGACGCATCGTTCACACAACACTGCAAGAATATACCGAATTAATCACCGAGAGTTTTGGAAGAGGCCCGGGCCGACGTGTGACAATATCATTGGCTGATGATGACTCTTATAGTTCAGATGAAGAAGAGTACGAAGAAATAGTAGATGATTATGAATATGACGATGATGATGATTACGATGACGATGATGATGATTACGATGATGACGACGATGATTACGATGATGACGACGATGATTACGATGACGACGATGATGACGACGACGACGATGATGATTACGACGATGATGATGATGATTACGACGACGACGATGATGATTACGACGACGACGATGATGATTACGACGACGATGATGACGATGATGACGACGATGACGACGATTACGATGACGACGATGATTACGATGATGACGACGATGATTACGATGATGACGACGATGATTACGATGATGACGACGATGATTACGATGATGACGACGATGATTACGACGACGATGATGACGACGATGATAAATAGGACGCCTCAACGCAGATTGATTTAATAAGCTCTTGAGACGACCCAGCATTTTGTTAGTAATTATTTAGATGGCGTTGGAGAACGTTAAAGAGAAAGAATAATTATTGAATGATTTAATACTGTATCTATCTTTAGCAGCTATATTACTCGCTATTAATTTCTTATCACAATTATGGGCATTATTAGACTTAAAAAATCATGCCTCTCTAGATAGTAAAAGCAAGAAACGGTGGAGCTACGTACTACTTCTAGGGCTACCAGGAGTAGTATTATATATAGTGAAATGCAAAAATTAATAAAATGAATAATCTTGACACTCTTATATCACTTGCTCAAAATATAGATTCAAATCGAATTTAAAAGGTGGATTAATGGGTTTTGATCCGGTTTCTAATAAAATAGTATTCCCTGAACTCGAATCTGAGATTCTAGATTACTGGAAAACTAATAATACATTTAAAAAATCTATAGAAATTAGGAAGAATAGTCCTATTTTCAGTTTCTACGAAGGGCCTCCTACAGCAAATGGCACACCAGGCGTACATCACGTGCTTTCAAGAGTGTATAAAGACATAGTCCCTCGATTCAAAACAATGCAGGGGTTCAACGTACCACGAAAAGGTGGCTGGGATACACATGGACTGCCTGTGGAACTCGCAGTTGAAACTGAACTCAATCTCCATAGTAAAACAGAAATCGAAGAATACGGGGTAGAGCGATTTAACGAAAAATGTAGAGAAAGTGTATTTCGGTACGTTAAGGAATGGGAAACACTGTCCGACCGAATAGGATTCTGGGTTGATATGGACGATCCGTATATTACGTTCAAAAATGAATATATAGAATCAGGATGGTGGATTTTTAAGGAGTTATGGAACAAGAATCTAATCTATAAGGATTATAAAGTTACACCTCACTGCCCAAGATGCGTAACTTCGCTGAGCTCACATGAAGTAGCTCTTGGGTATAAAGAAAATACCGAAGATCCTTCCGTATACATAAAGTTCTTAATAAAAGAAAATGAGCAAAACACTAATTTATTGAAACTCAAAAAAGACACGCCAACTTCCTTGTTAGTTTGGACAACAACTCCATGGACCTTACCTGCAAACGTAGCTATAGCAGTTTCAAAAGAATCTAAATATATGATCGTTGAGAGTAATTTCTCAGAATCAGGTAAGACGGAAAGACTGATACTCGCTGAAGATTTGGCAAATAATGTTATTGGTGAATCCTATAAAGTGATTGGTACTATTCTTGGAAAAGATCTTATAGGAATTGAATACGAACCCTTATTTGCTTTAAGTGAACCGAAAGATAATGCATACAGGGTCATATCAGCAGATTTCGTTTCATTATCAGAGGGAACTGGGCTAGTGCACATCGCTCCAGCATATGGTGCAGAAGATTTGAAAGTTGGTAGACTCGAAAACCTGCCAATTATCCACACAGTTGAATTAAACGGTTCCGTTAAGGAATTTCCCGACGGGCCTCCGGAGGGTTTGTTTTTTAAAGACGCAGATCCTCTCATAACAGAGAAATTATCCGAAAAGGGCCGCCTTTTGAGATCCGAAACAATTGAACACACTTACCCTTTTTGCTGGAGGTGTGACTCTCCCCTCCTATATTACGCTAAAGAATCTTGGTACATAAAAACAACAGAGTTAAAAGAGCGTCTAATAGAAACCAATCGGGATATTAACTGGCACCCGGAACACATAGGAGAAGGGCGCTTTGGTGAATGGTTAGAAAATAATGTTGATTGGGCATTATCACGAGAAAGGTTCTGGGGAACCCCTATACCTGTGTGGGTATGCACGAACTGCGAACATCAATCTGCTATAGGTGGGTTGGATGAGCTAAAAAAACAAAGTAATCTTATAGGTTTTAAAGAAGGATTAGACTTACATAGACCTTTCCTGGACGAAGTGACATTCTCATGTGAAGAATGTGGAAGTATATCTGAAAGAGTTCCAGAGGTCATGGATGCCTGGTTTGACTCTGGAGCAATGCCGGTGGCTCAATGGCACTACCCTTTTGAAGGAGAAAATGAATTCGATCTTCATTCACCAGCAGACTACGTTTGTGAAGGGGTCGATCAAACCCGAGGATGGTTCTACACTCTTCACGCCCTTTCCGTTCTATTATTTGATCGACCAGCGTACAAAAATGTTGTAAGCCTCGGACATATTTTGGACGAAAACGGCGCGAAAATGAGCAAATCCAAAGGCAATATAGTAGAGCCCTGGAGTGTTCTTGACTCGAGAGGTGCTGACGCGCTTCGCTGGTACATGTTCACGGCAACAACCCCTGGTAATCCAAGAAGGTTTTCAGAAAACCTGGTTGCAGAAAGTGTAAGAAAGTTTCTTTTACCTCTCTGGAATACATATAGTTTTTTCGTAACGTACGCTAATTTGGATGAATTTGACCCTACTACAAAAGATAAACCCGAAATATCTGATAGGCCCTTACTTGATAGATGGCTTATATCAAGTCTTAATAGTCTAATTTCTACAACAACCGAGCACCTAGAAAATTACAGAATCACCGAAGCTGCCCGAGATATAGAGTTTTTCGTAGATCAACTGTCTACTTGGTACATTAGAAGAAGTCGCCGAAGATTTTGGAAAAGTGAAGATGATATCGATAAAAAGGCAGCTTACCATACCCTGCATGAATGCCTTTTAGCTCTATCTAAATTATTAGCCCCGTTTACACCATTCATTGCTGAAAAAATGTACCTAAATTTGTCCAGAGAAGAAAAACTGAGTGTACATTTGGCTGATTGGCCTGAAGTGATGAAAGATCAAATCGACCCCAAGATAGAAAACGATGTCAAATTAGCAATGCAACTATCGAGTTTAGGGCGTGCTGCACGAAGCAAAGCCAAGATCAAAGTGCGACAGCCGTTGGCTAAAGCCTACGCGATAGTAAGATCAAAAGATGATATAGAATCTCTTCCTCGAATCGAAGATCAGTTAGAGGATGAATTAAATGTAAAAAGCATCCACAAGACAGAAGATGAAGCCATGTTCATTGACTCACATATCAAGCCAAATTTATCCATATTAGGTCCAAAATTAGGCAAGGATTTACAGGGGTTCATATCCGTTTTATCGTCGTTAGAACAATCAGAACGCTCGGAAATCGCAACTAATATAAGCTCGGGAAATCAAATCACTATTGATGGTGAACAATATTCCCCGGAAGAGTTGATCGTTGAACAAAAGGATAAAGAAGGGTACGTTTCTTCTCAAGAAGGGAATATTTTCGTAATTATTGAAACAGAGATTTCAGAAGATCTTGCTCTGGAAGGATTTGCGCGGGATCTTGTACGACAAATACAAGAAATGAGACGGAAGGCCGACCTTGATATTGATGACCGAATATTTCTTAGGATATCGGGAGGTGAACACATTACTCAAGTAATCATTCATCACTCTGACTACATTGAACAAGAAACACTCGCAAGTATTGGAAATCAACCAGAAACGCAAAGCCCAGATTTATCTGAAACAATAGACATAAATGGCATTGCTGTATTGATTTCCGTGACTAAACAAATCAATTAATTTTATCTAAGAACGATAATATTGCCGTTGAATATTCTTCCTGGGTTTCAACGTTTGGAAAATGCCCGGCAAAGGGAATTATAACTAACTCCGAATTATTGATTGCCCTATGCATTCTAACGTGCCCTCCTGGCGGAGTAGTCCCGTCTTCCTCACCACAAATAATCAAAACAGGACACTTTATATCTGGAAGTTGCGGTGCAAGAGGTTCTGCATAAAGATCAGTCCCCGAAATTCTCATATCCTCAACATAAACAAATAGATCATTACGTTGCACAGATTCCAGATGTCTTGCATCAATATATTCCTTATTAGAATCACTGAATTTTTTACCCCATCCTCGAGTATAATCCACCGGAATCCCTTCGAGCCCCAGATCTAAAACGTTCTGGATACGATCATCCCATCCGGCTACATACTCTTCTTTGATTTCTGCAGAAGAATCTTGAATAATCAAAGATTTTGTTTTTTCCGGATAAGATATTACAAATTGCTGAGCCACAAGCCCTCCCAAAGAGTGGCCGTGTATATGTGCTTGATCTATACCCAAAGAATCTAGTAGCCCCGCAAGGTCGCTAGCATGTTGATCTCGCGTGTAAACACCATCTTCTGCCTTAGGTCTATCGGATTGACCGTGCCCTCGCATATCCCACAATAATAATTTATATCGTTTAGAAAATTCTGGGATTAGATTTTCGTAGGCTCTTCCATGGCCTCCAAGCCCATGTGTCATCACTAGTGTAGGATAATCACTATTCCCGATTATTTCATAAAATATACTAATACCATTTACTGAAGCGTGCGGCATTGTATCCCCCTATAACAGTTATCTGTAATTGTCTTATTTTAAGGACGTGCTTCCCTAACCATTGTTGCCATTTCTTGATCTATTTCAACAGGCCATTCCCGCTTAAGCGGATCTTCTACTTTAATGTCAAAACTTCCTATTCCTTCTATTTCTATTTTCCCTGTTTCTCCATCTTGCAAGGGACCTATTCCCTGGTGATTGGTCCCAATCGCTATTACATCTCCTGGAACGAGGGTCATCACTGTGGTAGCCCACTCAATAATCTCAGGTAAGGTATGTTCTAGGTCAGATGTACTATAATCATGACGCTCTTGATCCCCAACCCAGTATTTTATAGAAAGATCGTGAGGGTTTTGAATTTCGTCTGCCGTTACAATACAAGGCCCCATAGGAGCACAGGTATCAAACGACTTACTTATCATTGTCATTCCCGGATTTCGCCCAACGCCACCTCTAGGAGAAACATCCATAAACGCCGTGTAACCAAATATTGCACCCATCGCTTCATCCTGGCTAAGGTCTTTTGAACGCTTTCCAATAACAAGAGCAAGTTCTGCTTCGTGATGGCAAATTCTAAAATCTACTTTTGGTAAAACTACCTTGTCACCAGGACCAATTACGGCCTCCGGAGACTTCAAAAACATATCTACAGGGAAAATATCGCGGTCTTGACCTTCTCTATAATTACCGAAACAGCATAATAGTTTTCGGGGTCTTGGCATAGGAGCACGCAACCTAACAGATTCAACAGGTACTCCTTCCGCTGTTTCTTCAAGATCAAGTAACTCGTCTCTAACTGAAGCGAAATCCTCGATGATATTTATCATTACGTCTTCAGGGTTGGTTCCCATATATTCATCCGCGATGCCCGCCATCCCAATAACGCGATCGTCAGCGAGTATTCCAGGTCGAAAATCATTGTACATTACAAGTTTCATAGTCACCCTCCACAATAAACTAGTTTTTAATTCCAATCACCATCTCCTCGGATTGTATACTTCGTATAAATAGAAATCTATTAGAGAAGTAGCATAAATTGCTTAATTACAATAAAATTACACTAGCTGGTATTCGGAACGTCTATAAAATCCGATATCTAGTCTATTTATCCATTATTGATGATGATGTAGACTGCTAGAAAGTAATAAATGTTTAGGTGGAGAATAAAATGAAGCTAAGTGTTGCACAGGATAAATTAGCGCGCAGTTTAGCGGTGGTAGGTAGAGCTGTGGCGACAAGATCAACGCTGCCAATCACAACCCATGTACTTCTCAAAGCAGGAAGTTCTTCGCTTGAACTATCAGCAACGAACCTCGAAATTTCAATTTCTTGTCAGATCGATGCTGAAGTAACCTCTGAGGGGTCAATTGCCGTTCCTGCTAGACTCCTAACAGAATTTGTTACATCGCTGCAGCCAGACCTTGTGTCAATGGAACTATCAAGTGCGACAAAGCAACTTGAATTAAGTTCAGGCCGGGTCAACGCTAAACTTACCGGGCAAAGTGCAGATGATTTCCCTGTTACTCCAAATCTAGAAGACGGGATAAACTTACAAATACCAGCAGAAAAATTACGCCTATGCATAGAACGTGTTTCGTTTGCTGCTGCTACAGATGACGCAAGACCAGTACTAACGGGTATCCATACTGCTTTTAGCAACAAGGAAATGACTATGGCAGCAGCGGATGGATTCAGGCTTGCAGTACAAAAAATAGATCTCGACGCAACCTTAGATCAAAACACTGATTTAATAATACCTGCAAGATCTCTACGGGAAGTAGAAAGACTACTTGCAGAACAAGAAGACCCAGTATCAATTATGATAAGTCCCGAAAAAAACCAGATCCTTTTTAGGCTCAAAGAAACTGAGGTAATATCCCAATTACTCCAAGGAACTTTTCCAAACTATAATCAATTAATACCAGAAAACTATCAAACCAAAGCTACTATCGAAGTCGGAGACTTCCTGAGAGCTACAAGGACAGCGGCAGTGTTTGCACGTGATGGTAATGGTATTGTCAGGCTCTATGTTAATCCCGGAGAAGGTGATCAGGCCGGAACACTGAGGCTTGCAGCCCGCTCTGATGAAGTAGGGGAAAACGAAGCTGATATTGATGCCATCGTTGAAGGTGAAGAATCGCAAATAGCATTTAATAGTCGCTACCTAGTGGACGTACTAAGCTCATTAAATGGAAAGGTTACTCTTGAAACAAGTAGTCCTTCCAGTCCTGGAACTATTAAACCTTTGGCAAATGATGGTGGAGAATATCTCCATGTTGTAATGCCTATGTTTGTACAATGGTGAGATGATTGCTCATATTTAAACTACTATTACTATGAAGTAGTACCATGAAATTTTATTACGGCTGGTGGATAGTTCTAGCTGCAATAGTATGCCAATTTGCCTCCATGAGCGTCGGGCAGGCGGTTATCGGCGTATTTATGAAGCCAGTGATTGCTGATTTGGGATGGAAAGTTTGGGAATTTACGCTAGGTTCCTCGTTGGCGGTTGGAGCGGGTGCTATCTCTGCCATAATAGCTGGAAAAGTCGTTGATACAAAAGGCCCGAGACCTTTAATACTACTGGGCGCAGGTGTTAGCGGAATTTGCCTTTTCTTGCTTTCTATACAATCTAACCTTTTTGTGTTCCTTATTCTATATTCAATTGCCGGGTTTTTAGGCTGGAATTTTTTTGGTCCTATGGTCATTAACGCAACAATCAGTAAATGGTTTATAGCTCGTAGAGGATGGGCTCTATCATTGGGATCCATCGGGATATCGCTTGCCGGCTTGATTACACCATTTTTAATGACATTTGTTGTAGATTCTTTTGGTTGGCGTGTAGGTTATAACACTCTCGGAATTTCTGTGGTCGTTCTTTTGATTCCAATTGCTTTTATTATGAGGCGTAGTCCAGAAGACTACGGGCTAGAACCAGACGGAAATATATCGATAAACACAATTTCTAATGGTACTAACGGTAAGCCGTTGGAACCAAATTCATTAACGGCTTCTGAAGCAATACGAACAAAATCTTTTTGGTCACTGGTTTTTGGATTTGGATTAATAATGGGTGCGTTAATATCTGTGTTAATCCATGCCATACCGTTCACGGTGGAAGCCGGATTTTCTAGAACTACAGCTGCAGCCGCTCTAACAGTCAATGGTATAGGAAACCTAACTGGAAAGTTTCTTTGGGGATATACTCTGCAAAAATTTGACCCGAGAAAGCTAGTGTTCTTAGCATATTCTCTCTGTTCGATAGGTGTTGGATTGATGTTAACCACATCAAGTAATCTAAATATAGTAGTACTATTCTGGGCATTCTTCCTGTACGGCTTCGGTTTTGGCGGTACAATCCCTTTGAGCCAATTTCTATGGGCGAAATATTTTGGTAGAGCAAATATTGGTTCCATTAATGGAATAGCACACCCCATGACAACATTATCTACTGCTTTGGCACCAGTATTAGTAGGTTACGGATATGATGTGTATCAAACTTATGCCCCAGCTTTCGTACTCATAATATTTGCTTTCATGCTAGGGTCATTCACAGTATTGATTTCAAAAGAACCATTATTAACAAACAATGCAAAACCAAATAGCTAAACGTGTTTTCGAGTATAGTTAAAAATTAAGCCTTAAACGATCAAAAAAGCTCTTGGTTTCAGCTTTATTAACAAAATCAATCTCACTTGGTAAAGTATCTTTAAATTTTTCGAGAAGTTCTTTTTGGTCTTTATTTAATTTTTTAGGAACCACTACATCTGCTATAAGAACCAAATCACCCTTCATTTTTTTATTATGAATATCTGCTGATCCTTTGCCTTTCAAACGAAACACTTGGCCAGATTGAACACCAGATGGAATCTTAAAATTTTCTTCTCCATCTAAAGTGGGAACCTTAATTTCACCACCCAGAGAAGCCTGCGCCAGGTTAATAGGCAACCTTAAGAAAAGATTCAGACCTTCTCTCTCAAATATCGGACTAGGAGCGACGTTGAGTTCAATGTACAAATCTCCTGGGGGGCCGCTTCTTCGGCCACTTTCTCCTTCACCGTTCATTCTTACTCTATTACCATTATCAACGCCTGCAGGTACCACTACTCTAATATTCCGTTGCTTCTTAAGTCTCCGGTTCCCCTTACAGCTAGAGCAAGGTTTAGTGATTACTCTGCCTTCACCGCTACATTTCGAGCAAGCACTTATATTTACATATTGTCCGAACAAATTCTGCTGTGTTCTTCGTACTTCTCCGGTCCCCTTACAACTGGAACAGATTTCTGGTTCAGTATTCGGTTCACCCCCAGAGCCTCTGCAACTATCGCAAGTCTCGCTACGCTGGAACCGCACTTCTCTTTCGACCCCTTGCATCGCCTCATCAAAGGTAAGCTTCATTTCAATAAGTAAATCTGTTCCTCGTTCTTTACTCGGGCGTCCTCCACCTGTTCCATTGGCCCCACTAAAAAAGGCATCGAAAATATCCCCGAATCCGCCAAAACCAGAAAACCCTTCAAAGCCTCTCGCTCCTGTTGGTTCTCCTCCAACCCCTGCATGACCAAATCTGTCGTACGCAGCACGCTTATCATTATCACGTAAAATTTCGTAAGCTTCGTTAATTTCCTTAAACCTACCATCAGCTCCCTCTGATTTATCGCGATCAGGGTGATGTTCGAATGCAAGTTTTCTATAAGCTTTCTTAATCTCTTCATCAGAGGCATTCTTATTTATACCCAGTACATCGTAAAAGTCACGTTTTGTAGTCATATGTCTATTCTATCTGTATTTTTCTCATAAAGTTAAGCTTTTTTACCATCAGAAGTAGATTTAATTAATCGCCGCTTGGTTTCAACCATTCTGCCAACAAATTTTGATCTGTAAGCAGTGCATTAGCCGCAACCGTAGGGTCCATCTTCCCTGTATCAACTTGATCAATAATATCTGTTAATTTCGGTGAAAACGATGCAGAATGCTTTATTCTGGAAAAAATCTGCCCACGAATAGTCATTTCAAGTTCTCTTCTACGCTGTATCGTCCTAATTTTATCAAGATTATCCGTATCTTCCATTATCTTTCTATGCCCGTTAAATGCATCGATGAGTTCCTTAACACCAATACCTCTATGAGCTTGCGTTAATAACACGGGAGTGTCCCACCAATCGTTTTTTGAGCCTAGATGTACGCTCATACTTAAATCAGATGCCATTCTCTTAGAACCTGAACGATCAGCTTTATTAACAACAAAAATATCAGCGATTTCCATTAAACCCGCTTTCATTGTCTGAATAGCATCTCCTGCCTCTGGCACTAAAACAACCGTTACAGTGTCCACCACATCTTTAACATCTAATTCAGTTTGTCCAACCCCGGCAGTTTCAAGCAAGATAATGTCAACGCCAGCAGCATCAAGAATTTTTATGGCTCTTGGAACTACCTCTGAAAGCCCACCAGAGGCTCCTCTGGTTGCAATACTACGTATAAATACCTCTTGATCCAAGTAGTGATCAGACATTCGAACGCGATCGCCAAGAATAGCACCTCCCGTAAAGGGACTCGAAGGGTCTATAACCAGTATGCCTACTTTCAATTTATCCTGTCTCATATGAGAGGTAATACTTTCGACCAAAGTGCTTTTACCGGCTCCCGGCGGACCAGTAATACCGATTTTTTTGGCTTTGCCAAGTCGATCACTTGGCAAGGATTCCATTATTATTGGCACATCTTCGGAGCCTTTTTCAACCAGAGTTATAAGGCGAGGTACAGCATTAAAATCGCCATCTAAAAGACGCCCAATCAATCGTTTCGTATCTTCACCAACCAAAAAATGCCTCGCAATCTTATCTGGAATACCTAGTTATACCTCTTTAAATTCTCCCTCTACGACTTCTGGTTCACCATCTTCACCTTCAGCTGAATTGGGAACTTCTGTTCCTTCTTCAGCAGTTGATTGATAAACCGCTTCGCCAATAGTTTGTAATAAGACAGATAATTCTTGAGTCAAACTAGAGAGTGTTTCAGAAGGAATATCCTGCGTTAACCCTTCTCTAATCTCTTTAATTTTTTCTTCAATTTGAACCTTCATCTCATCTGTTACGTGTTCTGAATGCTCCTCTAAGGTTTTTTCGGCTGCAAATGTAGCGGTATCTGCCTGATTACGAACTTCTACGTTTGCACGTTTTTCGGCATCTTCTGTAGCATTTAACTCGGCGTCTTGTGCCATCTTTTCAATTTCTTCAGGTGTTAATCCACTACCTGCCTGTATAACAATTTTCTGCTCTCTCGAAGTAGCCTTATCAACTGCACTCACATTTAATATCCCATTTGCATCGATATCAAAAGTTACTTCTATTTGTGGTAATCCACGAGGAGAAGGTGCAATGCCATCTAAAATAAATCTACCTAATGATTTATTATCTGTAGCCATTGCCCGCTCACCCTGTAGAACATGAATCTCCACACTTGTTTGACCATCTGCAGCCGTAGAGAAAACTTGGCTTTTCGCAGTAGGAATAGTTGTGTTTCTGGGTATTATAGAAGTAGAAACACTGCCTAAAGTCTCTATACCCAGAGTCAGCGGTGTCACATCTAGGAGCAAGACCTCTTGAACATCACCAGTTAGAACACCTGCTTGAATCGCAGCTCCCAGAGAAACTGCTTCATCTGGATTAACTGTTCTGTTAGGCTCCTTACCAAAAATTTCCTTAACCTTCTCTTGAATTCTTGGCATTCTGGACTGACCACCAACTAGGATAACCTCATCAATTTTATCACTGGTTAATCCTGCATCTTCAATAGCCTGTAAGCATGGGCCTTCCGTTCTCGCAACAAGTTTTTCTACCAATTGTTCTAGATTGGATCTGGTCAATGTCATCGTAAGATGTTTAGGTCCTGACGCATCAGCTGTAATAAAAGGTAAATTAAGTTCTGTTTGAGCAACAGTGGAAAGTTCTTGTTTAGCTCGTTCCGCAGCTTCTCTTAGACGTTGGGTTGCTGACCGATCTTGACCTAAATCAATACCTTCCTGTTTATTAAATTCTTCTTTCATCCAATCAACAATAACATTATCAAAATCGTCACCTCCGAGGTGAGTATCACCCGCCGTAGAACGAACTTGGAAAGTTCCATCTCCTATCTCTAAGACAGAAATATCAAATGTTCCTCCTCCTAAATCAAAAACAGCAACTACTTCTTCTTTCTCTTTATCCAAACCATAAGCTAAGGAGGATGCCGTCGGCTCATTAATAATTCGAAGAACATCTAGCCCCGCAATGGTCCCAGCATCTTTAGTCGCCTGGCGCTGTGAATCATTAAAATATGCTGGAACTGTAACAACTGCTTCTGTAACCTCTTCTCCTAGATACGCTTCCGCCTCAGCTTTCAATTTCTGCAAAACCATCGCTGAAATCTCTTGAGGGCTATACTCTTCTTCTCCCATGTGAACCCTGACATCACCATTTTTTGCCTTACCAACCTTATAGGGAGATATCTCCACATCACCCTGTACTATTGGGTCGTCAAATTTTCTCCCCATAAACCGTTTAACACTAAAAACAGTATTATCAGGATTGGTCACAGATTGACGTTTTGCTACCAATCCAACCAATCTTTCATTATTTTTATTAACAGCGACTACCGATGGTGTTAGTCGATTGCCTTCCGAAGTAGGAATAACCGTAGCCTCCCCTCCTTCCATGACTGCTACCACACTATTGGTAGTTCCTAAATCAATCCCAATTGCTCTAGACATAATTCTTCTTCTCTCCCCTTATTATTTTGTTTCTTCAATTTCTTCTGTAACTTCTTGCTCTTCTAAAGACTCACCATTACCTACTTGAACTAATGCTGGCCTGAGAACTCTATCTTGAACCTGATAGCCCTTCTGAATTACAGAAATGATCTTCCCTTCCTCACCAGGTGCCTGAGATATTGCTTCGTGTAGATTCGGATCAAATTGCTCACCATCAGCCTCTATCTCTACAACCCCATTGGAGTCTAAAATTCCATACATTTTCCTATGTATCAAAGCAATCCCGCTCACCCAAGTTAATTGAGAAAGTTCAACTGGCAACGCTGTAAACGCACGTTCCAGGTCATCTATCACGCTAAGACAATGCAAGAGTATTGGCGAAACCGCGTACCTATTCAAATCGCTTCTATCCTGTTCAATGCGTTTTTTATAATTCTGGTAATCAGCCTGAGCTCTCATCCAGCCAGATCTATTACTCTCAGCCTTTTCACGTTGCTCTTTGTACGCAGCTTCCCACTGTTCAGTTGTCCACCCTTCGGTGTCTTTATTTTCACTATCATCGGACATATTTGTTACCTCATATTTATAAATTTACCAATTATTCATTACTATTGAAGTTCAGCCGTCAATTCATCTAATAAATTAGCTATAAACCGAACAGCCGGTATTGCTGTAGCGTACGACATTCGGGTAGGGCCAATAACGGCAACGGTACCACTGCTTTGAGAAATATTTCCATATGAGGACAACACAACTCCATACGGATAAAGAAACTGTGCAGAATGTTCGTGACCTATAACCACCCTGAGCTCTCCGGCTGACATATCAGTTGGGCGTAGAGCTTCAATTAAGCTCCCGCCTTCTACGGCTTCTAAAAGATCTCTAAATAACTCACCATCTGAATAAAACTCCGGCTGGTTTAATACTTCGCTCAGGCCATAAAAAACGGGCTCTCCATCATACTGTTCTCTTGCTTGATTCAGTAAGTTAATAGATGCATCCAGAATTTGCGTCTCTGTCGGATCTTTAGCTAATCGATATGCGGACTCCATTTCTGCTGAAGTTAAGCCCCTATAGCTCATTGAAATCTCTTTCACAAATAATTCGATCTCCGGCCACATAATTTCCCCTGTCAAATGCACTAGGGTACGTTGAACTCTCCCACCATCTAATATTTGTACGAGCATAGCTCGATGATCGCTTATCCTTACTATTTCTAAATCCCTTAGCTTTACATCTTGATAATACATTGGAGTCACGACAGCAAGACATGCTACATTCCTCGACAAAATAGCCGCAGCTAACCTAATCCACCTATCCTCATCTAATTCAACTTGATGTAATTGATGCCGTATCATATCTCTTTGATTTAGCGGTAAATCCACATTGTGAAGAAGCGACTCAACATAATACCTGTACCCTTGTTCAGTGGGGACCATCCCTGAAGATGTGTGGGGTCTAAAAAGAAATCCTGCATCCCCTAGTTCAGCTAATTCACTCCGAACAGTTGCAGAACTTATACCGAGTCCATGCCCACGAACTAACCCTCCTGAGCTAATAGGATTTCCCAAGTCAATATAAGAATCCACTAATAATCTCAGTATTTCTTGTTGCCTTTCAGTCGGCATTACCTTGTCCTTCATACCTGATATTATCAAACTAGCAGTCTTCGCAACTGACTGCTAATATCCCGATCCTACTCCTGCGGGCAAATGGTGTCAAGCAAAATCAGTTAGATATTAGCAGTCTCAATAGTTGATTGCTAATAATGGTTGATTTGATAGCCATTGGATGATTAAATTTACCTATAATTTATAAGACTCTAAATATAAATAATCTTAATTGACTGTACATCAAGGGAATTGTTAAAGTTACAATACCATATAAATTAGGAGCGCTACTTATGGCTTCAACCGCCACTGATCAGTCTAAAAGAACCCTCATTGATTTCTCATTCCCGAATCTCTCTCTTTCTAAAGAAATATTACTAACCCTAGGATTTACATTTTTTATTGCAATAGCTAGCCAAGTTTCTTTTACTCCCCCTTCATGGTATACAAATATTTTCTCCTCTATAGGAATACCTATCGATGGAACACCTGTTCCTATAACACTACAAACTCTTGCCGTAGGATTCACGGGCGCATTACTTGGAAGTAGGATGGCCATTCAAAGTTTGCTGCTCTATATATTGGCTGGGCTCGCAGGGTTGCCAGCGTTTGCGGGTTCTGCAAAATCAATTATGGACGGAACCTATTCATTTGGATTCACTGGAGGTTCCATATGGGGAGATATTTCCTTTTTTGCCCTACCATCGGGAGGATACATAGTCGGATTCGTGGTAGCAGGGTATATTATAGGAAAGCTTGCAGAGAAAGGGTGGTCTGAAAAGATTATCGCTACTACGAGTGCACTAATAATCGGCAATATTTCGATTTATCTAATCGGTCTTCCATGGCTGTACATGGTACTATCTACGAATGGTATAAATATGGATTTAAGCAAAACTTTGGACTTTGGACTATGGCCATTTATTCCAGGGGACCTAATTAAAATTGCTTTAGTAGTTGTAACACTACCAAGTGCTTGGAAAATTATCTCTATCAAACAGAAAAAGGAAAATTAACTTATGGAAATAGCATTTCATGGAAACTCACATTTCACCTTAAAGGGCAAAAACGGATCCTTAGAAACAAATCCAAACAATTCAACATTAGATACTAAATCCAATGTTGTAACCTTCAGCGAAATGACTGAAGACACTACCATTCAAAATACCTCGGAAACAAAAACCATATATCGCCCAGGCGAATACGAGGTCGTAAGTATAATGGTAAAAGCCCTTCAAGCTCGTTTAGACGATCCTAAGACCGGAGAAAAAAATATAATTTACTCAATAACTGTAGATGATGTTAACCTATGCCACCTCGGAAAATTAAATAGAGCACTAACTCCCGCAGAAATCAATGAACTGGGTGAAATCAATGTACTCTTAATCCCTGTAGGTGGAGAAGGTACTCTTACCAGCGGAGATGCCGCAAAAACAATATCAGCGCTATCGCCGAAGCTAGTAGTACCAATGTCCTACGCAGACAACGATATTTCAAAATCGACAGCCATGAAGGACGAAAAAGAAATAACAGTTGTAGACGTACCATCACTTAAAGCGTTTCTGGGAGAGATGGGGGTAGACAAAGTCTCTGCCCAAAAAACATTAAGCGTCACTCCAAATAATCAACCCCTGACTACCGAGGTCGTAATCTTAGATATCAATTAATTAATAATCGCTCAAACGAGCTGCACAGGTGGCCAATCACAGCCTTTCTAATGCTCTACCCATGTTACCGGAAGGATAGGTCCTTAAAACAGGCGGAAAACACGTGCCTACCCACTGATACCTTCTAACCTTATAAGTCCTTATTACTACAACCCCGACTTTAGACAATAAACCATAATGGAAAACTAAGTTGTGATAGTACCATGAGAATTACAGAAGAACCACTTAAGAGCCACCATTTTTTTGAGCTGTATACACGTATCAATATTTTCCATATACTCACGCACGCGACCTAAGGACTAAGTAGTAGACTACTATCCTTCCAGAAAGGTAACATCAGGCGGGCCTTGAATCGTAGCATTTTGCATTGCTTGCTGTTGTTCCGGACTGGTCATGAATGCGACGAAGGCTTCCTTTGACGGCACAGTTCCAATGACGACAACTTTCCCAGCGTCGTCCATATCCCGGTATGGTTTGACTTCTATCCCGGCAGCAACACGTGCACTTGTTCTCTCAGCAAAAGATGTTTCGAATTTCCCATAATCTTCGACTTTCAATGCGATTATCACCGTGATACTCATAAAGCACTCCTTAAGTATTAGTTCATTATCGATCGATTAATTTGATCTCGGTATCTTTACATAAAAAGAGAGGCCTCTCGAAAGAGGCCCCCCTTATTTAAGCTCCTTTTAAGGAACCTTATGTTCACGCTAGTTACGGTGCTAGTACACCATTCTTAGGCGCGTACAGTAGGTAACCTACACCCTTCTCAAGCATTGCTGCTGAACCGGTCCATGCAGTATTAGTTGCATTCGTGAATCCGGTTGTGAAGGATCCATCAGCCCAAGCTGACTCGTATTGGGATAGGCTAGCATTCCAAGTTCGGATTACTGACCATCCACCCGTGCCAAGGGATGATAGGTATGTTACGGCTCGGACAGTAGTCTCAGATCCACCTGGGGTGTATCCAACGGCGTTCCATCCTTTGTATATGCCATACTGAGGCTGGCTTCGTTGTGGGTCAAACTTCTGTAGCAAAATCTTCACTGGATCGAAGCTTGTGCTCTTCACGAAGTATGATCGACCATCATCGATGCTGTCCAAAGTACCACTCCAAGTTCCGTCGGCCAAGGATGCGTATTCCCATGTGGAACCCTTCGCATTGTAACCCCAGACCTGGGTAACAGTCGTGCCCGTAAAGACTGTTGCCAAGCTAGAATCTTGAGCTCTACCTGGGGTAGATATCAAGGTCCAACCAGGGTTGGTCTTAACAGAAGTCTTAGACTGTGCAACAACTTGGAATTCTATTGCAGTATCAGCTGCCATCTTGTTACCAGAGGCGTCCGTAAAGGTTAACGCCAACTTGTAGTATCCAAGAGCAAGACCACTAGCTGCGAATACGTGAGCCTTGTTATCCGAAGATGAAACATCGGAAGAGGTCAAGGTTTGTGTATTCGTTACTTGAGCGGCCGTAGCACTGAACTTAGGTATTGTCTTAAGTGTTCCACTTGTAAACGTCGCAGTCTTCAAGGTGTCGTTCGCCGAGGTTGCATAGCTATCCGGCGTTACATCGTTCACCAAGATCGGTACGAATATTACATCAGCTTCTTCAACCTGCAATCCTGCAGATGCGGAGGAAACGTCTCTTGTGCCACCGGCACTAAACGTATTCGTTCCACCAGAATCAGCGTACGTAATCGTAGGTGCGTTTACGTCAACGTGGAATTTCTTCTTCGCATCAGTAGCAGCGTTACTAGCACTATCACTACCTGACGCAGTCACTGTTGCCAACCTGCTTGGAGCAGCCACAGTATACGTAGCAGTCCATGAGTTGGTAGTTACCTTCGTAGTTGCAATCCCGGTAGTTCCTACCTTAATAGTAGGTACGTCACCCAAGAGAGCTTCATCGGAAGTTACAGTGATCGTAATCTTCTCTTTTAGTTTACCTTTAGCAGTAGACTTAGCGTCGGTTCCCGCAGCGGTCCCCGCAGCATCTGTAACGGTCAAAGTCAAAGTTGGCTTAATTCCGTCAGTAGGTGTTGCGTAAGCGCCTGTTGTAGTTGCTCCGGTCTTCGAAGCATTACCGGCAACGTCAGTTATAGCTGCTGCAACGCTAACCTTTGGCTTGCCATCGGCTGCCAAAGCTGCGGCAAGGTTCAAGTAGACAATCTGCCTATTATCTGAACCTAAGCTTCCAAGGCTACCACCGCTCAGTATCTTCGTTTTCTTAGCACTTAATACTGTGCTTACGGTAGAACCTGGAACTGTGAAGTCAGCTGCTTGCAAACTTGTTGTATCCATGTTTTCACTCATGGTTACTTTAATCCAGCTTGCGGAAACAAACTCTTCGTACTCATCAGTCTTACCTGTAGTCAGTTTAAGACCAATTCCAGTACCAGCGGAGACTACTGTTGGTTTAACGTTATCGACCGCGAAGGTGAGGTCACCAGTAGCAGTCTTGTTACCAACTTTATCTGTAGCTGTTAAGTTCCAAACGTGACCAGTAGTAACAGCCAAAGCTGAAGGTACTGCAACTATCGCATACGCACCAGCGGCATCAACCACAGCTGAGTATGTCGGAGTAGCTTCACTGCCTCCAGATGGAGTTAACTTGACCACAATTGAATTTGTTAACGTTGTAGTGTCGAAACCAGACCCTGTATCAGACACAGTTGCCTTCAACTGAGGAGTGGTTGAACTTGTAGCACTAGACTTAGCAGGTGAAGCACCTGTTATTACTGGCTTAGACAAGTCGACTGTAATCGTTTTAGTAACAGCAGTTCCATTTGCATCTGTATATGTCAATGTAACTGTATCAGTATCTGCAACAGCTAAAGTAACAGCGGCTAATTGAGCCCAGGTAACTGCAGAGTTAGCAGCAGTTGCTTGAGTTCCATCAGTAGCCAAACTTCGGAAAGCTAGAGGGACAGCCGTATTGGTGACCCAATCTTTACCTTCGATCTGCTTACTCTCATCTACCGTAGTAGTTGCTGCGTTATCCGTAATAGCCGGATCTGCAGTGTTCAACGCACTGATAACTTCAGTGAGCGTACTACCGTTGGTGAATTGGTGAGAAGCAGCGCCTGTAGCAACTCTTCGAGTGTTAATCGACGTTAGCAAAGAACCATCGATGAGTGCGATACCTTTAGAAAGTACTAAGGCTGTGTCTTTTCTAACCGTAGTTGAATCTGAGCCAGAATCAGGATCGTCTGCCTTGACCCAGTTGGCATAGTTAGCAACTACCCTCTGGTTTTTACCAGAAGTCTTCGATAGATTCTCAGTAGTAGTATCAGTCTCATACAAGGTGATACCTATACCAGTAGCATTCGAAGTGCTTGTAGCCTTAATAGTCTGCGCGTATGGGGAAGCGGTAGTACCAGCTCCACTGTCAGTATCGTTAAAGACACCGTAGTTGAAGTTAGCAACAATTGTCCTCTTCTCCTGAATTCTTAATCGGAACCCACCTGATGGGTTAGCAGTAATCGCTTTAATGTCATAAGTGATTCCTGTATTAAGCCATATCTTGGTGGTATTAATACTGGCTGTTCCACCAGAAGCAATCCCTGAGAACGCCAAGGTTTCCGAGTCGTTTGCTGTCTGAGCAAGGGTAACTGGGTTAATACTTGTACCCTTAACAACCAACGATGCTGCAACAGTAGATGCAGTAGCAGAGTTTGCTGCACTCGCAGCGAACGCGCCTGCCATACCGTTAACGATCGTTGCCTTTAACCTAGCAGCACCTGAGAACGAAGCTTGCGTCGCCAGTGCCTGAGCAGTGGCTGTAGTAATTATTGAACCCACATCTAAGCGTTCCCACTCAGCTACTGTGAGCGCTCCAACTGCTGTATCTCCAGATGGTATATCAGCAGGCGTTGGCTGTAATGTCAGCGACGCTCCTGAAGTACCAATGGCTGCTAGATAACCTGTCCCACTCTGAAGATCCTGAACGGATCCAACGGTCCCTTGAATAACTGGTCGAACAACAGTAGCGATGGAGAATTGGTTCGTTGAACCATCACCCGCGCCTAATATCATTCCTTTACCAGTCATCGCGGTCTTACCGTTTACGGTAGAAAGACTACCTGCGAGACTCTTATTAGTATTTAAATCAGTGTCGGTAACTCTGAACTTGACAACGTTCGTACCGGTCTGACTCGCGTTAGCGTAACCAGTAGACTTTGTAAAAGTACTGGCAGGACTAACATAATCCATCGTTCCTTGCGCCGCACCTGCCAAACCAGCAGGTAGGGAAGCAAGTATCAGGATCCCTGATAAAATTAGAACTAATGCTTTTCGCTTCACGATGAAGCCCCCTTTACGTGTTTTTGGGCGGAAGCCCGAGATTTATTTTCAAAGAAGAGAGACGTCAAATAGCTTTGCGTCAACCTGCAATGGCTTTGCCATCGCTGTGTATCCCGCATAGGCTTCCTCCTGTAAATAGGCCTTTCTTGACGAAAGGACCTCCTCTTCTTCTGCACGTCTGAAAAACGTATTGATAAGCATAGCACACCCAAACCTAGATCTGGTACCCCTAAATCTGTCATTTTTAGGAATACCGACGAAAATTTGAGTAAACCGGTGCTTTTCACACGATTTTCTTGAGCCACCTTTGTTTATGAAAGCAGCTCACGAACCCGATTATGGAGTCCCAATAAACTGTTGTCAATAGGAAATATTGCTTTTTCTGCTAGAATCTTGAACTTATTCCTAAAATAGGTCTAAAACTGAGTTTAAAAATAGAATTTCAGGAAAACAGGGTATTTTTGAATTACTTACTTGAAAAACCAGGTTAATTTGAATCATTTAAGCTAGACATAAATTCTTGATTGCTTTTGGTTTTCTGGATTCTATCTAATATGATCTGTGTGACCTCAGTAGGATCATTTGATCGTTCAGCCAAAAGTCCTACCATTCTTCTCATTACAACTATGTCTCTATAATCTTTTTCGTTAAAAAGCTGATCATCTCTACGCGTACTCGAACTCGGAATATCGATAGATGGGTAGATTCTGCGTTCTGAAAGTCCTCTATCCAAGTGGACCTCCATATTGCCAGTACCTTTGAATTCTTCATAAATAACATCATCCATCCTTGAACCTGTATCAACTAAACATGTAGCTATTATGGTCAGGGTACCTTCTTCTTCAGTATTTCTGGCAGCTCCAAAGAAATTTTTCGGCGGGTACAAAGCAATAGGATCTATGCCTCCAGATAATGTTCTCCCGCTTGATGGGGTAGATAAATTATAAGCCCGAGCCAGACGCGTAATTGAATCCAAAAGAATAACAACGTCTTTTCCTTCTTCAACTTGTCGCTTAGCTCTAGATAGCACGATTTCCGCAACCCGAGTATGCTCTTCAACAGGTTCGTCAAAAGTAGACGCATAAACGCTAGCTCCTTTTACGGTTCTCTGCCAATCCGTGACCTCTTCTGGTCGTTCACCTATCAAAGCGGCAAAGATTTGTACATCAGGATAATTCTCAGTAAGGGCATCCGCAATTTGATGAAGTAATATTGTTTTACCTGCTTTTGGTGGCGAAACAATTAAGCCTCTTTGCCCTTTACCTATAGGTGCTATTAAATTCAGTAGTCTTGGAGCCAATGCCTTGGGATCATGCTCTAAATCAAATAATTTATCCGGGAAAAGGGCAGTTAATTTGTCAAACGACGGCCTTCTCCTTGCTAAATCAGGATCCTTTTCGTTGACTTGTAGAACCTTTAAAAGGCCGTAATATTTTTCTCCGTTTTTGGGGGGGCGAATCTGGCCCGTAACATCATCTCCCGTTCTCAAACCAAATTTTCTTATCTGTGATTGAGATACGTAGACGTCAGTAGCGCTTTGTCGTCTTTCTCCGTGACGTAAGAATCCATATCCATCATTAGCGATATCAAGCATTCCACTTGCCATAATTTCTCCACCGCGGTCACCATGAATATTAAGAAGTTGGCCTACGATCTCATCTTTAGAAACATATTCATCATGAGGTGTTGCCACGTCTTCGGCTAACGCTAAAAGTTGCTCACGGCCAAGCGACTCTAGTTGTGGAATACTGATTACACGGTTTTCGTCGGTAAGCGGAGGTAGGTTTTGTTTAACAGTTTCTCTTAATTCATTTTTCGAATTTTCTGCATCACCTCCGGGAGATGTGCTCATCCTCTTTCCAGCTGGGCGCCTCCTAGTGGCAAGATTTCTTCTTCCGCTCGGTCTTACCCTGCGAGGGGTTGAATTCTCTTTTCGAGATTCACTCTTAACGCTCTCTTTATTTTTCGTCGAAGTAGTAGCTCTTTTACTTCTCTTTTTTGGCTTTTCCACTTCAATAGCACCAGTAGCACTATCTTCTGTTGCCTCTTCTATTATTGCTTCTTCTTCTTGATCTACCATGGTTACCTCTCTTGGAATTGTTTGCTAAAGCAAAAAATTTTATAAAACTAAATTAACTCGTTATTTTTATTGATCCTTAAAATCAAACTCAATCTTGTTTTTTACCTCGTAATATTTTGGTTGCCGCACCCACAAAACCGGTGAAAAGAGGGTGAGGTTCGACGGGATTAGACCTAAACTCTGGATGGAATTGGGTCCCAAGCATAAAAGGATGGTTTTCCACTTCACAAATTTCGACTAGATTCAACAATGGGTAATACCCACTAGGATGTAGCCCGGCCTTCTTAAATTTTTCTATATATTCGTTATTAAATTCAAAGCGATGCCTGTGGCGCTCATTAACTACTTTTGATTCATAGTATTTTTGAGCTGCAGTACCTGGCACTAATTCGCAAGGATAGTTACCAAGCCGCATCGTCCCCCCTTTGCTGCTAATATTTTCTTGATCTTCCATAATATCGATTATGGGGAACGGAGACTCACTATCGAATTCTGTTGAATTAGCATTATCAAATCCCAGCACATTCCTTGCGTACTCGATAACCATTGTCTGCATTCCTAAACAAAGTCCAAAATATGGGATCCCATTCTCACGGGAATATCTAGCAGCTTTTATCATGCCTTCAACCCCTCTCGGCCCAAATCCACCAGGGACTATTATTCCTTGTGCGTCTCCTAACAACGATTGAGCGTCGTGCTCCTCGAGATCTTCAGCTGAAACCCAATCAATATCAATGTCTACGCCAATATGAAGACCCGCATGGTGTAAGGCTTCCTTAACCGATAAATAAGCATCGTGTAGCTCAACATATTTTCCAACTAGTGCGACAGATAATGATGGTTTATCTACTTCGATTTTCCTCACAAGCTCTCGCCAGTCCGTCAAATCAGGTGGTGAATTCTTCCCATATCCTAATCGTTGAACAATATAATTCCCCAATCCGGAATCCTCTAAAACAAGCGGTACTTTATAAATGGAATCGACCGTTTTAAGTGGTATCACTGCTTGTGCATCGACGTCACAAAACAACGATAGTTTAGCAACGATATCTTCCGAAATATCACGGTCGGCCCGGGCCACAATAACGTCAGGCTGTATTCCTGAGCTACGCGCTAATTCCCTAACACTATGCTGAGTGGGTTTTGTCTTAAGTTCACCTGTAGCCTCAATCAATGGTAAAAATGTTACGTGTACAAACAAAGCGTCGTCTCTATTTACTTCATTTCTAATCTGTCTTATAGCTTCAAGAAACGGTAACCCTTCAATATCACCTACGGTTCCACCAACTTCAACAACAACAACATCAGCCTTCGAATCAAGGGCTACTTCTTTGACTCGCTCTTTAATCATATTGGTTACGTGAGGAACGACCTGAATCGTACCTCCTAAATAGTCCCCTCTCCGTTCGTTTGCTAATACTGATTGATAAACATCTCCAGCAGTTACACTCGACTCCTTAGATAATTCCACATCAATGAAACGCTCATAATGACCTAAATCGAGATCTGTCTCTGCGCCATCTATTGTGACAAAGACTTCACCATGTTGATAAGGAGACATCGTGCCAGGATCAACATTCAAATAAGGGTCTAATTTTTGCACAGACACGGAGAGTCCACGACTTCTTAAAAGTCGCCCTATAGAAGCGGCTGTAATACCTTTTCCTACGGAACTAACCACTCCACCGGTTACAAAAATATATTTAGACATAAACTCCTAAAAACATCTTGGGGGATACTTGAAAAATATCAAGACACCAAACAAACTCAAAATTCCCTAATAAAATCACGACCGAAATCTAAAGACTTGTATGGGGAATCGCACACCCGTATACGGGATACAGTCACGTGCCATCAAAAGCAGTATAAAAAGCTACCAGATACTATGTCAAGGGGAATTATATTCTAATACGATAAATTATAGTAACCATGATTTCAAAAGACAGAAAGCTATTGCCGTAAGATCAACCTCGCGATACTCTTTGTCTATGATGGATCTCTTGTTCATAATGATCGCCTTAACCATCGTGGCAGTAACCGCGACTTTGATAATTAAATGGAGATACCCATTAACGTTTGATAAATTAATTTCATTCCTTCCAGTGTTTCTCCGATTTGACACTGACATCAAGAAGGTCCAGTCCTTGAGACAGAGTTACGAGAGACAAATATCCTCAGCAGAACGAAGAGGGGATACAGAAAACGCTGAAAAACTTCGGGTCGAATACGAATCTCAGGAAGAAGCATGGAGATCCCTTTACGCCCTTAGAGCAAAACCTTTTATAAATTCAACTACTTCCCCAAATATTAAGTTGGAACAAAAAGAAATTACTCAATTACGGCTCCTTTTGGATCGTTCGCAGATTTTGCCTACGATATCAAAAGATGATTGGTTCATTAGGGGTAATGCTCATTTACTTCTTGAGGAGTCAAGCCTGGCATTAGAAGCTTATGAGAAGTCACTTGGCGACAATAAAACCAAAAAGTATCGACTACCAAATTACGCAATCGCATTAGCCCGTTCAGGAAAGCTGGAACTTGCCTTAAACACCTACAAAACACTACTAGATATGTATCCTGAAGACGCAGACTATCACACTAATAAGGGAAACATTCTGGTAGACCTTGAAAAAAATAACGATGCCTTAGATTCATATCGTACCGCTCTAGCCATAGATGAAAATCATTTTGATGCTCTATACAATCAAGCGAACCTAAAATCAGATCTAGGGCAAATGGAAGAAGCGATCTCTGATTATAAAAAAGCCATATCTGTTGACCCGAAAAATCCGGATGTACATAACGATTTAGGAAACGCATTATCTATAACCGGTAAACCGGATGAAGCTCTCAACGAATATTCAGCAGCTATAGATTTAAGACCAGATTATGCCCGTGCCCACTACAATAGAGGAATCACATTGACAAGAATGGGGAGCTTTGAAGAAGCCATCAAGGATTTCGATCGCTGTGTACGCCTAAGGCTTGATATACCAGAAGCTCATTATGGCAAAGGAGTCGCCTATTCTAACATCGGTGATTTTAAAAAAGCGTTGTCGTCCTTTGAAAGGGCCATAGTTTTAAGAGAACGATTCCCAGATGCTCTTTTTGCCAAAGCAAAAACACATGCCCGACTGGGCGAACCGACAGATTCAATAAATGACTTAACAGAGTTTCTAAAAATTAGCCCATCTGGTTTAATACAAATCCAATCTGAGCAGGATTTTGATGAGCTTCGAAAAACATCTGGTTATCAAGACATGTTGAAAAAACTAAAGTTAGGCTAAACTTAATTAAAAATTACCCTCGGAGCTCTTTAACAACATTGGCGGTCTCAATACCACTTAGAGCAGCATCATAACCTCTATTAGAGCCCACGGGGCCTGATCTAGCCATAGCTTGTTCCATATTGTCAGTAGTAAGCACCCCAAACGCTACAGGAACACCTGTTTCTATAGGAATGCTACTTACCCCATTGGTCACACCGAGGGAAACATAATCAAAGTGAGATGTTTCACCTTTTATAACAGCGCCGATTGCGATCAGAAAATCGAACTCTCCTGTTTTGGCCGCATCCATCGCTACGGTCGGGATCTCAAATGCCCCAGGAACCCAATAAACAGTGATATCGGATTGTGAAACCCCTTTTTCTTGAAGGCCTGACAAAGCACCTTCCAAAAGCCGCTCTGTTATAACTCGATTGAATCGAGCAACAATTAGGCCAACACTCAAACCACTTCCATTTGGACTAACATCAATCTTTTTGTAGGACACTCTTAACCTCTCAAAGTGATCTAATTACCAAGACTATTAGCTCGAATATCGCCATCAAAGCAACTAATCAATTAAATGACCCATCTTGTCTCTTTTTGTTTCAAGATATCGTCTATTAAAATCATTTGGTGGAATTACTATAGGAACCCTTTCAACTATCTCAAGTCCATAAGCATCGATTCCTACAATTTTCCTAGGATTATTTGTTAAAAGTTTCGCTTTTCTCACGCCCAGATCAACCAAAATTTGAGCGCCAACTCCATAATCACGTAAATCTGGAGGGAACCCTATCTTCTGGTTAGCTTCGACAGTATCCATACCTGTATCCTGTAAAGCATAGGCTCTAAGTTTATTATGCAGGCCAACACCTCGCCCTTCTTGGCGCATGTACAAGAAAACACCTGTTCCTTCTTTAGCTATTTGTTGTAACGCTAAATCAACTTGTTCACCACAGTCACATCGCAAAGAACCAAATGCATCACCGGTTACACACTCACTGTGCACTCTAACTAGAATTGGTTCATCCTCTTTAATTTCCCCCATTACAAGAGCAATATGCTCATCGGAATCAATCGAGCTTTTAAATCCATATGCCCGAAAATCACCGTGCGTTGTGGGAAGTAACGATTCTCCCGCCCTTTCCACTAAGCTTTCGTGAGTTCGTCTGTACTCTATAAGTTGAGCAATAGTAACAATTTGGATGCCCCATTTTTCAGAATATTTTTCCAGATCATCCATGCGTGCCATGGTTCCATCATCATTCATGATTTCGCATATCACTCCTGCTGGGTAAAGACCGCTAATTTTAGCTAAGTCAACTGCTGCTTCAGTATGTCCGGCTCTCATCAACACGCCTCCCTCCCGATATCGGAGTGGGAAAACATGCCCTGGCCGCCCTAAATCATCTGGGCGGGTAGAAGGATCAATTAATACCTCGACAGTGACCGCTCTATCTCCTGCAGAAATACCCGTTGACACATTCACTTTAGCATCAACAGAATCTGTGAACGCTGTCTCTAAAGGCGTAGCATTATCGCTAACCATTAGAGGTATCCGGAGCTCTTGTAAACGTTCCGGAAGCATTGGAACACATATAAGTCCACGAGCATTGGTTGCCATAAAATTAATATTTTCGGGTGTTATTTTTTCTGCAGCTATAAAAAGGTCTCCTTCGTTCTCACGCTCAGCATCATCAACTATTATGACGTACTCGCCCTTTTTAACTGCTTTTATTGCTTGTTCAACACTAGACAAAGACATTTAGACCCTCCTAACTGAGCGCGAACTCCTCGATGGTCTCTCTCTGAGTTAAACGCTCCGTATATTTAGCTAAGATATCGACTTCAAGGTTAACTTCATCTCCGATTTTTAAAACCCCTAAATCAGTATTTTCATAAGTGAACCGTACCAGAGATACGCTAAAAAAGTCTTGTGCAGCTTCTGTAACGGTTAAGCTCGCTCCATTAACTGCTATGAACCCTTTTTCAACTATATATTTCATTATACTGGGAGGTGCATGGAATCTAACAACTCTTGCATCACCTTGCTTCTCGATAGCGGTTACTTTTCCAGTACCATCTACATGGCCTTGAACGAGGTGTCCTCCTACTCGGCCATTAAATAACATTGCACGCTCTAAATTAACGACCCCTGTAATTTTAGCAAGCCCCAAATTGGTTCTGTCAAAAGTTTCCGGCATAACATCAAATAAACAACCCTCTTGGTCAATCTTGATCACCGTAAGACAAGCTCCGCTAACGCATATACTATCGCCAACTTTAGTTCCATCAAGCACCACGCTAGCGCGTACACCTAATTGACCTTTGCTTATTTCAGTAATTACCCCTGTCTCTTCCACGATCCCCGTAAACATAACACCGAGCCTCCCTGAGCATAACTATGGCGCCCTTGAGAACTTCTGACAAGCCAGTTACACCTTTGTTTCACAAATATTACTTGTGGAACAGATTATATTATATCGATAATTGTCTTGTTAATTAATGCCAAGATTTCAGGCGACCTCGCACAAGAACATCATTTTCAACACCCTCGACGACAACATTATCCAGAGAAAAAGCATCGGAGATTTTCTCAATCCCGATACCTGCAACCGGACTAGGAGATTCTGCACCTCCAACGATGGATGGGGACACAAATGCAATAACCTGATCAGGAAGCTGATCATCAAACAAAGCGCCTAGCAATGTCTCACCTGCTTCTGTCATAACCTGCAAGATACCCCTGCCACCTAATTCGGTCATGAGTTTCTCTAAATCTACTTTCCCCGATGAATCTCCTAAAACAACCGTTTCAACAAATTCGCCCATACCATGATACCGAACTGATGCTTCTTCACTTCCAGTCACAACCAAAGTATTTCCAGGTTCACTAAAAAGAGTTGCCTCTTTAGGTGTCCTCCCTCGACTATCAACAACAACTCTCAAAGGCTGCCGGGATAACGGGATACCCGCAGCATCTCTGGCAGTTAATTTTGGATTATCCGAACGGACTGTTCCTGGAGCGGTAATTATTGCATCCATCTGGGAGCGAATCAAATGCACAATCGCCCTTGATTTTTCTCCAGTAACCCACTTAGAATCGCCCGACCTGGTAGCAATCTTACCATCCAGGGTCATCGCATATTTTGCTACTACTAAAGGTTTCCCTGTCTTAATGAATTTAAAATATGCCTGGTAATGGTCTCGGGCTTCATCTGCTAGGCTCCCGATAGCAGTTTCAATTCCTGCCCGTTTCAAAATAGTATTACCTTTCCCATTAACTTTAGGATTTGGATCGGTAACAGCCATAAACACGCGACGGATCCCTGCTTTTATAAGAGCGTCCGAGCAAGGTGGAGTTCTCCCATAATGGGAGCAAGGTTCCATCGTCACATACATAGTTGCACCAGCTGCTAAGTCTCCAGCCTTTTCCAAAGCAACAATTTCTGCATGGTCTCCACCTATTGCTTGTGTAAACCCTTCTCCGACTATCTTTCCATCTTTTTCAATAACGGCTCCAACCGGAGGATTTGGGCTAGACAAACCTAATGAAAGCTTAGCTAGTGCCAAAGCTTTCTTCATATAAGGTTGAGTTTCTGTTTGATCGTTCAATTCTATCCCTGAAAGTCACGGTAAATTCTGCTCGCAGTTGGTTCTTTCTGTCCTTGATATTTACTTCCCAAATCAGATGAACCATACGGTCTATCTGAAGGCGACGATAATTCTGTGAAGGATATCTGCCCTATTTTCATTCCATAGTAAAGTGTGACAGGTAAATTATTCACATTACTGAGTTCCAGAGTAAGGTTTCCATTCCATCCTGGATCAACATAGCCAGCCGTCGAATGAATTAATAACCCTATCCGCCCGAGAGAGCTTTTGCCTTCCAGTCGAGCCACTAGATTATCAGCAAGCCCAATTGATTCCAATGTGCTGCCTAAAACAAATTCTCCAGGATGCAAGATAAAAGGCGTACCATCTTTAATTTCTACCATCTCAGTCAAATCACTAACATCCTCGTGGATATCAATAAAGGGCCTGCGAGAGTTACGGAATACCAATATTTTTCTATCTAGATGAACATCAACGCTGGCCGGCTGAATATCTGAATCTTGTATCGGGTCAATAGTAATACGCTTCTTATCCAGAGCAACACGTATGTCTCTATCACTCAGTACCATACCCCCCCCTTAAACGCTTTATCATCTCAACTATATCATTCACTATGTTGTACCCGATAGATCTTATAGAAATAATATTTCTTAAATTACTCGATAAAAAATCTAGCTTGTACGGATACAACTATTTCCAAAGAACCAGACTCCACCGGAATAGCCATCGACCTCTCCATTGATGCCATAGCCATACCACCATAATAATCTGAAGAAACAGGCGAACTAGATGATTCACTAATAAAATACGGCCTTCCTAGGTTAACTCCTGCTGCGGTTGCTATTTCCTGGGCGTGATCTATCGCTTCTTTAACGGCGATAGCCCTGGCCTCTGATTCAGCCGTTTTTCTGTTTTTAGATTGGAAATATATTGAGCTTATGGTGATATTTTCTTCACCTGCAGTTACAGCTTTATCGATCAATGTTTCAATTTCATCCAAATCTAAAACTGTTACCGTAATATCCCAACTCACCACATAGCCAATAAGCTCTCGCCCATTAGATTTATATTCGTATCGTGGCTGAATAGATAAGTTGGAAGTTTGAATGTCTTTATCTGCGACACCACTACTTTTTACCGCTTGAAGCACTTTACTACTAGAGTTTGCAGCGCGGCGTTTTGCATCTGAGACTTTATCATCCAAGACTTCTACTCCCAAACGGATTGTAGCAATATCGGGTTCAATAGTTACCGATCCGGAACCAGAAACCCATATTCCTTGAGAAGCAGTTTCTAAAACGAAACCAGTATTTAATCCTCTAGCGTTTGATGAAACAGAATACTCCATTTGCATATTGGTACCATTTGTCGCAACTACCTGTTCATTAATTCCATCTCCTCCTACTCCATTGTTAGAGGTTGTTTCTGAACAAGCTGAAACGAGAAAAATAGTTACCAAAAGAAACACCAATTGAACTATCTTATTTTTCATCAATCTGACCTTTATTTAACGTTACTTTCAATTACCTTAATTTCTTCGGAGCTAACCTTACAAAATCATCACCAATATACAATACAGATTGGTAATAATTTAGACTAAGGTGATTAATACACTTATAATGGTACTATTAACCGCTATAGATCAAGCACAATTCGGGTAATGACCCATCCTTTAGTAAGACTAAAGCTTGATTCTGCAAAGGTCATATACAGTGATTAGATCGTTCATTAAAGAGATTCTACAGACGCTAGCAATAGCAGTGGTGGCGTTTTTTATTATTAATACAAGTTTGCAAAATTATATGGTTGAAGGCACCAGCATGATGCCAAACATAGGTGACAGTGATTACCTACTTGTCAACAAGTTATCCTATCTAGAACTAAATAAACTATTTACTGCAGATGGTTTAAACCTTAAAAATCAAGATCCGAGCCGAGGTGATATTGTCGTATTTGAACAGAATAAAAAAGGTGGAAGACATTTAATAAAAAGAGTAATCGGTGTTCCAGGTGACTCAATTAGCATGAAAACCGGGAAAGTTTATGTTAACGGTAAGATTGTAGAAGAGAATTACCCTATATATAGTGACAATAGTCATTTTAATAAACTTTTAGTCGGAGAAGAAGACTTTTTTTTGTTAGGGGATAATAGACCAGTCAGCCAAGATTCCCGAAGCTGGGGCATGGTATCAAAAGAACAAATAATAGGGAAAGCGTGGTTTAGATATTGGCCAATCTCTAATATTGGTCTCGTTAAACACTAGAAAAAAAGCTACCCTTAAGTAAAGATAAGTAAAGATTTTTTGGGGCCGTTAGCTCAATCGGCAGAGCAGGAGGCTTTTAACCTCAAGGTTCTGGGTTCGATTCCCAGGCGGCCCACCAATTTTCCCTATTCCCGCCGTTTTCTTTTCAAAATCAAAACTTTCTTATTTCTTCAACAGTTTGTGAATCAAGTTTTTCCACGAGAATACGAACTAATTTAGTTGCTTGCTGAAAATCCTTATAGCTTATTACTGAATTATGACTGTGCAAATATCTAGTTGGAATAGCTATATTAATGGTAGGAGTCCCTCCTCTTGAACGCTGCAGGGCAGATCCATCTTGGCCATACCCGGTTAACACATTAAATTGCAAAGGGATCCCCTCTGATTTCGCGACCTGACTAACAAAATCTCTCAGTTTTAGATTGGGAATCATCGAACTATCATGTAAAAAAACTGTTGGTCCCAAACCGATTTTTTCTTGAGATTCGTTGGTATTAATACCCGGGAAATCAGCCGCTACCCCGGCCTCCAAATTTATTCCTATATCAGGATCAACAATATACGAACTGGTAGTTGCCCCTCTAAGGCCAACTTCCTCTTGTACAGTTGCCACGGCAAATACCGAATTTACCTTTTCTGAATTTGATGATTGTATTTCTTCTATCACTTTAACCATCAACGCTAATCCTGCTCTATCATCCCAAGCCTTTCCAAGTAGTAAATCTCCATCATTTAGAACTGAGAAAGGGCTAAAAGGAACTATGGGATCACCCGGTGATATCTCAAGATTATTCACTACATAATCTTTACTTGGAGCCCCGACATCAATGAACAGGTCTTTAGCATCAAAAATTTTCTTCCGGTCTTCCTGAGGCATGACATGGACCGTTTTAATCCCCGTTACCCCAAGAACATCCTTTTTCTTATTTAAAATAACCCATCTTTGATTGACAATGGCTTGATCGAGCCATCCTCCGAGCTGTTGGAATTTTATGTATCCTTCTTCTGTAATATTTTTTACCATCAGGCCAACTTCATCCATATGTGCTGATAGCATTATTTTAGGGGAATTATTAACCCCACCAATATTGGCAATGACTGATCCCATTTGATCGGTTTCAACATTGCTCGAAATCGGCTTCAATTTATCAATCAGGATCTCCCTGACCCTACTCTCATACCCTGAGGGGCCTCCAACTTCCGAAAATATTTGCAGCAAATCCTTTGAATTATCCATTAGCAAATCATTCCCCCAAAAAATGTTGTGTTATCCAGAATAGAATGGGAATTTTAGCGTTAAATCTAATCTCTAGATACGGAAGGCATTGCCATTAACCGATTCATTTGTGCACTCTGGGGGGAATTGCTGTTTTCTTCATCTCCCACCTCAGGTATGCCAGTCGCTAATATAGTAACCTGGCACTTGCCTTCCATATGCCTTTTTGTTGTCATTCCAAAAAATATAATTGCTCTTTTATCAACGCTTTTCGCTATTAGTTTACCTACGGAATTAACCTGTCCGAGGGTCATATCTGATCCCCCTACTATCTGAAATAGTACCCCTTTTGCTTTATCCGTTGACATATCAAGCAAAGGGTTTTCAACTGCCTGCTGAGCTGCCTCCATTGGTCCGTCGGGCCCTTCTCCTATACCTACGGCCATCAACGATCTACCTTTTATAGATAACACGGAACGGACATCTGCAAAATCTACATTAATAGCAGCAGGTTCATTCACCAATTGAGAAACTGCTGCTATACCCTGGGTAACTGCTTCATCAGCTCTAGCAAAAGCTTCATCAATTGGCATTTCTTTTTTTACCAATCTCAAAAGTCTATCGTTATGAATAATTATCAAGTTATCGCATTCTGCTCTCAATCTTTCTGCACCAGAAAGCGAAATCTCCATTCTACGTTCACCTTCAAAAGCAAAAGGAGTTGTAACTAACCCAATGGCTAAAGCTCCTTGCTCTTTGGCAACACGTGCCACTATAGGGGCTGCTCCTGTACCAGTTCCTCCACCCATGCCAACGGTTACAAATACTAAATCCATACCCTTTAGTGCTTCAGCTAGTTCATCTTTGGATTCTTCTGCCGCTGATTCCCCAGTCTCTGGATTACCTCCAGCACCAAACCCGCCGGTTACATCAGAGCCAATCTGAATTTTCTTTGCTCCCTGGACATATTGTAATGATTGTGTGTCTGTATTAACGCAAATAAACTCTAAGTCGTGAGGGCCTTGAGAAATTAATCGCGCTATAGCGTTAGTTCCCCCACCACCAACTCCTACAACTCCGATACGAGCATGGCCATAGTTTTTCGACAAACGATCACTCATCGCCTTATCTGACGGGCTTGTCATCTCTTTGTCCACCATAACAAAATTCCCTCACTCTAGAGATATATTTTTAAACTCAGTCTAAAACGATTTTCAATTTTATCATGAACGTTGTCAACCCTAGAGTGCATGATTAAATATAGAACGTATAAATTTTGAAGCTATTTTTGGCAGCTATCGCAGTAATACGTTCCTCTACCATTAAGTTTTATCCAGGACACTTTAGATCCACATATTTGGCATTCAGCATCCTTAAACCTCGGTAATTTGAAATGATTCTTAGACTCTTGATTGCCAACCGGTAACACACCTTCCCCTAACAATGTGTCTAGTTCTTTTATCGCTTCACTAAGGACTGAAACAATACTTTCGTATATAGCTCTTATCGTAATTTCTTGTAATTCTGCAGCTTTTACAAAAGGTGACAACCCACAATGCAAAAGTATTTCGTCAGCGTATATGTTCCCAATACCTGCTACTACACGCTGGTCAAGTAGCAGTGTCTTTACAAAGGTATTTCTGTTAACAAAATGTTTGGAAAATTCATCAAACCGGAAGTCTATATGCGATTCTAAAGAATCGCTTAACGGTTCGGGCCCTAAGTTAGACAAAAGTTCTGTTGTCTCAGTTCCGAACCAAAGTTTTGCAAATTTTCTGGGGTCACTTAATACTAGTTTACGGTCATCATGTAAATAGAAATTAGTCCTCACGTACGGTATGTTATTATCAACTTTTTCAATTACAAACAAAGATCCCGTCATACGGAGATGAATACCCAAGGTTCCTTTGTCTAGTTCAATGAAAAGCCATTTCCCTCTACGATGGATCCCTATTATGCGAGACTCCTTGATCATCGAAAAAAAAAGGTCTTTCTGAGGCGAAATAATTGATCGAGGCCAACTAACATCTACCGAAGTAATTAAGTTTCCTATTAGATTTTCCTTAATTAAGTATCGTCGGAAAGCGTCCACTGTAGGTAATTCTGGCAAAGCTATTTAATTCCTTTTCATGTATTTTAGAATACTAATAATCACGGTTGCATTATTATTGATATTACCATTAGAGCAATTAAAGGATAAAATAAGTCTAGCAAGTGACTCCACAACGAGACTGTTGCATAGTAAAAGAGAAAGGACACTTTGAATTAATTGTCACACCAAAATTTAATTGAAAACGAGTACCAGGGCGAAAACCAAGATTTGATCAAAATGCGTCATTCAGCAGCGCACATCATGGCAGAATCTGTACTGTCTTTATTCCCCGAAGCCAAGTTGGGAATAGGCCCCCCTATAGAAAATGGGTTCTATTATGATTTTGATCTCGAAGCAAGGATAACCCCAGAAGATCTGGAATCTATCGAGAAAAGAATGAGAGAAATCATGGAATCAAACTCGGTATTTGAGAGGAGTGAAATTACAAGAAAAGAAGCCTTGCAGAGATTTTCGGACCAGCCATATAAGGTTGAAATCATAGAGAATATACCAGATGAAAATCTTTCCACTTACACTCATCACGGATTTACAGATCTATGCCAGGGCCCCCACGTTGAATCAACAGATAAGATCGGTTATTTCAAACTCACTCGAGTCGCAGGAGCTTATTGGAGAGCAGACGAAAATCGGCCTCAATTACAACGAATATATGGGGTGTTATTTGCATCCTCATCCGACCTAGATGAACACCTAAAACAACTAGAAGAAGCTGATAAATTCGATCATAGAAAAGTAGGTAGAGCATTAGACCTTTTCTTTTTCGATCCAATATCACCAGCTAGCCCATTTTTTCTTCCCAAAGGTACTACGGTCTACAACCTAATGATTGAATTTATCAGGGAGTCCTACAAACATTATGGATATCAAGAAGTAATTTCTCCACAAATTTACTCAACCGATCTTTGGAAACAATCCGGACATTATGACAATTACGCAACCAATATGTATTTTACGAATGTAGACGAACGAGAATTTGGTATAAAACCAATGAACTGCCCTGGCCACTGCGTTATATATAAAGCACAACTACACTCATATAGAAACTTACCGCTGCGCTATGCCGATTTTGGACGGCTGCATCGGTACGAACGATCTGGTGTGACACATGGGTTAACTCGCGTACGAAGTTTCTCCCAAGATGACGCTCACATATATTGTTCTGTAGATCAAATTGAGCAAGAAATTATGCGGTTACTAGAAATGATGCGCACCACGTATGAGGCTTTTGGCCTATCAAAACCACGATTCACCTTATCTTTAAGACCGGAAAAACGCGTTGGTGCAGACGAAATATGGGATCAAGCAGAAACAGCTTTGAGATCGGCGTTAATTTCATCAGGGGAAGATTTTGAAGAAATTGAAAACGAAGGTGCATTTTATGGGCCAAAGATTGATCTTTTTACCACAGACGCTTTGGGCCGAGACTGGCAACTGAGTACATTCCAACTAGATTTCAATATGCCTGAACGGTTTGACCTTGAGTACATAGGTGAGGACGGTAATGCACACCGACCAGTTATGATCCATCGAGCGATCCTAGGGTCACTTGAACGATTTATGGGGATTTTAATAGAAAATAATGCTGGTGCGTTTCCGGCTTGGCTATCGCCCACACAAGCGACAATAATTCCTATAGCAGATAGGCACAATGCGTATGCAGCAGAATTAGCAAACAAACTCGAGGCAGAAGGATTTAGAGTGACCGTAGACGATAGAAGCGAAAGAATGGGTGCAAAAATTCGAGAAGGGCAGTTACAAAAAACCCCTTATATGTTGATTGTCGGAGATAATGAACAATCGAACAACTCAGTATCCATAAGACTACGTAACAACGAAAATTTAGGAGAGAAGTCATTAGCAGAGTTCCTTGAGTACTCCAAAGAAGAGATAGGCCTTCCCATTAAATTATTGACTAGTCGCTAATCTAAGCTTATTGTCTAAGTTCAGTTTGTTTTGGTATTGACTATCGAGGGACGATCGTCGTTAAGGGGGGTATTAAATTGGAACAAACTACTAAGCGTGCTCTCGAGCACTTAAAAGTGGTCGAAATTGGAGGAATGGCAGCAGCGTACTCTTCAGGATTCCTAGCCGGGCTGGGTGCTAACGTGATAAAGGTAGAACCCCCAGAAGGTGATCCGAATCGACTTCTCCCTCCTTTTGCAGGAGACATAAACGATAAAGAGAGAAGTATTCCTTTCCTAAATGCCAACCTAAATAAAAGAAGCTTGGTATTAGATATCGCGGATAACGACCACAAGAAAACATTTAAAACCCTTTTAGAGAATGCTGACCTTTTAATTGAATCAACCCCGCCAGGCTATTTAGATTCTATAGGCCTTGGGCAAGAAATTTTGTCTCAGCTAAATGAAGGTTTAGTAACTGTATCCTTAACTCATTTTGGACAAACAGGACCCTATAGCCAATTCGCTGCTAACGATGCGATAGTTGCCGCTATGTCGGGTGCCATGATGAGTCAAGGGGATAACACTAGGCCTCCAGTGGTTTTGCCATGTCAATTAACTTATCAAATTGCTGCGATACATGGTGCTTATTTAGGCATCGCAGCAGTAAGAAAGCGAAGAAAAATAGGAGTCGGACAAAGAATCGATTTATCTATGCAAGAAGCGCTAACTTATACAGGTGTAAGTGCAGTTGCTAGATACAGCGACCGCAGTGAAATCGTAGAACGTCCAGGTCTTTCAGGCGGGAATGCCAGCATTTACGAAACAAAAGACGGGGGTTACGTTCAACTTGCCATTTTCATGACGGGGCATTGGAGAAAATTAACCAGAGATTGGATGGATGATCCAGTTCTATCTGGAGACGATTGGGATTCTTCCCAGTACAGAACCGATAATGAGGATCTTGCCCAAATTCTTATACAAGATTTTATAAAACAGTTTGACAGAGATGATTTTGTGGAACAAGCACAGACACGCGGCATCGCTGTTTCCCCATTAAACTCTTTTGAAGACTTTGTTACGAATCGTCATATGAGAGAAAGAAATTGGTTCAGATCAGTTACACATCCTGTTGTAGGAGAATACGAAATTCCAGGAGCTCCGGCAATTTTATCGGAAACACCTTGGGTAGAGCCAAAAGGGGCTCCGTTGCTTGGACAGCACACAGAAGAAATCATTAATGAAATAGAAAATCAAAAGCCAAAGAAACCTTTTGAAGGAAAGCGAACGAACGATCCTAGTGAATCTCTACTCAGTGACATTAGAGTTGCAGATATGACAAGAGCGTTCGCGGGACCAATAGGAACAATGTTTCTAGGTTTTTATGGGGCTGAAGTTATAAAGGTTGAATCAAATAGCTTGGAAGCAAACAGAGATCCAAACCGATCTTTATTCCCAGATATGAATCGAGCAAAATTAAGCTGCACAGTTGACCTTAGAACCGATCAGGGTAAAGAGCTTTTCAAAAAACTTGTAGAGAAAAGTGACCTTGTTGTAGACAATTTTAGCGCAACCGTAATGGAAAGGTTGGGGTTGGGATACTCCGAGTTATCAAAAATCACACCCAATATTATCCAGATCGGTATGCCCGGAATGGGAAAAACTGGACCACTGAACACCTGGGTTACATACGGTAACAACCTCCAGTCATTTAGCGGTTTATCGATGCTTTGGGGACACGAAGATTCACCAATGCAAGCTCATGCAAAAGGAGTGTTGCCAGATTATGTCGGAGCTGGACTTGTAGCTTTAACGGCAATTGCAGCTTTGGAATATAGAGACCTTACAGGTAATGGTCAAACAATAGAGATATGCCAAATCGACGGTCAAGGAGCATTAATGGGGCCAGCAATCCTCGATTACACTATAAATAACAGAATATGGGGCAGTATAGGATTTTCTGAAGCTCTTTCTGCGAACTTATCTCCTTTCGGTTCTTACCAATGCAAATATGATGACAGTTGGATAGTTATAGCGTGTGAGAATGACGAGCAATGGATCGCTCTAGCGCAAACTATCGGCGGCGATGAGCTTGCCAACGATCCCAAATTCACGACTCATACCAAACGTTCAGAAAACAGAGAAGACTTAGACGCCGTTATTCAAGTTTGGTCCAAAGCGTTCACGCCTTATCAAGCCTTATCAATATTACAAAAGGTCAGAGTACCTGCCGGAATCGCGATGAATGGGGAAAATTTATATCAAGATCATCACCTAAGATCACGTGACCACATAGTTGAAGCAGAACATAAACCATGGGGGGTATTATCACATCAAGGCCTTCCTGGGATACCAGAGCTTTCGCAAGCTTCTGCCGCGGTAAAAGCTCCGTGGATCGGAGATGATAACGAGTACATACTAGAAAATGTTATAGGATTAAGCAAAAAAGAGATCGAAGAAGGAAGAGAGAAAGGTTATATCAATTAGAAAATACATGGTTTCCTGTGCCATTACTCTTGACGCAGGATAAAGCTGCTGTGTATATTCTCAATCTACGGACAACCAATTAAAATAAAAGGGGAAATACGATACCGAAAGATTATCGAGTAAACGGCCGGATAATCGCGAGAGAAGTTCTCGTGGTAACCGAAGAAGGCGAAAAGCTTGGGGTAATGTCAGTTCGCGAGGCTGTCGATCTAGCTTTAGAGCGAGATCTAGACCTGGTGGAGGTTTCTCCTAACTCTCAGCCGCCAGTATGTAGAGTGCTTGATTACGGTAAATTTAGATATCAACAATCGAAGAAAGAAAAAGAACTAAAAAAATCGCAACACACTCAAGCCCTAGGAGAAATCAGAATGAGGCCAAAGATTGGTCAGCATGATTTTGATTTTAAAAGTAGAACGGTTCGAAAGTTGATAACAAACGGAGATAAAGTGAAAGTATCTGTTGTTTTCCGTGGAAGAGAATCGACTCATCCCGAATTAGCGATTGATCTATTAAGGAAAATGTCCGAAAATGTTGAAGATATAGCAGGCATGGATACCCCGCCCCAAATAGAGGGGAGAGGTATAAGCATGGTGTTAGCCCCGGTAAAAACCAAGAAAAACAAAGCCGAGAAAGGCACGGAAAAAAATGGCGAAGTACAAACTGAAGACCCACAAGGGAACCCAGAAGAGAATTAGTATGACCGGTTCGGGTAAATACATGAAACGCAAGGGACATCAAAGTCATCTCAGGCGGAAAAAACCCAAGTCCACCAAACGAATGTATGGTGATGAGTTCCCGTTAAGTGACGCAGACAAAGGAAGAATGAAAAGATTGCTCCCATACGGTGTGTAGGAGCCTAGACCGTTTTATTTTTTAGGAGGTAGAACAAAGTTGACCCGTATAAAAGGTGGACCAAAAACCCGCCGCAGACATAAAAAAATCATCAAAGCGATGAAAGGCCAATGGGGTACGCGCCATAGGCTACATAAAAGAGCACAAGAATCTCTTCTACACTCTCTCAGATATGCCTATGAACACAGGAGAGAGCGGAAAATTGACATGAGACGCCTTTGGATCACCAGAATAAATGCTGCAGCAAGAATAAATGGGCTGCCATATAGCAAGTTTATGAATGGTCTAAAAAAAGCGGATGTTCAAATAGATCGGAAAATTCTAGCAGACGTAGCCGTCAGAGATCCCGATGCTTTTGCCAAAATAGCTGAGACCGCAAAGTCAGGGCTTAAAATATAAACAGGATCACCTCTTTTAGGAATCCAGGCTTGGTACCGGCAAAATAACTGGAAAAATTTAGGAATCGCTGGAATTCAACATCTTCGCTAGGCGGCTTTTACGTCTAGCAGCATTATTTCGATGTATAGTTCCCTTGGAGCCAGCTCGATCTAGAGCTATAGAAGCGAGCTTTATGTTTTCGTTGGCATCATCAGATTTTGAGAGTATTGACTCTCTAGCATTTCTAATTGCGGTCCTAACCGTTCGAGACCTATGCCTATTGATCTCACGTCGTACGAGTGACTGTCTACGAGCCCTCTTCGCTGATATTCCTTTCAATGCCAATAACTCCTTCTGAACACTAATGGAGGCGACGGCGGGATTCGAACCCACGAATAGGGGATTTGCAGTCCCCCCTCTTAAGCCACTTGAGTACGTCGCCCTCTTTTATCAAGAAAGAAAGCTTACTACGCTCAAGCTAAAAATACCAGTACGATATTTTTATTGGTGCCGAGGAGGAGATTTGAACTCCTACGAGCTTTCGCCCACTGCCCCCTCAAGACAGCGTGTCTACCGATTCCACCACCTCGGCTAATAACGTGTTCTTTCTCTTCTCAGATTAAGCCGAAAAAACTATATACCATGTTACATGATAAACCAATACATCAATCTAATGATAAGATTTTGTATTATTTAATCCATTTAATAACTAAAATATTTTCAGAACATGAATCTCACAAAAGCAGTAGATTTTGCTAACAAAATAAATACAAAAAGAAATATTGAAGCTGCAATTGCCAGATATACATGTTCCTTCAACAATTTCCATCCTCCACTATCCATATTATTTTGGTGACTACTTGCTAATAATTAAAGTTATTCAGAAAAAAAGTCAATCTCAACGATACCGCTATGTGTTATATCTCCTCTAGAATCCCAAGCAACTGGAGATGCTGTGGCAAGTACCCAACTCGTTGGCTCTTCATTTTCAGTACGCGTTTTGTGCCAATGCACCAATTGATTACTCGGAAGATCCCACAATTTATCGGTATTTAGCCGAGTCATCACGTCGGCAACAGAAGCATGCTTAGCAGATACAACGAACGTGTCTCCATTCTTATCTTTGTGACCAATAGTTGTTATATCAGTTGTCGATTTTTCCAAATTGGTTAGAGGCTCGATCTTACCTTCTGATATGAGATTTAGATATTGAGTTTCTCTCTCTGGACTAACCCACGGTCTATGAGTCAGCCAAAAATCTCGGCCCTTTAAAGCATTGACCCATTTTTCACCTGCTCCATTCTGGATACCATAATCCAACCTTAAGTAATATTCTGCCAATGCCCAGTAATCTATCGGTCTATCTAATACATCGTTTGCATAGGTGATCAAATAACTGCACCATTGTGCCCATCGGTATGTGGGTACTTGATTGAGTGGCGCAATGCTCCATCTATCTAGCCACGAAACAACATTCCTAATCATATTAAGATGACTGCTATCTATACCTAATTCGTGAAAATAAGCTAAGTCGTGCCAATCAATTGAGGTGTCTTTTTTATCAATCTCTGTCTTTAATGCACCATACTGCTTGATATACCTGTTAATTTGGCGTACCGATTTATTTTTCCCAATATTTAATAAATATATTTTTATTGATGCCATTAGATCTTGCGTATTTAGGCCAGATTGAACTATAAATCTAACTTGCGCTAATTCGTCCTTATCTAAATACTTAGTTTTATTTAAATTTGTATCGAGAGACATACTGTAAATCCTCTCTGCTCCAAAGATCCTTAACTTTGAAATGACATTGATTCTCTTATACAATCGCCAGAACATTATATCAACAAATCGTTAAATGACCGTAAGAGAGCAGTCACTATGAGTACCGAATTATATTGTAGAAATTGTGGTGCTTCCTTAACCACAGGATCAGAATACTGCGGTGCTTGCGGTACCTCAACAAGCTCTGGTGAAACCTTAGCCCAAGAAGTAACACAATCCCTAAACATTCATGTTATGCGCCGGCGTACTGGAGCCATATTCCTTAGGTTATTAGTTTCTGGGGCTAATTCATCACTGTTTGGTCTGATTAGTTTATTTCTGTTTGTAATCGACCTTATATTAATGAGAAACGGCCAAGATTGGACAGCAAGAATTTTAGGCTTGCGAGTGGTTAGATCTAACGGTGATATCGCAGGGTTAGCGCATATGTGGACACGACTTTCAGTGAGCGTCTTTAGTTATTTGCCGTTTGGCCTAGGTTTTTTCTGGGCATACTATGATAGGTATAACCAAACATTACACGATAAATTAATGGGAACTTATGTAGTTTTGGACGAGCCACAGCTTGCTGAAAGACAAAGAAGTAGCGGATCCAAGGCAATGTTTTGGAGTTATTTTTGTGTCGGATTTGTGGTGCTAATGGTCTTGCTCATTATCTTGAGTACTGTATTCCTGTAATCGCTATCTGTAATTTCTACTGACAAGTTCTCACTGTTCGTAGTGAGTTAATGGCAGGAGCGGAGGGATTCGAACCCCCGGCCAATGGTTTTGGAGACCACCGCTCTTCCAGGCTGAGCTACGCTCCTACAGATCGAACACGTGAACATTATTTTTAGAAACCATATTATGATCACCTATTGGATTTCCGTCAATTCACCTATATCGCAATATGTCTAAATCAGATTGTATGACTTCAATCGCTGTGTCCTGGTGATAGTATCCCACTAAAAAGCCATTTGCATCAATTAAATAAATGTAATCTGAATGACTTATTAGAGAATTACTCTGGGGGTTAGCTTCTGAATTGGAATAATTGGAACTATAAGCACCGTAATCAGATTTTACTTTGTCAATTTGTTGTTCACTGCCGGTTAATCCAATCATTAATTTATCGAACCGGCTCACGTACTCCCTAATCCGATTCGTGTTATCCCGTTTGTTATCAACACTCACGAAAATCACGGAAGTACTCGTTGAGTAACGATCGTCTTCCAGTAAACGAGCAAGTTTTGCCAATACCGAAGGGCATATATCAGGACATGAGGTATAGCCAAAAAACAACAAGCTAATTTGGCCATTTTGATCGGTAAGGTTGAATTTTTTTCCAAATTGATCAACGAGAGTAAATTCTGGTGCTAAATCAATTTGATCTGGGAAAAGCCCCGTCTCTTGTTGTGAACTTGATCCAACGCTACTGGAATCAAAAAAGCAACTAGGCAACAAAACAAATATCATAATACCTATTACAAAACTCTTGTTCCAAAATTGCATCTTCACTCACTAAAAAATTAATCGAAAATAGACCAATTAAGCAAGATCATACATCAACTGCAGAGATTTGTAAGATCATGGAGATACAGATAGACGTTTCTATGGAGAATTGACCTTGACACAAACCCCGTCAACTAATAGGATTCACTTCACGTTCGCTATACGCGAACTATTCACTTTAACAATTGGATAGTGAGAGGAAGGCCAAAGGTTTTCCTTGTCAATTCATAAAAATATACGAGATTAGGCAAACTAACTTTACGGAGAGTTTGATCCTGGCTCAGGACGAACGCTGGCGGTGCGCTTCATGCATGCAAGTCGAGCGAAAGACCCCGGGCTTGCCCGGGTGATTTAGCGGCGGACGGCTGAGTAACACGTGAGAAACTTGCCCTTAGGCGGGGGACAACCATGGGAAACTGTGGCTAATACCGCATAATGTCCCAATACATAAGTATTGTGACCAAAGACTTCGGTCGCCAAAGGAGAGTCTCGCGGCCTATCAGCTTGTTGGAGAGGTAACGGCTCACCAAGGCTATGACGGGTAGCCGATCTGAGAGGATGATCGGCCAGAGGGGGACTGAGACACGGCCCCCACTCCTACGGGAGGCAGCAGCAGGGAATCTTGCGCAATGGGCGAAAGCCTGACGCAGCGACACCGCGTGGGGGATGAAGGCCCTTGGGTTGTAAACCCCTTTTGCTGTGGAATAAGATCTGAAGGTACACAGCGAATAAGGCCCGGCCAACTACGTGCCAGCAGCCGCGGTAATACGTAGGGGCCAAGCGTTGTCCGGATTTATTGGGCGTAAAGGGTGCGTAGGCCGCTCGAACAGTCCGTTGCGAAAGCTCCCGGCTCAACTGGGAGAGGTCAGCGGATACTATCGAGCTAGAGGACGGCAGAGGAAGGTGGAATTTCCGGTGTAGCGGTGGAATGCGTAGATATCGGAAGGAACATCAGTGGCGAAGGCGACCTTCTGGGCCGTTTCTGACGCTGAGGCACGAGAGCGTGGGTAGCAAACCGGATTAGATACCCGGGTAGTCCACGCCCTAAACGATGAGTGCTAGGTATAGGGGGTATCGACCCCCTCTGTGCCCAAAGCTAACGCGTTAAGCACTCCGCCTGGGGAGTACGGCCGCAAGGCTAAAACTCAAAGGAATTGACGGGGGCCCGCACAAGCAGCGGAGCGTGTGGTTTAATTCGATGCAAAGCGAAGAACCTTACCTGGGCTTGACATGATTGAAGTAGAAACCCGAAAGGGTGACGACCTGTAAAGTCAGGAACAACCACAGTTGTTGCATGGCTGTCGTCAGCTCGTGCCGTGAGGTGTTGGGTTAAGTCCCGCAACGAGCGCAACCCCTGTTGTCAGTTACATGTGTCTGGCGAGACTGCTCCGCACAACGGAGAGGAAGGTGGGGATGACGTCAAGTCATCATGGCACTTACGCCCAGGGCTACACACACGCTACAATGGCCGGTACAACGGGCTGCGAAACCGCGAGGTGAAGCGAATCCCATCAAAACCGGCCCCAGTTCAGATTGCAGGCTGAAACTCGCCTGCATGAAGTAGGAGCTGCTAGTAACCGCATATCAGCATGGTGCGGTGAATACGTTCCCGGGCCTTGTACACACCGCCCGTCACGTCATGAAAGCTGGCAACACTTGAAGTCGCCGTGCCAACCGTTCGCGGAGGCAGGTGCCGAGGGTGGGGTTAGTGATTGGGACGAAGTCGTAACAAGGTAGCTGTACCGGAAGGTGCGGCTGGATCACCTCCTTTCTAGGGAGAACGTCTTTTTCTTCGGAAAAAGACTCCTAGGTCGGTCAGTGAATTCCTCATCGATTTTTGGGTGTCTGGAGGCATGACCCGTTTTCTTGCAAAAGAAGCGGAGGGAGCCCCAACTCAAAAAAGATAAGGGCAAAAAATTCATTGCTGAGTAATTAATTACTCGACAATTTATTGCTAAGAGAAGCCTCTTCCTCCCACTATCCAGTTGTTAAGGTTTATTAAATAAACATCCATCTAGCGCAATATATAGGTGGCTTGTTGTATGCAATATCAAGTTGCGCTTGATAGCTCACCAATCTTACAGTGTGCGGTATTAGGTGTATTTACTTAACCCTATGATAATATTCCCGTATGAGATATCTAACATATATATTCTTAGCAGGATTAA
>JBJKVP010000001.1:0-97731 GCA_045562535.1 Dehalococcoidia bacterium | reverse complement strand
GGAAATTATATGGATTACGTTGCAGTCGCATTAGCAGCTTTATTAGTATCAGGGCTTGCTCTTTACTCTGGATTTGGTCTTGGTACTTTATTAATGCCAGTTTTTGCGCTATTTTTCCCAATACCTGTAGCGGTTGCTTCTACTGCGTTTGTTCACCTTGCAAACAACTTTTTTAAGATAATCATCGTTGGGAAAAAAGCAGACTTGAAAACAGTGTTTGCTTTTGGGCTTCCAGCAGCGGTAATGGCAGTTTTGGGAGCATTACTTTTGGTGCAAATATCTGATGTTGCTCCTTTGGGTAATTACAACCTTGGAGGAAATGATTTTAGCGTAACTACCTTGAATTTAGTTATAGCAATTCTAATTCTGTCTTTTGCAGCATTTGAGTTGATACCTGCTTTGCGAAAACTAGAATTGCCGAGAAAATTCATTCCGCTTGGAGGAGGCGTTTCTGGTTTCTTTGGAGGCCTTTCGGGTCACCAAGGTGCTCTTAGGGCAGCAGTCTTAGCTAAGACTGGACTTGATACAAGTTCATTCGTTGGGACAGCTGCTGTTTGTGCGATGATTGTGGATGTATCTAGAATAATAGTATATGGGGTTACATTTTTCTCTGATGATTTTTCAGCTGTTGCTGAAGGTAATAGCATTAACTTGGTCGCAGTAGCTACAATAGCTGCTTTCGTCGGAACATACACTAGCTCTAAATTTGTGCAAAAAGTAACCATGGAAAAAGTGCGACTTTTAGTTGGAATCATGCTTGTTTCAATAGGTTTAAGTTTGGGCGCAGGACTTATTTAGCTGCACTTTTTATAGTGTGCACCCTTGTATTTGATTAAACCTAATTTTCTATTTAAGATTTTGTTGCATCGATTCGATGGTATCTTCAGCTTCATCTACCATTTCCATCAATATAGTTTTTGCTGGTCGTCGTTCTGATAACATACCACTTACTTGTCCAGAGGGGTTCCCTACAAGATCCCAACGGCCTATCTTTTTTGCCGCTTGTGTCATAGGTTCCATCAGTATTCCTTGAAGTGGCATTGGCAGCGCTTGCAAACCTGATTCTACCCAAGCATCTTTAACCAAATTATGGAATGATCTTTGTTGTTTTCCAGATGAGAATTTACTTGTCGTAAATTGTTCAGATCTTCCCGATAGAATTTGGTTTTGATGATCTTCAGGAATATTAGTTTCTTCGGATGCTAGGAAAGCGGTGCCCACCCATACTCCTTGCGCTCCTAGAGCGAGAGAAGCTGCAACATGTCTGCCCGATCCAATTCCTCCGGCGGCAAGAACTGGTCTTGGCGATATCGCTCGAACAATTTGAGGTACCAAAACAAATGTTGAAATATTACCAGTGTGGCCTCCAGCTTCAGTTCCCTGCGCAGTTATGATGTCGACATTAGCAGCTACCTGCCGTTCAGCATGTCTTACTGCTCCACACATTCCGATAAATTGCATACCCATTTGGTGGCCTCTGTCGGTGAACCACTCAGGAGGTTCTCCAGTTGCTGCTGCGAAAACGGGGACTTTGTTATCGAGAACTACTTCGATCTTTCGTTTTAGAAGATCTGTAGACATCGGCTCCCCTTCGGAAACATCTGCTTCTTCCAGGCCTTCTTGTTTTATGATTTCTTTCATCACTGCAACGTGCCCAGGGTAATCTTTTAATATTTGTTCAAATACCTCTTGGTTACTAGTTGCAGTGACGTCTGCTCTTGTTGCTGGTAGCAGAAAATCAACGCCATAAGGTCGACCATTAGTGAGTTTTTTTAGTTCTTTAATACCCTCATCCATCTCATCTAGGGTTCGGAAACTATCACCTAATACACCTAGCCCTCCGGCGTTTGAAACAGCAGCTACTAATTTTATTGGAGTTGGGGCTGTTTCTTGAATACCACCTACAGCCATTCCAGCTAGGAATATCGGATACTCCATACCTAGCAAATCACATAGTGGGGTTCTCAATTTACTTGCCATTTCAATCAACCTCCTTCGGTTATTAGAAGTGTACTTAATTTACTAAGGGTTTCATTTTCTCAAGTGCTTCATGGGTTTCTGCTACTAATCGGTCCACAATGTCTTTTGCAGGCTTTCTTTCAGTAATCATTCCACCAACTTGGCCAGCTGTTGCTGTGTCTAGGTCCATTATGCCTACGGACCTGGATGCTTTATAAACAGGCTCCATAAGAATACCTTGGAGAGGCATCGGCAGTGGATCTAGTCCGGAAACGGCCCATGCATCTTTAATCGGGCTTTTGAAACTTCTAGATTGTTTACCTGTCCTATATTTCGACAGCGAAAAATCAGGAGAGCTTCCTCTGATTATCTGTTCTTGGTGTTCTAGTGGGATTTCGTTCTCTTCAGCAACTAAGAATGCTGACCCAATCCAAACAGCCTGAGCTCCTAATACAAATGATGCTGCTATCTGCCTACCATTTCCTATGCCTCCAGCGGCGAGTACCGGTAAGGGAGCTGCGGCATCAACTACTTGGGGAACCAACGGGAAAGTAGCAATATTTCCGGTGTGTCCTCCACCTTCGGTTCCTTGAGCTACCATAAAATCAACATCGGCTTCTTTTTGTCGCTGTGCGTGTCGAACAGCTCCGACTACACCTCCAACTTTCATTCCTTGTTCTCTTGCTAGAGGTACAACCCAGGAAGGATCGCCTAAACCAGCTACGAAAACCGGAACCTTGTGATCTAATACTACTTCGAATTCTTTTCTTAAAAGGTCTTGGGTCATTGCTTCCTCTTCGGAATCATCTAAATCTATTTCGGGAAGATCGTATTCTTCAACTAGATCTTTTACAAAAGCAACATGTTTTGGATAGTCTCGTTCTAATCTTTCTCTAATTTCTGCTTTTGTTTCTGTTTTTGCCCCCGTCCCCATTGTGACTGGAAGTAGTAAATCGATTCCAAAAGGTCCTGAAGAGAGTTTTTTAAACTCTCTGATACACCAATCAATTGTCTCAGGTTTTCTGCTTCCACAGCCCATCACGCCTAGTCCTCCTGCATTTGTAACAGCAGCGGCGAGTTTTGGTGGACTTGGCATAGCATCATCCATTCCAAGAGACATACCGGCCATGACTATAGGATGTTCAATTTCGAACATGTCACATAAGGGTGTATGAATGCTAGACATTAAATCACCTCCATCATAATTATCAGTTTATATTAATCTTCAATAGGCTGGTCATACATCTGTTTCAGGTCTCTCTTTAGCACTTTCCCTAGTGGGTTACGGGGAAGTGGCTCAGATGAGAAAACTATGGATTCTGGCCGTTTAAAACTTGCTAAGTTCTTCCGGGAGAATTCTATCAAGTCTGTTTCTGTAGTTTCTTGATTTTGTTTCAATACAATTATAGCTCTAACTCTTTCACCCCAAGTGTCATCTGGTATTCCTATAATGGCTGCTTCATCAACTGATGCGTGAGACATGAGCAATTGTTCGACTTCTTCTGGGGAAATCATCTCTCCAGCTCGTTTTATGAAATCTTTTGCTCGCCCGGACAAGAATATATATCCTTCATCATCCTTATATCCTAAGTCACCTGTAAAAAGCCATCCATTTTTTATTGTTTCTGATGTTGCATCCTCTTGTTGCCAGTAACCTTTCATTAGTTGCGGTCCACTTGCGATTATCTCTCCTTGGTCTCCGGTTGGGACGTCCGCTCCATCTTCATCAACTATTCTAATCTCCACTCCAGGAAGAGGTTTCCCTATAGAACTTAATCGCTCGAATTTCTTTTCTCTTTCTTCGTCTGATAAGCCTTTTACATTATGGTCTTCAGGCATTAATGCTGTAATAGTTGCTGAAGCTTCAGTCTGACCAAAAGCATTTATGAATTGTGTGTCTTCTAATTCAACAATTGCACGCTTTATTACTTCCTTAGGCATTGCAGCAGCCCCATAAGTTAGGACTTCTAGGCTGCTAAGGTCATAATTAGGCCGGCTAGGGTGTTCCAGTAACATTTTCAGCATAGTTGGCACCATCATTGCCCTAGAAACTTTTTCATTTTGAACGAGTTCCATCCATGATTCAGCTTCAAACTGTCTTTGAATTACCAATGTTCTCATACCGAATATAGCTGAAATGACTGCTTGCATACCAGCTACGTGGTATAAGGGCACGGTAAGAATATTTTTTTCTACTTGTTCAGGGTCAACAGGCGTTACGTTGCTTAACGAGTAACTACTGACCCCACCAAATGTTAGCATTACGCCCTTTGGCAAACCTGTTGTGCCGGCAGTGAACATTAATATTGTTGTGTCATCGTCATCAACTTCTGCATCCACATAGTCGCTGGATTGGCCATCTAATGCTTCTTCGTAATCTTCCCAACCGTCGCCGGTTCCTTCGAGAGAAACGAAATGCTCCACCGTATTTAAAGTGCTTCTTAGATCATCTATTAGGCCGAGATACCGTGACCCAGCTATTACGACTTTGGATTCAGAGCTGTTTACCATGTGTTTTATTTCTTCAGCTCGTCCGCGGAAACTCAAAGGAACAAAAATGGCTCCCACCTTGGCGCAAGCAAAATACGCTTCAACCACTTCATTACAGTTTACCTGCATCAAGCCAACTCGGTCTCCACTTCCAACACCCCAAGAAGTCAATTTATTCGCCAATTGATTAGCTCTTGAGTTTAGTTGGTTGTAGGTGAAACGCTTATCTTCAAATATAACTGCCTCTTTCTCAGGCGAGATTAAATTCGCTATCGACAAAAACTCCGCAGTATTCATTATTTATATACCCCCTCTTTATCCCTCATTATTTGTTGTTTCCCAAAATTATATAATTGAGCAGCTATTCTATCATTTTTAAGGTATTTTTTTCGACGGTTATTTATAAAAAATTGATTTGAACCTATTTCTCCTGTGATATACCAAGTGAAAATATCGATTCTGCCAATCTTTGTTCAATTAACAAGCCGTCAGATAAATGAATGTCGACACCCCTTTTTATAGCTTGTTTAGCAAATTGTAGTGCCGTTGGAGGTTTATCAATAAGCTCAAAAATCAATTTTTTTGCAACCTCATTTAGTTGATGGTGTTCCGCCAAACGATTGATAAGCCCGAGGTCGGAGGCTTCTTCTGCAGTAAACCATTTGCTCGTTAGTAGTAACTCAAGAGCTTTTGGGTTTCCAATCAATCTGGGCAATGTTTGACTTCCTGTAGCAAAAGGCAGCATTGCTAAGGCTACTTCGGGTAAACGAAATTGTGTTTTAAAATCAGCGACTCTAAAATCACAGCACATTGCGAGTTCTAATCCAGAACCAATGGTGTATCCATGGAGTATAGCGACCGATGGTACCGGAAGTTTTTGGACTAAGTCCCAAACGTCTCTCAGGTATCTTGCTTCTCTTGCAACTACTCTAGATGGTGTTGACCCAAATTCAGTTAAATCTGCTCCTGAGCAGAACCCTTTTTCCCCGTTGCCTGATATGATGACCGCTTTTAGGCTGTCATCAATATGTATTGCTGTAAAAATCGAATGTAGGTCATCTCGCATCGCTACGTTGAAAGCATTGATTTGGTCAGGCCTGTTTAGATAAACATAAGCTATATTATCTTGAACTTCGTAATAGGCTGCTGCATTTTCTCTCATCAAATTATCTTTCGAAGTAAGGGTTATTCACCCGTATAGTCGGGCTTCCTTCTTTCTATAAAAGAATTAATACCCTCGGTCCGGTCTTGAGTTGTTTGTAAAATCATTGTCAAATCGGTTTCTAAAGAGATTCCTTGGTCAAGGGTCATTTCTGTTCCTTTTAACACAACCTCTTTGGCATACCTTGCCGCTATCGCTCCTCCTTGCAATATTTGCTCTGCTAATTCAACAGCTTTTGGTAGCAAATCATTGGTTTCCACTACGGAATTCAGTAGGCCTATAGCAAGGGCCTCACTTGATTCAATCTCTTGGCAATTAAGAATTAACTCCAGGGATCGAGCTAAGCCGATAGTTCTTGATAATCGTTGTGTGCCTCCATCCCAAGGTATGATGCCTTGAGAGACTTGATCCATTTTAAATTTTGATACCGTTGAACCGAATCGGATATCACTGGCAAGTGCTAACTCTAAACCTTGCCCATAGCAATGGCCACCTAATGCAGATATTACCGGGAACTTGAGTGAAGATATTGAATTTGCAACACGATACCTATCTACAACCTGCTGAATCTCTTTAATATTTGTAGTATTTTCCAACTCAGTAAATAGCATAGGATCGGTTCCTTGGCTAAAATCTGTATCTTTATCTGATGTAAGGATCATTACATCACAAGTATCTTCTTCACTAAGCTTCAAACATATTTCTTTTATACTTGATGCGAGATTTGTATCAATAAAATTATTAGGAGGGCTGTCTAAGTAAATGATTACTAGACGACCTTCTTGTTGAACCTTGATATTTTTGTAATTGCTAACAGTTTCCATGCAAGCCAGACTATTGTGGTAAGCCTATTTGGTCAAGTCGTTCTTATGTAACAAGAATGTAACCTAATGGTAACCGATTGGTCATACTAGATATTTAGTATTAGAGTTGAACATGTAGATTAAGAGGATTATTTGACAGTTTTGTTTGGTATATCCCAGAGGAGATAGATATGGATACGGGTCACACAGCGTGGATGTTAACAGCTTCTGCATTAGTTTTCTTTATGACACCCGGCCTTGCTCTGTTTTACGGAGGTTTGGTTAGGGCGAAAAATTTAGTTAGTACAATTATGTATAGTTTTACAGCCATAGGTGTTGTAAGCATAGTATGGGTTCTATGGGGCTACAGTTTAGCTTTTGGAGAAGGTAATAACTGGGTAGGTGATTTCTCCTACTTAGGTCTTAGAGGAATAGACATTGTTCCTTCAGCTGATGCTGCTTACCCTCCTCTACTTGATGTAGTTTTCCAAATGATGTTCGCGATTATCACTCCCGCTCTTATAACGGGAGCGTTTGTTGAACGATTTAAATTTACTACGTATTTAATATTTTTAGTTCTATGGGTAACAATTGTCTACGCTCCTATAACTCATTGGGTATGGGGCGGAGGATGGATTTCTGATCTAGGAGCATTGGACTTTGCTGGTGGAACAGTGATTCACATAAATGCTGGTATAGCAGCTGTGGCTGCAGCTCTTTTAGTTGGTAAAAGGAGAAACCCAGGAGCTCAATCGAATAACGTTCCCTTTGTGGTTTTAGGAGCCGCGATACTTTGGTTTGGTTGGTTCGGTTTCAACGCCGGTTCAGCATTGGCTGCGGATTATTTCGCTGTTAATGCTTTTCTGGTAACTAATGTGGCCGCTGCAACAGCTGCCATTACTTGGGGCTTAGTTTCTCAAATAAAAAATGGGAAGATGGGTGCCGTTGGTTTGGCGACCGGAGCTGTCGCTGGCCTTGTAGCGATTACGCCTGCAGCTGGCGCGGTCGGTGTTATGGGCGCTATCGCGATAGGTTTTGGAGCAGGGGTGATTTGCTTTTTCGCGGTTGAATTGATAAATGCAAGAGGGTTAGATGATGCTCTTGATGTTTTTGCTGTTCATGGTGTAGGTGGAATTTGGGGCGCTTTGGCCACAGGTGTTTTTACCGTCAGCGCTTTGACAGGTGTACCAGGTGTCGTTGAAGGTAGTTTCGACCAGTTGATTATCCAAGCGCAGAGTGTTTTGGGAACCCTAGTATACTCTGGGATCGCGAGCTATGTAATTCTACTAGTACTTGATAAAATACCGGGTCTAGGCCTTAGAGTTTCAGAATCAGAGGAAGATCAAGGACTTGATCTTTCCCTACATGGAGAACGTGCTATGGTGGAAGATGGCGCCGACTAAGCGTGCATTCGACAAATAAGAATTCAGGTTTAAATAGACTGGAGGATATATGCTAAGTATCGAAGCAATTATTAAGCCGGAAAGAGTGAATCAAGTGTCTGCTGCTTTACAAGAAGCAGGTTGCAAAGGGTTTTACTATTTCAATGTAACAGGTCAAGGAGGCCAAGGAGGAGTTGAAGTCCTTGTCGGCCGAGGAGGTACGACCGCGGGACGTTCGGCGGTTCCAAAGACACTTATCAGAACTGTGATCGATGATTCAATGGAAACAGCTGTGGTGCAGGCTATTCTAGATGCTGCCCGTAGCCCTGGTGAAGGTGAAATTGGAGATGGCAAAATTTTTGTCTCTGAGATCAAAGAAGCTATACGTGTCCGTACTGGTGAAACAGGGGCTGATGCCATATAAATTTTGTTAAAGGATTGTATTTGGGAGTTGAATCACTTTTGACGTGATGCTTTGTCCCAGATATAGTTTTTAGTGTATAAACCGCATTTGTACGAGGAGGAAAGATGTCTAATCCAGTGGAACCTTTTGAGAGAATCGATGTTACAGCTGCTAAAGCGCTCATAGAGGGAGGCGAGATTCACTTGATCGATGTCAGAGAACAAAATGAGTGGGATGAAGGCTACATTGAAGGAGCTGTTCTGATTTCGGTAAATGATATTGTCAGTATGAGCCGTGTGGATGATCTACCTAAAGATGGTCCTATTTTATTTTATTGTGCTGGAGGTGTTCGCTCTGCACTAGCTGCCGAATTAGCAGCTTCGGTGGGTATCGAGGGCCCGTTGTACAATATGGAAGGCGGCATGGAAGAGTGGAAAAAAACTAACTTTCCTGTAACGCTAGATTAATAATCGTTAAAACTGAAAATCATTAAATATTATTGAACGCTAATCGATTTAATTGGGTTTTATGGCATGGCGGATAATGAGAAAATATTTTCGGAAGTTACAGACGCATTGTCTTCTCCCGGATTTTTTGATGGTGAACCTGGAGCAATTTCGATCATTGACACCCATGTTTCCAAAGTTTTCTTATTTGAGAACGACGTTTTCAAATTAAAAAAGGCTGTGGATTTCGGTTTCTTAAATTTCAAATCTCTTGATCAAAGGCGCGAAGCGTGTATTAAAGAGGTGGATCTTAACCGCAGGACTACTGAAGGTATATATCTTGGAGTGGTTTCTGTCATTTTTTCGCAAGGGGAATACCAATTATCGGATGTTGATGATCCTACAGCAGTGGAATATCTTGTCCATATGAAACGATTACCTCAAAAAACCATGCTGGATGAACGGTTAAAACAAGGTACTTTTAGCAAACCCATGGCAGCTGATTTAGGGAATAAAATTGCAGAATTCCACATAAATTCTACTAAAGGCACCCAGATTAGTCAGGTAGGTAGTTATGAAGGAGTCAAAAAAAACATAGAGGAGAATTTTTCTCAATTAATTCCATATATCGGGCAAACCATTGATAAAGAAATTTACGATGAGATTGTAGATTACTCTCGTAACTTTATGGAAAAACGAAAAAATCTATTTATCGAACGAGCAGACAATGAATTTGTAAGAGATGTTCATGGTGACCTCAGAACAGAGCAAATATCAGTCACAGATGACGGCGTTGTTTCCATATTAGACTGTATAGAATTTAATGATAGGATGAGGTGGATCGACACCGCAGCGGATTTAGCTTTTATCCTTATGGATTTGGAGCACAAAGGAAGCATTGATTTAGCAGATAAATTACTAGAATCATATTTTAAAAAAGCTTCAGATCCAAACATAGCTGAGCTTTTAAGTTTTTATAAATGTTATCGTGCGTTTGTAAGAGGGAAGATTGAAAGTTTCCTAATAAGTGATCCTTCAATTCTGAAACTCGACCGTGAAAAAATAATGTCTAGAGCTAAGAGCTACTTTGATCTCGCAAGACGATATGCTAATTCGGCAATAGATCCTGAAATTATTTTAATTGGCGGGCTTATGGGTACAGGAAAAACGACGCTGGCAACTCAAATATCTAGAAATAAAGGCCACGTCCGTGTATCGACAGATGAGGTTAGAAAATCGGTCTTGGGATTGCCAACTGGTACTCGTAGCTATGATCAGTATGGTGAAGGAATCTATGATGAAAAAAATAATAAGGTTACTTACGAGCGACTTTTTTCGATAGCTTCACGTAGTTTGAATAAAGGCCACTCAGTAGTAGTAGACGCTTCATTTTCAGATAAGAACGAGCGACAACGGTTTTACTCCCTTGGAGAAAAGTTTAATTTACCAATTAAATTTGTTTTATGTATAGCACCGGAAGAAGTGATAAAACAACGCTTATTGGATCGTGAAAAATCTGGTAAAGGAGCATCAGATGGACGCTTGGATATATATGAAGATCAGAAAAACGTCTATGATTCTCTAGATCAATCAAAAGAACCATATATTGAGATTGACACGAATCACGAAAAAAGTGACACTTTCTACAAATTATTTTCAATGTTGGACAAATAGAGTATTTGATTATCTAACGCTACAATTAATATCGATAATCAATATTTGTCATTAAATGCAGTAAGGAGCATAGATGCAATTAAGACCCACTGAGTATGATATTTCGGACATTGATTTGGCTGATCAAGGGCTAAATAGAATTGAATGGGCTGGGCGTGATATGCCTGTTCTGAATTTAATCAACGAGCGTTTTAAAAAAGAAAAACCCCTCAAAGGGCAGAAAATAGCAGCATGTCTACATGTTACGTCTGAAACTGCTAATCTTGCTATTGCTTTGAATAATGGTGGTGCTGAAGTCTTTTTGTGTGCATCAAATCCGATATCCACTCAAGATGATGTAGCGGCAGCGTTGGTCAAAAAATATAATATTCCAGTCTTTGCGAAAAATGGTGAAGATACAGATACGTATTACCAACATTTAAATAGAGCATTGGATATGAACCCCACGATTACAATGGATGACGGCGCTGACTTGGTTGCATTAGTTCACAGTGAACGGCCCGATCTAGTCGCAAATATACTAGGGGGCAGCGAAGAAACCACAACTGGGATTATCAGATTAAAAAGCTTGGCAAAGGAAGGTAAATTACAATATCCAGTAATTGCCGTCAATGACGCAGATACGAAGCACCTTTTTGATAATCGTTATGGCACAGGTCAAAGTGTTTTGGATGGTATCACTCGGGCTACTAATATCTTATGGGCTGGTAAAACTGTTGTTGTCGTTGGGTATGGTTGGTGCGGGCGTGGTGTTGCAATGAGATCCAAAGGAATGGGAGCTCGGGTAATAGTAACTGAATTTGATCCAGTACGAGCTCTGGAAGCATATATGGATGGACATACGGTTATGAGCTTAGTAGATGCCGCACCTGTTGCCGATGTTTTGATAACCGTAACAGGTGATATTAACGCTATTGGTAAGGACCACTTACCCAAGGTAAAAGATGGCGCTATTCTAGCGAATGCTGGCCATTTTAACGTTGAGATTGATATACCGGCGATAAAAGAAGACAGTATTTCTGTTCGGGCCATTAGAGACTATGTTGAAGAGTACACGATGAAAGATGGGAGAAAATTGTTTCTATTGGCTGAAGGGCGGTTAATTAATCTTGCCGCTGCAGAAGGGCATCCTTCAGCAGTAATGGATCTTTCTTTCGCAGATCAAGCGTTAGCTGCAGAATTTTTGTCGAAAACTCCTCCAACCGAACCCGTTGTTTATGATTTACCCCAGTCTTTAGATAAACAAGTAGCTCGGTTAAAATTAGAGTCAGAAGGTATCTTTATAGATGCACCTACAGAAGAACAAAAGCGGTATTTGAGCAGCTGGGATATAGGGACCTAGATAAGAATAATGGTTAAGGATATTGATTTGAATTCGAGCGAAAAAAAAATTCCAATTCGTGATTTTGTTTCTGAAGAAGAAGAAACTATTTATGGTGGATGTTATGCTTGTGGGCCACGTAATGAAGGTGGTTTAAATTTAGAATTTTATATGCTGGGAAACGATAAGGAACAAGTAGAAGCAATTTTTACTCCTCGAGATAATTTACAAGGTTGGCCAGAGGCATTACATGGAGGTGTCGTTGCTACTCTGTTAGATGAAGCAGCTGCCTATGTTGCGTATATCCAAAATATACACGCTGTAACAGCAAGACTAAACGTCAAATTTAAACAGCCGGTTAGCTTATTAGATCCAGTAAAAGTAAAAGGCACGCTTCAAAATATTAAACGGAAAATCATGGATATAAAAACTGAAATATTAACACTAGAGGGTGAACAACTGGCGGTGGCTTCAGTAACTCTTATGATATTACCTGAGCACCAAAAGATAAAATATGGGATCGTCGACCATAAAGAATAAATGGATACGTATTTTACGAAAAGGGAGAACTAATTATGGCGAGCCTTGAACTTAGCGGTCATTCTTATTTACAAACGGCAGAATCAGTAACAGAAGGGCACCCAGACAAATTATGTGATCAGATATCTGACGCTATATTAGATGCTATCTTAGCAGAAGACCCGCTTGGTCGCGTGGCCTGCGAAACTGTAGCAACGACAGGACTTATAATTATAGTAGGGGAGATAACGACCAGCTGTTACGTTGATATACCTAAAATCGTACGAAACACTGTAAGAGATGTAGGGTACAGCGATAATGAATATGGATTTGATTATAAGACATGTGGAGTGATGGTTGCGATTACGGAGCAATCTCCAGATATCGCCGCTGGGGTAGATATACCTGTAGAGGCACGAGAGTCTGTTGATTCCAGAGAAATCGACATGGTTGGAGCTGGAGACCAAGGCATTATGGTGGGTTACGCTTGTAATGAGACAGATAACCTAATGCCGCTTCCCATATTTTTAGCACATCAGCTTACTAGAGATTTGGCCGGGCTTAGAAAAAATGGGGTGTTGCCATACTTAAGGCCGGATGGGAAATCTCAGGTAGTGGTTGAATACGAAGATGGTAAGCCCAAAAGAGTTGATAGTGTAACTATTGCGGCGCAACATGATCCAGAAGTATCGAGACAAAAGATTGAAACTGATTTAATCAAGCTTTTGATAACTGAATCTATTCCAAGTAGTTTACTAGATGCTCAGACGAAATATCATATAAATGCTTCCGGTCGATTTGTAGTTGGCGGCCCTATGGGTGATGCGGGATTAACTGGAAGAAAAATCATTGTTGATTCCTATGGCCCAGGATACAAACATGGAGGAGGAGCTTTCTCTGGGAAAGATCCAACAAAAGTAGATAGATCGGGCGCGTATGCGGCTCGGTATGTTGCAAAAAATATCGTATCAGCTGGCCTTGCAGATAGATGTGAGGTTAGGATCGCATATGTAATAGGAATGAGCACTCCAGTATCTGTTGAGATAGAAACCTATGGGACGGAGACTATACATATAGATAAAATTAAAAGGTTGGTCCAAGAGAATTTTGATCTTCGACCTGGCGCAATAATTAGAGATTTAGATTTGCGGCGCCCTATATACAAGCAATTAGCTGCATACGGCCATTTTGGAAGAGAAGATTTAACCCTTCCATGGGAGAAACTTGATAAAGCTGACATACTAAGAAGGCAGTCTGACTAAAATTTATAGGTTTTCAAAAAGTGATTTATTAGAGGATATTTTATGGGACATTTAACAGCGGTGATTCTTGCAGGTGGAGAAGGTACTCGTTTACGCCCTCTGACCGAAAAATTGCCAAAACCTATGTTACCTGTTCTTAACAGACCTTTCTTAGAATATACGTTGTTGGCTCTAGCTGCCGCCGGTGTAGAAAGAGCTTTTCTTGCTTTAGGTTACCGACCCGATCCGATAATAGAACATTTCGGTATTGGGGAAAATATGGGTCTCCATCTTGAATACTATATAGAAGAAGAGCCACTAGGTACCTCTGGTGCGGTTCGATCTTTGTTGCCGGAATTAGATGAAACTTTTTTGGTATTAAACGGTGATGTTACGACCCAAATCGACTACAAAGCGTTGATTGAACACCATATTGAGAATCGAGAGTATGGTACTTTAGCTGTACATGAAGTCGAAGACCCATCTGCTTATGGTTTAGTAGTAACCGATGGAGAAGGTTTTGTTACTCAATTCATCGAAAAACCTCAAGGCCCAAATTTCCGATCTAACTTAATAAATTCAGGTGTTTATGTCCTTGAGCCAGAGGTAATGAGGTTTGTTTCAGAAGGGTTTTCGATGTTTGAAACTGATCTATTTCCCAAAGTTTTAATGTCAGGAATTCAACTGAATACTCATAAATGGTCAGGCTATTTTAACGATATGGGGACTATTCAAAATTATCTTTCACTACATAGAGATCTTTTAAATGGCCAAGCCCCTTATACTGCGTATGCTTCCCCGCTTAAAGGGCTTAATACCCACGTGGATCCTAGTGCGATACTAGAAGGATCTATAATTCTAGGCGATGAGACCAGGATAGAAGCGAATGCCAAGTTGGTCGGACCGTTATCTTTAGGGGCACGCTGTGTTGTTAGAGAGACTGCTGTTGTAGAAAATTCAGTTTTGTGGGACAACGTTGATGTTGGAGCAGGGTCAATTGTAAGAGATAGCGTTATTGGATCTGATATGACTTTACCGGGAGGGGCTTCGATTTTGGGGGAGACTTCAGTTAACAATTCCTGACTTTATAAAAAAACTCTAGTGATTTGGTAGCCAAATATCGGATGATTTGCTAGTAATTATATTTAGTAGTCTTTGATGCGTTATTGGTCCTGCGGCAATTATTCCATCTAATAAAGTGTTTTTGTTGTTGAAATTTATCTTGTTACCTTTAAGATCCGATACGATCCCACCTGATTTTTCTACCAAATATGCTCCAGCTGCAACGTCCCACTCGTTTTTTGGTTCAAGGCTCACAGTTGCATCGGCAATACCCGACGCAACTAATCCTAATCTATATGCTATTGACCCCATTGTTTTTATTTGGAATGTAGAGTTTTGGAATTTATTCCAATTCCCCCATCTAATTTCTCCTCTTGATGTTAAAACTATTACATCTGAAAGGTCTAATTTATCTGTTACGGAGACTTCGGTTCCATTTAGTTCTACAGATCCTCTTTGATTTAACAGAAATAATTGGTCAGCCCACGGGTTTAGCATGCCGGCTTCTATGATCTGTCCGTTTTTAGATAGCGCGACAGATATAGCCCATTCGGCTACGCCTTTAATAAACTGGTGAGTGCCATCTATTGGGTCAATAATCCATACATTTGATTTCGATAACCTAGACAAATCATCGTTTGATTCCTCTGATAACCATCCTTCCTCTTTAACGAAAAGTTCATCATAGAGTAGTTGATTGAGCTTATGATCCATTTCTGTAACAGGCCCATCACCTTTATGTTTTATATACATTGTGCTGTTTTCCAGCTCAGATACTAAATCCCCAGCTTTTTGTAAAGCTATTTGAATCTGCTTATTATAGTCGCGGTCACTCATCAACAATAACCTATATGATTTTTTATTTAATTACTAATAAATTCATGTTAATTCAATTAGATGATTCCCATTTTATAATTCCTCCGACAACGGTCATTATCGGTCTAAGGTCGCCTAATCTGTCTTTAGGTAATGTCTTAGGATCATCAGATAAGACTGTAAAGTCTGCATTCTTCTGGTTATCAATTGATCCATTAGTCATTTCAGAAAACGAAGCAATAGCAGATTCCATAGACAATTTGTTTATTACAACTTCTGGATCTATGCCTTGATAGATGGGTTCTATTATCGCTTGTATTGGGCCCGGATTGGACTGTATAAACGGTGCATCTGATCCTACTATCAATTTTATATTTTGATCCATTAAATAGTTCCAAGGGTTATTCCATCGGAGTCGATTGTTACCTAGTCTTCGTTGCTCCAGCTTAACTGAACGTTTTTGTAAAGATAGAGTTATTTCCATATTCTTTATTCGTTTAATTAAATTCGGAGATAACACTGACGCATGTTCGATTCTAGGTCTGTATCGAATTAATTCTTGTTTAGTATAAATTTCATCAAAGCTATTTAATACTTGATCAATCGCGTTATCTCCTATCGCATGAATAACTGGTTGAAGATGCTTTGCTTTTATCCTTAGTAATTTCGTATTTAAACTATTTGAGTCTAGTGAAGTATTACCTAATATGTGAGGAGAGTCGTTATATGGTTTAGTAAGACTTGCCGTTCTTTCACGCAATGTTCCATCACTAAAAAGTTTTGCACCTCCTATTTTTAGGGATTTGCCGTTTTGATTGAGTAAATCAGGATCTATTTCATCAATGAATTCTTCTGAGATAATCCCATATACTCTTACAGGCAGTGTATTTAAGTCATCTAATTTTTTTAACTCTATAACTTCCTTAGTTATGTTTTCAAGCAGAATAGCATGGCTAGATGTTACACCTTCCTGAAGGAGGCGCTCGCTACTCTTCATAATTGCGTTTTCAAACTCTTTACTAGTTAAGTCTTGCATCATCAGATTCCAAGGGCCGTAAAGGGCAGATTCAAATAGTCTACCTGTGGGGTCGCCTCCTTGATCTTTTTCTATGGTTCCCCCTTCAGGATTTTCGGTGGTTCTGTTTATTCCCACTTTATTTAATGCCACAGAATTGACTATGCAACCATGGCCATCGGACCTACTTAGTATTAAAGGGTGATTTTTGCTCATCACCTTCAATCGTTCCACAATATTATTCTTTGTATGATCATTAAAAATAGATTGATCTAATCCCCTGGCGTAAATCCAATTACCTGGTGGGATTCGGCTCAGATTTGCCACTAGTATTTGAACTACCTCTTCAATTTTTTTAATATTTGTTAGGTTTATCCAAGAATCCGCTAAACCAAAATAAATGTGATGGAAATGCGAGTCTGTCAGCCCAGGAATTACTGAATGTCCCATCAGATCTACAATCTTGGTGTCACTCTTGGCTAACAATCTAATCTCAGGTGTTTGGCCAATTTTATCGAATTTTCCATCAGTTACAGAAAAGGCATCAGCATATTCCAAATGTTTGGGAGGACTGACTAAGGGCCCATTTATATAGATTGTTTCAGAGTGCGATTTTTCAGTATTCAAGAGGAGATTATTGAATTTACCGTACGTGCTGATTCTTTTTGTTATTTAAGTAATCTACAAGAACATATTCGCCTAACTTATCAGGTTGAGTGAAGAATGCCCTACCTCGGTTCAATTTTGTCATTTGTCTTACAAAATTTACCAAGTAATAAGCCATCTCTAGCATAAAGACATTAATTATGATCCCTTCCCCGGTACATCTTTTTACTTCCCTTAAAGTCATATCTAAAGTTCTGGGGCTAGGAGGATAAGAGAAATACGGCGCACCGCCCTCAAAATGAGCGGTCGGTTCGCCATCTGTGACCATTAGCACTTGCCTTGTCCCGGTTCTATGTTTATTCAGTAATTTTCTTGATAACATAAGTGCGTGTTGCATGTTTGTACCTGGAGAGTATCCTCCCCAAGTTGCTTTTACTAAATCTTGACCTTTTAGTTCCCAGGCATAGTCGGCAAATCCTACTACATATAGGTTATCTCTTGGGAACTGCATTTTGATGAGGGTATGCAATGCTAGAGCCATTTTTTTTGCTGCTTCAAAACTACCACTGATTGCCATTGATCTACTTTGATCTAAAAGTATAACTGTACTTGCTTGAGTCAATTGTTCTTCTTGATAGACCTCAAAATCGTCAGGATGTATTGTTACGGGAACGCCAGATCCATTTCTGAAGATTGCGTTTTTCACAGTTCGTACCATGTGGACGTTAAACTGATCTCCAAATTCGTAATTTTTGGTATTTTCTTCTGAATGTTCTCCCATTAAACCTATTTTATGTGTTTCATGAGAGCCGATACTGGCACTGCTAAGTTTTGAGAAGATATCTCTTAAAGCCTTTTCTCCAATTTTTCTGATGCCCTTTGGTGTGAGCTCCAATTTGTCGCCATTCTGTTTAATAAAGCCTGATTCCTCCAGTTCTTTTTGTAAATCTTTGAGTGTCTCGAAGTCTTTCCTAGTGGCTTCTCCTAAAAGCTCTGCGAGTCTTTCTTCGTTAACAGCATCTAAGTCTCCAGTTTTTTGTGCTGTTTCCATTTGAATTTGGCTTTCCTCAATTCTTTGGAGCTCTTCCATAATTTTCATTGCTTCTTCAAGAGAAAGTGATTCTTCCCCAGAAAAAGGATAATTCTGAGTTCCCATTAATTCAGGTTTTAGTTCATTCATAAGTTGGGAAAAATCAGCAAGTTCTTGAGATAATTCTGGATCTCCCATTGCTGCATCAAGGGCCTCTTGTAATTCCTTTGCCATTTCAGGTGAAAGATTGTTCATTAGAGATTGCATTTGTGACATTTGGTCAGCCATCTTCTCAAGCAGTTCGTCTAGATTTTGTGGGGGGTCATCTCCAAATCCACCACCCCATTTTTCCATGAATTCGTCAAATTTTGGAGTTTCTCCAGTTCGCTTGAGATCACGTAACATATCATTCAAATCGTGTAGCATATCTTTGGTATTTTCTACATCTTGTTGAGATGTATCGTTTAGTTGATCCATCATATTATTAGCGTAAGATTGCATGGCTTGATTTTTCAGTGAATCTAGGAGCTCATTAAATTTATCTCTAGCACTATCGTCCATAAAATCGTAGTTAGTTAATTCTTGAATTGTCCCGCTTGGGTCTGCTGGCAGATTATCGAGGAAATCTAGTTTTTTGTTTGCGATGTTTTCCAAAGCTGAGGCAGATGATGGGTCTATAGTTTCTTTGCTTTTGGATGTGCTCGATTGATTTGTTTGCTCGGATGAATCCATATTATTAGTGTCATTATTTTCCGAATGAGCTTCTGATATTTGGTTTTCTAGTTCCTTCAGAAATTCTGCAAGTTCCTTTTCTGAGGATTCAATTTGGTCTTTATTATTTGTATTTGACGTATCTGTTGAATTTGGACTTTTTTCATTCCCAAATTCTTTGGGCTCTTTAGTTGTGTTTGATGCGAGCGCATCTTTTGCTTCTTGGAGCCTTGATTCTAGAGTGGTTTCTTCGAGTTCCTTTATCTCTTTGAGTTTCTCTCGTATTCCCTGCATAACTGAATTGAGATCATATTTGTCAACAATATCTTTGTGTTTTTCTCGAAGCTTTTCCAGCATGCTTCTTAGGCCCTCAACGTTGGATCCATCCGGAGTTTCAAACCCTTTTTGATTTAATCTTCTTAACGAAGTTTTTACATCGCCATGTTTACTAAGATCATCACTTAAAGAATCCATCAAATCATCGACTGATGGCGGAAAAGGTTCCTGTGAATCATCCCAGCGCCCGTAACGATATATAGCCATAAAACCTTCCCTATTAGGTACATCCCATTACCCATGAGTGTCATGAGCGTAAGCATCATGGAAACCTGACGTCATGATACGCTGATCAACTTACTCTCGCAACGTTAACTGCAATCTCTTTTTTTGTTAGTTAGGTTTCTAGATTCTAGTTTATTTCGGTGTTATAATTTACCCATTGTCTCGGTGACTCTAGCGAGATTGGACCACCCGTTCCCATCCCGAACACGGAAGTGAAACATCTCAGCGCCGACGATACTGGAGGAGCAATCCTCTGTGGAAAATAGGTCGCCGCCGAGGCTTTTTTTTATTTCCAATAAAAGCGCAATTGAAGTGGCTCTAACTATGGATTTGTTAAATGAAACCCAATATAGATTCTTAGTGGGAGACCTATGCTTATTGGTAGACCGTAAAGATCGACGATATCTACTGACTCTAACGCCTGCTGAGCAATTTCATAGCCATTCTGGATTTATTGAGCATGACGATATAATCGGGGCACAGGAAGGCACTAATATAAAATCGTCGAAAGGATCGGTTTTTTTGGCGGTGCGTCCGACCCTTTCTGAGTATTCTGTCATGATGCAGAGAGGACCCACACCTATATATACAAAAGATATTGGTGCAATCTTAGCCTACGGAGATATTTACCCTGGGAGTAGAGTTGTTGAAGCGGGAACTGGTTCAGCGGCATTAACGATGGCTTTATTACAAGCAGTTGGTGATCACGGACATATTTTTTCTTATGAAGTAAGAGAGGACTTTCTGGAGATTGCTAAGAATAACCTCCTTAAATTTGAGCGCCTTAACAGGGCACAATTGACACTTCAACAGAATGACATTTACCAAGGAATTAACGAACAAGATGTGGATCGAATTGTATTGGATCTGCCGGAGCCATGGGAAGTAATACCGCATGCAGAAACCTCTCTAAGACCGGGAGGTATTTTGGTTAGTTATGTTCCTACAACCTTACAACTCCATCGAGTCTGGGAAAGCTTAGATGCTTGTCCTGGGTTTGGTTTAATAGAGCAATTTGAATTGATTCATAGACCTTGGGAAGGAGCGAAGAATAGTTTGCGTCCCAGCCATAGAATGGTCGGGCATACAGGTTTCATTACAACTGCAAGGCGAATTTCACAAGGATAACGTTTTCTTTAAGTAAATTTTTGAATTGCTTTTGATAACCTTGATATGCCTTCAGGTATGTTTTCTGTGGAAACTTCGCTAAATGCCAGGCGAATTCCTTGTGAGGGAGTATCTGATTCAACATTAAATCTAAAACCAGGTGCGAAAGCAATTCCTGAATTTCTAGCTTCTTCCAATAGGAGTTTCACATCGACGTTTTCGTTTGCAGTAAGCCAGAAGAAGAAACCTCCTTCTGGAGTGTTCCATGATACGATCCCGTGTAGCATTTCATTTAAAACTCGGTCAAAGGTGTCCCTTTTATTTCTGTAGACATTTTTCATTTTGTTTATGTGTGGGTCAAGAAATCCATCCTCAATAAACTGAGCTACTATGTTTGATGTCGTTACACTTGATCCCATATCGGTTCGCGCCCAAGTAGATGAATGAACAATTGGGGGCGCCCCCGTTAGCCAGCCTAGTCGTAATCCAGGCCCTATAATTTTTGAGAAAGTGCTCATTTGGACAACTGAATCTGGACCAAGTGAAAACAGGCTAGGTAGACTAGGGCCATCTAAAACTAATTCAGAATATGCAGTATCTTCCACTATAAAGGTACCGTATTGCCTTGCTAACCCTACGATTTTTTTTCTAGTGGTAAGATCCATTCTAATCCCTGTGGGGTTTTGAAAATCAGGCGTAAGGTAAATAAATTTCGCTGTTACCCCTTCTGCTTTAAGGTCTTCTAAGCTGCTTTCTAAACTTGAGGTATCGAAACCGTCTTTCCCTATATTTATTGGAAAGATTTGCGCACCATGTGATCTCATGGTCCATAGCGAGCCGGTAAAAGTAGGGGTTTCTGATAAGACTACATCTCCCTCGTCTATAAAGGCTGCACATACTATGTCTAATGCTTGTGATGAGCCATTGGTAAGCACAACGTTTTCAGGAGATGATTGGACCTCTTGAATACTAGTAATACGTTCTGCGATTAGTGAACGTAATCTTATGTCACCAGCGCTTCCGGCGTATTGTAACGAATCCACCCCTCGATTTGAAAAAGTCTTTTTTGCAGCAACACTTAATTCCTCTAGAGGCAATGTCGCTGGATCTGGGATACCTCCGGTAAAGGATATCAACCCTTCTGGAGGAGGGGTGACGGTACTCCAAGGGTGCTCTAGGTTTCCGCGCCGAGAAACTAAGTGAGCGAAATCATTATTTTTGTTCATGATCTCCCTTTCTTAAACTATAAATCTGGGATGTTTCTTATCACTCAGTGGTTGCATATCATTTTCCTTGAATAGTTGGTATTATCGTCTCTATGGTCCTATGGGTGCAACCTTTGGAGGGTCCTATAAGTGTCAATAGTCAAATTTGATAATTTAACTAAGTATTACGGCCCTGTTCTTGCAGTGGATAATGTTTCACTAGAAATAGAGCCGGGCGAAATTTTTGGGTATTTGGGACCGAATGGCTCTGGTAAGACTACGACTATCAGATGCATGATGGATTTTATCAGACCTTCCTCTGGAGTTATTACCGTTGAAGGAAAAAACTCCGTGACGGAGTCTAAATTTACCCGATCTCAAATTGGTTATGTTCCTAGCGATCCGGTTTTTTATGATCGGTCAACAGGTGACCAAGTGCTGAATTTTGTTGATAGTATTTATAACGTTGACTCGAGTAGTTTCAGGATGGAATTATCTGAGAGACTCGATTGCGATTTATCCAGGAAAATATCAACTCTTTCCCGAGGAAACCGTCAAAAAATCGCGCTGATAAGAGCATTAATGCTTAAGCCACCCGTTCTTGTTTTAGATGAGCCTACGTCTGGATTAGACCCGTTAATGCAACTGGAATTTAATGAAATCATCAAAGAACTGAGGGAGAATGGAACTACCGTTTTTCTGTCGTCTCACGTGCTTTCTGAGGTTGAAGAGCTATGCGACCGAGTTGGTATTCTTAATGTTGGGAGATTGGTTGATCTTGAAACCATGGGAGATATCAAGAGCAGGGCTGTGCGCCAAATAGAGATCGAATTTGAAATCGCTCCTTCAGAAAAAGAATTTAATGACATAACTGGTATTGAGAATATTGTTTTGAAAGAGCGTATTTTGACTGCCGATATAAGGGGTGATTTCAATGGAATTATTAAGGCTGCCTCAAAATATTCAGTTCTAAACATTGTTACTAGAGAACCTAATTTGGACGAGATTTTTCTTGAATATTACCAGGATAATGGAAATTAGATGCTCATTAAATTGGTGAAATACGATTTAATAAGAGAGTCACGAAGTTTATTATTCTGGTCGCTAGGAATCTCTTTTATCACTTTCTTATTATGTGCGTTCTACCCGACTATAAAGGAACAGGGTGCTCTAATGGATGAATACATGGCGTCATTCCCGCCGGAGATGATCGCGTTTATGGGCGACCCAGGTGCTGGATTGGCTAGCGCCAGTGGTTATTTATCGTTAGAACTATTCGGAATTATGGCCCCAGCAATATTTGTTGTATATGGATGTAGACTCGCGGTTGGGTCTATAGCTGGAGAAGAATATAGTCGAACAATAGAATTGATGTTATCTCTACCAATAAAAAGAGATATATTTGTTGTCGCAAGATTTATTGGTATTGCTATGAATTTGCTTTTACTAACTTTAAGTTTTGTTGTTACGCTCATTATCTCTGCAGCATTGTTTGATATGGATATATCTCCATTTATCTTATTTCAAAACGGTTTGAATGTTTGGGTGCTTGCCATGTCCTTGGCTTCTTTAACGTTTTTTGTTAGTGCTGCTTGGGGAACAAGAGGCGTTGCGTACACCGTTGGTTTCGGAGTATTTTTGGTAGGTTATTTAATTAGCTCTTTAGCTGGATTCGTTGAATGGTTAGGGCAGGTCAAATATCTATCTTTTGTCTATTATTATAATGGTTACTATGCTGACGCTGATTGGAATTCATTGGTTGATGGTATTCTTCTGACCCCTTGGCTCATAATGTGTTCTAGTATCGTCATTTTTCTTGTTTTAGCTATTTTAATGTTGCCTAGGAGAGATATCCATTGATTAATATTTGGATAACACAAGGACAATATGGTTACACCAGAGACTAAAAAACTGTTCCATGGGTGGTGGATGGTTGGTTCCGGCTTTCTGTTGATGATGTACACAACGGGTGTTGGTTTTTTCGGATTTACTGCTTTTGTTAATCCGATATCTGAAGCCGTCGCGGGTGGCAGTAAAGCATTGATAGCTGGTGCGGTTTCAATACAAAGGGCTGAAGCTGGTTTAATGAGCCCATTTATTGGGATTCTTGTAGATAAAGTTAACCCTAAGGTACTTTTAGTTCTTGGATTCTTAATTGGAGGCAGTGGCTTCATTGGCCTCTCTTTCATACAGAATCTTCTTCAATTTTATCTCGCATTTTTTGTGGTTGCGTTGGGCTTAGGAGCTGGGTCATTTTTAGTAGTTAGTACAGCGGTTTCCAATTGGTTTATAAAAAAACGAGGTCGTGCTTTAGGGATGTTATTTTTGGGTCCGTCGTTTGCCGGAATCATCGTTGCTGCAATTGTTTGGGGTGTAGAGGTAATCGGATGGCGAGAAACTCTATTCATAATTGGAGTGGGTATGTGGGTGTTTTGTATACCCGTTTCATTAGTCATGAAGACGAAACCGGAAGACCATGGTCTTCTCCCAGATGGTGAAGTTATTTTGCCTGGGAGTTCTCCTCAGGACCCGAGCGATATTGGAGAAAATATTCCTGGAACATTCAAACAGATTTTGTGGTCTCGAGCTTACTGGCAATACGTTTGGATTCTAGGTTTACAACAGCTAGGGTTCTCGGCTTTAGTGATTTTTCAAATTCCCGCTTTAGAAACTTTTGGACTAACTACTGCAATGGCAGGCCTAGTTGTTTTGGCATGGGGCCTTGGTGGAATCCCTGGGAGGATAGGGGCAGGATTTTTGTCTGATATTGTAGATAAACGCCTAGTGCTAGCAGGAGCATTCGTTTTGCAGATTGTTGGTAGCATATTTTTTCTAACCACTACTAATTTTTATTGGGCATTAGGATATAGTTTTTTCCATGGAGCTGGTTGGGGCGGTACCACGCCAGCGAGACTATCTTTGCAGGGAGAATATTGGGGAAGAGGGGTTTTTGGTCGGCTAATGGGTATGCAAATGGGTATTTCAGCGATCGGCGGCATTATTTCTCCGATATTTGTTGGATGGATGTATGACCGAACTGGCGATTATCATTTGCCTCTTTTCATAGTTTTATTGCCAATGGTTATTTCAGTATTCCTTATTCTCACTATAAAAAAGCCGCAATATTCTAAACAGCTTATTTAAAATAGTTCTATCTTAATGGAACTATTGGCTAAGGATAGAATTGTATGATTGGTATAGAGAGATCTAGTAATCAACAATATTTTTTTCATGGGGATTTAGACGCATTCTTTGCTTCTGTTGAACAATTAGATAATCCTCGATTGCGGGGAAAACCTGTTGTGGTAGGCGGCTCTCCAGATAAGAGAGGTGTCGTAGCGGCTGCATCTTATGAGGCTCGGAAACTTGGTGCTCGGTCTGCAATGCCCATGCGGTCTGCTATGAAACTAAGTACCAAGATTATACGAGTTGATTCAAGATTTGAAAGGTACCGGGAATTATCAACCCTTGTCATGGATTGTTTCAGACTCATTTCAAATGATCTTGAACAGTTATCTTTGGATGAGGCATATATAGATATTTCAGACAGAATGCGTTGGTCTCAAAAAATTAAGGCGGCTTCTGATCTTAAAAGAAAAGTCCTGGAAACTACAGGTTTAAATATCACCATAGGGGGAGGCACGAATAAAAGTGTAGCTAAAATCGCTTCGCAAGTAGCTAAGCCAAACGGTATTCTCCTGGTTCCAGTTGGAGATGAGACGAAATTTATGGGGCCACTCCGGATTGGGTTGATTTCTGGTGTTGGGCCGGCGACTCAGTCAATATTGGGAGAGAAGAATATCCAAATGATTTCTGAACTTGCTTCAGCAGATCGTGATTGGTTGATTTCTAAGTTCGGAAAGAGAGGTATTCACTTACAGAATATTGCGCTAGGAATTGATCATAGAAAAATAGAATCTCGTAGGGATAGAAAATCAATTAGTGCAGAGACGACCATGAATACTGATATTAGTGATCCAGAGGAACTTTTAGGTATTTTGGCAAGACTGGTTTCTGATGTCGTTGGGAAATTGAATGAAAAAAACCTTTTTGCACGGACTATAAAAATTAAATTTCGGTTAGGCGATTTTCGCACTTTTACGAGACAATCATCGTTTGACCGACCGACTAACGAGATAGACATTATTCATGACCAGGCAAGAAATTTATTTTATCGTCAAATAGGTGCGGAGACCAGTTTGCGACTAATTGGTTTTGGAGTTTCTAACCTTGCTTCTGAAGAAGTCCTGGATGGTGATGGTGTTGAGAATCCGATTCAACTCAAGCTCAACTTGAATGTATAATCTATAAAGCACTTGATTCGTACGGTGGTTTGTTTATTAAATTGTTATATGATGGTTTGAATGGAGGGGTGCAATGAGTTCCAAATATAATGTTGTTGGGCAACTTGCTCAGAGGTCGGATGGACCCGATAAAGTCACTGGAAGAGGCGTATATGGTCTTGATCGTACTTTACCAGATATGTTGTGGTGTAAATTTCTTAGGAGCCCATTTGCACATGCAAAGATAGTAAACGTTGATACTTCGGAGGCTGAATCCTTGGAAGGTGTACATCTTGTATTAACCGGAAGAGATGTTGAGAACGTAAGGCATGGCAGAGGTACCTATAAAGATGAGCCAGTGTTGTGTTGGGATACTGTTTTATATGTGGGAGATAGGGTTGCAGCGGTTTTAGCTGATGACCCAGATATTGCAGAAAAAGCCCTAAGTCTGATTGATGTTCAATATGAGGAGCTTATTCCTGTACTAAGTGCGAAAGATGCAGCAGAACCTGGAGCAACGATATTACATCCAGATTTCGATCAATACTTAGGAGTCAAAGATCCGCCAGATGTTGCTACAAATGTCCTAGTGAATTTAGAGAGAGATCGAGGGGATGTATCTACTGGGTTTGCAGAGGCTGATATTGTGCTTGAACACACGTATACAACACCGCACCAGCATCAGGCTTATCTAGAGCCACATTCTTGTTTAGTAGATATTGATGACGATGGTGACGTTCAGATATGGATGTCTTGCCAGCTCCCTATGGCAAATCTTGGAGAGCTTGCAAGAGTAATGGATATTCCAGAGGAAAAAATACAGATAAACACCTCTTACATAGGCGGATCTTTTGGTGGAAAAACCGATTCTAATGGCGCATATATAGCATATTTAATGGCAAAACAAACAGGTCGTCCAGTAAAGTTTGTTATGGATTATTCCGAAGAACTTATGGCATCGAATCCTCGCCACCCCTCAGAAATCACTATAAAAGCAGGCATAAAAAAGGACGGTACGATTACTGCCTGGGAAGCTAAAGCATATTTGGCAGTTGGCGCATATGCATCTTACGCTCCGGTTCCCGGTGGGTTAAGAGGTGTTTTAGAGATGGGTGGTCCTTATAAAGTAGATAATGTGAAACTTACTGTGATCCAGACATATGCTAATCTGGTTCCTTGTGGTTTTGCTAGAGCCCCAGGTATGCCCCAAGGTCTTTGGGCAGGCGAATCCCATATGGATGCTTGTGCTCGTGCTATTGGTATGGACCCTTATGATTTTCGAATTAAGAACGTGATTCATGAGGGCGAACCTCTGATGAATGATAGTTCTTTCGAGGCTTTAAGGGTTGAAGAAACTATAACGGAAGCTGCAAAAGCTTCCGGCTATTTTAATGTGAAACCCAAAAACGTGGGTAGAGGCATAGCGGTAGGGCATCACAGTCAAGGAGGAGGAGCAGCTTCTGCTTCAGTTATTTTTGGTGATGCTGGAGATGTGTCTGTTGAATTTTCCACATTTGATACAGGTGGCGGAACTATTGCTCTAATTGCTCAAGTTGTCGCAGAAGAACTTGGTATAGATATGGATAAAATAGAAGTTTCCCCCTTCCGCGCCAACAGCGAAGGACCGTTGAATGGAGTTGGTGGTAGTAGAGGGGCAAGAGTAACAACGATTGCTGGCTATGAAGCTGCTTCCGATGGAAAATCTCAACTGAGAAGATTGGCTGCAGAATTTTATGGATGGAATGAGGAGAGTATAGATATTTCTTCAGGCCAATTAACCAACACAACTAATGCAGAGAAAATAGAAATATCAGAGATTGTGAAACGGTTTGGGGAACCCGTTATTGGACGCTCTGAAATAAATGAATCCACTAGCCCTTACACTTCATTTGGTACGCATATTGCTGAAGTTGAGGTTGATACGGAGACTGGGCGATTTACCGTTACAAAGTTAACTGCTGTACATGAGACTGGTACGGTTATCAATCCTGTCGCTTTTCATGGTCAAGTTGAAGGTGGAATTGTGTATGGATTTGGAGAAGCTGTAATGACCGAAACTGCATATGATGAAAGTGGTAGGGTTTCAAATCCGTCTTTTGCAGATATGAAACTCCCAAGCGCTCAAGATATTCCTCCGTTAGACACAATTATATTGGAATCGGACGTTGGTGATGGGCCTTATAAGGTTCGGGGTATAGGAGAGCACACTAATATTATGATTGCTCCTGCTATAGCGAATGCCATTGAGGATGCTGTGGGTGTCAGAGTGCGTACTTTGCCTATAACATCAGAGAAAGTATACGAAGAATTTTATAGTTAGAGGTGATATAAATGAAAGCAATCGATATTCATGTCCATCCACCTACGAACCCTGCTACGGTTACAGAGCAATCAACTCAAACAACTAGGCAGATGCGTGAATACTTTAGACGTACTGAGCCGGACCTAACTACGCCTGAAGAATATGCTGAATTCTTTGAAGAGCGTGATATTGTTGCTGTTCTTCTACCTACCGATAGTCGATTAAAAGACTCTAATGAACCTAATCCTAACGATTGGGTTGGAGAGATTTATAGAAGATATCCAAAACGTTTCATCCCCTTTTGCTCTGTAAATCCAAACAGAGGTTCTCAAGCGATTGATGATCTCAATTCTGCGGTAAATGAGAATGGTGCCAAGGGTATTAAATTTTTGCCGACAGGGCAGGATTTTTTTGCAAATGACCGACAATATTACAAACTATGGGAGCGCGCTCAAGATTTGAATTTAGTTATAATTACTCATTCAGGCCATAATGGTGTTGGGTCTGGTACACCTGGGGGCGGTGGGCGTAAGCAAAACTATAGTAACCCCATATGGTGGGATGACGTTGCCGCTGATTTCCCTGAATTGAAAATTATACTTGCTCATCCGGCGTGGCCTTGGTTCGATGAACAAGTTTCTATGCTTGTTCATAAATCAAATGTGTATATGGATATATCAGGCTGGTCCCCCTGGTACTTTCCTGCAGATCTTATTAGGGAAATGCAAACCCGTCTTCAGAACAAAGTTTTGTTTGGTTCTGACTTTCAAGCATTGCATGTAGATAGATGGTTTCGTGATTGGGCAGACTTAGACATTGATGAGGCGGTCCAATCTAAGATATTCGTAGATAACGCCAAGGCTGTTTTATCAAATGTGGATTGGGAAAATTACTCGTAGAAATCCTCTCTGAACGAAACAATTGGGGTTCATTAATATAAACAAACTTTCATAGATTCTAAGCACGATCGTTAGCTCTCCTAACGGACTCAATTCATTTTTTATTTTCCAGTAATATTCGAATCCAAAGAACTTGTTTTCATAAATAGCTGGATTTAGATTTATTATTGGTAGATAATTGTGGTCATGAGCGGGTGTAACTCAGGGGTAGAGTGTCTGCTTCCCAAGCAGGAAGCCGTGGGTTCAAATCCCATCACCCGCTCCAAATAATGCGTGATCAAGAAGTTCGTACTAAAATGCCCGATGGTGCAGCGGTAGCACGAAGGACTTTGAATCCTTAAACCCTGGTTCGAATCCAGGTCGGGCAGCCAATGTCTCCAAAAGACAGCTAACCCTAAGGCACTTAAGATGAATGTGTTATTGGATGTCTTGAGATACTATCATGCAATCTTTTTGTTAATGGAATAATATAGTAGAACTATTGGTTACTTTCTGGAGATTTATTATATATGGATTCTAATGAAGCCTTGGGAGCAAATTCTGGGGTAAGCGAAAATAATATAGCTAAGAAACTTGAGTCTGGGGAATTTATTATAACTGTCGAGGTTCATCCTCCTCGGGGACACCTAGTAAGCAAGACTTTCAATTCTATAAAAGGTCTACTTGAAAAAGTTCATGTTGACGCGTTTAATACTACCGATATTCCTTTGGCGCAGGCACGACTTAGTGCCACTGCAATGAGCTCGTTACTGTCGTCTCATTTTTCAGTCGATACAATTATGCATGTTGCAACTAGATATCGAAATGTTCTCTCATTGCAATCTGATTTACTGGGCGCTCATGCTCTGGGTGTTAATAATGTTTTTGTTTTTATGGGGGACCCGCCATCTATGGGTGATTATCCTGGAGCATCAAGTTTATCCGATGTAACTTCTTCTCAATTGATTTCTCTCATATCTGACATGAACAAAGGTATTAGTTTAGGCGGCGCCCCTTTGAATCAACCGACTGAATTTACCGTCGGTTGTGCCATTAACTTACAAGCTGAAGATATGGATCGGGAACTTGAAAGCTTAAAACGTAAAGTAGATGCAGGAGCGCAGTTTATTTTGAGTCAAGTAGTATTTGACTCAGATCCTGTTGAAAAGGTCGCGGAATTAACAAAAGGATTTCCAATACCGTTAATTTTAGGTATTTTACCTCTTAGAAGCTATAAACACGCCTCATTTTTGAACAAATCTGTACCTGGTATGTCAGTATCTGAAGATATATTGAATCGATTAAATAATGCCCATGGTGATGCCAGTATGGAGGGCGTTCGAATAGCGCAAGAAGCTTTGAATAAGACAGTTTCGATTATCTCAGGTGCATACCTAGTGCCAGCTTTTAATAGGTATGACTATGTTGCAGAAGTTATCTCGGGGTTATCAGTTTTTGATCAATAATCTATTTCAGGTTGATCGTACACCCTATAGCAAATTGAGTTGATCCTTATCATCGCCATACGTAATTAGTGTGTTTAGTTTGTAATCCGAAAGCAGGTTTCGGCCCTCTAACTCTGCAAGTTCAATCAGTACTGATATTCCACTGACTTTACCTCCAGCTTTCTCTATTAATTGTATTGCGGCAATAATAGTTCCTCCTGTAGCTATTAAATCGTCAACTAGTAGGACATTAGCATTCTTATCAAAAGAATCAGTGTGTATTTCTAATGTCGATTCCCCATACTCTAATTTGTAACTGGCTTGATAGGTTGTAAAAGGTAACTTTCCGGGTTTCCTTATTGTGACCAATGGTACCCCGAGTATGTTGGCTACAGGGGCACCAAATAGGTATCCTCTGGATTCAATCGCAGCTACGGCATCTATTTTTTTGTTTAAGTAAGGGGCCGCCATATCTTTTGCTGCTTTTGAATAAACTTTATGGTCATTCAATAATGGCGTTATGTCTCGAAAAAGAATACCTTCTTCCGGAAAATTCGGTATTGATCTTATAAAGTCTTCGTATTTCATCTACATCCTTCTTTATTAAGTTTATTGATTCTTCGAAGATTCCTCTAATTGCAATTTTGCTTCGTCAATAATTGGCTCGAATAATACGAGCATATTAGTTGCTTGACTAGCAAATGAGTTTGAAATATCTAGAGCCTCTTGAAAATTCCCTTCTAGCAAGGCTTGATTTGCAAGGAAAAGGTGGGTCGTAGCTCTATAAGGAGCAAGCTCGATCATTTTATCTAGGACGGCGTGTAAATCTTCCAACTGCTGCTCATTAGCTATCACCTGAGGTATAGAATATGCAGCTTGGATCATTCTAGAATTTTCAGGGGAATGCTTTATTACCCAGCGCGTCTCATGATAGACGAAATTGGCAACCAGATTTTGCTCCTCTAAATTAAAATAGCCCCATGTTTTAGCTAGGTGCTCTAAGAACTCCTGTCGCGTTATTCTAGACATTTGAGGGAAAGCTGAGTGACTGAAATTTACTAACATCAATCTTTCCTCTACAGTTACATCTTCTGCTTGTCGGGCTATTTTATAAGCTTCTCCTCCTTTGTACGGCCTATATGCTGTTTGATAAAGGGAAGTTAATAATATTGTAGCCCCTAAAATGACTATAAAAGTGATTCTAAAGGAGTAGTTGATTTTAGATATAACAATCCCGCTAAGATTTTTTGGTTTTTCAAACCATTGTGCTCCTATTAGATTTAAAGGATTGTTTTCTTTGTTGTCTTGTGATGCGATCCAACCACCTAGTATGGCCCATAATAGTAGCCCTGCCGGTGTGGCAAAAAGAAATAAAGTTGTAATGAAATAACCAATAAGTGCAGCGAAGACGATAAACCTGAAGGTTTCGTGACTTCCTTCTGATCGATTAGATAACAATCTCCAAAATAAAGTGAACCAAAGAAGAATAAATACAATGAAACCTAGGATACCCCGCTCTGCCAGTTCATTAATTGGGGCATTATGTGCGTTATCAGCCACTATGAAACCATGTTTGTAGTAGCCGATATCTGAATATTTATCAAAAACGCGTCCGAAATTTTCTGGTCCCCATCCCAGAAGCGGTTTTTCTTGTACCCCCTTTATAGCCATTCCTAAGAAAGCGTATCTCATACCAAGAAGACTCTCTAATACATCCTCACTTTGTTCTGATGCTAATGTGGGTGTTTCTGGTTCTGGAGCAGGAGGTTCAGTTTTGAATAAGGCGTCTACATATGGCTCAGGGAGCGAGCGAGTACAATCGACGCTTGAATCAGATGTTTCACATAGTAAGTCACCATCTAAGCTAGATTGAATCCTGCAAGATTGATCTATAGGAAGGCCGATGGTGGCGTCAAATGTAAAAAATACCGCCGTTATACCTAATATCCCTACTCCTGTAGTCAGGACCATCTTTATTTGAGAGCGGTCAATAAATCTAATAAAAATAGGTGTAGCAATAAGGGTTCCCAACACCAAACCCAATAAACCTCCGCGTGAAGCCGCAAGAAAAAATACCCATAGGAGTATTGTTAAAGTGAATACATAGAATCCAAGTTCGATAAAATTGTAAGACATAGGGTTTGATATACCCGACGCCTTACGGTTTTTTTTCCTATTTTTCCTTGAATTGTTTGGGGGAGACTCATTAATCGCTGATTCAGTTTGGCTCTCTTTCACCTTTTGAATCGATTGAATGAAAAGCCCAGCTGCTATGAATATATTCATAATCATTAATTGAGACAGGTATGAAGGGTTCCCTAACGTACTATCTAAAGAACAATTTGCATAACGCGAGTGAGAAGGCGACATATTAAACGCTTGGCTTAAAGCGAGTAACCCAATCCCTAATGCCACTACTAAGTTCCATATAAAGAATGGTTTCCAAGAGTCGAGATCTTTAAATATAGTTGAGAGGACGATAATGAGGGCGAACCAATGAAGCTGATCCCAGAGTCCCCACATACGATTAAAATTGGACCAGATACTCATCCCGAAACTCACACCAGATATAGCGCTTAAAAACCCGATGGTTATATATGCAATGATTGCTAGAAAAATCCAAGATTTTCTTGGCCTATAGTTAGGATCGATTGTTATCAAGATGATCCAAAGGAAAAGTATAAATTCAATGGCACTACGGGCAAAAAGGGCCTTACCAAGAACATGAGGAAACATCGTGTCAAAACTTACAAGTAAAGGCATCCAAATTAATGATAATAGGGCGGCTTTAATACCAAACACCAAATATGTAGTCATGTTCTAATGGCCCCGCACTTAACGAATAAGAGTTTTAGATTTTCTATTGTATTAGAAAAAGTGCATATGGTCTCCAAGTTTTTGAGGTAATGGTTACTCAAAGGGCTAATTCAACATATAATCTACAAATTACCTGTAGAAAGGTTACATAACATGAAAAAAGGAATGCTTTCCATATGGAATATTTGAGCGGGCGATATGATTTCTAGCTCATGGCGAGAGACTTTATTGTTCTCTGATTTCAGAATTTTATCTTATGCAAGTTTAGTGCATTCGTTTGGCAACGGTATGGAGCATGTCGTTTTAGGTTGGCTAGTTTTTGAATTGACAGATTCCCCATTTATGGTTGGGCTCGCATCCGCGTTAAGGATGGCTCCGCTTTTTGTGCTGGGTATTTTTTCTGGATTGGTCGCTGATAGTAATGATCGTAGGTCCTATATGAAGGTTTCCACTTTTGCCGGTGGTGTAACAATGATAGTGTTAGGAATTTTGTTGATCACTGGAGTAGCTAATGTGTGGGTAGTTATAGGTTTGATTACAGTGTGTGGAGTTACTTTCGCATTTTTGTTAACCCTTAGGCAAGCGTACACTTATGACATAGTGGGGCCTGAAAATGCGTTAACAGGGCTGTCAATCTTGCAGATATCTACTCTAATTGGTGGAGTGTTTGGGGCTCTCATCTCAGGGGTTCTGATCGCGGAATTTGGAGCGGGGTTGCAGTTCGTGGTTATAGGCCTGTTTTATTTTGGATCAGTAGCTTTTTTGTTATATGTTAAAGATCCAGGAAAATCAGCTCCTATTGCAGTTAGCTCAGATTATAATTTTTCTCGTAACATCCGTAGGTATTTGGATTTATTACGCGCCTATCCGGTACTTTTTGCACTAATGGTACTAGCATCCTTGACTGAAATTTTCGGTTTCAGTCACATGAGCCTTATTCCCGTGTTTACTAAAGATGTTCTTGGCTTGGGTGCCATGGGGTTAGGTGTGATTACTGCAATTAGACAACTAGGAGGAGTGTCTGGACTAATGTTCCTAGCGGCTTTTGGGAGAATCAATTACAAAGGCTATTTGATGTTTGGAATCATGATATTTTTTGGTTTGAGCCAAGTAACTATGTTTAGTGCTACTAATATATATTTTGCTGCGCTAGTAATATTTATTATCAACGCGTGTGCGATGTCAGTCGATGTACTTTTCAAAACATTGATGCAATTAAATGTTCCTAATGAATATAGGGGTGTAGCGATGGGATCATGGGTATTCAGCATTGGTACAGGTCCTATAGGCCATGTTGGTATTGGTGCAATTGCTGGCCAATTTGGTTCAGCACGGGCGTTTTTGTTCAATGGTGTTATTTTATCGTCACTTGGATTGATCACGATGGTAGCAAATCCGCTTCTTCGTAAACTTAAGTGAAAACAATGTGAGATTTGGATTAATACTAATTAAGTGCTCGAGTGAAAAACCTTACTACACGTTGGCTGTATTCAGTTTCAGCTGCCGTAAATGTTTCTCCATGGTCGGCACCTGGGACAAGCCATAACTGTTTAGGCTGATTAGCATTTGCATATATCGATTCACTATCTTCCTTGGAGATTGTTTCATCAAGTAGTCCATGAATTATGAAAATAGGAGTGTTACTTATTTTCTTTACTGCTTCTTCAGGAACAATGTCCTTCCTGCTTATCCCAGTTTTTAGCTCAGTGATCCAAACTGTTATTGGTGCAAAAGGAAAAGCTGGTAGACCAACAAAGTGTGTAAAACTCTGTGCTACTGCACTATCTAGGCTCTTGAAAGATGAGTCCACAACCATGGCTTGGATTTCTCCTGGATTTTCTGCCGCAAATAATACTGCTGTTGCACCGCCATTAGATGAGCCAAGAATCCCTATGCTTGTTAATTGATCAGATTTTACCGGATGTCGTTCGGCATCGAGATTTCGCAATTTATTAATAGCGGCGGTAACGTCTTGTTTTTCGTAATATCCAAAACTTACAAAATCTCCTTCACTCTCGCCGTTGTGGCGGAAATCGAAAAGTAATACCGTAAACCCTGTTTCATAGAGCATATTAGCTTCTTTGAGCATTGCACGCTTATCGCATCGGTATCCATGCAATAACACAATTGCTTGAGTTGAAGTTCCGAAATTAATCCAACCTTTTAGTAACGTACCGTCAGCCGCTTTAAATTCCACGTTTTCAGTATTCTTGGCCAGATTTGGATAATCTGAGAGTTCTTCCATATCTTCACATATTTCTGGATGAAGAGCCGTTTCTGATCCGGTCCAAGCTACTCCCAGTAGTAGTAATACTGTAACAATAACACTTAAGCCTATATATATTTTTGCTGCGACTCTAATTAGATTAGAGATTTTATTTATATATATTAGGGCGAGTAATATGAGCGGCGAAGGGACAAATATCCAGGAGATATTAAGAACAGGTGTATCTGATCCTCCTCGTCCCATCACAAAAGATAAAATCGAAACTAAAATTGTTATGAACAGCACGGATAACGCTGCTGCTGTCAAGCGGGTATTTCTATTTATTTGCATAGCTGTGCCTGTTTAGTTTAGCAAAGGTCTCTTATTGCTAGAATAAATTTTTACATACATAGTTTTATCACTTATTCGGACTTTTCACCAAATAATGATTCACTAAGAGACTAAAAGATTTGCATATTTAGCGCTTTAGCAACGATTGGAGTTACAATAACATGGATGATTCATCGCTTTGATAAGCCAGTTATGATGTATGTATGTGATAATTTTTTGGTATTAGTTTACGGAGATAGGAAAGGACATCTAGGATGAATGCTATTAACGAAACATGGGCAGGAATTGTGATGGCAGCTGGTGGGGGTACCAGAATGGGCACTGATACGATTAAGCCTTTGCATCGATTATCTGGACGACCTTTGATTAGATACGCAATAAGTGCCTTAACATCCGCCGGCATCGAGTCGCCAATTGTACTTAGAGATAATAAAGAAGTTCTTGTAGAAGAACTTTCTAATCTAGATGTAGAGTTTCTTGTTCAAAATGTTAAAGATGGCACAGGCGGCGCGTTGGAACCAATTTTAGATGGCTTGCCAGGTAATATTGAGAACATACTTGTAATTAATGCAGACACACCATTTATCACGGGTCAAAGCATATCGAGTGTTATCGAAGAACATCTCAGTGCTGATGCTGTCTTTAGCTTTTTGGTAGCGGAAGTAGATTTTCCTCATGATAGGGGCGTAGTGTTTTTCGATAATGCTGGGAAGCCAACTAGCATAGAAGAAAACTATATTGATGATGACGATCCTGATAAGCAATACTCTGTGAACGTTGGCGTCTACTGCCTCAATGTTCAGTGGCTGAAAAATAATATTCATCAATTGACTGTAAACGATAATGGAGAAAAATATATAACTGAACTGTTAGATATATCAGTAAATGATAATTCTACGGTTTCATACATTACTGTTATGGATCAAATTGAGAGTTTTGGAATTAATACACTGATTGATCTGGCTCAAGCTGAAAAGATTCAGAGAGGGAAAATTATGAATGAGTTAATGCTTTCAGGAGTCCTTATAGAAGACCCGGATAGTACGTATATAGATGGTACTGTTGAAGTGGGGGCAAATACGGTGATTCGGCCAAATACATTTCTGAGAGGTAAAACAGTTATTGGGGCGAATTGCGATATTGGACCCAATACAGAAATTATAGATTCTTCTATTCTAGAAGAATGCCGTGTTTGGAACTCTATCATTGAAGGATCTATTCTAGAGCCGGCGGTAAGGGTTGGGCCGTATAGTCATATTAGGCCGGATTCGCATATTTCGTCCGGTGTTAAGGTGGGTAATTTCTCTGAAATTAAGGCAAGTGAAATTGGTGAAAATGTGACTATGTCGCATTTCGGATACGTTGGAGATGCCACCATAGGGCAAAACGTTAATTTGGGCGCAGGTATGGTTACATGTAATTATGATGGGGTACAAAAACATAGGACTGAAATCGGAAAAGGAGCTTTTATAGGTTCTGATACCATGCTTGTTGCTCCCGTAACTATTGGTTCTGGTGCTATAACAGGAGCAGGAGCTGTAGTGATAAACGACGTTGGACCTAATGAGACGGTTGCCGGAGTTCCAGCGATTGTAACGGACGCGACGAATAAAGAAAATTAATTACAATAAATCGCCAGCGAAACAATGATGTTATTTAAAAAAGCTCATTAACTCGGCTGCGAGTTTGGTAGGGTCATGTCGAATTTGTGTCCCTTCAGAGAGTAACGGACGTTCGGCTATTTCCCCAACCAAATGCGATGTTTTTTCCATATTAATCATTACTGGTTCTGAACCTTCTCTTGCGTATCTTTTTATTGATTTTTCAGGTAGGGAGTCTGAATTAGTGAGTAAAACGTCAATCTTTCCTGTTTTGCCGATATATTTATTTACCTCTTCCACGTAATTTGCACTGTCAAAACCGGTAGTTTCACCAGGTTTTGTCATCAAACTTAGAACAAAAACCACTTTTGCTTCAGAGTCTACAATAGCTTCAGAGATGCCTTTCACTAGTAAATTTGGGATCAGGCTTGTATAAAGATCCCCGGGACTAAATACAATCATATCTGCTTCTTGGATTGCTTCTATTGATGGTGGATAAGAATACGCAGCGGGCTCCAGATACACATAATCTACTGCTACCCCCGGAGTACCACCATAAGTATCTATTATCGATTCTTTTTCCAGAATAGTTCCATCACTCAGTAATGCGTGTAAATCAGTCCGGGTTAAAGTAACGGGCAATACCTTTCCTTTAATTTGAAGTAGTTTTGAGGCCATTTCTATTGCCCGTTCAGGGCCACCAGAAAACTCTGTTAATGCAGCTAGCATCAAATTCCCCATACTATGACCGCTTAGATCCCCTTCTTCGGAGAAGCGGTGCGCGAATATGTCTTTGAGTATCCCAGAATTACTTTGTTCTTCAGCCAAAGCAAGAAGGCATTGTCTAACATCACCATATGGTAATTGTCTTAGTTGATCTCGTAACCTTCCAGAACTACCCCCACTATCGCTCATGGCGACAATTGCGGTTAGCTCGGTATTATGGTCTTTTAACCCTTTGAGGACGTTAAAGTTACCGTTCCCGCCACCCATAACTACTATTTTTTTGTTCAAGAGAAGGACTCCTCCAATTGAGTTACAAATGATATTTTATTTTATTACTATATTGTGATTAAGGCGCATTCACAATTGCTAACCTTTTTTTAAATCAAACTACTCCAAATAACTTGCGTTGTGATACTGTTCGTTAAACTTAGAACGACGTTTTCGAGAGGTGTTCTTACGTATCGGGTTTAACCACTAAACAGTAATTGCAGAAGAGATCCCAGGACTATTAAAGAGCCAATTGAAAACACGATAATACTAAAATTTATTATTTCTGCTATATGTAATATTAATTTGATAGCAAAAAATCCAACAATAGCGGAGACGATTAACGCTAATATTGCAGATATAGATAATCCGCTTTCGAGGTTGAATAGACCTAAGCCTGCGGCGCCCCAGCTCGCGGGGACGCTCATTAAAAAACTCAAGCGTAAAGCTTCTTTTTTTTCGAATCCCCTAAAGATGAAAATAGAAACAGTAGTTGCAGATCGGCTAATCCCTGGCAGAATAGCAAAACCTTGCCCAATTCCGGACAAAATAGCATCCTTCACATTTATAGTATTCGCGTTACGGACACCTAAATTACGTCGGAAACGGTTTGTTTGCATTATTCCCGTGAACAACATTAATAAACCAATAATGAGCATCGCGATGGAGCTAATTATTTCGGAGATATCCTTGAGAACAAATATTACTGCGGAGACTACTGTTATGCTGGTTAAAGTGGATGTGATTAAGAATGCGGTTAGGGGCGACGGGTGTAGGGGATCTTTGATAAATTCTTTGAAAAGTGAGTATAATTCGTTTCTAAAATAAACTGTTACAGATATTGCTGTTCCTCCGTGTACCCAAATCGCAAATCCCATTGCATTTTCAATAGTCTTTTCTTGGAATATAAGTAAATAAAGAATAGTAATTATTCCTTCCGAGCTAATCGGAAGCCATTCTGTAATACCTTGGATTATGCCTACGAGAATAGATGCTAATATTTCGCTCATATGTTACCAAGCCTAGCTTTAAGGTTTGTAATTATCATACCCATTTGCAGTTAAACTGTCCTAACTTATTCTATCTACCTGTATTGTTGCAGGTTCAATTAAGTTAATATAAATAGTAATTGATACGGCAATATATGTAATATTAATATATGGTTTCAGCTATAAAGGTTGCAAATTGTTCGCCCAGTTGGAGGGCATATGTGTGGAATTATGGGTTATCTGGGAAGCGAAGAAGCTAGCCCTATATTGCTCCAAGGCCTCGCGAATTTGGAATACCGAGGGTATGACAGTTCGGGTCTATCAATTTTGAGTCATGCAGGAGAATTTCAGACGATCAAATCTACTGGAAGATTAGATGCTTTAACTTCTTTAGTTGAAAAAGAAAATCCGCAGGGGAGCGTAGGTATTGGCCATACAAGATGGGCGACTCACGGGAGAGTGACCGTAGAAAATTCCCATCCGCATTTGGATTGTGACGATTCAATTGCTGTTGTGCAAAATGGAATTATTGAAAACTATCGAGAGATAAAAGAAGAACTCCAAAATCATGGACATAATTTCAAGTCTGATACTGACTCAGAAGTCATATCTCATTTGATTGAAGATGCATTAGGTAGAGGGCAGACACTAGAAAATGCTGTTGAGTTTGCCTTAAGCAAGGTACAAGGATCCGTGACTCTTTTGGTAACCCAATCTGAAACCGAACCTAAAATAGTAGCTGCAAGGATGGGTAATGCTGGAGGATTGGTGATAGGAATTGAGGGTAAACAAACATTTGTTGCCAGTGATATTCCTGCGCTTCTTCCTTTTACCAATAACATGATTTTTTTGAATCCAGGAGAAATGGCGATATTATCCTTAAATGGTATAGAGTTTGTTGACGCGGAAGGCCAAAAAATTGAGAAGCAAGTTTCCACCCAAATGATTGATGTATCTGAGCCAGATAAAGGGGAATATGACTGGTTTATGTATAAGGAGATTATGGATCAACCAGATGTGCTTTTGAATGTTTTAAGGGGCAGGGTTGAAATGGATAAGCTCCTATTAGAGATGCCTGAACTTGATTCCATCAATGAAAAACTAGATAAGATCGATCGAGTTATATTAATGGGGTGCGGTACTAGCTACCATGCGTCTCTAGTCGGGAAAGGGTTCTTCGAGTCAATTACTAAATTGCCCGCTCAAGCAGAGATTGCCTCAGAATTCCGATATGCGAATCAAGTCATAAGAAATACTGATTTGGTTATTGCGCTAACACAATCAGGTGAGACTGCAGACACTTTGGAAGCGATGGCAAAAGTTAAAAAAGCTGGCGCTGTTTTAATTGCTGTGACAAATGTATTGGACAGCCAGTCTACACGAATAGCGGATGCCTCATTGGATCTAAGGGCTGGTTTGGAGGTGGGAGTTGCCTCAACTAAAACATTCACGGCATCATTGTTGGTTCTTTATCTCTTGAGTATTTATCTTGGAAAAACCATGTCGGTAGTAGAAAAAACCGATCTTGAGAAGTACATATATGATCTTGAGAAATTGCCTGATTACGTTGGAAGAGCATTAAATGAATCAAATAATATTCACGAATTAGCAAAGGATTATATCAATACAGAACATTTTTTGTTTATGGCGAGGGGGCAGCTTTTTCCTATTGCTCTAGAAGGGGCTCTTAAGCTTAAAGAAATAAGTTATATCCATGCAGAGGGACATCCGGCAGGGGAGATGAAGCATGGTCCCATAGCTTTAATTGGTCCTGATGTTACAACTATAGCTTTGGCCCCTGATGTACCTCAAAGAGAAAAAACAGAAACGACAATAGAGGAGATAAAGACTAGAGATGGCGTTGTGCTGGGCGTCATTACTTCTGGCAATGATAAGTTAGATTTGAGCTTGGATAACAGTATGAAATTGCCAGCTGTTCCCAGCGAACTTATACCTATCGTTGCTGTCATACCTATGCAACTTTTTGCGTATTTTATTGCTTTAGAAAAAGGTTTAGATATTGACCACCCTCGTAATTTAGCTAAATCGGTGACGGTGGAGTAGAAGGAAAAAATGAATTGATGAATACTTCCTTTACAGTAGAATACTAAATGGAAGATCTAATAATCTACGCCACAATTTTATTCGTTTCATTAATCTATCTATTAGTTGGATTCGGAATAAATAAAAAAAATGCTAATTACCTGCTTGCTGGTTACAACACCATGAGCGATGAACAGAAAGAAAAATTTGATATAGACAGTTACCTAGAGTTTTTCAAGCGATTTTTTAAAAAACTGTCACTATTTCCACCTGTTACCTATATATTAACCTCAATTTTTTTAACAGATGCTAGTTTGATTTTGGTCTGGTCTTTCCTTCAGAGCGCCCCTTTTATTATTTTTTATAGAAGAAGTTCAAAATTTTAAATATCTATTTGAGAAAGCAGAATTTGTGCCGCAATGGCTATTAAAACAGCTCCAATTACCTTCTCAAAAATAGGGAGATAGTAAGAGAATTTTCTGGTGAATTTATCGTTAGTGAAAACGACTGATACGAAAGCGAACCAAATGAAAGTAGATATGGACATATAGAGACCGTAGAGTGTGAGCGTTAGCCTATCCGTATTTTGGTCCACGACTACCGAAAAAACTGTAATAAAAAACAATATTGCCTTAACGTTAGTTACATTTGTGATAAGACCTGCAAGGAATCCGTTCAAATTTTCTCTTTTTACACTTACGTCCCCAGTCAGACTCTTTATTTTGTTGCTATTGATAATAGAAATAATACCTAAATACGCCAAGTATATTGCTCCTGCAATCTTTATGCCGGTGAAAAAAAATGTATTTGAAGTGACTAGAACAACAACACCAGTTATTGCGATAAAAGAATGGAATAATATGCCAACTCCGACGCCAAGACTTGACCATATCGCGACATTCCTATCATAGCGAATGCTCTGTCTTGTGATGAGCACGAAATCCGGGCCCGGACTCACAACGGCGAATAAATGCAATAATGCGATCGTTATAAATTCCATATCTAAATATGCTTTAATTGTAACCTGTGACTAAAATCGAATGTGTTATCTAAGAGCTTTATAAATATAAGCACTAGTATTCTAACCGATACGATGAACAATTTATGGAAATAGATATGAGAATAACCAAATTTCTGTTGATTACTGTGGAATAATTATTGATAACAAACTAAATTACATAGAATATCAATCAACATAAGGGCGTTGGGTATGGTCGATTTTGATGGTGAACAAGGAAGTGTAACATTTCTTAACCACAGTTCTTTTTTAGTTGATTCAGGTGAAACAAAGATCTTGTGTGATCCTTGGTATCGCGGAGCGGCGTTTGGTAATTCATGGCGTTTGCTAGCAGAGAACTCACATCAGATTGCTGAACTTGATTACGATTACATTTTTTTATCCCACGAACACCCCGATCATTTTTCAATTCCTACTCTTAATGATTTGCCTGAAGGAAAGACATTTATTTACCAAAAAACGGTTGACGGTAAGGTCGCAAATTATTTGCGTGCAAAAGGGCATAAAGTAATTGAATTCAGCCACGGGGTAAAGCAAACCGTGGGCGATATTGATGTCACAATCTATGTGGTTGATGGATACGATTCTACAGTTTTGTTTCGATTACCATCGGGCAATAGAGTCCTTAATATCAATGATTGTAGGATAGAGCTAGATTCTACGTTGCTCCGTCAAATTAAGGAAGATACTGGCCCTAATGTTGAACTCGCTTTAGTGCAATTTTCTTATGCTAATTGGGCAGGGAATGTAGGGGACTCTAATATCGCAGAATTACTTCATAAGCAAACCTTAGAACGCAATAAATTGGTTCTAGATGAATTTGATCCTAAATATCATTTGTTATTTGCAAGTTATGTATATTTTTCACATAAAGAGAACCATTATTGGAATGACCATTTTTGGTTACCACAAATGGAATCCAGTTTGAGTTCTCATGGGGATTCTAAAATCATTGTTCCCATTATTGACGAAAACTTTCGGCTTGATTCGATGAATGTCCGGTCAAGGAATAACCAGGACGCTATTGAATTTTGGGAGAAAAAACACGCTGATGTAACAATCGTTGATGATCAAACTGTAACCTACTCAGAAGATGAATTGCGCCAAAGCTTTACGGAATTTTATTCTAATGTGTGGACTGACAACGAACTCTCTTATGCCCAAAAAACCTTAGGCAGCATACCTTTGTCGATATTAGTTTCTGATCTTGGGATAGTTATTGAACTGGATCTAATCGATAAAGGGTTTTCTATCCATCCAGCTTCAAATCAGTTTGACGTTGTGTTATGTTCCGAAATGATCGATTTCTTGTTCAAAAATAAGTTTGCAAGGGGTACTGTAACCATTAACGGCCGTATACAGTTTAGTTATGAAACGGCCTTTCGGTTTTTTGTATTTTTCTTTATCCCTTACGCAAATAATATCGGTAAATTTTTCTCAAAGACAGGTTTAGGTAGTAAAGATATCCATTCTATAAATGACACGTCGGTTTTGTCGTCGATTCACTCTGTAGATCCCAGAGGTATCAAAGCTTTAGATAATTATTTGATTTCAAAATGATGGTTCTTTAATGATATCCTGTCGATGTGCATAAAGATGAAGAGTATCAAAATTAAAAGAGAGTTTGTGAATTAATTAAAATGATTCATCCTACATCAGAAATAAAATCAGATGACATAGGTGAGAATACTGCGGTATGGCAGTATGTTGTAATTATGGCCGGCGCTAAACTAGGTTCTGATTGTAACGTAGGCTCTCATACGTTTATTGAAGATAAAGTTGTTATCGGTAATAGAGTAACGATCAAAAATGGGGTGCTGATTTTTGATGGTGTAACTATAGAAGATGATTGCTTTATTGGACCGGGTGTTGTTTTCACGAACGATATTTACCCCAGAAGTGATCGATTACAAGAGCGATCTCAAAATTTACATACCATTTCTTTAGAGAGAGGCGTAAGTGTTGGCGCTAACTCAACTATTAGAGCCGGTATATCTATTGGAGAGTATGCTTTGATTGGGGCGGGTACCGTTGTTACTAAAGATATTCCACCTTTTTCTTTAGTGATTGGCAATCCAGGACAAATTGTAGGCAGAGTTGATATTGACGGAAACGTAGTAGAAAGATTTACGTAGTTGATTAGGACTCTTTAGTTAACCTAGTATATATTGCCTTTTTACTATTGTTTCCAGCCATTCCTTCTGTGGAATATTGCGAATTATCCATTACATCTTCTTGATATCCGTGTAGTTTCATAATGTTACTGAAATCACGGTGGCGATAATTACCTTGTTGGTTTCCAAAAAAATCGTCAATTAATACTCGTTGGTAGATTACAGCATACATATTCAAGTGTTCTTGAATTTGTTCGTCAGATAAATACATTAAAACACGATCAAAAATTACTAGATCAAAAGAATCTTGGTTTTGTAAACGCAAGTCATTCAACATATCTTCTCTATTAAGTTCAAGGTAAAATTTAGAACGCGTATCTAAAGATTCTTGAGCTGCATCAATTGCGTACGACATATGAGTCTTGTTTATATCATAGCCAAAAACTTGGCTTTGAGGGCAATTTCGCAATATATTCAAAAGTGTTAGGCTTGGCGCACACCCAAATTCAAAAATCATCTTGAGGTTATTTTGATTTATATAATTTGAGTAATCGTTTCTTCTTGGTATGTCCCAATTACTGGATAAATAGTGATCGAAATTCTTTTTGTAGAATGGGTTAATAACATCTTTATATTTCCAATAGAATCTATTTTCCCTTAGATATTTCCTTAATTTACGGGGAAGTATGATTATTAATAATGATCTAATAAACCTTGTTAGGATCTGCGATTTCATGAGTTATCGTATTCTGGCAGAAGGTCGCCCAAGATAGTTTTTATATTGTCGTTGTCTTCGTATGACACCGCACCGAGGAATTGTTGGAGTTGATCAAGGTTAGTTCCGTGGATCTTTTTAGTAACAATTCTTTGTATCTTATCGTAAGCTGTTTTTTCGAGAGTTTCATCACTGCCATTCAAGATTTCTGATAATTTCTCCCCTGGTTTTGCGCCTACTATTGTAATATCAATATCCTTATATGGTTCAAGTAAGCATTGCTTGATCATGTTTTCGGCTAGAGTTTTTATTAGAATTGGTTCTCCCATATCCAAAACGAAGATTTCGCCTCCATTTCCTATGCTACTTGCTTGTAATGTGAGTCCTGCTGCTTCTGATATGGTCATGAAGTAGCGTTCCATTTTGGCATCAGTTAGCGTTAGCGGCCCCCCTTGTTTGATTTGGTTTTGAAATATTAGTGCTACGCTACCGTTACTGCCGATTACATTGCCAAAGCGCACAATGTCAAAATTTGTATCGGAAAGTTTATTCATATTTAGAACAAGTATTTCTGCTAATTTCTTTGTAGCTCCCATAACGCTGGAGGGGTTAACAGCTTTATCAGTCGAAATGAGAATGAAATTATTTACTCCTATCTCTTGTGACACTTCAGCAAAAATCTGTGTGCCGATGACATTGTTATATATTGCTTGCCAAGGGCTTCTTTCCATTAAATTCACATGCTTATGTGCTGCTGCATGGAATACTATCTCTGGCTTATAGCTTGAAAATATCGATTTTATTTCCTGCTTATTTGTTATATCCGCAACAAGACCAAGTAAAGATGTATTTGGATAATCATTGATGATTTCATTTTCTATATTTGCCAAGCCATTTTCATTTCTTTCTATCAATAAAAGGTTGCCACCCATGGATGCTATTTGTCTTACTAATTCTGAGCCTATTGACCCACCTCCTCCTGAAATACAAACCCTTTTTCCCTTTATGAAATTTTGGATCAATTCATTATCTAGTTTGTTGGGTTCCCTACTAAGTAGTTTTTCAAAGTTAATTTCTTGAGCGAGCTGACTTAGAGAGGCATTCTGGTCAGATGCTCTCTTTGGTGAGTCTTTAGATGAAAAGGATCTATTCAAAGGTTCTCCTCTTAGGGTGTGTGGATTTTCAATTTTTATAAAATTGATTTATTGTTTTGATCACGTAATCTAAGTGGTGATCCTCTAAATCAGGATGCATTGGTATCATGATCGCCTTCTCAAACATTTCCTCGGTCCTAGGTAGATTATAATGCGATAAATTTAATGATTTGAATTGGTGTAAACCTTTACCTCCCCATGGAAGCATTGTTTCTATTCCTTGTTCAGTTAGATAGTTTCTAAGTTTGTCTCTTGAAGGGGCCTCAATTTCATAGTTTTGGTACACATCAAAAAAATCTCCCGATTCCACTGGTGGGTTTGGCAAACGGAGATTTGATATGTTTTCTAGCCCGTTATTATATATTGATGCAATTTCGCGTCTTCGTTTTATCCAATTTGGAAATTGTTTGAACTTGATTTGTAATATAGCAGCCTGGAGATTGTCCAACCTTGTGTTATAAGCCCAGCCAGAAACGTCTCCGTTGTCCATACGACCGTGATTTCTTAAGTATGAGATATTTTCTGCTAAGGCATTATCACTTGTTACAACAGCTCCCGCGTCACCGTAAGCACCAAGCAATTTTGCGGGATAAAAGCTAAAGCACCCCGCCAAACCGAAACTACCAGCTTTTTTGCCTTTGAAAGTAGCTCCCAGAGCTTGGGCTGCGTCCTCGATGATAAGTAGGTTATATTTGTTTGCGATTGCCGTTATTTTATCCATGTCACAGAGCCTGCCATTTAGGTGTACTGGCATGATTGCTTTCGTTTTGTCCGTGATCATATTTTCGATTAAATTTGCATCTATATTATGGTCTTCACCTATATCTACTAATACTGGTTTAGCACCAGAGTGATGTATAGCTGCTCCGGTAGCGACAAATGTATGTGAAGAGGTGATTACTTCATCATCAGTTTGTATCCCCGCTGCTTCTACAGCCAAGTGGAGTGCATCTGTTCCGCTATTTACACCAATAGTATGATTCACTCCAACATAGCCAGAGATTGTCTTTTCAAAATCGTCCAGATTTTGCCTAAGTAGTAGATCTCCCCTTGAAAGTACTTCTTGTATTTTGTTGAGTAATTCTTGTTCTAATTTACTGTACTGAGAAGGGTAGTCAATATATTTTACGCGCCATTCCATTTATGTTCCCCTATATAGTAATCATTAATATTTTACTTTAATTCGCGTTAAGTGTGTCCTTTACAGCATTTATGATGTCTGCTGAATTTATGTAGTACGCTTCTTCAAGTGTTCGGCTTGCTGGTGCAGGGACGTCAGGCAATGTCACTCTTACAGGAGGGTTTTTTAATTCATTGAAAATATTTTCAACGACATATGCAGATATTTCTGCTGCAGACCCTGCAGTTTTCCATGCAGCATCTGCAATAATTAGGTTTCCTGTTTTGCGTACAGAATTTAGTACCAGATCTGTATCCCAAGGCTTTAGAGTTCTTAGGTCAATAACTTCTGCCCGTATGTTCTCCTTTAGCAGAGTTTGTGCTGCTTTCTCTGCTTCTGGCACCATGGATGATATAGCCACAATAGTAACATCTTCTCCTGGTGTGACTATTTCGCCTTTTCCTATAGGTACTCTATATAATCCTTCTGGAACGTCATCAACTAAGTTATAAAGCCATCTGTCATCGATATAGATTACAGGATCTGGGTCTTCTATACTTGATATTAATAGTCCCTTTGCATCGTAAGGAGTGGCCGGCATTACTACTTTTAGTCCCGGTATATGCATAAAAAGAGCCTGAAGTGCTTGTGAATGTTGGGCAGCTTGTTCCCCTCCTCTGTTAATTATTGCTCTAACGGTTAAGGGCATGTTTATTTGGCCATCAAACATGTACGACCAATTTGCTGCTTCATTGATAATCTGCTCTATACCCATCACAAGAAAATCCACTCTTGGATGTACAACAACCGGTTTCATTCCAGCCAACGCAGCTCCAACAACAACACCGTTCATTCCTTGCTCGGATACTGGTGGATCGATAACTCGTTCAGCTCCAAACAATTTATCGAGATCTTGCATGCTGTCTCCAACATACCAAGGATTAGTTACTCCTTGCCCCAATATGAATACATCTTTGTCAGATTCCATTTTTTCCTTGAAACCTTCGAGTATTGCACCAGAGTAAGATAATGTACGCATTGTAATCCTTTTTTATATTCTACAAAGAATCTTACGATTTGGAATACACGTTGTTGGAAAGTTCCTTAACATCTGGAAAAGAGCTTTGCCGCGCAAATTGCACCGATTTATCTATTTCAACGGAAACCATTTTTTTCAGCGAATTGAGATCCTGTTTTGTTATTTCTGAAGCTTCGATCATTTCTTTAGATAGGATCTCTATAGGATCTCTTTGCATCCAAGCATCTAATTCTTCTTTGTCTCTGATATTCACATTTAGGTCCCAACTTGGACCAACATGTCCCCGCCATCTATAGGTTTTGCATTCTATTAGCGTTGGACCTAAACCTGAGCGCGCTCTGTTTACGGCATTCATCGCTGCTAGGTATACGCTTAGTGTGTTATTGCCGTCTACTACTACACCTTCCATTCCGTGTGTTTCTGCACTTTTATATATATTATCTTCAGATCGTCGATCCTCTATCCTTAAATGGCTAGAATATAGATTATTTTCGCAAACAAAAATTACAGGCAATTTCTTTAACGAAGCAAAATTAAGAGCTTCATGAAAAACCCCTTCTTCTGTGGCACCATCTCCAAAAAAAGCGACGGAAACTTTTTCATCTTTTTTGATTGAAGATACGAGGGCAGATCCAACCGCCATAGGAATGGTTGCTCCAACCATCGGCACAGTTCCTAAAATACCTACTTCTTGTGCTAAAAGGTGCATGGATCCACCACGACCGTGAGAGCATCCAGTTTCCTTACCGTAAAGCTCCGCCATCATTTTATTCATGTCGCCTCCTTTTGCTAAATAATGGCCGTGTGATCTATGGGTTCCCCATATATAATCCTTCACTTCGAGTGCTTCGCAGATACCTACAGCAATTCCCTCCTGACCTGTGTAAAGATGTGTTGGACAGTTGATCTCATCAGTATCTAGCAAGTCTGCTACCTTGTCTTCGAATTGCCGTATCCGTATCAATTCTTTAAGCATCTTTTTTTTGGTCATATCATTGATGTTTGTTGTCATTTGTTTTTTCCTTTTCCTGATTTCGGTTTTACTAGCTTATCTAAAAGATGAGTTTTAAAAGTTAGTAGCATTATTTTAATATCTAAAAGGGTTGATTTCCTTTTAACATATTCTAATTGCAGACGTATTTTTTCAGGACGTATTCTTTCTAGATAAATCTTCTCTGGGTCGTCGCTACCTAGGACTAGACTTCCTTTATCCTGTATCCACAGAGTCGCCAAATCAGTTATACCTGGACGGACACTGAGTATTATCCTCTCTTCTTCAGTATAGAGCTCTGTATATTGTGGTATCTCTGGCCTTGGCCCTACAATGCTCATATCCCCTTTCAAAACATTTACAAATTGCGTTAGTTCATCCAGGTTATATTTTCTTAGAAACTGCCCCGATTTAGTGATTCGAGGGTCATCCGTGGGAGTCGTGTAAATATCACTTCTAGTAATATCGGTTACCATCGTTCTTAACTTATATAGCGTGAAATGCTTGCCTCCTTTTCCGGTTCTTGTTTGTTTGAAAATTATTGGCCCCTTAGATTCTATTCTAATAAATAAGCCTGATATAAAGAAAACGGGTAACAGCATGACTAAACAACTGAGGGATAATAGTATGTCTAAGCCTCGTTTTATCATTTGTTAATAATTTAAACTTGCTCTGTCTAGTTCAGAAATATTCCAATCTAGAGCGCCGATATTTTCGATTACTTGCATATCTTTTTTAACTCCCGTAATTGCGCCTGCTATAGACGGGTTATCTAGAATCCATCTGATAGACATCTGGCTTGTTGTAACCCCGTATTTTTTGGCCATCGTTTCTATTTGACTTACTATTGCCATATTATCTTTATAAGCTTGATCTTGAAAGTAAGGACTACGGCTACGTATGTCATCAGTAGAGAATGTTACCTGAGTTCCGTATTTACCACTTAGTAAGCCTTGAGCTAATGAACTATAGGCTAGGCTACTAATTTTTAATTCGCTCAGAAAAGGCACTGTTTCTTCTTCAACTTCTCTATCTATTGCGTTATATGGAATTTGTACCGCGCTTAAAGGCATTAGATCATTTATTTCTGCAACCATTTGCATACTTAAATTAGAGCAGCCAATGTTTTGAATTTTCCCAGCTTGCTTACATTTAATTAAAGCTTCAACGGTGTTTTCGATAGGAGTCACACCATCAAAATGATGGATCAAGTATAGAGGAATGGATTCTATATCTAGCCTTCTAAGGCTATTCTCAACAGCCGTAATAACTCTTTCAGGGCTTGTATCTCTTCTTATATTTCCAGATGCATCCCAATCTAAGCCAAACTTCGTGGAGATAACTACGTTCGATTTATTATTTCCAAGAGCTTTAGCAAGTATTCTTTCGGAATGCCCTAATCCATATACGTCCGCAGTATCAAAAAAATTAATTCCTCTATCGAATGCTGAACGTATAGCTGTGATCGATTCATTATCGTCCACATAACCCCATCCATGACCGCCGATGGCCCAGCAGCCAATGGCGATTCTAGATATCTCTAGGTCAGTATTACTTAATCTCGTATATTCCATCCGGGATTACGTTTCTCCATTGTATTTATGTACTATATTTTGCCTAAATATATTCATTTTTATAAACACTGGAATAGATCTAAAATTCGAAATTATTAAGGTAACCTAATTTTCATAGTTTTATCTCTACTCCGTTATTTTTCATCGAATTTATTGCGGCTTCTATAATAACAACTATGTTGCGGCCCGATATACCATCAGAGATGGGACTCTGATTTGTGGATATTGATTCTATGAAATGTTCTACCATCTCTTCTAAAGGTTCCTTCTGATCGATCTTGGGAGCATACATGTCTCCTTCTTTTCGCTCACTTAATATTTGGTAATTTCCTTCTGGCGTTTTACCGATAGCTTTATCGTAAATTTTGACTTGATGTTCTGGATCCAGGTGGTCATAGACAAGGAATTTCTTGCTTCCCCCAAGCATCATACGTCTCATTTTAACTGGCGCGAGCCAGCTCAAATGTAAGTGAGCTAAAACACCATTATCATACTTGATTGTTAGATAAGCTATGCCTTCTAAAGGAGCACCAACATAGTTTTCTGGTGAAAGACCTGTTGCGGAAACACTTACAGGGTTTGCCTCAATTATGTATTCCAAGATAGAAAGATCATGAGGGGCAAGATCCCAAACAACGTTTACGTCCTTTTGTATAATCCCTAGATTAATCCTAACTGAATCCACATACCATAAATCACCAAGTTCGCGATTTTTCAGAATTGATTTTATCTGTTTCACCGCTCCTGAATATATAAAAGTGTGGTCTACCATCAATATCAAGTCATTATTTTTGGCAAGGTCAATAAGTTTCTGAGAATCTTTGCTTGTTTGAGCGATTGGCTTTTCGATTAAAACGTGTTTTCCGTTAGTTAATGCTTTAGAGGCCAGTTCAAAATGTGTTGAAGGAGGCGTTGCTATAACTAATGCATCGATGTCTGGATTATTAAGTATGCCCTCAGTATCTGGAGTAACTTCTATTGAGGGGTAATCCTCAGATGCCTGGTTTCTTTTTCCTAGGTCCAGATCTACGATGTATTTTATTTCTGCTCCATTTAACTTATTTAAATTTCGCACAATGTTGGGTCCCCAATATCCGTATCCAAGTACTGCTGTTTTAATAGTTTTCATGTAAGTTCCTCGCACATTAGAAAATTATTTGGGGTAAGTTTTTGTTAACTTAACGATTTCCTCTATCTGCTTATGTTGCAGTCCCGGGTACATAGGTAGCGACAGTATTTTAGTAGATACCTCTTCAGAGACGGGATATGATCCCTTAATATAGTTGAACGCTTTTGTTTTGTGTATTGGATTTGGATAATGTATACCCGTCATTATACCTGATGTATTCAAATGATCTTGTAAACCATCTCTACTCTCTGGAGGTACTTGAATCGCATAAATATGATATACATGATCTTCAATTTCTTTGTATTTCGGATATAAGATATTTGTGCCATCTAACGCGAATTGATCGTTATAGATTTGCGACGAATTTTTTCTCAACTGGTTCCATTCATCAAGATAAGGTAGTTTTTTATTCAATACCAAAGCCTGTATTGCGTCGAGCCTACTCGTATATCCGATTGTCGAATGAATATTCTTTTTTGTAGAGCCGTGGTCTCTTAATTCTCTAAATTGTTGAGCTTTCAGACTATCCGAAGTTACAATCGCTCCTCCGTCACCCCAGGCTCCTAAATTCTTGCTTGGATAAAAGCTAAAACATCCTATATCCCCTATCGAACCTACCCGTTTACCTTTGTAAAGCGCACCGTGTGCCTGAGCTGCATCTTCGATGACGGTAAGACCATACGTTTTCGCTAAATCCATTATTGGATCCATGTCAGCAGGCTTACCGTAAAGGTGAACGGGTATTATTGCTTTTGTTTTGGATGTAATACTTTTCTCAATTAAATTTGGATCAATGTTATAGGAATCTTCTTGAATATCTACCAATACTGGAACGCCTCCTCCGTGGACTACAGCTTCAGCTGTAGCTACAAAAGTATTAGCAGGCAGTATGATTTCATCTCCAGGGTTAAGCGAGAGGGACTTGACTGCTATTGTTAGCGCATCTGTCCCACTTGAAACACCTATACACATGCTAGTTTCACAATAATTGGCAAATTGTTCTTCGAAAGTTGATACTTGTTCTCCTAGAATAAATCTTGAGTTTGCAACCAAATCATTTAGATCGTTAAGAACATCTTTTTTAATTTGCGTATTCTGGAAGTTCAGATCAACGAACGGTATTATATTTTTGTTTTCAATCATGGTAGCTTAATTTTCCATATCTGACGGCTTCAATCGTTTGTCTAAGTCTTGACCTTCACTTAGCCACTCAGATTTTTTTAAGTCATTTGATTCTTTAATTGCATCTAGAAAAGAAGACTTCTTTATTGTTTCTAATAATTCAATATTAGGCATTACACAATGACCGCCAATGAAACCTGGCTGAAAAATAACATTAGGCATAAACGATATGCCGTCTGCTAATGCAAAGCGCGCAACTTCTTCGTAATCTGCATCTAGTAGATCAGAGTAACGTTTCATTTCTTGCGCCCAAGCTATAAGTAGACCAAAGTACGTCGTTTCTTGTAGCTTTGCTAACTCGAGAGATTCTACCGAAGAAAATTTTTCTGTTTTTATTTTAGCTTGTTCGAGGTGATCTATTCCTTTAGCAAGGCCATCCTGATTAGCACTACTAACATATTTTCTTAGAGACAGTAACTCCTCAGTCATTTTTGAATGTTTTCCTCGGACAGGACTATAAATCACCGGACTAGAAACTTGCTCGCCTATTTGGTTAGTTGTACCTGGGATGACCGTGCTGTGGATTATTGTTATTTCAGGAGCATAATTTTTTATATATCGTATCGTTGTTTCCACAAAATTATCTATTTGAAATGGGTAGCATATATGCAATACAGATATTTCTCCGGGATCTGATATTGGTTCTACATCTTTTGTGATTACGTTGTATATGCTGCTTAGTATCTTAGCGATAGGAAGACCAATTTCGCCTTCTCCAATAACTAGAGTTGTCTGCTGGCTCAAGGTCTAGTTCCTCTCATAAATATATCTGTAGCTAGAATTATAGAACCTCTTCTAGCTTTGCAGCAAGCACAGCGATAGAGTAGTTCTTTTCAACGTATATTGGACCCCTGGATCCCATGTTTGCTCTGTCTATAGGAGCCATTGAATAAAATTCTATTATTGTCGAAGCTAAAACTACTGGATTTTCTGGCTCTATTGTTATTCCAGCGCCAGCATCCTTAACTGGATTATTTTTTCCGTTAACTCCGTATATTATTGGACGACCAGAAGCTAAATAATCAAAGATTTTGAACATGGAGGTACCATATTTGAGCAACGGTAAGTCTCTAAAGTGGCAGAATAATACATCTGTTTCTTCCATCGATTTATATACGTCAGGCTTTGGGACAGGATCCCTAAATTCAATATTTGTAAGTCCGAGGGCCTTCGATTTTTCCATTAGACGTTCTTTCTCGACACCACTTCCTATCATAATAATTTGTATATAATTTCTGCCCTCGTTCTGCAAAATTGCTGCTGCATCAATAATAACGTCCAAACCTAGGTGGGGTGCGTGCCCGCCAATATACATTAATGTTAGTTTGTTTTTAGAGCCACCTTGGTATTTTTTTATAGAGGAGTAGTAACTCATTTCCACTCCGTTGGAAATCCATACCACTTTGTCTTTAGATATACCCAATTCTTCAATATATTCATGAGCGTAGGGGAGCACCGTAAGGATTTTCTCAGCTTGGTTATACAAGTATTTTTCGAGAAATCTCATTAATAATGTGATCGGATTATATTTGTGTACTATGCCCATATCCACTAATGTCTGTGGCCATAGATCTGTGACAGCAAAAAAGAATCTAGATTTTTTGTAATTAGACAATAATTTGCCAGCGAGCGCGTTTAAAGGGTGAACAGAGGTTCCTATAACTATATCGGGATGTCCATTTACTGAACGACCAATCCAGTATGCTTGCCAAGCGAACAAAACCATATTTAGATATCTGCGCCAGTTATTCTTACTGTATGGAAATGATTTAATCCAGATAAACTTCACACCGTCTATAGCCTCAACAGTATATTTTTGGTTACTGTAAGCTTGCCGTTCAGTTAAGTGGTATTGGCTGAATCCTGAGGAGAAGATCGTCACCTCATGACCTTTTTGAACCAAAATTCTTGCTCTGTCATAGTCTCTGGTAGCTTGTCCTTCTGGTCCATCGGCGTATTGGTTTATGATCCATAAGTTCATTTATAACTGTCTTTTCTACTTTAAGTTTTCATAAATATTCTTCATTTTATTCATTTCAGTGTTCCAATTGTTATCTTCTACTATTTTTTTACGTCCCTTTTCCCCAAACGAGGTCCGTTTTTCAGGGTTTTCAATTAAGTTAATGATTTTAGTAGCTAAAATACCAGGACTTTTGTGTGGAATTAGGTAACCACTGTTGCCGTCATCAATCCAAATATGATTGTCGCTGCCCTCTGTTACTATTACTGCGGTTCCTGAAGCCATACTCTCTGCTGTGCTTGCAGATAAACCTGCATCGGATAGAGCTGTGGAAATATATATATCGGCATTAGCCAATAGCGTTGGTAAATCTTTTTGTTTGATAGCTCCGGCAAACTTAATATTACCGTCAGTTCCTACGGACTTAGCCAATAGCTTCAATCTTTTTTCATCATTGCCTGTGCCGCATATGATGAAATTGACTTTTGGATATGTTTTTAAGACTTCTGGGGTAGCTAATATTAAGGAATCAATATCATAAATTAGTTCCAGATTTCTTAAGCTGATGACATTTATGGATCCTTTATCTATTAATTCTAGATTGTGTTTGGGTAGCCTATGTTTTGGATTGAACAATTCTGTATCAGTACCAAAATTTATAATCTCTATTTTTGATGGCTCCACACCAAAATTTTCTATTGAACTACGTATAAAATGTCCGTCACAGGTAATAATTGTGCTTTTCCCCATGACATATTTTTTGAAAACTTTTGATATTTTTGCTAAAAGGTTCGTACTCAATATGTCGGAGCCCCACGCGGTAGTCACTAATGGGCCATCAAAATGTATTGCTCCTATAAAGCTCCAATCATTGATGTAATGAGAGTGGACGATGTCGGGCTTAAGCTTATTAATAATGTTGGAGAGTTTCCAAGAATTAATTGGCAGCAGGAGTAGCCTTAATATCGTATCTATGGCTTTCGATTTCGTATTGATTTTCAGGGGTTTGTATACTGTTATATTTTGTAATAGATCCTTATTATCTGTGATAGAAAAATTCGAATAATCGATCACGGAAATAATATATCCTAAGTCTGAAAAATATTTTATCCAACGGCGGGTGTGGATACTGTCTAGGGATGCTATAAAACATATATGCAAATCATTAGTAACGACCATAGTAGATCCCCGAATTTTCTATTTTTTTATTACTGCTAGGATATATTCTTTATATTTTATACGCTCTTCTTTTGTAAGAGCGAAAAAGTAAAACAGTGGGACATATACAACAATTATTGTACAAAATGTAATGATGATTTCTATAGGTATATTTTGTATTGGCAGTATGTTATCTAAAATTTGCCGTGTAGCTAATGTTGGTAGTATTAGTAGGGTAGGTTTTAAAATCCCTGGAACAAAATATTTACCTATTGGTAGGTTTATGTGCTTTGATGCTAATAAAGGTACAACCCAAGAACTTGTCAAAATATGAGAGATTAATGTTGCAGCCGCCACACCCCAAACACCATATTGTATTACTAAGATAATGGAAAGAATTATATTAATAATTGCATTTGTAGTTTCTGATATCGTAAAGCCTTTATTTTCACCTATGCCTTGAAGCAGTAGACCTGCTGGGGTAAATGCAGTGTGGATAATAGACATTAGGGCGAACATAATGAGGGTAACTTTATCGACTGTATTGGATTCTCCAACCCATAGATTTAAGAAGCTCGTTCCTTCCAATAATAAGAATAAGGCGATAATAGAACCAATACCGGATGATAATTTGGTCGTTGCAACAAATATTTCTCGTAAGGTTTGTTTTTCATCTAATGCATAAAGGCTAGAAAATCTAGGAAAAATCGTTTCAGATATTACTGATGCTAAGTATGTCATATTGAACATAAGATTATAGGCAACTGCATACGAACTTACAGATCCCGGGCCTCTAAATATTGCTATTACAATGTTATCTGTTTGGTAAAGTATCCTGGATGTCAGATTCAGCAGAAAAGACCTCAGGCTATAAGGAGCTATCTGCTTCAAGGTTTTATAGTTGTATAGTCTAGGGTTTAAACGCTCTTTGTAATTAGCTTGATTTATGTGGATCATATAGAGAATTGTGAGCACTAGTAAGCTTATAAGGAATGCTAGACCAACCCCAATAAGTCCCAATCCTATCATGAGGAAAAGTACAGTTAGAATGAAATTGCAGACTATTTGGGCGATACCGAACCCCTTTAGGAGGTCTACTCTTTCATGTCCGTAGATAACATTACCAAATACGCTTCCTGAAATTCTTACAGCGACCGCTACACCCAAAAGAATAAAGGCAATCCGTCCTTGAGAAACTAAATCAGCGGGCGCATTTAATAGAGTAACGGCATAAGAGGAAAATCCTGCAGAGAAAATAGAAATCCCTAGTGAAATAAATATAAAAAGCACTAAGATGGTGGATACAACAGTGCTCAACTGCTCAAACTTTTTTAGAGTGGTATATTCTGCTGTATATTTAGCGGTAGCAGTCTGAAACCCGAAATTTAAAAGACCGAAATATCCTATAACTCCAATAAAAGCTGACCATAGCCCGTAACCAGATTTCCCTAAATATTCCAGCATTATAGGTGTTAATACCAATAGTGAAAGACCAGTTATTACCAGATGGATATAGTTAAGTGAAATTCCACGAAAAATGGTTGACTTATATATGGGAATTTTCTCGTTTTGCAATCGGTTTTCCTGTTCCCTTCGTTAATCGCTCAGTTTTACGCCTCTTAACCACCTATATAATTGCCTTATGATCGGGAAAAATCTTTGTAATTTCATAACCTCGAGCACCTTGGCTACGTAATATCTTTTGGCGAGAGGAGACCATCGACTACCACCATATTTTTTACTTACAAGGTATGTTTGATAATAAGATTCTTTCCTTTTGTTGAAATCCTTTGATTTAAATGCCGTTCCTTCCCTAACCATAAGTTTTGAAAACACTTGGTCTACAGGAAAGAAATCATATAATTGGGCCATTCTGATCATTACGTCAAAATCGTCTCCACTTATTGATAACCCTCCAATTTTTTCTATAACTTCATATCGATAGTAAACTGAAGGCGTTGCTACGTAATAAGCTGTATTTATGAAATCCTGAACATCAAATTTGGTTGCCTCATTACGCATAATTAAATCTCCTTGAGGAGAAACAACGTCACAGTGTCCTTGTATGACATTAATGCTTGGATCTTCTTTTAATAGATTAGCTACTGCTTTGATGGCTCCGGGCTCACACGTATCATCTGCTCCTATAGAACCCAATATAGAACCTTTTGCTTTTTGATACCCTATTTCCCAAGCCTCAGCCACCGTACTGCTTGGTGCTTCTATAAGCCGGACTTTCCCGGGGTATTTGTCTTCGTACCTTCTAACTATTGTGTCTGAACCATCTGTAGAGCCGCCATCTACCAAAAGGTGCTCTACGTTTTGGTAGTCTTGGGTTAATACGCTTTCTACGCTGCTCTCTACATATTTAGCAGTGTTTAATAACGGCGTGATAATTGTTACTAATGGATCATTCATGTGGGTTAATTAGAATTATTAACCATTTTTGCTGTCGGGTCATAAAACCTATTCTCCTTATATATATTACGAATTTTGGTAAGTTCAGCCGAGTTCAATTTATCTAAGATACTGATCTCCATATTTTCTATAACTTCTTTTGAACTAAGCATCCCTGGGATTACCGTCGAAACTGCCGGATCCGCGATACAGAAAAGTAAAGCAAGTTGCGTTAATGTACGCTGCTTTCCCTCATTTAATATATCAAATAATTTGGGGGCTTTGGCCCAAAGCTCTCGCTGTTTTAAAGGCCAGTTGCTTCGGTGGTCGTTTTGGGGGAATACTTCGTTGCCACTTAATTTTCCCGAGAGATAACCAAACGATAAGGGAGTTCTCGCTATGATACCAACGCCTTTTTTCGCTGCCTTGTTAAATATATTTAATTCAATTGCTCTTTGATCAATTAGGTTAAAATTTAGTTCTACTATTTGAATCCCCGTATGTTCTACTATCCAAAGGGCATCTTCAGGCGATCTTGCAGAAACGCCTATTGCCTTAATTTTCCCTTGTTTTTTTAGATCAGTAAGTAATTTTATCGAAGTCTCACTGTGTTCTATTTGATTTCTTGAAGGACTATGGAAAAGATATATATCAACGTAATCCGTATTTAATCTCTCTAAACTCGCATGTAATGCCTTTTCGATATGTTCATTTGAAAAATCCTGTTTCATATCAAAACCAATATGGGGAAGCATCCCAAATTTTGTCCCGATGACAATTTGTTTTCTGTGTTGCCCTAAAGCTCTTTGAAGTATGGTTTCGCTATGACCTTCACCGTATAAATCTGAGGTATCAAAAAAATTGCAGCCTTTCTCGTAAGCAACGTTTAAAGCTGTGATGGATTCTGTATCGTTTGTGGTCCCATACGAGTCCCCGCCTAATCCCCAGGTTCCAAATCCCACCTCAGATACCTTTAGTCCAGTATTGCCCAGATCACGGTACATCATTTCTTAGAGCCTCTCTAATCAATTCGAACGTTAGATGGGTAGTTAGCCTTAAACCACTCAATGGTTTTTTCAATCCCTTCACGAAAGGGAGTATATTCATGATGGGAAATTTGTAAAAAATTAGAGTTGTCTGTACTTTTCCTATGAACCCCACTAGGCTTTGATTCGTCAAATTTAATACGATTTTTATTGATACCCATTATATCCGATATTATGAGGGCAATTTCTTTAACAGAATGTTCTTCTGTAGAGCCAACATTTAGAATATCTGGAGAGTCATAGTTTTCTAAGCACCAAATAAAAACATTAGCTAAATCTTCCGCGTAAGTGTATTCTCTCAGCGGTGATCCATCACCCCATACAACTATATCCTCACCAGAATCAATATTCTCATAAAATCTCCTTACAAGAGATGAAACCATCACAGCACTTTCAAATCTAAAGTCATCAAACTCTCCAAATATACCATTAGGAACTAAACCGATGACATTTAGCCCAAATTCTTCTCTATATGCTTGTATTGCTGGGTCCATAATTCTTTTGGCGTAGGAGTAACTGTAATTAGATTCATGAGCGGATCCTTCATGGATATATTCTTCTTTTATTGGTATACGGGCCTGCGGAGGATACATGCCTGAAGAAAGTGTTAGAAGCAATTTTTGAATGTCATTGTTTATAGAAGCCTCTAGTATGTTTATAGTCATTAATAAATTGTCTCTGAGCATTTTTGCAGGGTACTTTTTTGTTAAAGCTACCCCACCACTGAAAGCAGCCAGATGTATTATCGCATCGGGTTTAACTTTTTCGATATAAGAACTAGTTTGACCAGCATTTGTCAGGTCACAATCAGAGGAATTACTAAAAACAAACTCTGTAGACGGGAATTTGGCCACAATTTTTTTGAAACCATAGCCTAGTACTCCTGAGCTTCCAGTTACCAGTATTTTTCCATACTTCAATTTTAGTCTCCGATATTTGCGTTATAGGAGGTGAAAAAATCGGGATCCCGATTTTCGTAACCAGTCATCAAATCGACTGTTTTGATTATATCTTCTGATGATATTCCATAATACTTATATACATCAGGTTCCTCCATCAGCACTGATAAGGGGTAAATATCATCGACTCCTATTACTTTCATAGGCATTGGTTCGTTCTCAATTATTAAAGTAGATATTGCCTCTGCTAGGCCACCGATCTTGCTATGCTCTTCCACAACAACTACCTTACCGGTTTTTCGTGCTTCCCGGAGTATTTCTTGTTTAGGTAATGGCTTAATTTGCGATACGTTTACTATGTGAGCGTTTAAGTCACCTAATTTATTCGCCATTAGTGATTCGTGGACCATTGTGCCGTGGCAAAAGATGGTACAGCTACTTCCACTTTCCATTACCCTGACAGGTTGAAAATCAGGTTCTTCATCAAATACCTTTGGTGTAGGTACACCGGAAAGCCTGACATAAGTTGGGGTATCTATTGAGTTAGCCTTCTTTACTATTGCTTTAGTCTCCCAGTAATCAGCTGGTGTGAATATTGTGAAATTGGGTAACGCTCGCATCATTGAAAGATCAATGATGCAATTATGTGATCTGCCACCGATACCCCATATTCCGGCGTAGTAAGCTGCTATTTTGACATCGTAAGAATCTTGCGCGATGCTTTGGCTTATCTGGTTGTACATTCTTTCTAGAAGGTAAGCAAAATTTAGTACGTGTGGTTTGAAACCTTCGGCAGCCATTCCAGCTGCAACGACTGCTGAATTAGCTTCTGCTATTCCTACTTCGATCAGTCTTCCTTTACCTTCTTTTCTAAAGAATTCTCTTTCGTGACTACCACAGTCCACCGATACAAAAACAATATTAGGGTCTGTTTTTGCCAATTCGATAACGGTGTCTGCATATGCTTCTCGCATTTTGCCCAACTCGATCTTATCGAGCATGAAGTAACCTCCTACCTTGTTTGACACCTTCAGATAATAAGTCTCCTGCAACTTGATGCAGATGTTTTTCTTCCCACATAGGAACACCATAATTTTTAACGGTATTTGCGATGACACATTTTGGTTTATCACGTTGTTCAAAGCTTTTTAGGGCATTGGTGATTGCAGAAATCTTATTCCCTTCTTCAACAAATTGAGTTTCCCATCCAAAAGCAGCCCAACGCTCTTCGAATGGTTGAAGGTTCATCATCTCGTCGACATCTCCATGGTCCGCGTAGTGATTGTTATCAATAACGATGAAAAGGTTGTCTAGATTATAATGAGAAGCAAACATAGCTGCTTCCCAAACGGAACCCTCATGGCATTCACCATCACCCAAGACAGCATAAACCTTGTGATTCTCTCCACGAACCTTTGCTGCGTATGCTAAGCCGCACGCGAAGGTAATACCTTGCCCTAGGGCACCACCAGAGTACTCTACCCCCGGGGTAGATATTTCTACATGCCCTTGAATATCTGATCCTAGACGCAGGTACTCATTAAACCTTGTTTTTTCGAAATAACCCTTTTCAGCGAGGACTGCATACATAGCTTCTGTTGCGTGCGCTTTTGATAGAACAACCCTATCCCTCTGTGGCCATTTAGGATTATTAGGCTCGACGTTTGCGATTTCAAAATAGAGCGAAATTAGTACTTGAAGAACTGATAATGAACCTCCTGAATGACCAATGCCGTGGAGTTCTAAGAGATCAAATATACTTGAGGTGCAGTTCTTTTCAATAAGATCTAAATCCATACTCTATTACCTCCAGGTATATTAAAACTCTTAGACATCCTACTACGCAAATAATATTGGCTAATAAACACTAAATTTGTCTATAAATGGTTTTCTACGAACCATTTATTGGTTTGATCCAAACCATCCTCTATAGAAATTGAAGGTCGCCAACCCAAATTTTTTAATTCAGATCCATCCAAAAGTTTAATAGCCATCCCATCTTGTTTTGAAAGATCGTAATTTGCTTCCCCTTGAAAACCGCTTAAATTTATCAGCATATTAGCTAGATCACGTATGGAAACGTCTTCACCAATACTCAAATTTAAAGGGGAGGATCCTGTATAATTCTCCATTGCAAACACGCACGCATCTCCTAGGTCATCTATAAATATGAAATCTCTTCTTGGTTTTCCAGTACCCCAAACTGTGATAGAGTCTGATCTCGATTGCTGAGCAGTATGTATTTTTCTAATTAAAGCCCCTATAACATGTCCATTTTCAGCATCAAAACTATCACCTGGTCCAAAAGGATTTGCTGGGATTACACTATGAAAACTGTCGCCATACTGTTGCATATAAGCTTCACATAATTTGATCCCAGTTAATTTTGCTGTTGCATAAAACTCACTTGTTGGCTCTAGTGGACCTGTCATCAAGTATTCCGGTTTCATGGGTTGTGTGGATTCTTTTGGGTAAGTACAAGAACTAGCCAAATATATTAATTTTTTTACGCCTGAATTATGTGCTTCGCTAATAATGTGGGATTCAGTTAGGAGATTATCAAGCATGAAAAACGCTGGAGTTTCCTGATTAGCTCCAATCCCTCCGATTTCTCCTGCTGCACTAAAAACATACTCTGGCCTGGTGTCATTAAAAAATTGTTTCACAGCATTTTTGTCTCTTAAATCGGGTTCTTCAGCCCCTTCACCAGTTATGTTGGTATAACCATATCGGGTAAGAGCTCTAACGATGCTGGAACCAATGAAATTACCACTACCTGCTACGAAGATTTTACTATCCTTTTTCATTGGCTTTCCTGTGCTCTGCTTTCCTACCTATGTATATTTTTGATGTTAGAGAGTTGATGCGGCATTATCAATCATTTTTTCGTATCTTTGAATATTATAGTGCTACCTTGTTCTTCAAATTTGAATGGGATTTCAGTTAATCCTTTGAGTGAAGATCTGATGTTATTTTGTACTTCTGGTTTGGCAAAAAGTAACAGAAAACCACCACCACCCGCTCCAATCAATTTCCCGCCTGTTGCCCCAGCAGATTTTGCTAGATCATATATTGAATCAATGGCCTCAGTCGAAATCTCGGTTCCCAAAGATTTTTTTTCCATCCATCCTTCGTGCAGCAATTCTCCAAAGCCATCTAGGTTTTTGTTGTTTTGAAGTATATTGATGCCCTCGTCAACCATTGAAGACATCCTCTTTAATCGTACTTCATTTTTTTGTAAATCATTGATATATGTTAAAGCGATTGATGAAGCCATACGGGTCAAGCCGGTGAAAAATAGCATTAGATGGGAATTCAACGATGATAAATTTTCAGATGGGACTGTTAATTTATTAACTGAAATTTTCCCTTGGTCACTAAATGTAATGTGATTGAAGCCCCCGTGGACAGCCATCGTTTGATCCTGAGACCCTACGGTTTCTTGAAGTATTTCTTGCTCTATCAGAAGGCTTCTATTTAGAAGATGTTCTCTTGTAATATCTTCATTGTTTAAACTTGATAGTGCGTTTAAGAGACCAACGGTGAACGATGAGCTTGATCCAATTCCGGATCTTGCAGGCATATCACCATCATGGTGAATTTCTATTGCCGAATTTATACCTACATTTCGCAACGTTTCTCGAATGGAAGGATGTTTAATTTCATCTATGGTATTGCAAAGTTCTATTTCGGAGTAGGCTAATCTGATTGAGTGTTCGAAAAAGGGCGGGAGGAAGCGGCAAGTTATATAGCAATACTTATCTATAGATGTTGCGAGAACTTGGCCACCGTTTTCTCGGTACCATGAAGGATAGTCGGTGCCCCCTCCGAAGAATGAAATCCTGTAGGGCGTCCTTGTAATTATCAACTAAATGAACCCTCTATTCACTGAAAAGATATTTTTCAATAAGCATGCAAATTATATGTTCTGTGACAATGTGTGACTCTTGTATGAATTGGATATTATTGCTAGGAATTTCTATGGACAGATCTACTAAAGATTTTAATTTTCCAGAATCTCCGGTTAGTCCAATGGTACTGATATTTTTTTTTGAGGCTGCCTCAACAGCTTTTAATATGTTAGCAGAATCTCCGCTAGTACTTATTGCTACTAGTACATCGCCTTCTGATCCTAAAGCATTAACCTGCCGTTCAAAAATGCCACTATATTCGAAATCATTTGAGTACCCTGTTATGAAAGTTGTATCTGCAGTAAGGGCAATCGCTGCTAGCCCAGGTCGGTCAAGATCCCGATCAATTTGCGAAAGTAATTCGGTAGCCATATGCTGACAGTCTGCTGCAGATCCTCCGTTACCGCATAGGAGGATTTTATTACCATTCTGTAATGACTGAGTCATTAATTTTGCTGCTGAAATGATATCCGTGGAACATGCTGCAGCCGTTTTTGTTTGAATATCTGCACTCTCTAGAAACGTGTTTTTTACGAAATCGATCTGGCTGTTCTCTGAAAAACTTTCTTTGTTCATGTGAATTCCTCTTCTAGCCGATCGTAATTCTAAGGTTTTTCTCAGACGTTGCTGAATTCGCTTCGACCTAACATCCTATAGGCTTTTATTAATTCCACTATTCCTTTATCTAAAGTTCTTTTTGCTTCAAAACCATTTTTCCTTAGTTTTTCATTGGAAACTATATAGTTTCGTTTGTCGGGGTCGGTTCCTATATCAGAAAAATTTACGTGGAAATTAGGTACAAATTCTTTGATCTTGCCAACTAACTCTTCTTTAGATATATTTGCGGTGTCTAGGCCTGCGTTATATGCTTCGTTAACCATTGAATCGAAATTCGATATACAGTGTTCGAAACAGTCTGCAACATCTCTAATATGTATATAATTTCGTTTGAAATGTTTCTCAAAAACAGTTAAATAACCTTGCGTTACAGCAGCGTGTACGAAATGGTTAACTAGTAAATCAAGACGCATTCTTGGTGAAACACCGAAAACAGTAGCAAGCCGTAGTGTTATCACGTTTTCAGAATCTAATAGTAGTTGCTCAGCCCTAACCTTGGTCTTTCCATATATTGAGATTGGCTCCATGGGTGTTTCTTCGGTACAGTATTCTTCGGCTGTCTGTGTTCCATAACCACTGTTTGTAGTGGGGAATATAATTTTTTGATCTTTCCCTCGTAGGTTATTTATAGTTTGAATTGCCTCAAAATTTAGTGATTCTGCTAAGCCAGGATCTCTATCGCAGGCCGGTGCTCCAACAACAGCTGCTAGAGGAATAATGTATTCCGCGTCTCGTAAAAGGGGAACTAACATATCTCGGTCCCTAGCATCCCCAACAAAAAAATCGAAATCCTCATTGGCACAAAGGTGGAAAAGGCTGTGTTGATTGAACGCTAGGTTATCAAGTACGGTAACTCGATGCCCTTGGGATAGCAAATATTCAGATAATATTGACCCCAAATAACCGCTACCGCCTGTTATCAATATTTGGGACAATCTGAAACCTCCTCATACTACTGGCGTAGGCATTTGTATGCCTGTTGAGCTTTTATCCTCGATCACTCACTTTGTTAATTTGGTAAATTTACGAGGTCTGTATAAGCTTACTGCGATTATATCTGTCAGACTTGTCCATGGCTACTTACGAGAATATTTTTTTTATAGCTTGTGACAGATCATTAGTAACCAGATAATCTTTTTGGTTTACTCCATCTAAACTTTCGTATTCATTCGCCCCATGCCCAGTAAGTACCAATACTTCTTTCAGGCCCGCGGCTTTTGCGGTTTTCATATCATTTAACGTATCGCCAATAAAGTAAGAGTTCGTGAAGTCTAGATTCATTTGTTCTTTGGCTAAAAGAGGCATCTTTGGGGCAGGTTTTCTACAACCGCAGTTATCGCTGGGATGGTGGTAGCACATATAAATAGCATCGATATGCCCTCCGAAATCTTCTATTTGCTGCATGATAACTTTATTCAGAAAAATTGCTTGTTCGAGAGATATAATGTTTCTTCCAACAGCCGATTGATTGGTTATAACAATAATTGGTATCTTCCTGTCACTGACGGTTTTTATTGCTTCCAATGCACCTGGTATGAATGTAATGGAATCTTCTGTTCTAAGGTAATTAGTTTGCTCTTCAATAATCACACCATCCCTGTCTAACAGAATTGCTTGCTGTGGGATTTTGTATTTTAGGTGTACTTCGTTGTCGTTATTGATAATGACTATTGGTTCCAGTGCTACGTTTTGATTATTATTTCCCATATATCAAACTCATTGACCCACTTTGATTTTTTTTTGAACCCCTTTATCGAAGCAAATGACAAAATCTTCCGGGATGTAGGTCACTTTTACAGGAGATCCTGGTTGAATGGGCTCTCTCTCTATTTGAATTAAATCTAGGCTTTCTTTATTGTCGAGTTCAACAGTGTAGTTGTAAGCATTACCTTGAAAAACCTTCTTTTTGACGATACCGTGTTTTTGTTTGGAAGAGCTAGAATGCTCTATCTTCAGCTGATGTGGGTACATAAGAACTTTCATATTTCCATTCAAATTACTATCTGTGTCCAGATCCGTTTCAGATATAAATGTCTTGAGTTTGTTCTTATCAATATTACAATTCACTATATTCGCTTGACTGAAGAAAGTCGCAGTGAATTCAGTAGTGGGATTCGTATATACTTCCTCTGGATCTCCTATTTGCTCAATTTCCCCATCTTTCATGACCGCTATTTGATCGCCCATTTCTGCTGCCTCTTGCTGGTCATGTGTGACAAATATAGCAGTCATGTTGTAAGACTTAAGGATATCCTTAACTTCGGTTCTAATACCTTTTCTTATTTGAATATCGAGGTTTGAGAATGGTTCGTCTAGAAGTAATGTTGAAGGATTAGTAGCTAAAGATCGGGCTAGTGCCACTCTTTGTTGCTCGCCTCCGGAAAGCTCATGGGGCATACGGGTTTTCTTGTCGTTTAACCCAACTAACTCTATTAACGAGTTAACACTATTTGTTCCCTCATCTTTGTTAATAGCAAAACCGATGTTTTGCTGTACATCTAAATGTGGAAATAATGCACCGTCTTGAAATATCATACCGGTGTTTCTTTTTTGTACTGGAACATTATTAACTCGGTCCCATATGGGAGTCCCACCCATTAAAAGTTCACCTTGGTCTGGATTTTCGAAACCTGCAATGAGCCTTAACAAGGTAGTTTTTCCGCAACCACTTGGTCCTACTACAGATAGAATCGAGCCTTTTTTCACTTTGAGTGTGACATTATTTACAGCTTGAGTATTTCCGTACTTTTTTGAGATACTCTTTAATTCTATTTGTAATGTATCCATAACGATCTCTCATTTGTTAATTTATTCAATCCAAATATAGGAATAATGGATAGAACTATAATTAGCACACCTGATATTGCTGCTTCGAGGAAGAACGCCTCCTCTGAAGCGTTCCATAACGCTGTAGCAAGTGTACCAAAATCTAATGGGCCTAATATAAGAGTTACAGGTAATTCTTTTATGGTTAACAGGAAAACGAGGGACATACCGTGATAGATACCCGGAGATGTAAGAGGTAGTAATATACGTCGAAACGTACCTAGCTCTGACTCACCTAAGATTTTTGACGATTCCTCAATTCGTGGATTGACACTTAGCAATGAAGATTTGAACGCTCCTATCAATGCGGGCATAAACATGATCGTGTATCCAAAAATCAGGAAGGGAATTGTTTGATAAAGTAGGCTAGCATAATTTGCACCAAAAAATACAAGGCTTAGCGCTATAACTATTCCTGGTATACCAAACCCGATATATGAAGCGTTTTCCAATAAAATAGCGATTTTATGCTTGTATTTTGCAGTTATCAAAGCGATGGAGCTTCCAGCTCCGAATGTTGATATTGCTGTCACAACAGAGACTGTCAGTGAATTAATTGATAAGTTCAGTATATTTTTGGGTATTTGGTCTGTTATAAAACCTTGGAAAGCAAGATATATGAGGAAGAATAGCGGGATGATTAGGCCTATTAATAATACCGATCCCAAAAGCATAGAGGCAGGTATTTGCCATTTATTCAATTGGAACAGCGGTTTGGATTGAGACGCCCTTGCATTCGTTCGATAATAAGCTCTGTTTTTCCGGGTTTTTGCTTCGAAATACAATATGGATATTACGATTGTTGCGAGGATCAACGATAAACCGGCTGCTAAAGTTCTGTCAAAAGCTGCTTGATATTGTAAATATATTGACCACGTAAAAGTTTGGTATCTCAATAATGATACTGCACCGAAATCGCTTAAAGTGTAGAGAATTACCAACATCGATCCGGAGGTTATAGATGGCCTCAGCAATGGTAATTCTATTTTCAAGAAATATTTCCAGTAACTATATCCACTACTTTGAGCGATTTCTTGAAGTGCGGGGTCAATATTTTCCATTGCTGATTTTAGTGTTAGAAAAATATATGGATAACATAGGAACGTCAAAGTTAGCCATGCCCCTTCAAACCCATAGATATCAGGCAGAGTTGTAATCCCCAAAGGTTCTAGCGCCTTTTGTAGAATACCTTTTGGCCCTAAAACGATAATAATGATAAACGCGCCGACATAGCTAGGTACGACCAATGGCATTGGTAGCAAGCCGGACCAGACAGGTTTGAATTTTATGTCCGTCCTTGTAATTATCCAGCAGGATATTAGTGCTATAAGTATGCAACTTAAACATACAGTTACGACTAACAACCCAGTTTTAATAATGATTAATAGTACCTGTAATCTAAATAAAATCGGGACAAGATCAGGTAACGACCCCAAGGTTCTAATAAAAAGGTAACCTATTGGTAAAAGTGATAAAAAAACCACGGACGCCGCTGGTATTATTAGCATCCGTGGTATCTTGATTGAAACGTCTCGGTTCATGTAAGGCTTTTCCTTATTCTCCTAAAGAGCCTCTAAACGTCGGTCATTACTATTGCAATGCACCAACCTTGGTTAGAAGGTCTATGGTTCCTTGCAAATCATTCATCTTAGTATATGAGATTTGCGGACTATTTATATCTTCCAGAGGAGTTAATATTCTATTTGTCTTAACTCCTTCTACTAGGGGGTATTCATAAGTTTGACTTGCAAAATATTGCTGGCCAACAGGTGATAATAGGTACTGTAAGAACAGGAATGCATTTTCTTCATTTTTAGCTGTTTTTAATACTCCTGCGCCTGCTACCAATACGATCGATCCTGGACCTCCAGCTGGTAAGTGATGATTTCGAGCTTTGAAAGCGTCACCTTGATCGGCTAAGAACCGGTGGAGATAGTAGTGATTTACTAGTCCAAGGTCGATTTCGCCGGCAGCCGCTGCTGCAACTTGAGGAGTGTTTTTAGGATAGATTAGTGGCTCAAGTTCGAGAAGAGCGTTTAACCATTCTTCTGCTCTTTTTTCACCCCACTCTGCACGCATACCGGATACCATCGCTTGGAAAGATCCGTTAGTTGGCGCATATCCGATTCTTCCCTTCCATCGGTCATTATCGACCAACTCCCAAAGGTCATTAGGAAGGTCTGCTTTATCTATGCTACTGTTATGGACCAAAGTCCTTGCTCGGCCAGTTATTCCAACCCATTTGTTAGTTTCAGATCTTTTTCCCTCTGGAACTAATGATGTAACTTGTTCTGGTAATACGACGAACATATCATTAGCTTCAATAACTCCTAAACCACCAGGGTCCTGAGCGAAAAATAAGTCAGCCGGTGAATTATTTCCCTCTTCCATGATAGTTGCAGCTATTTCTGCGGTTTTCCCATATTTTATTTCTACATCAATCCCCGATGTTAATTCAAATTGTTCGATAATAGGCCCAACGAGTTTCTCGCTTCTTCCTGAATATACTACCAGGGAGTTACTCCCACCGAGTTCTTCAGTAACAGAGCCTGTTTGAATTTCAGACGTACTGGTACTTGCTGAATCTGATTCTGAGCAGGAAGGCCCAATAAACAGAAGCCCAATAAACAGAATTGAGTACGTTGAAATCCTAAGTAAATTGTTCAATATAAATCTTCCTTATTCTAATTACTAAAAGCTCATCCTTCATTAAGCTAGTCGTGCCAACATTTAATGTAATTAATAAGCACTGTAATATTTAATTAGTATAAGCGAATTAAATAATTTAGCAAGACGAATCATGGGATAAAATTATGGTATACAATTGTATGAGTAATTCCCAGTTGGATTCTATGTAAAATCTACGCTGGTATTTATTGAAAAGGGGTAGGTGAGATGGTAAATGATTCAGTGAGAGAAGATATCAATTTATCTCAACCAATGGAGAATTACTTACTTACAATATTCCATTTAAATGAAGATAATATTGAAGTTACAGTAACTAATTTGGCACAAGGATTAAGAGAGATCCCTCTTGATGAGCATATTGGTACTTCGATGCCCTCTGTCACTGGCATGATCAGCAGAATGAAGAAAGAAAATCTCATAAAAGATGATGAAGGTAGGTCAATTGTTTTAACTGAACTTGGAGAATACTTTGCTTTAGATATGGTTAGACGCCACAGAGTCGCTGAAAGAATGGTTGTAGATTTGTTAGGTGTCCCCCTTGATCGAGCTCATATTGAAGCACACAAGCTCGAACACGCTATATCTCCAGAGTTATTGGAAGTGATTATTCAGAAACTTGGTAACCCTAGAACAAGTCCTTTTGGTGAAACCATTCCAGGTGAAGAAGGACAGTCTGTTAGTGACGATGGAGTTATTGGACTTGATGAAGCTTCAATTGGTACAAATTATGTAATACGTAGTATCCCGGAAGAAGACCCAGAATTAATTAAGTTTTTTATTGAGCGCGGCGTACTACCTGGAACACCTGTGAGTATCGTGGAGTCAGGAAAGTCAATTGGAGTGGTAACAGTGGGAACTCCAGATGGCTCTGCAACTGTCGGTTTCGAGGTAGCAGCTAGAATCAAGATAAACGTTATAAATAGTGGTTAATTTATTTAAACGAAATTTATAATATGATTTTGAAATATTATCTTTTTGCCCTTTATGAATTGAAAGGGGATTCCCTTTAATGGTCAGATCACTCTTAATACTTTCCATATTGATTTTTGGATGTGGTCCTACACAAGATGATATAGATAGTGCTATTGAATCTGCTATAAAGAACATTCCAGAGGTCCCTACGCCAGTGATTTCCGTTGATTCTACTCGTAAAGTAGTTGGTGATTCAGAATTACATGTGGAGCTAGCGGGATGGGTGCCAGAAGATCGAATTACTGTAACTATCGTATCGGCGTATGGAGTGGGAGTAAATTACACCATAGGGAGCGTAGACATTAATTCATCTGGCGCAGGTGAGACCACTCTTGGGTCAGATAGAGTTCCTGCGATTCCTGAGGATATAGTTCCTGGAGTTTATACGATTAGAGCGGTATCCGTAACTGATGGGTCCGAAGCGTCTACCGCGCTTCGACTATATAAAGAAGCATTGGAAATTATCGAGCAACCGATTGCACCAGTGATTTCCGTTGATTCTACTCGTAAAGTAGTTGGTGATTCAGAATTACACGTGGAGCTAGCGGGATGGGTGCCAGGAGATCGAATTACTGTAACTATCGTATCGGCGTATGGAGTAGGGGTAAATTACACCATAGGGAGCGTAGACATTAATTCATCTGGTGCAGGTGAGACCGCTCTCGGGTCAGATCAATTCCCTGCGGTTCCTGATGATATAGTGCCGGGAGTTTATACGATTAGAGCGGTATCCGTAACTGATGGATCTGAAGCATCTACTGCGCTTCGAGTATATAAAGAAGCATTGGAAATTATCGAGCAACCGATTGCACCAGTGATTTTGATTGATTCTACTCGTAAAGTAGTTGGTGATTCAGAATTACACGTGGAGCTAGCGGGATGGGCGCCAGAGGATCGAATCAATGTGACCATTGTATCTGCGTATGGAGCGAAGATAAGTTACACAGTGGGTAGCATAGATACTAATTTATCTGGAGCAGGAGAGACAACTTTTGGGTCAAATAGAGTCCCTGCGATTCCTGATGATATAGTGCCGGGAGTTTATACGATTAGAGCGGTATCCGTAACTGATGGATCTGAAGCATCTACTGCGCTTCGACTTTACAAAGAAGCGTTGGAAATTATCGAGCAACCTACAGAGCCAGATTTTAATAGGATATGGAAAGATTTCACGCCATCAATATTTTATGTTCAAGATCCCGCTACTACTGCTTACGGTACGGGTTGGCTATATAAGGACGGTATTATTATTACTGTAAACCACGTGGTAGGTAGTGGTCCCTCAATGAAAGTTTTCCAAATGACGGGGCTTCCTTTTGTTGCTTCAGTGGTTGTACGAGATGCGTCTAGAGACATCGCCGTTCTAAAGTTCGATCCTGGGAAAATAAATTTGCCCGAGGGCGCAAAACCATTACTTGTTGGAGATATAGATACGGGTCATTATGCGTCTCCATTGATGGCTCTAGGTTATTCCGATCGAGGTACATTGATCAACCAATCAGCTGGTAGAGCTGCTGCCAATGTGGGAGTACTGTCCCAAGTCAAAATCTTTTCTCAAGGTCAATCATCCCCTATCAAGCATATTATGATGGATGCACCGATTGCTCCCGGGGATAGCGGTGGCCCGGTTGTTGACACAGATGGAATGGTAATAGGAATGACACGTTCCTACTCCACGAACCCAGGAACCTTTTTTGCTATTCATGAGGATGTCATCAAAGAAAGTCTAGCTTTGTTTTTAGAGGATTAGGGCAGGAACCTATTACTTGGCTGACTCACTTTGAGAGTAAATTGCCATTGTTTTAGTTACCGGTTGCAAAGTTTGATCATTGTCAGAGCCACAATAATTATTTGCTATTATGAGAAGAACAAACAGCGCCAGCCAGTAGCTTTTTTTGGTGTAAAAAGGTCGCTTTTTGCTGCGTTGCGTGTTCCCTTCATGAATATCCAAGATGGTTTGAATATCTGGGCTATCTACACTTACTTGTTTGTTGGTGAGTTCTAATCCGCAATTCGTGCAGTAAATCGTACCTTCAGCATTCACTGATTGGCAGTTCGTACATCTTTCTTGCATATTCATAATGGGTTATGAGGTGGTTTTTTCATCTAGTGTTGATTGTAGCATATGGTATTTAAATAGAATGAATTCCAGTAGCTTCGGATGAACTATTGAATGTTACAATTAGAGCCAGGTTGTTCTTCAGCTATTTTGTGTATCAGAGAGAGGGAATTATTCATTATGGTATTTTATATACTGTTGACACTTCTTTTGTTTGTAACAGGTACCTTTTTATTACGTGTAATTGTTAGCAAACCAGAAGAGAGAGCCGCTTATAGAAAGTCAGATATTATGCGCTTTTTAGGGCTATTGGCAGCAGGATATATTCTTATTCAAGTATTCCCTCAATAACGGAGTTTGAAAGTACTTGTTCGTCCTTAAAAAAGAATATGATTGATTGGTGCCGAAGGTGAGAGTCGAACTCACACGTCCTAGGGACAAAGGTTTTTGAGACCTTCGCGTCTGCCATTCCGCCACTTCGGCAAATTGATGCATATTTGAATTAGTTAAAAACTATTTGGTGACCTTTCAGGGTATGAATATAACCTATCGCTAGAGTATGTGTCATTAAAATGCTCGAAGATATTGAGACAAATATATTAGTATAAAATTAAACGCATAGTGCCAAGTGACCTAGAACTTATAATTAAGAACCCATCAAATTTCTAACTCGTCGTGCATTTTTAATAATAGCTTACCAACTTGAAGGTTCGTTTTTGAATCTCCCAGATCACATTCTGCGGCTCTATCTGGACCATGGTAATCGCTTCCTCCGGTCGCTAATAGATTGTGATTGTCACAAAGTTGCTGGAATCTAGTCCTTTCTTGGGTTGAATAACGTCCGTAATATGTTTCCATACCTTTGAGTCCGGACGATACTAAGCTTGGCAATATTTCATCCAGATTGTTCACTTCCCTAGGGTGTGCTAATACAGGTATACCAGAATGTTGCACTATTAACTCAATCGCAGTTTCTGGATCCATTTTTCGCCGCTCCGTGTACGCTGGGCCATTCCGGCCTATCAGTTCATCAAAAGCAGCTTTTATAGAGGTAACTTGACCTGTTTCAGCTAATATTTCGGCAATGTGAGGCCTACCTACAGAACCTGAACCTGCTACTTTTAGTACTTCATCCCATGTGATTTTATATCCAAGGTTAGTTAATTTTTCAACCATAGATTTTGCCCGATATAACCTATCTTCTCTAAATGATTCTAGGGTTTTCTGAAGATCTTGAGATTCCATATCAATAAAATATCCTAGTATATGGATTTCTCCATTTTTAGTGTCTGTAGAAAGTTCAACGCCGGGTATCAAAATCAAATCGTCATATTTAGCGGCTGTTGTAATTGCCTCTGACAACCCATCTGTAGAATCATGGTCCGTAAGTGACATAATTCTAATCCCAGCTTCAAATACCTTGTCGACTAGCTCCGTAGGTGTGAGTAATCCGTCTGAAACAGTGCTATGTAAATGTAGATCTGATTTCATTGAATGATTATTTTGCGTACTCTACTGCCCGGGTTTCTCTAATTACAACGACTTTAATTTGACCTGGATATTCCATGGATTCTTTAATTTTTTGAGTTACGTCTCTGGCCATCCTCATTGCTGTTACATCATCGATTTCGTCCGGCTTCACCATTACTCTCATTTCTCTTCCAGCTTGAAGAGCAAATGCTTTTTCGACGCCATCAAACTCGGTAGCGATCTCTTCTAAAGCTTCTATTCTTTTAACGTACGCTTCTGCACTTTCTCTTCTTGCTCCGGGCCTTGCTCCACTGATTGCATCAGCGGCAGCGACAACGAAAGCATCTATGCTTTTCCAACCTTCTTCCCCATGATGATCTCCAACAGCTCTTACCACACGCTCGTTTATTTTATACCTGGATAAGAGTTCTGCCCCTACTTGTGCGTGAGGGCCTTCTACTTCGTGAGTCAACGCTTTTCCGATATCATGAAGAAATGCTGCTCTTCTAACCACGTCTTGGTTCACACCTAATTCCGATGCAATTGACGCAGCTATGTGCGCGGTTTCTATACAATGTTGAAGAACGTTTTGCCCGTAACTATAGCGGAACTTTAGTCTACCCATTGTTTTTACGACCTCAGGGTGTAAGCCTTGAATTTTTACTTCATAGCAAGCTTCCTCGCCTGCTTTCGTAGTTACTTCTTCTAGCTCTTCCCTCGATTTTTCTACTAATTCCTCTATTCTAGCTGGTTGTATTCTTCCATCTTGAACGAGACTGGAAACCGTACGCCTTGCGATTTCTCTTCTTATTGGATCAAAAGCTGATACAGTTACAACCTCTGGGGTATCATCTACTATCAAATTAACACCTGTGGCATTTTCTATTGCTCGTATATTTCGCCCTTCTTTTCCAATTAGCCGTCCCTTCATCTCTTCATTTGGTAACGGTACTGAACTAGTGGTTAATTCCGAAACCACTTCGCTTGCATATCGTTGGAGCGATTGTGCCATTATCTTATAGGCTAATTCTTTTGATTCAGCTTGAATCGATTCTTCTGATTCCCGAACCTTCCGTGACGCTTCAACAGATATTTCTTTTTCAAGTTCATTCATTAGCCGCTCTTGGGCCTCCCCAAGAGTTAGTTGAGCTACTTTCTCAAGCGCTACGAACTCTTCTTGTTTTAGTTCATCAAGTTCCGATTCTTTATTTTGTATTCGTTCTTCGATTTTTGCTAATTTTCGCTCTCGTTTCTCAATACTTTCCAGCCTTTTTGTAATTTGGTCTTGCTTCTTTGTGGCTTTGTTTTCGGATCGTTTTAGTTCGGTTCTTCTATCACGAGTTTGTTTTTCTGCACGATTTCTAAGCTGCTTCCCCTCATGTTTTGCGCTTCTAATGATTTCTCTGGATTCGTTTTCGAGCTTTGCGATTTTGACTCTTTTACCTGTCTCAATTGAATTAAGTTTTTTCACATTTATGTATGTTTTGATACCAACCCCTGCAAATATACTTGAGATTGCTGTTAATGATATCGCCAATACTAGTAATATTGGATCTATTGTCATTTTCGTTGCCTTCTTTCATTTTTTAATGCAAAAAGGGGCCACGAAGTAACCCTCATAGCCCCTTTTAATTAACCTTAAATGGTAATTAAGTTTCTAGTTCACCGTCCTCATCGATAATATCTGATCCAGTATCCTGGTCAGATGTTTCTTCTGGTGACATCGCGTTCCTGATTTGTTCTTCTATTGACTGAGCAATAGTTTCGTTTTCTTTCAAGAATGCTTTAGCGTTTTCACGTCCTTGGCCTAGTCGATCATCCTCATACGAGAAGAAAGCGCCTGCTTTTTTTATAATGTTCGTTTGAACACCTAAATCTAGAATATCGCCTTCTCTACTAATGCCTTGGCTAAACATGATGTCGAATTCTGCAACACGGAAAGGTGGGGCAGTCTTGTTTTTTACAACACGTGCTCTTACTTTTATCGCTACGCTTTCCGTGCCTTTTTTAATGGTCTCAATCCTTCTTAGATCTATTCTGACTGACGAATAAAATTTAAGTGCCCTTCCGCCTGGTGTTACCTCTGGGTTACCAAAGAGGACTCCCACCTTTTCTCGGATTTGGTTTATAAATATTACTGCAGTTTTAGATCTGTGAGTGGTTCCGGTTAATTTTCTAAGTGCTTGCGACATTAGACGCGCCTGTAGACCTATGTGAGTATCTCCCATGTTGCCTTCGATCTCGGCTCTAGGTACTAGAGCAGCAACACTATCTACGACGATGGCATCCACAGCGGCGCTCCTCACTAGCGCCTCTGTTATATCCAATGCCTGTTCAGCATCGTCTGGCTGAGATATCAATAATTCATCTATGTTTACTCCGCAGGTTGCCGCGTACGTTGGGTCTAACGCGTGTTCCGCATCTATGTAAGCTACTGTACCATTTTGCTTTTGGGCTTCTCCAATGATGTGCTGAGCAAGTGTGGATTTCCCAGACGATTCCGCGCCATATATCTCGGTGATGCGTCCTTTAGGAATTCCACCTATACCTAGAGCCATGTCTAGAGAAATTGATCCAGTAGGAATAGAATCCAAACTGAAACGTCCTGCGGATTCTCCGAATCGCATTAAAGAGCCCTTGCCGAAGTTTCGTTCGACTAGTGCAAGAGCCTGTTCTAGAGCCTTATCTTTTTCCGTTACCATAGATTTCCATCAAAAATTTTTATTCGAATTATACGTTTTTCACGATACCATGCTAACACTTTGCTAACAAGGTTATGATGTCACAAACAGTATAAGTTAGTTGGAAATTTTTTAAATTTTCATGTTAATCTGTACATTGAATAACCTGACAAAGGAAGGGAATTATAATGGCTGACTATGAAAATATTTTGTACGAGAAACAGCGTAAAGGCGTTTTAATTACTATGAATCGCCCAGAACAGATGAATGCACTAAGTGCTGGGTTGCGTTCTGATATGCATGCTGCATTTGATGAAGCTGACCAAGATCCTGAAGTTAGATATATAATATTAACTGGTGCAGGCAGAGCGTTTAGTGCTGGTGCAGACTTAAGTTTTGGTGCTGGTGGAGGAAACGCAGAGACTGTTTGGCCCTACGGGCTTGAAGAAGGCAAATCAGTCGCCGCTTTTCTTGATGAATGGAGAACCCAGGATCGTGCTGGCGTAAAAAGATTACAACATATGTGGGAGCTCAACACCCCGATTATTGGCGCAATAAATGGTTGGGCGCTTGCCTGGGGTAGTTGGTACGCATTGGTTACTCACATTACTATTGCATCATCTGCCGCGGTTTTCGGGCAACCCGAAATCCGACATATTTCCAATACTAACTTCCTTTGGACATTGTTAGCCGGCTACAAAAATGCACTGAGATATGGATTAACAGGAGATCATATCGATGCAGATGAAGCACTGAGGATCGGCTTAGTCAACAAAATAGTTGAACCCGATGATTTGCTTGAAGAATGTTTTTCTATAGGAGAAAGAATCGCACTTGTTAGCCCTGAGACTGTGAAAATTAATTTGCATGTAGCAACTATGGGGCTTTACATGATGGGTCTTCATAATGCATGGAATTTGAATGCTGAACTTTCTGCATTAGCACATACATCGCAAAGAGAAGATTTTAAGAGACATATGGAAGATGCGGCTAAAGAAGGAGGCCTTAGGTCTTATCTCCAAGAAAGAGATGGACCTTTTCAACCTGAACCTTTCGGACCCAGGAGCAAAAGATAGCAAGGGTACGCGCATGAGTAATTCTGGTTCGCAAGATCCCTTTGAAGATGCCTGGACTAAATCTTCGATATTGCAGGAGGATGATTTGCTTCGTCAGCATGTAGAGCGACGATTTAAATCTAAGTATCTTAAAGTAGTTCTAAAGTCAAAAAATGAGGAAGAGGAATCAAGGGCCTGGTATGGTTTTTACCATTGGCTAACACTTCCTACCACCTCAAGAAAGCCATTTCAGATCCCTGAGGACGAGGCGGATAAACTTATAGATTCTTTACGTTATACAGTAGTAAACTTTGGACACTCAAATAAAAGAAAAAAGGAAACAAATGCTAAATAGATTTCTAGTGAAACCTCTTATATTTTTAATTATCGTATTTTCAATAACATCGTTTGGGTGTGCCTCAGAGGATCCGGAAATTGGAGGATCCGTTGAAACAACGAAAAATACACAAGAATCGTCTTCAGTAAGCAATACAAGTAGTGATACCAAAGCCAGTACTGCTGAAAACACGAGTAGTGATACCAAATCCAGTGCTGCTCAAAACACGAGCAAGACATCAAAAGAGCCTGTAAGTACAACCACGCCTCCTGCTAAAGAAAAGGTAAGCGTAAAAGTCTCAGAAGATGAATGCGAGAATGCAACGGGTGCAATGGTCGAGCCTTGTACCGAAAAGTATAGGCAAATGATCGAGAAGGATCCCTCTCTATGCGACACTGCAACTGGAATGATGGCATACATGTGTAATAGTTCTGTCCAAGCGCCACAGACAAAGTCTGGATATGGGAACGGACATTCATCCAACCCTTGTAGTTCACTGCCTCCTGGTGATAAAGAGAGATGTGAACAGTCATTCAAGGAAAATCCGAATGCTAAACCAGAGAAAGACCCCCACAATACAGGTAAGGCTGATCCGAATGCGCGCCTGGCTACTGACGCAGTTGACTACACAAACGTATATGTAGCAACTTACGATCCTGATAATCTACCCAAAGTAGCGACGTCGAATTTTACAGAACTTGATAAGTTTTCTAAGATGTCAAAAATTAGGTCAGGGGTAGGCCACGATTTTTCTTATAATACGCCAGAGTATGATGAAACCCGCTCTAACTGCAAAAGTATGAAACATTATTTTATGCCTGTGGGTGTACCGAAAGAGCAGGCCTTATATGCGTCTACACCACACACCTTCCCTTGGATGTCTATAAAATTCTTCTCCCCTGTGGATGGCAGAATAGTAGGTGTCTACTATAAAGAGAACAAATATGGAACAGAAGCTAATTTCACCGTCGCTTCGAGCGAGCATCCTGGCTACTTTTTCATGTTTTTTCACATTGCATTGGATCCATCTTTGAAGGAAGGTTCTGTAGTAACAGCAGGGCAACAAATAGGAACCTTAGGTGACGAAGAAGCATGGGGTGAAATCGCAACATCGATTAAAATAGGCCCAGGAGATCACCGTTTAGTTTCTTTCCTTGAGGTAGCTACCGATGATGTAGTAGAGCAGTACAAAGCCAGAGGATTTGAAACCCCTTCAGATGTAATTGTTACCAAGGAACAAAGGGATGCTAACCCTCTACGTTGTGATAATTCAGAGGCAGGATGGTTTTTCGGCAGTAGCAAAGCTGGAGTAGAAGATATCCAATTCAGTACTTGGGTATTTGAAAGCGCAGAAAACTGGTTTTTCTTTACTAATAACTGAGAGTATTAACTGGTTAAAAAGGCATTCCCGGCATTTTTTTTCCGCTTGATAACGCTTTCATCATTTTTTTCATCTGTTCGAATTGATTTAAAAGACGATTTACATCTGCGGGTTGGGTTCCACTGCCTTTTGCTATGCGTTTTCTCCTGCTTCCGCCAATTATGTGTGGGGATCGCCTTTCTAATGGGGTCATTGATAACACGATTGCTTCAACTTTTTTGAGGTCGTTTTCTCCTGGCATTTGATCGTTGCTTATATTACCAGCCATTGATTTAAACCCTGGTATCATTTCTAAGATTTGGTTCATTGGTCCCATATTTCTAAGTTGGTCTATCTGGACCAGAAAATCATCTAGAGTGAACGTCGCATTTTTTAAACGTTTTTCCATTTCGATTGCTTGAGATTCATCAATAGTTTGCTGCGCTTTTTCAACTAATGAGACAACATCTCCCATACCTAAAATTCTACCTGCCAATCGATCCGGGTAGAATGCGTCAAGATCATCAAGTTTCTCACCAGTACCGATATATATAACGGGGATTCCGGTCTCCGCAACGATAGACAGCGCGGCTCCGCCTCTGGCATCACTATCCATTTTGGTAATAACTATTCCTGTGATTGGTACTCTAGCTTGGAATTCCGTGGCAACATTAACAGCCTCTTGTCCTGTCATTGCATCTACAACAAGTAACGTTTCCGACGGGCTTAATGTTTGATGTAAATTCTCTAGTTCATCCATTAAATCGTTGTCAATTTGTATACGGCCTGCACTATCAAAAACTAGCCAGTCATAATCTTTGTTAGAAGCTAATTTTAGTGATTCTTTCGCTAGTTCTTTAGGGCTTGATGCTTGTGCATTTGAATAGGTCTCAACCCCGATTCTTTCCCCTAATTTGGTAATTTGTTCTATAGCTGCGGGTCGTTTCAGGTCACCCGCTACCATCAATACTTTATTGCTATCAGAAACCAATCTTTTCGATATTTTTGCTGACGTGGTGGTTTTCCCAGATCCTTGAAGCCCAATCATTAGGAGTGTAGCCGGTTTATTATTACTCTTTGAAAGGTCTTTTTTATTGTTACCTAGAACTGCCGTTAACTCATCTTGAAATATCTTGATTATTTGTTGGGATGGACTCACCCCATCCAAGATTTTTTCACCTATTACTCTCTCTCTTATCCCTTGTTGTAAGTTTTTAACGACACGGAAATTCACATCTGCTTCTAGTAGGGCTCGCCGTATCTCTTTTAGTACATCGTCGAAATCTTGTTCTGAGATGACAGTGTGGCCCGATAGTTTTTTAAAAGCGTTTGATATTCTATCTGTTAAGTTGTCGAACATAATTATCTAAATTTCATCCATATATATCTTTTTACCTGATTCCATCGACTTTACGGCACCTTCTAGAATTTTTTGGAGCATGTACGCATCCTGAAAATTAGGACTTGGTGATGTTGAACTATTAACCCCTTGAACAAATTCTCTCACCATTAACCTAAATGCCATTAATCGATGATCTCTGGCGTCGTCAAAAGGTATGTATTTTCCCGGCATTGGTATTTCTTCTCTCATGGAACTTGATTGACCAAATTTTCCGCCGAAAACTTTTCCATCAGGTGGAGGGTTGAAGCCAGGGTATTCTTGAGGTGTTGATAAAGATCCTGAGCTGCCAAAGATTTCTATGTTTGCGCCACTGCCAAAAGGCATTGCCGAGCTTCCTGATAATGTCCCAATTCCTCCGTTAGCGAACTCAAGTAATAGCGCAAAAGTATCGTCTGTAGTTGTTTGAACTAATTTTTCGGTATCGTTATCAAAACGGTCGGGAATGTTCGTTTGTAACATTGATTGTATAGATGCGATATCACCAAACCAATGTCTGAAGGCGTCTAGATAATGAGAGCCTAGCCCCCAAAGAAACCCTCCTCGCCATCCAAGGTCAGGCTGCACCATTTTCCTAGGGCGGAACTCTTTTGTTGGTCCGACCATCAAGCTTGCTTGGAGAAATCGGAAATCGCCTATGTAATTTTCTTCTAGCAATTGTTTGACAAAGGCTCTCTGCGGCGCCCATCTAAATTCATGTGCAACCATAAGAGTTTTTTTCGAACTATTGGCTGCATTCAACATTTGAAGTGCTTCCTGAGCATTAGTTGCGAATGGCTTTTCACAAAGAATGTGTTTATCTTGTTTTAGCGCTTCCATTACCATCTCATAATGCAAGTGATGGGGTGAACAGATACTAACTGCGTCTAGATCTTCCATAGCAAGCAGCTCTTTGTAATCATCAAAATAGTGCGGAATATTGAATTCTTTAGATGCTTCTAAAGCTCTCGTTTTGTGTCTTGCGGCTACTGCTAATACCTCAACCCCTTCTGATTGGAAGGCTGGTATATGCACAGTTGTTCCAAACCCTACACCGATTACACCGATTTTCAATGAATTCTCCTATCAGGATTGTTATACCAATCGAAAATTAATCACATTATACAGGAATAGCCCTAGATATAAGTTTTGGATCTAACTGTTTGACCGAACAAATCTATTAATAATCCAGTCTCATTCATAAATTACAGTTATAATTATGCATATAGATTTGTACTCTGGGAGGGTGAAATAATGACAGAAGAACTTATTCAGTATGAGGTAAAAGATCGGGTTGCTTATCTGACCATAAATCGTCCAGACCGCCGTAATTCATTTTCAGAAAACACGAGACGTAAGTTAATAGATAGCTGGATGGATTTTAAAAATGATGATGAAATTGATGTCGCTATTCTTACTGGTGCTGGCAATATTGCATTTACTGCAGGGAGTGATTTACGAGAAATTGCGAGAGGATTAGAAATTGAAAATCCTGACTGGCAACCTCCCGTAGAAAATATGAGCACTATTGGTTTAGCTGCGATGCAAGGATTAAATATAGAAAAACCAGTGATTGCGGCAGTCAATGGCTATTCTCTTGGTTTTGGTTTTGCTTTGGCCCTCGCGTGTGATATTCGTATTGCTACTCCAAATGCCCGGTTTGCGGCGTCTGAAGTCAAGTATGGGCATATGGCTGGTGGTGGACAGGCTACCCGACTTGCCAAGATGATTCCCATGGGCTGGGCTATGGAACTTGCGTTAACAGGTGATCAAATTGACGCAGACACTGCATTACGAATTGGAGTTGTAAACAGGATCGTTCCAGAAGAAAAACTGATAGAAGAATGCACTGATATTGCACAACGGATGATCGAGTGCGGGCCTACGGTCGTCCGGGAAACTAAAGCGTTTATGTACCGCTCTTTGGGCCTACCTCTAGACGACGCATTAGATCTTGAAGGAGTTTATTATGCCCGTATTCAGGCTAGCGATGATTACGATATAGGGACAACGGCTTTTGCTGATAAAACCAAACCTAAGTTTGGTCGTAAATAAATTGATTGGGTGATTACAGGGCTAACATTCTACTTTTCTATTAGTTTTGTTTAATAAGTACTGTTTTATTATTGATAATTGATACCCACGCGAGTTAATATTTAGTAAACAAACCGAATCAATCAATGAGGTTAGCAATGTTTGAGATGGATATCGATAGTATTCGTGTTAGTCTTGTTAATTATCAGCGGGTATTAATTCTTAAAGAGAAAGAAACAGAGCGGTTTCTACCTATTTGGATTGGCCCTGCCGAAGCTGAATCTATTGCGATCCGACTTCAGGATGTTTCAGTGGGAAGGCCAATGACTCATGATCTTTTGGTTAAGATAATCGAAGATTCCGGGGCTAAGGTATCTGCTGTGATGATATCGGACTTATCCAATGACACTTTTTTTGCAAAGATTGTTTTGGAAAGAGATTCAGAGACAATTGATATTGATAGTCGCCCCAGCGATGCGATAGCAATCGCCGTGCGAGCAAGGGTTCCAATATATGTTGCAGATTCTGTTCTTGATAAAGCTGGAGTATATATTGATGAATCTAGTGGAGAAGCGGTCGTTCCATCGCATGAAACGTTAGATAAAGATCCGGATCTTTCGGAAGAAGAGTTGAATAACCTTTCGGCGTTTAGAGATTTTGTCGAAGAGTTGAATTTAGATAATTTAGGTACTGAGTCTAATTGATTTGCGGTATTGCAAAGGAGCTCGACTTAATGCATAAACATCACCGATACGTGTCAAAATATCTTGACGCAACGTTTTTTTCTGTGATAAATTTCGCACGCTGACTGTGATAAGCATGTCGAGGAGAACAATTTTATTAGAGGCGGCATTTCGGTTGTTAATACTGGGTTGGTATATAGCAATTGTTCTAGTTGGAGGGGTATTTTTAGGCGCATGGATCGATGAGAAAATTGGTCTTACCCCTGTTTTTACTTTATTAGGTTTGATGTTTGGTTTGATAGTAGCGTTTGTTGGTTCTTATAGAATGGCAAAGCCTTTGTTAAGCCGTTCGGTGGATGATAAAAAGCGTAAGTAATCTAATTAAAGGGAGGGTTCTTTGGCACGTCCAAGGATATTACTAAGCCTAGTTGTCGGAATATTATTTATGGGTCTAGGTATCGTTTTTCTGAAAGGCCCACTGGAAATCCCGACTCTTGTAATAGAGCCCATCGGGCATATTTTTTCAATCCCTATAAGAAGTACCGTTATACAGCAACAAATAGCTATGATCGCTGTTTTACTATTAGTTTTTGTAGGGACACGTAATATGAAGATCGTCCCAGGACGGTTTCAGTCATTAGTTGAAATTATTGTGGAAGCTTTATTGAATTTATGTGAACGTGCAGCTGGGCCTATAAACGGTAGGCGCTTTTTCCCAGTTGTTGCTACAATTTTCCTGTTTATTCTTGGGGCAAACTGGTTAGGATTTGTTCCTGGTACCGGTACGGTTTATAAATTTGTTGAAGCTGAAACAGTATTTGAACATATGAATGAATCGGGTGAAAGTGATCCACACGTCCACTTCTTTGTTGTTGATTCAGCTACAAAAAATGTTCCCTTAGGCGGATTTTCTTATCAATTTGATGGAGAGAAAAGTAGCGAATTTGATATTCATACGACAGAGGCTGATTTCCAGAGTCAGTCTAGTGAACTCGCGGAAGCCGGCTTAACAGCTGGACATTTAGTCCCAGTATTAAGGCCAGCAAATACCGATGTTAACACCCCCCTTGCGATCGCTTTGTGGAGCTTTTTGTTTGTTGAATTCTGGGGAGTTGCTGGCCTTGGATTTTTTGGATATTTATCAAAGTTTTTCAATTTTAAGAGATTACTTAAAGGAAATATCGGTTTTGGGTTTATAGATATTTTTGTAGGATTGATCGATTTAGTTAGCGAATTAGTTAGGTTAGTCAGTTTTACATTCCGATTATTTGGAAACGTTTTTGCGGGTGAAATACTAATATTAATGGCGTCCTTCTTCTTCCCTCTTGGGTTAGTTATGGGCGTTTTTGTTATGGAATTATTTTTCGGTATGATCCAAGCATTTATTTTTGCGATCCTAACGTTAATTTTTGGAATCCTCGCTGTGAGTCATCATGGTGAAGAGGAGCATGGGAGTTAATTTATGTGAGAAATGGTGAACTAATTGATGGCAATAAGCTTAAAAAATGGGAACGAAAGTATATAATAGTTAAGAAATAATTAATTGGAGGGAATATGGTCGGTATTATGTTTAACCACAGTCGGGTTTTTTCCATCGTGGCGATAGTTTTATCTATGATTGCGATGACTACAGGGGTCGCCTTTGCTGAGGAAGCTGGTGGCATAACAGATGTTGGTGCTCAACAGATCGCAGCAGGGCTCGCGATAGGTTTAGGAGCGATCGGTCCTGGAATCGGCATAGGTATTGCTGTTTCTAAGGCGATGGAAGCACTTGGGAGAAATCCTGATGCCGCAGGAGCAATTCAAACCAACATGATTGTTGGTGTTGCATTTGCTGAGGCCGTCGCGATATATGCGTTGGTCGTAGCAATTTTGATCAAATTCGTGTAAGTCACGTCGAAACTTTTGGCTTACCTACATTAATTGGAAAGCCTATTAGGGAGGGGTAATGGAAGCTATTGGGATTAACATACCAGGGCTAATAAGTCAGTTCATTAATTTTGGTGTTTTCTTATTGCTTCTTACTGTTTTTCTTTATCGCCCAGTTGTTCGCATGCTAGACCAACGTTCGGATAGCATTAAAGAATCTTTGGAACAAGCGGAAAGAGCTAAAGAAGAATCAGCAAAAAGTGAAGAACAGGTCCAGCAAGCTTTGGCAGAATCACGTGACCGAGCTCAACAGATAATTCAACAGGCTCAAGAGTTAAGTCGTAAATTAGAAGATGAGGCAAAAGACGGAGCTCGGACCGAGGCAGAAGGTATCATTGAACGCGCCAAATCTGATATTCAGAGGGAACGCGATGATGCAATAGAAAAAGTCCGTAAAGAATTTGCGGACCTTGCCATTATGGCAGCTGAGAAAGTTATTAGTTCTTCTTTGGACGAAGAAAAGCATCGCAGCCTGGTGGAAGATGTACTTAAAGAGGCAGAAACAGATTCGTCAGGAGCTAAATAGCTATGCCTTCTAATGTTTCGGGTCGCAGATATGCACAAGCTATTTTTGAAATTTCTAAAGAGACAGGTGATTCAGATATATGGATATCTGATCTGGAGAGACTATCCTTCGTTTTTTCAATGGAGGAAGTACAGGAATTTTTACAATCCCCCAAAATTTCTTTGGAAGAAAAGGATAGTTTCATATCTGAGAACTTAAAAGGGTTAAGTGATTTAGCTATGAATGTAGCAAGTCTTCTGGTACGGAAAAACCGAGCGTCTTTGGCACAATCAATTTTTGAATCTTATCAAGAAATGGTGGATGAAGAAAAAGGGATTGTTTCAGCTACCTTGACTGCAGCGGTTCCAATGAAAAAAGATCTTCAAGATAAACTTGAAAAATTTCTCAGTGATGAAACCGGAGTTAAATTGAGAATTTCTACAAATGTGGATCCGGATCTAATTGGAGGGGTTGTCGCGCGAGTAGGCGATCGGGTAATCGATGGAAGTACGAGAACTAAGTTGAAAAATTTGAAAGGTTGGCTGACAGACGAGGCAGCTAGGTAGTTGTTTAGTAATCAAATTATGCGAAATGTAAACAATACAATATATAGAGAGATTGAAAGAAGGGTGACACTATGGCTGTTGGCGGCCAAGATATAGCGTCTATTATTAGGCGCCAGATACAAGAATTTGGTTCGACTGTAGAAGCGGTTGATGTCGGTACTGTTATTCAAATCGGAGACGGTGTAGCTAATATCCACGGTTTAGCAGGTGTTCGATATGGAGAGCTTATTGAATTTGGAACAGGCGCCATAGGAATGGCTTTGAATTTAGAGGAAGAATCCGTTGGTGCAGTCATCATGGGTAGTGAAGCTGGCATACAGGAAGGAACTGAGGTTCGTACCACAGGGCGTATCGCTCAAGTGCCTGCAGGAGATGCTTTACTAGGGAGAGTCGTGGATGCGTTAGGTGCTCCTATAGATGGTAAAGGACCTATACAAACTACCAAAATGCGAGATATAGAAAAATTAGCACCCGATGTCGCATCAAGGAGCGCAGTTAACCGCCCCGTGCAAACAGGGATTAAAGCCGTAGATTCTATGGTTCCTATAGGAAGAGGTCAAAGAGAACTGATTATTGGTGATAGATCTACTGGGAAATCAGCTATTGCCCTTGATACGATCATCAATCAAAAAGGTGGCGATCTTATTTGTATATATGTTGCCATAGGACAAAAAGCATCTAAAGTTGCTCAGACAGTTGGGATGTTGGAAGAGAATGGTGCAATGGAACATACCGTTGTTGTTGCAGCTAATGCTTCTGACCCTGCTGCTATGCAGTATCTTTCCGTCTACACTGGATGTGCTATTGCTGAAGAATTCATGGAACAAGGGAAAGATGCATTAATTGTTTATGATGATCTCACTAAGCATGCGTGGGCGTATCGTCAAATTTCCCTTTTGCTTAGGAGACCACCGGGAAGAGAAGCTTATCCAGGAGATGTGTTTTATTTACACAGCCGGCTTCTTGAACGCGCTGCTAGCTTATCTGAAGAACTAGGTGGCGGTACATTAACTGCGTTGCCTATTATTGAGACTCAGGCTGGTGATGTTTCTGCTTATATCCCGACCAACGTAATATCTATTACGGATGGGCAAATATATTTAGAAACTGAGCTGTTTAATGCTGGTACAAGGCCAGCGGTTAATGCAGGGTTATCGGTGTCTCGAGTGGGTAGTGCAGCTCAAACCAGAGCGATAAGAAAAGTTGCTGGAACTTTGAGGCTCGATTTGGCTCAGTATAGAAATCTGCAGGCATTTGCCCAATTTGGTAGTGATGATCTAGATGCGTCCACAAGACGTCAATTAGAGAGAGGCCGAATCCTTTCTGAATTGCTTAAACAAGGGCAATACGAACCGATCCCATTTGAAAAAGAAGCTATTATTCTTTTTGCAGGCAGCCAAGGTTTAATGGACGATGTACCTATTGAAAAAGTAAATGATTTTGAAACTGCTTTATATCTGTTTATGGATAATAACTATGCACAAATAGGGGAAGCAATTCGTTCTGAGGCTGATATCAGTGATGAGACTTCAGAAGCTTTAACAAAAGCAATTAATGAATTTAAAGAAGGTGGAGCCTACTAAAGTCCGTTTACTGAGTTAAAGAAAGGGTTATTTTTTGCCAAATACTCGACAGATCAAACAAAGAATGAATAGCGTGAGTAATACATCGCGTATAACTAGTGCCATGGAATTAATTGCGGGCGCAAAAATGAGGCGTGCACAGCAGAGAGTTGTAGAATCTAGGCCCTATTCCGCAAAATTATTAGAGGTTCTCGGCGATTTAACAGCATCTGCTTCAGCTGGAGTGGATGAATTACATCCGTTTTTGGAGAAACGAGAAGTGACAAAATCTCTGGTGATTCATTTTACTCCTGACCGTGGTTTATGTGGTGGCCTGAACTCAAACCTAAATAAGAAAGCTTTAGAATTTGCTTCCAATGAAGCGGCACCAGTTTCTTTTTACAATGTTGGTAAAAAAGGCAGAGATTTTATATCCAGACGTCAATTAGAGATTGTTGGAGAACAAGTAGAGATTGGAGATTTTCCGGCTCCAGAAGATCTTGAAGCTGTATCATCCAAAGTTATGAAAGATTATACAGATGGAGTAGTAGATCGAGTATTTATAGTTTATGCAAAATTTGTTAACACTGCAGTTCAGACGCCTGAACTCAGGCAATTACTTCCAATTGAACCGTCCCAGTTTGCGGTTGATTCAGATGAAACAAAAAACAGCTCTGCAGGTTATGAGTATGAGCCAGATGTTGCAAGCGTTCTGGGCAGTCTTTTACCTCGTTATGTTGAAATGCAAATATATCAAGCAGTACTTGAAAATGCGGCTTCGGAACAATCTGCACGTATGGTAGCTATGAGGCAGGCGACTGATGCAGCCGGTGAAATGATTGAAGATCTTAACTTAGAATACAACAAAGCACGCCAAGAGACGATTACTAGTGAATTGTTGGATTTGGTTGGTGGTGTTGCAGCCCTTGAGAATAAATAGCGCGGTAAATTTTGATGAATGAACAGATAAATACAAATATTGAAACAAAACGCCCGTCTTTGTCTGCTGTGATTTGTGATTTAGATGGAGTTTTGACAGATACAGAGACGTTATTTATGAACGCGATTGACCACCTATTATCAGAGGAAAAACTGCAACCTCTTAAATTTGAGGAAGCAAGACAATTGGTAGGGTTAGATAATGAATCTATATGGAAACAGTTAAATATTTTACGAGGCCTGGGTCTTTCTATGGAAGAATACACTCAGAGGATAGATTTATTGGCTCGTGATCGGTTTGAAAAAGATCTCGTACCAATACCCGGTGCTATAAATTTCCTTTCTAGTGTAAGGGAATTGAAAATCCCTCTTGCCCTTGCCACTTCCGCAGATAGAGATCGAGCCTTGTTAAGGCTACGGCTCATGGATGTAGAAACAATGTTTGATGCTATTGTGACTCGTAATGAGGTTAAAGTAGCGAAACCTGATCCTAGTATCTATATTGAAGCATCAAGGCAAATAGGGGTTGACCCTTCCTTGTGTTTGGCGATCGAAGATTCTCGTGTTGGAATGGAAAGCGCAAGGTCTGCTGGTATGTACACTATTGCTGTTAAGACAGTGTGGTCCACGCCAGATGATTTTGAGGCTTCTAATGAAGTTGTAGATAAGTTAGCAGATATAGATTTGGCATCTTTGTTTTCTAGTAATATTTCTGGGAAGAACTCTGTCGTTGCTGGTGAAACCAAATGAAAACGAACAGCAAAAACAGGGGTATATTTTTTGATTTTGATGGTGTCTTAGTTGATACCGAACCTATTTATTTCGAGACCCTTAACACACTCTTTACTAATATGGATAAACCTCCTTTGACACCATCAGAGTATGGTAATTTTATCGGAAAGCCGACCTCAGTAACTTGGGAGTACCTTGCTGAGCGGTATGATTTCACAGACTCTGTCGATTATCAGCAATCAATATATAAAGATATATTGAAGATTGCGCTGAAGGATCAAATGGTTTTGCGTGACGACGCTAGGCCGATACTTGATTCACTTGCAGATCATAAACTTGGGAGTGTTTTGGTAACCTCTGGTAGCCAAGAATGGACATATTACAAGTTGAACATTTTAGGATTGGTAGATTACTTTGATTGTGTCGTTACAGGTGATGACGTGGCGGCTTCGAAACCGGATCCTGAGATTTATCTGCTTGCGGCAAAAAAGAGTGGATTCGACGTTTCATTTAGCTTAGCAATTGAAGATTCAATTTCTGGTATCGAGTCTTCTAAGGCGGCTGGTCTATTTACGATAGGTCTGAAGACACCTCTTACAGGTAGTTTTGACCTTTCTGAAGCTGATATATTAGTTGATAATTTGAGTGAAATTAAAATCCACTCAATCCTTGACATGATCGAATCAAAAAATATAGTACATATATAAATTTAGTTTTAAGGAGTTATGATGGGAAACGGACGAGTTGTTCAGGTTATTGGTACAGTGGTCGACGTAGAATTTGACCAAGATTCTTTGCCTGAAGTATTTAATGGACTGAATATAACAATGGATGACGGATCTTCATTGGTTCTTGAAGTTGAGCAACATATTGGTAATAACTGGGTTCGCTGTTTAGCTATGGGCCCTACTGAAGGGCTGCGACGCGACATAGAGGTGATAGATACCGGTGATCCTATTTCTGTCCCCGTTGGTCGTGCATCCTTAGGGCGTTTGTTTAACGTACTTGGGGAACCACTAGACAATGAAGGTGAGGTCGGCGCGGAAGAAAAATGGCCGATTCATAGAGCTCCTCCCCCTTTCGATGAGCAAGAGACTAGCACGCAGATGCTGGAGACTGGAATTAAGGTAATCGATCTAGTTACCCCCTTCGCAAGAGGTGGAAAGATCGGAGCATATGGTGGTGCAGGAGTTGGAAAGACGGTCGTAATTCTTGAATTGATAAGAAATCTTGCAACTGAGCATGGTGGATTTTCTGTCTTTGCCGGTGTTGGTGAACGTTCTAGGGAAGGTAACGATCTTTGGAATGAGATGAAAGAATCAGGAGTTATAGATAAGACAGCTTTAGTTTTTGGACAGATGAATGAGCCACCTGGTGTTAGAGCTCGAATAGCACTAACAGGTCTCACAATGGCTGAATATTTTAGAGATGTTGAGGGTCAAGATGTATTGATATTTATCGATAATATTTATCGATACATCCTTGCTGGTATGGAAGTGTCAGCTCTTTTAGGCAGAATGCCGTCGGCTGTAGGCTATCAGCCTACTCTTTCAACTGAGATGGGCGCCTTAGAGGAGCGTATAACTTCGACCAAGAAAGGTTCTGTTACTTCTGTCCAGGCTATTTATGTTCCTGCTGATGACTATACAGATCCTGGTGTTGCCACAACTTTCGGTCACCTTGATGGGGTCATCGCTTTAGAGAGATCGATAGCTGAGCAAGGATTGTATCCGGCTGTTGATCCATTGACTTCTACAAGTCGAATTCTTGATCCTAATGTTATTGGACAGGATCATTATGATGCGGCAAGAGGGGTGCAGGGTGTGTTGCAGCGATACAAAGAATTGCAGGATATAATTGCTATCCTTGGACTAGAAGAATTGTCTGAAGATGACCAACTTACCGTTGCTCGTGCACGTAAAATACAGCGGTTCCTTTCTCAACCGTTTTTCGTGGCTGAAACCTTCACGGGAACTCCTGGTAAATATGTTTCTGTACAAGAGACCGTGCGTGGCTTCCAAGAAATATTAGATGGACAACACGATGATTTACCAGAGCAGGCGTTCTACATGGTTGGGACTATTGATGAGGCTGTAGAAAAAGGTAAACAATTAGCAAGCGAGGTTTAAAGGATGACAACTAGGTTGCAAATTGTTGCTTTGGATAAGATGGCATTTGATGCAGATGTTGATTCAGTGTCCTTGCCTGGAATTGATGGCCAACTAGGGATATTACCGAGGCATGCTCCTATCGTTACTGTTCTAGCAGTTGGTTCCGTTACCGCTCGTCAAGATGGTGGAGAGATAAAATTCTCTCTTACCGGAGGATTTGCTCAAATAGCAAGTGATAAGGTTACTATCTTGGCTGATGCTGCTGAACGGGCTGATTAACTATTCTGAGTGGAATTTATTTCTGATAGATGGAAAGTCATCGTCTGCAAAGAATGGACTGGATCTATATTCTGTATTTGCACGTTTTCCGGTACTTTTGGAGTAATGGGAGCATAATTCAAGATTCCTTTGACTCCAGATTGAACTAGTTCATCGATTAGATTAGCTGCACTGTCACCCGGAACTGCGAGTATCGCGATTTTAATATTATTTTCCCTAATATATGGTTTGATCTGTTCAACTGGTTTGATGGTAATGCTTGCTACCTCAGTTCCAACAATAACTGGATCGCTATCAAACGCACTTACTATATAAAATCCCTCGGGAGTAAAATCTGGGTAAGTCAAAATAGCTTTCCCTAGTCTACCAACTCCTAGCAATATCACTGGCCATGATTGATCAAGCCCTAAGATTCTTGTTAAATCGTTAGTTAGAGCTTCAACGTTATATCCTTGGCCTTGTTTGCCAAATTTTCCAAAATAGCTGAGGTCTTTTCTAATCTGAGCTGGAGTAACACCTGATTCAACACCTAAACTAGTGGAACTGACTAGAGCGATATTCTTGTTTTTTAACGCTCTGAGTGACCTAAGGTACTGAGGCAATCTTTGTATAACTACGGCAGGTATATCTAATGACATTATAAATCCAATAAACTATAAGGTGACATAAATTAATTATTCAATTAAATCTATATTATTATACTGGATTATCGTGAATATAATGTTGTATACGGATTCATCAATTGATCGTATTAGATTATAGTGGGAGTAATAAATACTATTTTGGAGAGAATTAATGCCTATTCAACGTTTTGTCGTGGGCCCGATGGGCAATAACTGCTACATATTGTACTCAGAGTCATCAACCGATGCTGCAATAGTCGATCCAGGAATGGGATCGGAAGTAGTTAATCAGTGGATAACCGAAAAAGACCTTCAAGTTAAATATGTTCTAAATACGCATGGACATGCCGATCATGTTTTTAATAATTCGTTTTTTGTCCAGGGTAGAGAAGAGGTATTAGGTATTGGGTTCGACGATATTCCTTTGTTAGAACAATTGGAGAGTAGTGGGGGTTGGATGGGCGCAAAACCCGAACCTTCTCCTCAGCCCAGCATCGATTTAAAGGATGGAGTAGAGCTACAAATTGGTTCGCAGCAAATTTCCATACTTTCAACTCCGGGACATACCCCTGGAAGTACCTGCTTCCTATTCGAAGATTCGATACTAACAGGCGATACGCTATTTAATGGATCAATCGGGCGATTTGATTTTCCTGGAGGATCACTGACAGATCTCGTGGCATCTATTAAAGAAAAAATATTTGTTCTTGATCCTGGCATTGAGGTACTTCCAGGTCATAATGATCTCTCCACTGTAGCGCAAGAAAAGAACGATAACCCTTTTGTTGGAATCAATAGCACGATTGATTTATCCACCTTGCAATGATGAGATACGTAGTAGGGCCTTTCCCGGTAATTAAATAAAAAAAGAAGACACCCATTTGTGGATGTCTTCTCTATTTGAGCTCCTCTAGGTATTTTCCAATGAGTTTATACACTTTTTTCATGTTTTCCTCCGGGATTTCCCTTTCAGATTTACAGTGTTACGAAACCGTTATAATTGTCGGGTTCTTAATTAACCACTGCTCTCTCTGAGATTCTGGACTTTCTTTCAACGAAACACTCTTTTTTAGAGTTTCTTCGCCATATGCGAAGGACGCACGTTTTTCGAAGTCCAATAAATTTTGATTTTCCATTTATTCCAATTTCACCTCCTCCTACATTTATATTCTCTTATATTAGAACATAGGGTTTGACCGATTGTGTTAAAAAGAGATTAAATTATGAAGTACAAAATGTTATCATGTAGGGAAAGATCTAATGTTCTAGTATCGTCGATAATCGTATCTAGGAAGGTGCTACATTTGGGTTTAGAAACGTTTTTATCATTGATATCCCGAATGCGGGAATACCAGAGTCAACTTGCTTATGTAGAGCATTTTGAATCGCGATTGCCAACTACTAAGAAGATGCGGATGAAAATTAACCCTCTTTTGTCTGTCGCCCTTGAATTAAAAGGAATTGAGTCTTTGTTCTCTCATCAAGCTGATTCGATTGACCTGATTCTTGAGGGGAAAAACGTCATTGTGACTTCAGGACCCTCGTCTGGCAAGAGCCTAATTTATTATGTTCCTACTTTAGAAAGTTTCCTTACAGATAAAAAATCTACTGCATTGTATATGTTTCCTACGAAAGCTTTGGCTCAAGACCAAATGGATTCGTTAAATTCACTCGTTGCGTCTCTGCCAAAGCGCCCAGTGTCGTCAATGTATGATGGAGATACTCCTTATGAGGACAGGCCTAATTTACGAGGAGTAACCAATATATTGTTCACTAATCCCGATATGCTTCACCTTGCTATTTTACCTAACCATAAGAGGTGGTCTAAATATTTTAAGAACTTGAAATACATCGTTTTGGATGAGGCACATCAATATAAAGGAGTCTACGGATCACATATTGCTTTATTGATTAGGCGACTCAGGAGAATTTGTTCGATGTATGGAGCTAACCCAAAATTTATTTTGACCTCAGCAACCTTGGGTAATCCTAGGGAACATGCTGAAGCATTACTTGGTGTAAATGTGGAATCTGTTGAACACGACGGATCTTATAGAGGTAAAAGGGATTTTGCATTGTGGAACCCCCCGATTATAGAACCAAAAACTGGAATGAGGCGTAGTTATTTAAGTGAAGGGGTTCGTTTGTTTGTAAAGTTAGTTGAATTTGGTAGTAAAACACTGGCCTTTGCTAGGTCTAGGCAAACTGCCGAATTACTTCATAAATATAGCAGGGATGAACTTAATTTGAGCGTTACTAGTGAGAAAGAGATTGTGGGGTCATACCGAGCTGGATATCTACCGGAAGATAGGAAACAGATAGAACATAAATTCATTTCAGGAGAACTGTTAGGTCTTGTTTCAACAAACGCACTAGAATTGGGGATCAATATTGGTGATTTGGACTCAACTCTACTAATTGGTTATCCGGGATCTTTAGCTTCGACAATGCAACAGGCATTCCGGTCAGGAAGGGGTGACAGGTACGGATTAAGCATCATGGTTTTATCGGATAATCCACTTGAACAATATATAGCGAGGCATCCTGACTTGTTGTTTAGGCGAGGTGCTGAGTATGTCTTGTTAGACGCTAATAATGAACTTATATTATCTCTACACTTAATGTGTGCTGCTTATGAAAAACCTTTAATTGAGCAAGATTCAAAATTTTTTGGGCCTAGCAAATTTTCAGATGTATTGGACTTACTGACAAGTTCGAGGAAGTTGTTGCCTCGAAAAAGAGGTGATGATATTAGATGGTATGTGAGCCCTACCGTCGGATACCCTGCAAGCGATGTTAACTTGAGATCAGGTGGCGATTCACAGTTTTCTTTATTAGATACTAAATCTGCGAAACTACTGGAAATGATTGGGAAAGAGGAAGCATTGAGGACTGCGTACCCAGGTGCAGTATATTTACATCAAGGCCAAGAATTTTTAGTAGAGCGTATTGATTTTGATGAAGGAATAGTTTATCTAACCGAAAAATCCTCACCATATTACACACAGTCTCTGCACCAAACCCGTTTAACAATAGTTCAAGAGGAACAATCAAAATTGGAAGGGGAAGTCCCTGTTTTTTTTGGAGAACTAGAAGTGGCTCGATCAGTAGTGGGTTTTCAAAGGAAAAGGCATGGTTCAAATGAATTAATCTCAGGGGAAAAACTTGATTTACCAGAGTATGGATATAACACAAAGGGAATTTGGTGGACTATTTCACAGGAATTGTTAGATGAGGCAGGAGTACAGGGAATAGATATTGCAGAGGCGTTACATGCTCTTGAGCATGCAGCAATAGGTTTATTACCGGTATTTGCTTCCTGCGATAGATGGGACATAGGGGGAGTATCTACCAATTATAATAGTGAGACTAACAAACCAACGGTGTTCATATATGATGGTCATCCTGGGGGAGTAGGGATAAGTTACCATGCTTTTTCAATAATAACCCAATTATGGCAGACCACGTTGGAGCATCTTAAGGAATGTCCGTGTGA